>CAKZOD010000093.1 GCA_937136055.1 uncultured Oceanospirillaceae bacterium | reverse complement strand
TACGGTCAATTTGGTGGGGAGCCGTACGGTTGCTTAATTGGTGATTACTATTTTGATCACAGCCCTCAAGATGTTGAGTTACTTGGGGAAATAGCACAAATTTCAGCAGCGTCTCACTCGCCTTTTATCACGGCAGCTGACCCTAAGCTGATGCAGATGGATTCTTGGCAGGAACTGAGTAACCCGCGTGATTTGACCAAGATTTTTCAAACCCCTGAATACGCTGGCTGGCGCTCGCTCAGAGAATCAGAAGATGCGCGTTATCTGGGTTTGGCAATGCCGCGCTTTCTTGCTCGGCTACCTTACGGCAGTGATACAGACCCGGTTGAAGAGTTCGATTTTGAAGAAGATACACAAGGTAGTGATCACAGCAAATATGCTTGGGCTAACTCAGCTTATGCGATGGCGGTGAATATTAACCGCTCCTTTAAAAATTATGGATGGTGCTCAAGGATCCGCGGCATTGAATCAGGTGGTGCAGTAGAGGGGCTACCAACACATACCTTCCCGACAGATGATGGCGGTGTGGATATGAAATGCCCGACTGAAATAGCCATTAGCGATCGACGTGAAGCAGAGCTTGCAGCAAATGGTTATATGCCTTTAGTGCACAAGAAAAATTCAGATTTTGCCGCTTTTATCGGTGCGCAATCACTTCAAAAGCCCGCTGAGTATGACGACCCAGATGCTACTGCGAATGCCAACTTAGCCGCGCGCCTTCCGTATTTATTCGCCAGCTGTCGCTTTGCGCATTATTTGAAATGCATTGTGCGCGATAAGTTAGGCTCGTTTAAAGAAAAAGAGGATATGCAGCGCTGGTTACAAAAGTGGATTATGAATTATGTGGATGGAGATCCTGCTAATTCTACCGAGGAAACAAAAGCTCGCAAACCACTAGCTGCCGCTGAGGTGGTGGTGGAAGAAGTAGAGGGGAATCCGGGGTATTACACCTCTAAATTCTTTTTACGACCGCACTATCAACTGGAAGGGTTAACCGTATCGTTGAGGTTAGTGTCAAAACTGCCTTCTGTGAAAGGGAGTTAAAGTTGTATTGGATGTAACCATAGAGCTTTAACCGCGAGATGGATTAAGGATCAAGGAAATTGATTAAGGGAGAGAGATCATGGCTGTAGATATGTTTTTGAAGTTAGAGGGCATTGAAGGTGAAGCAAGAGACGACAAACACAAAGGAGAGATAGATATTCTCGCATGGAGCTGGGGCATGAGTCAGTCAGGTAGTATGCACTACGGTGGTGGCGGTGGTTCAGGTAAAGTGAACGTCCAAGATTTATCTTTTACTCATTACTTCGATAAATCCTCCGGGAATTTAATGCTTTATTGCGCGAAAGGCTCGCATATCAAAGAGGCTAAGCTAGTGGTGAGAAAAGCAGGCGATGAACCTCTTGAGTACATTGTGATAACGATGACTGATTGCATTGTCACTAGTGTTTCCACCGGTGGCAGCGGTGGAGAAGATAGATTAACAGAGAATTGTTCGTTGAGTTTCGCCAAAGTCAAAGTGGAATATCAAGAGCAGAAACCAGATGGCTCTGGTGTACCAGGACCTGAATTCTCTTGGGATATGGAAGCTAATAAATCCTCATAAATCCCCTGAACGATCAATTCTTAGTAATACAGGGAGTGCTTAAATGGGTCCTGAAGAGTCAGTGTTAGCAGGCGATCTGAACGGTGCTTTAATGCAGCTACAGGACAGTGTTCGCGAAAACCCCGCTGATCCTAAAAAGCGGGTTTTTCTGTTTCAATTATTAGCCGTGTTAGGGCAGTGGGATCGAGCCTTAACACAGCTAGATGTCAGTTTGGATCTAAATCCAGAAACACTGATGATGTGCCAGACTTATCGCGAAGCGATACGCTGCGAAAAGCTCCGAGTGAAAGTATTTTCAGGGCGTCAATCACCGCTAATCTTTGGTGAGCCAGAACAGTGGATGGCTCTGTGTGTGCAAGCGTTAGCATTATTGATAAAGGGAGATATTACTCAAGCTCAACAGTTTCGCGAACAAGCTTACGAACAAGCGCCATCAAGTAGTGGAAATGTGGCGATTGTTAATAGTGATGATCAGCTCGCCTTTTCTTGGATTGCTGATGCCGATAGCAGAATAGGGCCTTTTATCGAAGCCTTCATAGGTGGTGAATATTATTGGGTCCCCTTTAATCAAATTCAAAGGATGGATTTTGAGGCGCCGCAAGATTTGAGAGATTTAGTGTGGGCTCCCTGCTCATTCACTTGGGTGAATCATGGTGAGGTTGTGGGACTAGTACCTTGTCGCTATGACCCATTAGCAGCAAGTGATACAAACGAGACAGACCTTTTGCTATCACGCCAAACGCACTGGCAAGCTCATGGAGAAGATGAATACAGTGGTTTTGGTCAACGTATGTTTACCACTGATCAAGACGAGCTTTCTTTACTCGATATCAGGTCGGTTACTTTTAACCAGTAACTAGGAGCTACTATGGCAGGATTATGGCAGCGCGATAAGTTACAACCCTCTTTGCTTGATCGATTAACAGATGATGCGATGTTATTTCAAAGTAACCTGACAGATGAGCACACCAGTGAGCAAGAAAGCACTGCCCAAGTAAAAGATCAGAAGCTGCATTCATCGCTTAAAAAAGCTGAAAGTAAAACGCGCTTAACAGTTAACGCGCGCAATTTACGTGAGTTCATCAAGCGAGATTTAGCGGCCTTGTTAAACACAGGTAATCTTGAAGATGTAGTCGATTTAGATGCGTTTCCGCATGTTGCACAATCCGTTTTAAATTATGGTATTCCAGATTTAGCAGGCGTGTTAGTGGCGAACACGGATGTATATAGCCTACAAAAAAAAGTACAGAACATCATTATCACTTACGAGCCACGCATATTAGCAAAATCCTTGAATGTAAAAATTTACAAAACAGATGCTATGTCAAAAACAGCGTTACGGTTTGTGATTGAATGTGATATCTGGGGGCAGACATCTCCTGAACATTTATACCTTAACTCTGAGCTAGACCTAGAAACAGGTATGTTCAAGTTATGTGACCAACACGCGGAGATGTAAAATGGATCCGCTATTATTGAAATATTACGAGCGTGAGCTGCAATTTATAAAAGAGATGGGCAGTGAGTATGCCAGTGAGTACCCTAAAATAGCAGGGCGTTTAGGCATAGACTCGATTGAAACATCTGACCCTTATGTCGAGCGGCTTTACGAGGGGTTTGCCTTTTTAGCAGCCCGTGTGCAGTTGCGAATAGATGCGCAATACCCGCGTTTCACTCAAAACTTACTTAGTATTATTTACCCTCAGTTTTTAACGCCAACCCCCTCAATGGCAATAGTGCAGTTCACGTCGGATACAAAAGCAAGCCTAGAGCTTGGGCAGACTTTACCTAGGGGCACTGAGCTGAAATCAACCCTCAGTGAACAAGAGCAAACACCTTGCCAGTATCGCACCGCCCATGAAATTACTTTGTGGCCAATAGAAGTGGTTAGCGCTGAGTATTTCTCGAATATGGGATCAGTGGCAACAATCCCTGTTTTGGAAGGCAAAAAATCGAAAGCAGGGTTACGTATCAAGTTCAAAACCACTGCTCAATTGCAGCTGTCTGAAGTGCAACTCGATAAGCTTGATGTGTATTTATCAGGGCATACTAGCCAAGCGATAAAGCTCTATGAGCAACTTTTCGGTAATCGTATTGCCTTGGTTATACGCTGTAGTGATGGCACAAAAAAGATTGATCATGTACTTGACGTAGCGGCACTAGAACAGTTGGGCTTTGATGATCAGCAGAGCCTATTTGTGAATGATTCACGCAGTTTTAGTGGCTACCGATTACTGCGTGAATATTTCGCTTTTTCAGATCGTTTTTTATTTGCACGCTTTAAAGGCCTATTAAAGGTGTTGGAACAAGCGAATGGGCAGGTATTCGAGCTGATAGTTTTGTTTGATCGCTATGATGTAGAGCTTGAAAATAGCGTTGATAAAGAAGATTTTTCTTTGAATTGCACCCCTGTGATTAACTTGTTTCAAAAGCGCGCAGATCGCCTTCACCTCAATCAACTGCAGGATAGGTATCACGTGGTGGTCGATCGCACCAGACCTCTTGATTTTGAAGTATTTCAAATAGAGTCAGTGACAGGGTTAGGTGACAGTAGTGAGCAGAGGAAAAAATTTTTACCTTTCTATCAATGTAACGATGTTACTGATTTTGAAAATCAGCAGGCATATTTTAGTGTTAATCGTGAGCGTAGGCTTATCTCACAGAGCCAGCGCAGGCAGGGTTTAAGATCCAATTACATTGGCTCAGAGAGTTATATCTCATTGGTTGACAGTAAAGAAGCTCCTTATCAGGGGAGTTTAAAACAGCTTGAAATCAGTATCTTGAGTACTAATCGAGACTTGCCTTTAAAAATGTCTGTAGGAAAGCAAGTGTCTGATTTCTCGTTAGATATAAGTGCGCCTGTCACAGCAATAAAATGCATTAAAGGACCAACCAAACCACGACCCTCGCTCTCTCATAAAAGCGGTGAAACCGCTTGGAAATTGATTAATCATTTATCTATTAATTACCTCTCATTAAAGAATAGCGGGCCTGACAATCTCGCAGCTAGTGGTAGCCAAAAGAAAAACAGCAATGGTGAAACAGGTGCAGCGGCGCTACGTGAGATGCTCTCGCTCTATGGTGATGGGCAAGATGCTGCTATCACAAAGCAAATAGAAGGGCTGCGCTCTATTGATGCAGTTCAAGTGACAAGGCGAATACCTATAGCAGGGCCGATAGCATTCGGGCGAGGGCTAGAAATAAGTGCAGTGTTTGATGAGAGTGCTTTTGTGGGCTCGGGCGTATTTTTGTTAGGTTCGGTGTTGGATCGCTTTTTTGCGCGCTATGTATCAATTAACTCGTTCACTATCACAGTTGTAAAAACAGAAGAACGCGGAGAGATAATGCGATGGCCAATCAGGATAGGTCAGAAACAGATCGTTTAACGCTCTACCAGAATTTAAATCAGCATCCATATCGTTATGGTTTCTACAGTGCGTTACGACGAATTGAAAATGTTAATTTAAACAAAACAAAAATAGGTTATGCGCGTAAGCCTGCAGAAGATGCTATTCGCTTTGGACAGCAGGTATCAATGATATTTGCCCCTGCAACCTTGGCCAGTTTTGATGCTGGAGGATCGCGTAGAGCCAAATTGAGTGTGCACTTTTTTGGTTTGTTTGGATGCAATGGACCACTACCGCTACATCTTACGGAATATGCTCTCAATAGAGTGAAGAATGCACAGGATCAAAGCCTCACTCACTTTGTCGATATATTCCACCATCGCCTGCTATCAATGTTTTATCGAATTTGGGCCGATTCTGAGCCGACGGTTAATCTTGATCGCCCTAAAGAAGATGTTTTTTCACCTAAGGTTGCCAGTTTTATCGGATTAGGGACAGATACCTTACAGCACTGCGATGAAATGCCTGATTACGCAAAGATGCACTTTAGCGGTTACATGATAAGCCCCGTGAGAAATGCAGAAGGGCTGCTCTCAATATTACGTGATTTTTTTGCAGTGCAAGTGACGCTTGAGCAGTACATAGGTAATTGGCTATCGATAGTGCCAGCTGATCAGTTGCGTTTAGGTGAAACAGTCTTGAGTGGTAGCTTAGGTGAAACCAGTACACTCGGTGAAAAAGTATGGGAGTGCCAAAATAAGTTTAGGTTGAGCTTTGGCCCCTTAAGTTTGGTTGAATACCAGCGATTACTGCCTGGTGGCATCAGCTTGTATCGGTTAATTGCAATCGTACGCAATTATCTAGGGGATGAGTTTGATTGGGATGTGCAGCCAAAACTAAAAGCAGAACAAGTTAAGCCGGCTTGCTTAGGTGTATTTGGACAACTGGGGTGGACAACCTGGATCGCTGATGAGGCACCAAAGGAAGATTTCTCAGAGCTTTATTTGAATCCATTACAAGAATTACTTTAAAGCAGTAATGGCTGATAGAAATAAGTAATGCCTAGAAAATAAGGAGAGTCAAAATGTCTGAAATTAGTCGCACAGCGTTATTTGGGAAACTCAATAAGCTTGCCTATAAGGCGATTGAAGGCGCGACAGTGTTTTGTAAAATGCGCGGTAACCCTTATGTAGAAATAGTGCATTGGCTGCATCAGATATTACAACTCCCTAACTCTGATTTACACTGCATTATCAAGCATTTTGAATTAGAGCCAAACCAGTTAACTCAAGATATATTAAACGCTTTAGATAGCCTGCCAAGAGGGGCTACCTCTATTTCAGATTTATCGGCAACAGTAGAAGACAGCGTTGAGCGTGGCTGGGTGTACGGCAGTCTTTTATATAATGAATCGCAAGTGCGTACCGGGCATCTAATTTTAGGCATGGTACGCACACGAGCTTTGCGAAATGCGCTGAAAAGCATTTCAAAAGAATTTGAGAAGGTTAAATACGAGCCATTAAGTGATGATTTTGCACAAATCGTTAAGCAATCACCAGAGGGCGGGCTGTCTGCATCACATAGCGATCATGGAGCTCCAGGTGAAGCGAGTGAGGCGATGGCACCAGCCCAGATGGGTAAAAATGAGGCCTTGCAACGCTTTACTGTGGACTTAACAGAAGCTGCACGCAGTGAAGATATGGACCCTATTGTGGGGCGTGACGATGAGATTCGACAGCTTGTTGATATCTTAATGCGCAGACGCCAAAACAACCCCATTTTGACCGGTGAGGCCGGTGTCGGTAAAACTGCGGTTGTGGAAGGTTTCGCTCAACGCATTGCAGCAGGTGATGTGCCGCCATCGCTAAAAGATGTTGAATTAAGAGTGCTGGATGTTGGCCTATTACAAGCGGGTGCTAGCATGAAAGGTGAGTTTGAAGAGCGCTTAAAACAAGTGATTGAAGAGGTCCAATCTTCAGCCACTAAGATCATTTTATTCATCGATGAAGCACATACCTTAGTCGGCGCAGGTGGCGCAGCAGGTACAGGAGACGCTGCAAATCTTTTAAAGCCAGCGTTAGCACGCGGGACGTTACGCACTATTGCAGCGACAACCTGGGCTGAGTATAAAAAATACATTGAAAAAGACCCTGCTTTGACAAGACGTTTCCAAGTGGTACAAGTATTAGAACCCAGTGAGCCGAAAGCGATTTTGATGATGCGCGGTTTGGCAACAACATTGGAAAAACATCATCAAATACAATTATTAGATGAGGCATTAGAGGCTGCCGTTAAACTATCCCACCGTTATATCCCCGCCCGCCAATTGCCGGATAAAGCTGTCAGTTTGTTAGATACAGCCTGTGCTCGGGTAGCAATTAGTCAACACGCAGTGCCGGCTGTTGTTGAAAACAGCCGTCGTACAATTGAAGCCTTAAACGTTGAATTAGCGATTATAGACAGAGAAGCCGCCGTAGGGGTTGATACACAAGATCGCCATCAATCGGCATCAGCGAAATTGCTTCAAGAGCAAGAAAACTTGAACGTTTTAGAAGCGCGCTGGGAAAGTGAGCGGTTACTCGCAGATCAGCTATTAGCACTCAGAGCAAAGCTGCGAGGGAGTGAGCACAGTGTTGATGAAGAAGATGAGGTAGCACAAGAGGAGGAAGCCGCTGCTAATGAGACACAAGAGGGTTCAGATGAGGATGTGTTACTCAGTGAGGAAGAGCGTGCTGCGCTGCTGGTTCAGTTGAGGGATTTACAACATCAACTACATGAATTACAGGGAGAATCACCGCTGATTTTGGCGACGGTAGATGAGCAAGCGGTGGCTAGTGTTGTGCAAGACTGGACGGGTATTCCGGTCGGCAAAATGGTGAAGGATGAGATATCTACAGTACTTAATCTTGCTGATACGTTGGAAAAACGCATTATAGGGCAGCGCCATGCTTTAGATATGATAAGTAAGCGCATACAAACATCCCGTGCAGGGCTAGATAATCCGAGTAAGCCTATCGGTGTGTTCTTACTGGCAGGTACATCAGGGGTTGGTAAAACAGAGACAGCACTAGCGCTGGCTGAATCACTTTATGGCGGTGAGCAGAATATTATCACTATTAATATGAGTGAATATCAAGAAGCGCATACCGTATCGAGCTTAAAAGGCGCTCCCCCGGGATATGTGGGGTACGGGGAAGGGGGCGTACTTACTGAAGCTGTGAGACGCAGACCTTACAGTGTGGTGTTATTAGATGAAGTGGAAAAAGCACACCCCGACGTGCATGAAATATTCTTTCAGGTGTTTGATAAAGGTTGGATGGAAGACGGTGAAGGGCGTGTCATTGATTTCAAAAATACACTAATTATTCTCACCTCTAATGCCGGTACAGACCTGATAAGTAATCTATGCAAAGATCCAGATTTAATGCCCAGTCCAGATGGCATAACTAAAGCATTGCGCGCCCCGTTATTAGAAGTTTTCCCGCCAGCTTTACTGGGTCGATTAGTGACTATTCCATTCTATCCATTAAGTGATGAAATGATTGCGGCTATCTCAAAATTGCAGCTTAAGCGTATTGAGCAAAGAGTGCTGAATAACCATGGTATCCCCTTTAGCTATGATGATGAAGTATTACAGCTTATTGCTAAGCGTTGCACAGAGCTTGAATCGGGTGGTCGTATGATAGATGCAATACTGACTAACAGTATTTTGCCGTCCATCAGCCAAGTATTGCTTACCAAGATGATGCAAGAAGAGCCTGTCAAACGAATCCATGTACAGGTCACCGATAATGAGTTTAGTTACAGCTTTGATGAATAGCTTGACGAAGGTGAAAAGGATGAATTTTTAAGATGAATGCTAGGCAATTCACTATACAAACAGCGTTAGCTGAAGGCGAGTTGTTATTCGTGGAAATGGATGGGCGCGAGGAGCTGGGGCGCCTGTTTCACTATCGATTGAAACTATATAGCCCGAGTGAAGAGCTCGTAGTGGATGAAATTTTAGGGCAAAAAGCGACAGTCACTATGCTGTTGGGAGAAGGTGAAGAGAGATACTTTAATGGGTATATCACTCAGCTCAATCAAGTGGACAGATCTCAAGGAGGCTATGCCGTTTATGAAGCGGTTATCAATCCTTGGTTTTGGTTGCTGACACTGACTTGTGATTGCAAAATTTTTCAAAATATCAGTGTTCCTGAGATTATCTGTGAGGTGTTTGATGACCATGGTTTTGGTGATTATGATTTATTGACAACTCAAGCCTATCCGGCGCTTGAATACTGCGTACAGTATCGTGAGAGCGCTTTTAATTTTGTCAGTCGTTTAATGGAGCGAGAAGGGATTTATTATTACTTCACTCACCATCAGGACAAACATATTTTAGTGTTGGCTGATAGCATATCTGGTCACCAGAAATTACAAGGTGAAAGCACCTTGCCTTATCATCTTGTTGGTTTAGAGCAGGCGCTGGGCATCGCTACTGTGACGAATTGGTATTTTAGCTCCAACATGAAACCGACGAGCTACACCCATACAGATTTTGATTTTATAAAACCTAAAAATGACTTGCAGATGAAACGCGTGATCGCTCGAAATCATGCTCAATCTGAGAATAAGTTGTATGACTACCCCGGAGGTTACACTGAGACAGATTTAGGTGGGAGTTACGCGCAAACGAGAATAGAAGAACAACAGGTTGGTTTTCAATGTATGAAAGCACAAACAGATGCGCTGAATATGAGTGTAGGTGGAAAATTTAAACTTATAGATCATCCTCGAGATGATCAGAACGATGAATATTTAGTGACAGCTGCCAATTACCGTCTCAAATCCAATGAATACAATAGCCAAAACGATGTAGAGGAAGAGGAGTATCGCTGCGATTTTAACGCCATTACTTCTGACACAGCATTTCGAGCCACCAGTACGACACCTAAAGCTATAGTGCAAGGCTCACAAACGGCAATTGTAGTGGGGCCGGCAGGTGAAGATATTTATCCAGATGAATACGGCCGAGTGAAAGTGCAGTTTCACTGGGATAGGTTGGGAAAAAATGATGACAATAGTTCGTGTTGGGTGCGTGTGCAGCAAATTTGGGCGGGGCCAAAGTGGGGAGCTCAGTTTATCCCGCGAATAGGGCATGAGGTAATAGTCGAGTTTTTAGAAGGGGATCCTGATAAGCCAATTATTACTGGGCGTGTGTATAACGATCAGAATATGCCGACTTATAGCCTGCCAGATAACAAGACTCAAAGTGGTATTAAGTCGCAAAGCACAACAGGGGGAAGTGCCAGCAATTTTAATGAAATCCGTTTAGAAGATAAAAAAGGCAGTGAAGAGCTTTATTTTCAGGCGGAAAAAAATCAAAAAATTCTGGTTAAAAATAGCAAAACACAAAACATCGGTAACAACGAGACGACCACAATCGGCAATGATCAAAGCTTAGAGGTTGGCAATGATCAAAGTGCAGTAATCGGCAATGATCAAACGGAGAGTGTTGGTAATAATCGCACTGAAACTGTGGGGGCTGATGAGAAGTTAAGTGTTGGAGCTAACCGCACCCGTAGTGTTGCTGTCAATGAGAGTATTACAGTAGGCGCTAGCCGCTCTCATACAATAAAAGCAAACGAAGCGATAAATATAGCAGCTGCGCAAAATATTGTTATAGGTGGTTTGCAAGGTATAGAAATAGGTGCCAAGCAGAGTACCAAAATTGGAGCAACACAAAGCATTAATATTGGTAGCTCTCAAAGTGTTGAAGTGGGCTCTGATCAAACCTTTAAGATTGGAGCTGGGCAAACCAAGCAAATCGCGAAAGATCAGAGTTTAAGCATTGGCGATAATCGCACGAGTAGTGTGGGTAAAGATGACAGTCTAAATGTCGGTCAAAACTTAGTGATTGAAGCGGGGGACGCCATCACCATCAAATGCGGGAAAGCTGAAATATCAATGAAAAAAGACGGTACAGTGGTGATTAAAGGCAAAGATATTAGTTTTGAGGCCAGCGGTAAAATGAATGCGAAAGCCAGCAAGAATATTGTTATGAAAGGGAAAAAAATTCTACAAAATTAAGTACAGTGAAAGTGATATCTGGGGGTAGTTATGTCTATTGATCGAAGCAGTGATACACAGGCTAATACGGCATTATCCGATGTTGTGATTGGTGTGCTTGCAGGTATTGATAATCAAGGTGTGCCCTTGGTCGTCTTCCCAAACAGCCTGAGTGAAATAGCTATCGCAGCGCGCTCTACAGTGCTGTTAACAGCTGACGATATAGGCCGCGAGGTCGCTTTGTTATTTGAATCGGGGGATGCTGCTAGACCACTCATTATAGGTCGCATTCAAGGTCGGGTCACAGCTGCACAACCAGCTCCCCAACAATTACCTTTAAACGTTGAAATGGATGGTGAATCGATATCATTGAGCGCCAAAAAAGACATTACATTACGTTGTGGTAAAGCCAGTATCACTTTGACCAAAGCAGGCAAAATATTAATCCGTGGCAGTTATTTGCTAAGCCGCTCTAGTGGTGCGAATCGAATAAAAGGCGGCTCAGTACAGTTGAATTAAATAGTTTAAAAGTAGTAGGTGTAAATGAGATGGAATTGCTCAATGCAACGCAGATGCTGACAGGTTATACCATGGGGATGGATAAAACCGGCAGGGAAAGCATTGTAGTGGTCGTTAAAGGGACATTTAATATACCGCTAGATGGCACAAAACCGAGGCTGTGTGAAAGTCAGTTGCCAATTGTAGAAGCCGATCAATTTAGTGGTGAAGCCGGTTATTCTGCCGTTACCTATGAATCAGAATATGCGCCTTTTAAGCCTAAATGCGATGTGCTCATTAACGGCTCTGCGCATGCACCTACAGGTAAAAAAGTGACTGCCATTGAGGTGGGAGTAAAAGTTGCCAGTATCACTAAAGTGATCGAAGTGGTTGGCAATCGCTTTTGGTTTACTGGCAGTGGTGGTATTGGAGCGACTAGAGCGCAGCCCTTTCAAAAAATGCCGATCAGCTACGATGTGGCTTTTGGCGGTATTGACGAGTTTCATCCCGATGCAGATAAGCGCGATGCTTATATGGCCAATCCTTTTGGTAAAGGTTTTCACTGCAATTTACAAAGTAATCTTGTGCACAATACACCATTACCTAACACTCAAGAGCGCGGGGTAAATGTCAGTAACCCAAACGGTAGTTATAAGCCGGTGGCTTTTGGACCCATTGGAAGAGCATGGCCTGAGCGCGCTCAGTATGCAGGCACCTACGATCAGCAGTGGATTGATGATGTGTTTCCTTTTTTACCTGCGGACTTTGATGATCGCTACTTTCAATCAGCCCCTCCTGATCAGCAATGTAATTATTTGCAAGGTGGAGAGCTAGTGCAATTATTGAACTTTACGAAACAAGGTAAAGTGAGCTTTACCCTACCAGCCATAGAAGTGCCTTTGGTTTTTTTTCGGACAAAAGGGCAGGATGAACATAAAAAAGCGGTCATTGATACACTAATAATTGAGCCTGATTTAGGGACATTTAGCTTAATTTGGCGTAGCTCATTAGTGTTGAAGAAAAATATTTTTGAAGTGCCGCAAATCCTTGTAGGTAAGAAATCGAAGGGCTGGTGGCGCGCACGTACCTTAGGAAAAACTTACTACCCATCACTTGCTCATATCAATAAGGAAAAGGAAAAAATGTTATGAGCCGACAGCCCATTGCAATCACAGCGACAGGCATGGTGACAGGTGTCGGCCTGAATACTGCGAGTAGTTGTGCTGCGATACGTGCAGCGATTGATAATTTTCAAGAAACGCGTTTTATGGATGCCGGTGGACAGTGGATCCAAGGGTCTGAAGTACCTTTGGAGAAACCGTGGCGAGGAACAAGGAAGCTTGCCAAAATGCTGGCTATGGCGTTAAGTGAGTGTGCAGAACAAGGGCAAGTAGATTTGGCGTCTGTGCCTATTATTATCTGCCTTGCTGAAAAAGAGCGCCCGGGGCGCGTAGAAAATTTAGCCAATAAAGTGTTCTTTGAAATCCAGGAAGAGTTGGATATTCAGTTACATAAAGACAGTACTTTTGTGGAGCACGGCAGAGTGGGTGGTTTAGTGGCTATAAAGCAAGCCAGAGCGATGCTTTATGAAACGACAACAGAGCAAGTCATAGTTGCAGGTGTTGATAGCTTGCTCACCGCTCCAGCTTTAAGGCATTACGAAGAGGGTGAGCGCTTGCTGACAAGTATCAATTCTAATGGTTTTATTCCAGCGGAAGGTGCTAGTGCGCTGTTGATGCAAAAGCCAAGAGCGAATGAAAATAAACAACTGATTTGTACCGGGTTAGGCTTCTCAGTAGAAACTGCCACGATTGACTCAGAGCTACCTTTAAGAGCAGATGGCTTGGTGGCAGCGATAAAAGAGTCACTAGATGATGCTCAAATACCCATGGAATCACTGGATTTTCGCATTGTCGATGTTTCTGGTGAGCAGTACTGGTTTAAAGAGAGCAGTTTGGCTTTATTGAGAACACTGCATACACCGCAAGAAAATTTTGATATTTGGCATCCTGCAGATTGTATCGGCGAGATAGGCGCTGCTATAGGACCTGCAATTTTCATCAACGCAAAGCATGCTTGCGAAAATGATTATAGTGAGGGCGATAATATTCTCTGCCACTTCAGTAATATCGATGGCAAAAGAGGTGCCTCAATCGTCACTTACGCACAAGTGGGGAGTCGTTAATGGCTAATGGTGTGTTTGCTAATACCCGTGAAATTGCTTGTAAAGCAGCTGCTGGTAAAACCATTTGCGCTTTCCCTGATGTGTGCTTTACCCCGCCTGATAAAGTACCTCCAACACCACCGGGGGTGCCTATTCCATATCCTAATACTGGAATGGCTTCAGATACAGATAAAGGCAGTAAAAAGGTTGTTATAAGCAATAAAGAAATCATCCTAAAAAATAAATCCTTCTTTAAAAAAAGTATGG
This sequence comes from uncultured Oceanospirillaceae bacterium, assembly GCA_937136055.1. Taxonomy (GTDB): domain Bacteria; phylum Pseudomonadota; class Gammaproteobacteria; order Pseudomonadales; family Balneatricaceae; genus Rs1. The sequence goes on along the minus strand of CAKZOD010000093.1, from coordinate 30,731 downwards.
GAGATGAAGCGGGCTGCGCACAAAAAAAAGGGGTTATTACCAGTAAAAACACCGGCAAGGTTTATTTTCAAGCGTGGTCTATGGATGTGAAAGTAGAAGGGAAGAATGTCGCTAGGCATTTGGATATGACGACGAATAATCATGCCTCAATGCCCGGAGATACGCCCCCTTGGCCATATATGGATAGTATGGCAATAGATGCATCTGGAAACTCTGAAGACCCTTGCGCAAAGGAAAAGCAAAACACAGAAGATGCTTGCGCTAAGCACGGCTCTGACAAAGCCGCAAAATGTGCTGACAATGATTGCCAGTCCGCTCAAAAATGTCAATTGGTTCCCTATGGTGGGTCAGGCTCTCCTAACTGCTGCCCTGGTTTTACTGGAGATCATTTGATTGATGTTAAGTCTTTTATTGTCACAGGGGGAAACAGAAAAAAAGGGCCTAAAAAACCAGGTTGGGATAAGTATGATTGTGATAAAGCTCCAACGATGTGTGTACAAGGGCATGCAGCAGGTAGCGGTACACATGGCTCTCTATCGGGGAAAAGAAAGGCTTTCGTAAATCAGCTAGGGGGCAAAGGAGAAAGTCAGGATTTAGGTATTGTATCGTTAGTGGGGGCGATTACAGCAAGTGATACATTTCCACAGTGTAGCGCTGATTGCTTAGATGGACAGTTAATGAATTACCATAAACAAGTGCAAGAGAGTGATGCACAAGTATCAATGTCACAATACGGACCAGGTCAAGGGAAAGAAAACACGCCAAAGCGAGCACGGTTTGAACAAGCGGCAAGTCTTGCCAATAGCTGGCTAACCTAGAGCGACTGCTTTATTGAATAGGATAGAGGCAATATGAAAAGTATTTCACTAGACAAGCCCGGAATTTCTTTAGTGTCAGCGGCACCGATATCTGAAGGGGTTGGATTGCTAATATTATCAATCGATGAGCTATTTGAAGCGCGCGAGCCACATAGTTTTTTAGCAGTGTATTCAAAGGGAATTGCGAAGGGAGTGTTTGTGCCTTCCAGCTGTGTTGATGTGATTTGGGTAGAAAGGGAGGGCTATTTCCTAGGAGAGGATGGGGTTATTTGGCAGTACGATGGCCTTGATATAAAAGAGCTATCTTATATCGAGGATGAAAATAATATAAATGCTTTTAGATCTCATGCTTACTCGAGTGAGCAGGGACATCTTATTGCTGGTGGAGGGCATTATTTATTTGGTAGTAAAAACGCACTCAAATGGGAATCACGTGAAATCCCAATCAATTTAAAACAAGAGGGCTTGTCTTATACAGGCTTTGAAAAAGTGCTTTTCGCCAGTGAAGGTGCATATGTGTGGGGCTGGAAGGGAATGGCTTATCTAATATCTAAGGGAAGTTATAAAAAACTTGAGTTACCGACAAACCTTGATTTGCATGATGCTTGTGTAACGGAATCAGGTGTCGCTGTTTGCGGTAACCAAGGGGTTGTCATATCCGGTAGTGAAGCTAGTGGTTGGTCTATCATTGAAAATAATATAACTGATGAGAACTTCTGGGGCATCTGTGAGTTTGAAAAACAAATCTTCGTATCAAATGTAGCTGGATTATATTGCATAGAGGACTCTGAATTAGCCTTAGTGGATGATATTGAAAGTGAAAATACAGACTCAAGCTTTTATGGACTAAAATGTTGCAATGCATGTCTTTGGTCAATTGGCGCTAAGCATTTATATGAGTATAAGGGAGGACTTTGGCAGACTTTGATAAGGCTTGGTTAAGAGCTCAATCAGATATTGCTTACGAAAAACACCATCAGTTGCCTACGGGGAATTGGTAAAAATACCGCTCAATTAGGAGAAAAATGTAACTAGATAGTTAGTTACCAAGAAGTAGAAGAGGTTATAGAAAATTATGCCAGCCACTCAAAGCGTCGTTCAAATCCAGGAAGAGCTAGAGACAATGCTCGATTTTTCAGGCGATTATGCTGAAAAAACGTATATCTTGGATTTTGCCAAAATAGCTTCTTACCTAACCGATAAAGAAGCCTGTATTAATATCTTATCCAGACTAAACACTGAGCTAATTACAATTGCTGAGGCAAATGAAATGCGCCGCACAGGGACATTTTTTGGAGGATATAAACGACGGCTAGTGAAAGAGGATGTTCATTACGCGGGGGAAAAATTAGGTACCTTCTATAAAACTGGCGGTATTTTGAAGGGGTATCTTGACACTTGGGAGGCAAACTATGAGTTTAATCAGGAGCATCACACAGAAGATGGGGGGCTACCATCAGGAACGCCTTTACTAACAGGTTTTGTTCAACCACCTGATTTTCGTAAGTACTTGTTAAAACATGGTTATCACTGGACTGATATAGGTGTGGCGGAGCGCCATGGAGAATTTACTCACCGTTTACACTGGTACATTGTCACTAAAAAGCTAGAGAGCACTCCTGGATGGTTACAGACCCGACCTATCGAGTTGTTTCGCCAATGCGGTGAAGACTGGAGCGTTGAATCGGGCAGTAAGACGATTTGGGATAGGGTGTTCGATAATATAAATAAGCAGACCAATGGCATGGATAATGTGTTTCGAAACCCAGAAACGCTGCACGCATTTTTAATTAATGATACGACCTGCAAACGCAAAGATTTATGGGCGTTGGCTCAGATTATTCGCAGCCGTTGCAATCGTGTGAAAGCAATTAATAAGCTCAGAGATGGCGTACCATTTGGCGTCAAGCGCCTAGATCATGATATGACGGCACGCCAAGAACAGCACCGAGACCAAATCATCGCTAAAGGTGATATCTCTGCTAACATCGTTTGGCAAAGCATCCAAGAAGGTGAGGAAGGGCAGTTGATGAATGATTTTTTAGAGATTTAGAAATGCCTTTTACTGAATCGAAAGCTTTCGAGCTTTATAGAATGTATCGAACAAAAGGATGAGGAAATGAAACCAGGAAAATCACCCTACATTAATTTCAAAGCATGGATGGCTGACACTCACCTTAGAATCAAGCCGCGAAGTAGTGCGATTAAAAGAGTTGATCTTGCGATACAAAACTATGAAGAAGGCATAAAAAAGTTTTACACCAGCGTTTCTACATTTGAACTATCTCGCATGAGCAAAGGTAACTTTGATACTTTACTATACAAAGAGAAGTGGTATTTAACAGAAATAATAATAGCTCTAGGCGATTGGAAAAAAATCAAAGGTAATAACTGGAAAAGCAGTAGCAGGAACGCCAAAGGTGCAATTACTAAACTTGACGAAACATTAAATAGAGCACTTCCTCACAGTTCCCAATCATTGATCGCGCCACCCGATGAATCTTTTGCAGCGAATGCTCGAACTGGGATACTGTATTTTCTATCGAGAAGTACCACCTTTGGTATGCCTTTGGATCCGGTGAAATTACTTTCTGATGCAGCTTTTGTAGGGGCTGATGTTCAACATTTAGTCACTATTGGGAAAGCCAGCACGGCTGATAAAATTGCATCAGGCTTAACTAGTGGAAGTACATCTTCTAGTAGCTTCGCTAATGAAGTGAATAATATTGGTTTTTTAAATGAGGTTTATAATGCCGTTGTCGGTTGGCTTAAAGAAAAAATGAAGGGAGATTTGGTTTCAGGTATAGCGAGTGAAATTGCTCAGCTCATGGGTAAAATTCCTCAAATGATAGGGATGATATTTTCCGGTGTATTAAGTGAGCTAAGTAATGTGGTTGGCATTGGGCGTAATCTTGTATCCGCAATATCAGCATATTCTACCTATCGTAATCGTGATGAGCTTGAAGAGGGAGTAGTGAGCGGTCATCCTAAAATAATAATAGAATCTGTTTATGAGCAAATAAAAGAATCAATCAAAAATTCTGGCTCAGAGATCTTACTAAGCGGATTAAAAATAGGTGTTAATATTGCCTCTGCGGGAGCTGGTGTTATTTTAAATGCATTGGCTAGTTTTATCATGTTCATCAGTAATATTTATCAGCGAATTAAGAGCACAGCTATGTTGCGTGAAGTCCTAGCACAAGCAAGAATTAAAGATGCAAAGTGGAGTGATGCTGATGAATTTCAAAAATGGTTTTTAGGAGCGATTAAAAAATTACCGATCATCTCTTGTTATTGCTTAACTATGCCAATGACTGGTAGTTATTATGGATTTCTTGCGGCTACGGCAACGAATAACTCCAGCTTTAGTTTTAATCAGCTTGAGCGTAATAATCACATTTTTAATGATGTTAAAAAACGCGCATTTAGCTATATAGGGGACAGTGATCTTAAAATTAGCAGCACAGATAGCATGGTTGCTCTGTCATTAAAAATTGCCCAGGGAAAAGTCCTTTCTATTGACCAGACAGATAACATAAGTGGCGCAAGAAAGCAGATTAAAAGGTTGTTAGGTAATCTAAGTAGCGGTCTGGCAACGGCTGCTATAGAGAATTCAGGAAAAAATAGCCGTTACGGTTGGTGGTAGCATTTTATTAGCGGGAGAGGGCAATCAAGAACACTCTGTTTTTCGATTGAATATTTTTTAAACAATTCGAGAGTAAAGCGGGATACTAAGATATTCAATCCAAAACTAGCCCAAGGACGAGCGCTTTAATGAATAACCTATCAACAAGAGCTGTTATCCCCGTCATTATCGAACGCCACTTTGAAGATGCGGCATTTCTTTGGTTGCAACGAGATTCAGCTGTCACTGAACCTCATTATGATCTTAAGGATCTTGTTGAATTAGATGAGCGCTTAGCAGCTCACTTAGATGGTTTAAAAGTTGCTGGTGACTATGCTTGGGAACTAGCATTACAGGGTTTAGAAATAAATGAACCTGGTGAAGTGTTCGTTGCAGCTTGGTTAGCAGTGTTGAACTTAGATGGACACAAGCTTGATCAAGTACTAGATGTTGCTCAGTCTAATAGTGAAAATTATCGCGCGTTGGTATCAGCACTTGCTTGGCATAAAGTGATGCACACACAAAGCTTGATGAAAAGTTTTTTACAGGCCAATGATAGTGACTATTTACGTTTAGGAGTTCATTTAAGTGCGCTTAAACGGTTGGGTTCACAAGATGCATTGTTAATGGCTTTGAGGTCCGACAATGATTTATTAGTCGCGAGATCGCTCAGAGCGATTGGGGAGCTGGGGTGTAAAGAGCTTCTCGGGCAACTAGCGCATTTTTATAGTAGTGAAAACATCGCTTTTAGTTTTTGGGCGAATTGGTCAGCAGTCATTTTAGGAGATGTCAGTAAGGTTGAAACACTAAAGCATCATGTGATTAATATTACTGAGTTCGCTTACAAGGCATTAGAGCTAATTGCACGCGTTTTGACTGGAGACAATCTTAAAAAATTCCTACAAACTTTAGCACAAAAGCCCGAGACCATTCGCTTTGCAATGCAAGGTGCGGGAATGAGTGGGGATCCTTTTTGGATTGCCGGAATCCTTAAATACATGCAAGAGCCAGCACTGGCGCGAGTGTGTGGCGAAGCTTTTTGTTTGATTACAGGAGTGGATTTAGCCTATCAAGACTTAGAGTGCGCAGAGCCTGATGATTTTGAGTCAGGGCCTAATGATGACCCACAAGATGAAGATGTTAGCTTAGATGAGGACGATGATTTACCTTGGCCGGATATCGGGTTAGTTGAGCAGTGGTGGCGTGCACACGCAGCGGAGTTTGCCGTTGGCCAGCGTTATTTATGTGGCCAGCTAATTACTGAGAAAAATTGCAATACAGTGCTATTAAAAAGCTTTCAGCGCCAGAGAATTGCAGCATCATTAGAGCTTGCGCTATTAGGCAAAGGCTTTTTCAATACCCGTGAAAAGGGGAAAACCCAACAGCGACTGTTGTTGGGAGGATTGAATACCTGACAGGTTATTACCACTCTTTTAAAACTTGGTAATAGCTAAAGCCACTACCGGCTAATTTGCTTTTCTGGTGATCCATCTGCGAAAAATACTGGTTGCACACCTCACAATTTGAAACTTTCTTAGCGGCTTGTTGAGCTGCTGTTAGTGATCCCCAGTGAACAATATCTGCGAAGTTATACTTATCCTTTTTTACTAAGCTGCGTTTTATAAAACCCGGTTGTAAGCTTAAAAACTGACGATTAACTGCATCAGCTTTTGAAATCAGTAGCTGCTCATTTATTTGATCCTTTTTAACAAAAGGTGCCCATTCAATAACAGTTTCACCGTTAACAGGTGAGGCGATACTGAAGCAAGCAACAAGGGAAGCAATCAGCGATTTAACAATTCTTAGAATATTCATAGATAACCTACTTGGTCGTTGAGGAGTTTCAGATAGGCTACTTGATACCTACTGACAACTTTGTCAGTAGTCACACTAAAAATTTAACGAAGACATAAAGTATCTGTTATAGGTGTGGTTTTATTTTTATTTCCCTAGATATTCAAAAAACCTGCTGTAGAATCAACAATAAATGGAATTTCTGATGAGGCTGGAAATATGGCACAACCGAGAGTTATAGATGTTGATTACTATCGCTTGATCGCTGAAATTAAAAGCGCAAGGAACGTGAAGGGTGTTATAGAAAAACAAGATAAGGAAAAGTGGCAGCAATATGTTGCTGACCATAATATTCGTGAGTCTTCAATGCTGGCGTTTGGTAAAGTTAAATTTACCAGTGGTAAAACAAAGCTAATTGCCATTCAATGCGGCTCATCTTGGGATGGTTGCTACGCATACTCAATTGATGATGAAGCAGCTTTAAAATACGAATCAGGTGACTGATATTTCAGCCACCTCTAGATTCTAATTGAAGCGTTTGCTTAAGGGCTTTCTTTAAGGACGATCTTTAAGGGCTAATAGATAAGCTCAATTTATTCAAAGTCACTTGAACAACCGTTTGCTTATTGATCGGAGTTTCTATTATGCCCTGCCAGACGGCGTTGTCTAAGTCTCTGTAAGCTGCCAGTATTCCAACATAGTTGGTATCCAATGTGAGGATGTTTGTGTTGAATTGGATATTTTTCCCCGGGGCAATTTCAACTTCTTGCTGGCTAATATAATCCCCGCCTAAGGTCTTTTGGCTGTCTTCGTATAAATCAAAAAATTGTGCATTACTAAATGCGTTGTCTGATTTTAAATTATAGAAATACAACACAATTGGCGATGGTCGACCGTTGTGATCTGGATTCATATCTGCACTTGTTGAAATATTAACGACCAATGTGCCGGGCGAATCTTCGAGAAGCTTTCCCGCACACCCACTTAAGAAAACGAAAAAAATTAGCATTGCTAATTTATTGAATGGTGTAAGAGTATTCATAATTATCCTTGATCTTTTATTGGAATAGGGAAAATAGCAGCTTTGCTTTAGTCGCTATCCTTATGCTGAAAAAGAGTCTTATAGGGGAGTTAATACCTCGCCTGTCGTTAAATTTAATATAAGTTATGTCTGCTTTTCTAGCGAAATTATATGCATTGTTTGTATTTTAGTGATTTATCAATAAGTGAAATAAATTCCTAGTATGTAGCAGTAATTCGTTTGCAGGTACCCAAAATGGGTGGCCTTTGTGAAGTGGGTATTAGTTGCATTTTAAGTCTTTCGACTATCGGTTTTGCCGCAATGATAGAGAGCCAATCAAGCCTACCCATTAAAGAGACGGGTTAAGATAAAAATCTATAGAGGTTATTTATCCATGCAGGTTATTTTCACAATTACTAGCTACCAACGCCAATCGATGGGAGATCAGGCTCAATATTGTTTTGATGAAAGTGGCGGTACGTTTGGTCGCTCGGTGAATAACCAATGGGTGTTAGCAGATCCTGATCGGATTATTTCCAGTCAGCACGGTCAAGTGTCTTTCCAAAGTGGCAGCTTTTATCTCACGGATATTAGCACTAATGGAACCTTTGTTAGCGATGAGCTGATAGCGATCGGCAAAGGTAATTCAGTGACCCTTAATGAGGGCGAGGTGATACGCTTTGGGGAATATGAAGTAACTGTTAGTTTGCAGCAGGTACAAGCCGCTGAGAAGTTTGAAAGCTTACCCAACGCTGAGCCGTTTGATAGCAGTTCTGCTGCGCTGGCAAGCTCATTTGATATTCTGGCAGATCACAACGGAGCTTCCTCAACGCCACCTTCTCCAGCACCTTTAGTGAACTCAACAGAAAATAACAGCTTTGACCCCGCTGTGAATTCAGTGCAATCGTCAGACACACCTGTGCCAGGTATCAGTGCGCCAAGTTTTGATCCACTAGCAGGGTTAGGGAGTGCGAGCGATGAAGGCGTTAATCAATCTTCTCAGCTTGGAGGGATTGAAAGTAACTTGTTTGAAAGCAACTCATTAACTGATAACCAAGACCCTTTTACGATGGGTAGCAACAATGGAGCGTTTGATGAACATTTTTCACCAGCGCAATCAAACCACAGCGACTCATTAAGGGATCCATTTATTGCTCCTTCTATCGAGAGCCAAGATCCGTATATAGAGCCTGAGCAAATTGATAATGAACCCCTTCAAAGAAATAACCTACCGACTAATAGCCCTTCCAATGGAAGCGTGCTTTCAGAGAGTAATTTCCAACAGATTCCAGATGATTGGGATTTAACGGATTTCTCATTACAAGCTAACCAACAGGGACAACAGGCAGACCCTTTTGCAAGTGATCAGCAATTTGAGAGTAATAATTTTGAAGCAGTAGCGCCTCCTGCGAATACAGTAGAGACTGAGCCGCAGATTATTCAGGCAAGCTTAGATGATGCCCAAGGTATTTCGCAGCCTATCGAGCCTTTGGAGCAAGCAGATGACATCAATGTTGCGAAGCACGTTGAGCATTTTGTAGATCCTTTTGCGCAAACTGCTCCAGAAATACAGGGCGTTAAAGAGCCCCAAGTGCTGCCTAACCAGAATGCAGATGAATTAGCTGGAATGCATGTCGAAGAAGTTGGGGCATCTGATTCCGCGTCCCCAGCCCCTCAAACGATTAGTCCTCCAGCTGTTGATATGCCCGCCACTGCGCCACAAGTGGCTAGTAAAAGTGTGCCTACTCAAACAGAGCAAATACCCGCATCTACAAATACATCACACTCTGATCACTACAATCGATTTTTAAAAGCGCTGGCAATGGATGAAGCGTTACTTGCAGAGCTCGACCAAGGGCAAATGATGGAAGAGTTTGGCGGATTATTTAGAGAAATGCTTAAAGGTTTGATTGAGTTACAGCAAGCGCGATCACTTTTGAAAAATGAGTTTAGGATGTCGCAAACAACCATACGTCCGATTGAAAACAACCCTTTAAAATTTGCCCCCAATATAGACGAAGCTCTGCGTATCTTTTTGTTAAACAAAGGCACTGGATATTTATCTGCCAATGATTCAATTAAGGAGAGTGTGGCAGAAATTCGCAATCATCAAATAGCAATGATCTCTGCAATGGAAGCTGCTTTTTCACAGTTAATGCAACGGTTAACCCCTGAAAATTTTGAAGGTGAGAAAGAGGGCGGAGTATTAAAAGTAGCAATGAAATCAATCGGGAAAAAATCCAGTGCTTGGCAAAACTATGTCGATTTTTACCAAGACCAAGTAAGAGATTCAGGTAATGCCTTTCAGTTGTTGTTTGGTGATGCCTTTGTTGATTCATATGAACAGCAAATCAGACATATCAGTGCAAATAAAAACAAATAGCGGTGCGCTTAGAAGAAATTGGCGAGAGTATTTTTAGATTTATGTCAGTTAGCAAATTAATAGTTCAAACGCCCTGTGTATTGCTATCGGATGTTATACGAATCATAGGTTACTTGTGTGCTCATTAAATGATGTTTTCATTAATGAGATAGTTTTTCCAAATCAGGCTTTTAAAGTGCTTATCACGGCGCATCGTAATACTTATGTAAAAGTGAATTTGGTTGGTTTACTCGTTTTCTTTGCTATTGATAGGGAGTGTTGAATGTCCAAAAATGCCCGGGTGATTTGGTCAGAGGGAATGTTTCTAAGACCGCATCATTTTCAACAGTACACGCGCTACTTAGAAAGTTTAGTACAGCAACGCAGTGCGCCGCTCACCCCTTTTTCATGGGGGCTCTTAGAGTGTCAGTTAGATCAGCAGTTACTAGGGCTGGGCAAGCTTTCACTGGATAGCGCCAGCGGTATTTTTGCAGATGGCACGCCTTTCAGTATTCCCGATAATAATGAAGCGCCCTTAGCGATAGATATCCCAGAAAACACCAAAGAAAGCATCGTCTACTTATGCATACCGCTGAGACGGCAAGGGACTGCTGATGTAGATAACAATAATGATATTGATAGCTTGGCCAGGTATGCAGCAACGGAGTATGAAACAGCGGATAACGCCAGTGTCGGCGGTAATAGCGCGGCAATACAAGTCGGTAAGCTGCGTATGCGTTTGATGCTTGAAGAGCAGTCGAGGGAAGGTTATAGCTGTATTGGTGTCGGGCGAATTACAGAGATGCGCAGCGATAAAAGTCTGTTAATGGATAATCGATACATTGCCCCTTGCCTCGACTGTCAAAGCGAGACGGCCATAGTGAGCTTCCTTAAAGAACTACTCAGCTTGCTTAAACATAGAGCGCAAGCACTGGCGGGTAGAATTGTTGTATCAGGTCGAGGCGGCGCGGCTGAAATTGCCGATTTTTTACTTTTACAATGTGTTAATCGCTATATCCCTTTAGTCAGCCATTTGCTCGATGTGCGCCCGTTGCATCCAGAAGATTTTTATCAAAAAGCCATTACTTTAGCAGGTGAGCTTGCAACCTTTACTGGCACACAAAAATTAGCCCAACCTTTTGATGCTTATCAACACGATAATTTACAGCAAAGCTTCGAGCCCGTTATTAATGCCCTTCGCCAATCGCTCAGCATGGTGTTAGAGCAAAATGCAGTTTCAATTCCATTGCAAGAGCGTAAGTACGGTATTCGTGTTGGTGTAGTGAGTGATGCGAGCTTACTTGAACAAGGTAATTTTGTCTTGGCAGTTTCAGCGGATATTGCCACTGAAGATATTCGTCAGCGCTTTCCTGTACAAGTCAAAATTGGTTCCGTTGAACAAATTCGCCAGCTAGTGAATGTGCAGTTGCCAGGTATTCGTATTCGCCCTATGCCAGTAGCACCTCGACAAATCCCATACCACACAGGGTTTGTTTATTTTGAGCTAGAACAAGTTGGAGAGTTGTGGGATCAATTGAAGCAGTCGGGCGGCATTGCTATACACATCGGGGGAGAATACCCGGCATTGAAGCTTGAGCTTTGGTCTATTAGAGGGGGTTAGCGGCCTATGAGAGATTTGTCGATGCGAACTGTAACTAGGTTCAAACGAAGAGGTTAACTATGAGTTCTGATGATCCATTTTCAACAGATGATAATGATAGGACTGTCATTCGACCCGTGCCCGGTGGCCGTGCTCAAGTGCCCACTGGCGCTCCACCTAATACGCATAATGGAGTCCCTCATAGCTCGAATAATCCAGTGCCTCCCCCGCCGATACAGCCTTCGCCTAATGTAAACCAAGGTATTCACTCATCAGCCCCTAGAGACCCTATTGCTCCTTCCTATCCTAGTGCACAAAGGGGCAATGAAGAGAAGCTAAAAATTCTACAAGGTTCAGGATTGAATACCTTGGTAGATCATAGCTACACCTTGTTTATTTTGGCGAATCAGCTGAGAAACAGTGCCTCGCAGCGTGATGTAGGTGTGTTAAGAGCAGATCTTATTCAGCAAATTCGGCTTTTTGAAGATGGCGCTAGAGCGAGCGGCGTATCGATGGAAAGCACATTAACTGCGCGCTACTTACTCTGTACTTTCTTAGATGAAAATATCTTATCCACACCTTGGGGAAGCGAAAGTAACTGGGGAGCTCAAACACTGCTTAGTACCTTTCATAATGAGACATGGGGCGGTGAGAAATTCTTTTTAGTGATCGAAAAGCTAAAACCAGATGCGGCTACAAATATTGATATTTTAGAGTTTATTTATTTGTGTTTACTGTTTGGCTTTAGAGGTAAGTATGGCGTTTCAGAGCAGGGTGCTGCCAAGTTACTGCAAATTCAGGATGACCTTTATCGCATAATTACGTTGCAGCGAGGAGAGTTTGAGAGAGAGCTATCCCCAGCATGGAAGGGGGTTCCGGATAAGCGTAATGCCTTAGTAAAATATGTGCCGCTATGGGTAGTGGTTGCTTTGGCAGGGTTGATTTTGCTGCTGGTATATAGCGGCTTTCGGTTCATTGTGGGCACGACAACGGAACCTATCTATCAACACATAGAGGAGCTTAAAGTTGAGCAAAACCGCGCACCTCCAATTAGCGAAAGCAACTAGAAGCATACCTTAAACAGCAGCAGGGAAAGAGACACAAAATGAAAACTATAGTGGCCTTTTTTAGAAATCGTTGGTTTGTTTCCATCACCGGATTAATTTGCGTGAGCGTATTAATTTGGTTTGTGGGGCCAATGATTGCGATTGCCGGTGAAGTGCCATTAGCATCACCTATGATACGTTTGCTGGCTATCTTAGTGGTCGTGGTTTTATGGGGGCTCAATAATTTACGTATTCAGTTACAGGTCAATAAAGCAAATAACGAGTTAGTGGCCGGATTTGATGAGCCGCAAAACCAGCTAGATCCCAGCCAAGCCCAGTCCAGTGAAGAAGTCGCTCAATTAAAAGCGCGCTTTGACGATGCCTTACAAGTCATGAAAAAGACCTCTGGAAAAAAGGGGGCTGGCGGCATTTACGAGCTTCCTTGGTATATCATCATAGGCCCACCAGGGAGTGGTAAAACCACCGCATTATTAAACTCAGGCTTAGAGTTTCCTTTAGCGGATCGATTTGGCAGCAGTGCCTTGAAGGGGGTGGCCGGTACGCGCAATTGTGATTGGTGGTTTACCCAAGAGGCAGTGTTGCTCGATACAGCGGGGCGCTATACCACTCAAGATAGCCATAAGGAAGTGGATAGTGCTGCGTGGATCGGCTTTCTACAACTGCTTAAAAAGCACCGTAAACGCCGCCCCATAAACGGTGCGATGGTGTCAATTAGTTTGTCTGATTTGCTCACTCAAAATGATGTGCAACGCGAGCAACAGCTCGTTGCTATTCGCCATCGCTTACAAGAGCTCGACCAGCAATTGGGCGTGCGCTTTCCTATTTATGTTCTGCTGACGAAGAGTGATTTGCTAGCGGGTTTTAGCGAGTTTTTTGAGGACTTAACGCTAGAGGATCGCAAGCAAGTATGGGGTGTTAGTTTTAATTTTAAGCAGGATACAAAAGGGAATGATAATGGTTCACCCATTGATAATTTTTTAGCGGATTTTGATGCACTTGTAGAGCGTTTAAATGCAAGGCTGTTATGGCGAATGCAACAAGAGAGGGATCCGCAACGCCGCGCTGTGCTGTTTTCTTTTCCTCAGCAAATGGTGACTTTGCGCGCCTTGCTAAACGAGTTTTTGAGTAAACTGTTTAGTGAAAGCCGCTATGAGAAAAACATGCTTGTTCGCGGTGTTTACTTTACCAGCGGAACACAAGAGGGGGCTCCGATAGATCGCGTAGTGGGTGCGTTATCGAATACTTTTGGCCTGGCGCCACAAATGTTGCGACCCTATCAAGGTCAGGGGCGCAGCTATTTTGTTAATCGTCTGCTGAAGCAAGTAGTATTTAATGAAGCGGGTTTGGTTGGCAAGAATCAAAGCCTCGAGCTAAAGCGTCAGTGGTTACAGCGCTTTGCTTATACCGCAGTGGTTTCAGTAACCGGTTTGGCAATACTTGCATGGGCGACAAGCCTCACTCGAAATGAAGTCTATATTTATCAGTTTAATGAAGCATTGGAGGAGTATCACAACTCTAATTTAGCGAACAACGTAGCCGTTGATGACTATCAGTTAATGCTGGAAAGGCTCAATCAAGTTCGCCAGCTCACACAAGTTTACAAACCTGTGAATGATTCAGTGCCGCTGTTGATGGGAATGGGGTTGTATCAAGGGGATAAACTGACAGAGGCAGCGCAAGAGCTGTACCAAAACGAGCTCAATCGTTTGTTATTACCTTCAATTAAACACCGCTTAGAGCATCATCTTACGGCCACAGATACCGGCCCTGATCTCAAGTATGAGTCATTAAAAGCGTATTTAATGCTGGGTGATCAAGATAAGCTAGATACTGAATTCTTAAATCTTTGGATGTCATTTGACTGGCAGGGGATGTATCCACAAAATCCACAAGTGCAAGGGCAGTTTCAAAGCCATATGGCACAAATGCTCAAGCTTGGGTTTGAGCCACTGACACTTGAAAAGGACTTAATTGCCAGTTCCCGTTTGGCTTTAAAATCAGTGCCGCTTTCAGAGTTACTTTATGGGCGTATGAAAAGGGATTATGTAGCGCGGGATGAAGCACCTTTTCGTTTAATTGATGCCATGGGGCCGCTAGGCCATAAAGTATTTTACCGTGAAAGTAAGCAGCCTTTGGAACAAGGGATATCCAGCTTGTTCACAAAAGAGGGCTATAACGATTTCTTCAAGCAGCGGATGACCAAAGTAGCAGAGCTTTCAAGTGAAGAAAACTGGGTGTTAGATCCCGCAAAAGATGAACTCACAGGGCCTGAAGTGAAGCAGCTAAAAAATGAGTTACAAGGCCGTTATTTCACAGATTACAATCATACTTGGGACACCGTATTGGGTGATCTGCGTATCGCGCGCTTTAAAAATCTTAATCAAGCTACTGATATTTTAGATACCCTTGCATCAGCGAATTCCCCCATGAAAAATTTGTTGCGAGCAACGGCGGTAAATACCGCTTTATTCGAAGAAGGGCTGTTGGATAAAACTGTGGGTAAGGTTGCTAGTGGTGATGATCAAAGCCGCTTATCAAGGCTGTTGTTATCCAATGTGGGGGCGAGCGTCAGCCAAGAGTTAGAAAACCCAGAAAAACAAGTTGATGATCACTTCAAAGCGATCAATCAATATATCAATAAAACAGATACGGGTGATGCGCCAATAGATCAATTGTATGAACTATTTGCGCAGTTATTTGGCCAGTTCGAGACGATGTCTGTCGGAATAGGCACGGACTCTTTAAGTGCAGCGACAGAGGGAATTGCAGGTGATTTGCTTACACGCATGAAATCGGAAACCACGCGTATGCCAGAACCTGTGAAAAGCTGGATGCAGCAGATTTTACAGAATAGTCGCAGTGTCACAATGGCGGGAGCACGAGGGCAAATAAATCAAATATGGCAAGCAGATGTACTGCCGTTGTGCAAAAAAGCTATTCATAACCGCTATCCTTTTTATAAGAACAGCTCACGAGATATCGCACTGTTAGATTTTGGTAAGCTGTTTGCTCCGGGCGGGTTAATTGACAGCTTTGTTGAGGATAATATTAAGCCTTTTGTAAAAGTCTCAAACGGTCGCTGGCGCTGGCGTGCAATCGGTAATTCTTCAATAGGCATGTCTAACTCTACCTTAGTGCAATTTAAACGCGCAGCGAGTATCCGTGATGCTTATTTTCAGTTAGGTGGGACGGAACCCGCTGTTAGCTTTGGCCTAAAACCGATTTATTTGGATGCCGATGTTAAAAGCTTCAATCTAAATTTGGAAGGGCAGCAATTTCGCTATCGCCATGGGCCGGCAAGAACACACAATGCTCGCTGGCCTGCGCCGAACTCTAACAATCAAGTTAGAATGGTATTTTTAAGTAATAACAATAAGAAAGCGGCGCGAACTGTTGAGGGGACTTGGGCGTGGTTTAGGCTGCTTGGGCGCTCTAAGGTGAGTGTGAAATCGAGCAATGAAGTACATGCTACTTTCAGCTTGAATGGCTATAAAGCTACCTGGCGATTAAAAGCAAATACTGTATCAAACCCTTTTCAAGTGGCGCAGATGCACAATTTTCGCTGCCCTGGAAGGTTGTGATTTTATAAGGGAACAGCTTGTTGCTGGAGCTGTATCATCTAGGACAATGATTAGGTTCTTCGGATAAATCAGGTAAGGTTTGGGATAAAGGAGCGGTGATGTCGCAAGTAGCAGGTTTCTATGGAAAGCTCCCAGTATTTGGGGATTTTATCAACAGGCGCTTATCGACAAACTTTGTGGAAAAGTGGGATCACTGGCTACAAAGTGCACTCTCGCAAAGTCAAATTATGCTTGGCGATCAATGGTTAAATCTTTACTTAACAAGTCCTATTTGGCGCTTCGTAATCGCGAAAGGGCAATGCGGTGAGCGGCCTTGGTTCGGTGTAATGATGCCTAGTGTTGACAGTGTAGGGCGATACTTTCCATTGACAATAGCCTGCCCGTTGCCATTGGATGCCAATTTGCTACAGGTGGTTATTAACGGCCATCAATGGTTTCAGAACGCAGAGCAAGTGATAGTTGAAGCGCTTCAAAATCAACAATTTAATATTGAGGATTTCGATGCTAAAGTGGTTGCTCTGGGTAATTTGAGTGGCCAGTTAAGTTTGGCTAGCTCAACAGATCAAGGTTTCGGTAGTCAGTGGCAAATTCCTTTGGTGGGTTCGTCAGCACAAAATGCCATTATGCAATTGAGCCATCAAATGGTGTTGCAACGTTTGAGTGACTATACTTTATGGTGGGGTTCAGGCTCGGAACATGTTGTGCCAAGTATACTGATTAGCGCAGGTATGCCCCAGCCACAAAGCTTTTGTTCTATGTTAGATGGGCAGTGGCAAACAGGCGGTTGGGAGCAGTGGCGATAAACTTTTATAAAAAATCATAGAGTGATTATTAATGTCTAACCAGCAGTTTACATGGCATTCGGTAGCAGTCACTGATACTGGTATGGTCCGGAGTATCAATGAGGATTCAATTTTAGATCGCTCAGAAATTGGCCTTTGGGTTGTTGCAGATGGTATGGGAGGACATGATGCGGGAGACTTGGCAAGTCAGACGATTGTTAAAAGCTTGGCAGATATGTACCAGCCTCCCTTTATGGAGGCTTATGTTGAGGCTGTTCAAGAGCGCTTGAGAGATATCAACAATGAGTTGCGTGACATTGCGACTGCGCGCAACAATAACAGTACTATCGGCAGTACAGTGGCGCTGTTACTGGCTTTTAAAGATCGCTGCGCGGTGTTGTGGGCAGGAGATAGCCGAGTTTACCGTTTGCGCGGTAATAGTTTTCAAGCAATGTCGAAGGACCACAGCCAAGTTCAAGAGCTGGTGGACCAAGGTGTGATTGCAGCACAAGATGCTGAAGCACACCCTGCTGCCAATGTGATTACACGTGCGGTAGGTGCGATGGATGACCTTGAGGTCGATGTTAATTCTTGTGATTTACAAGATAATGATCACTACCTCATTTGTTCTGATGGTTTGTACAAGGAAGTGGTTGAGCAGGAAATTCGCCAAGCCATGCACCAATGCATCGACTCAGCAGTAATGGTTAAAGAGCTCATAGAACTCGCCAAATCAAGAAACGCGAGAGACAATGTTTCCATCATTAGCGTGATTTTTCGTGCTGAAAATGACTTTGCAGATGGGGATCAAACACTGCCCTTTTTCTCTCTTAGCAAATGGAAAAGTAAAATAAAAAGCGACTAGCGTCTTTTATTTCCCCAAAGCAATATCTTGTTTCAGCTTACTGCTCTTGTGCTGTTTCTTCTAAGTGCGCCAATATTTTAGGATACACATCTAAAACGGCTTGCGCCCCAATAATACAATCAATATGACCGTACCCTGCAATGACTTCTCGGCTGTAATTGTTACTGTCGAATTTTTCACACAGTAATTGATAAGTAATTGCCGTACTTTGCGGTAAATAGCAATCGTTGTGTTGCCCTGAAATAAAACGTATCGGTAAGTTCAAATGTTGCCAATTATCCGGTTCTGCTAAATAGCTGTCGTTACCGTCAACATCAACCAGTTTTTTAGCGCGGCACATTTGTGCTAAATGCTGCAAGCTTGAGATGTTCGCTTGAGCAAACAATTCATGTAAGTTGTTGTGTAGTAATTGGTTAAGGTTTTGATGGCGAAACAACGACGAGTAGAGAAATGTAATGCGATGGCAAACACTACTGTTACACTGGCCTTGCCCTTGGGATAAAGCGTTCACTGCGACCGCTTTGTCAAAGAGCTTATCTGCCAAGCATTGCTCGGTATCTGTGTAGGCATTCATTTCATCTATGCCAAGTTTCTGCAAAATAGAAGGCAGATGAGCGCCGGTTTTAATATCTGTTAACTGCGGAATAACCAAGTGCGTGGCTATTTGTGAACAGACAACGGAGCGTATGTGCTTCAGGCCTTTTAGCAGTGACATGAAGAACGTTGTTGCTCCGTAGCAGTGAACAACTGCTTGTACACTTGAGCGGTTAGTTTGTTCTCGAATGGTGTTTATGGCTGCACTAAAATCGTACCGTGCAACTTGGTCAGCATTTGATTGTTGATCAGCACAGGGCAGGTCGATACTGACGCGAAAATCCAGTAACCATACATCGTAGTCATGTGCACACAAGTACTCTGTTAAATTAGTTTGTATAGTATCGGTTGAGAATATTTTGGCTGAAACTCCAAGTCCATGTACCAGCATGACAGGGCCTTTGATTCCGGCATGAAAGCGGGTTAAACGTAGATCTACCTGATCTTGTGTTTTGAACCAGTATATTTCAGGAGCGGGTGCCCGCAAAGGGCGCAGTTTACGCGGCGCCGCCTCTGGATTAAATAAAGGCTGCTGGTAAAAAATACCGGCATAACTTTGCCAAAGAGCACCTGCGAAATATTCCCCAAAACGTGCGATAGCCTGCATTTTTTGTATTTTTGATTGGGCGTTTAGGGCTTTCATTGTGGTCATTTGCTTCGCAAAATCTATTGGCTCAATATGCATGACTCCTCTTGCCACGCAGTCTCCTGTGGTATCGGTGCCGTGAAAAATTTGCACATACAAAGTGGTTGTTGCAGGCCAAATATCTGTCAGATCACCTTGTGAAATAAATTTGTAGGCATTAAAAAAGTACTGCTCTGCACTACTTGTCGTAAGTTGCATTTGGTAATTCATGCGTTTTGAATCGGGGCGCTCAGGGTCATCAACAAATAAGTTAAAAGTGCCATTACTGACAGATAATGGGTCTGGGCTCAGCGCGTTAGCACTCACAGTGCCAGACATCGTGGCATTGTGTGCTGGGGATTGAATGAGCTGATCTAGATCTTGAGCACTGACAGTGAGTATAAACTCAATTTTTGAGTCTTGTGATTTAGCCGCTTTTTCACAGGCTTTATAGACGGCAATTGTTTCAGCATCGATGGCCGCGTGTTGAGGATCTAAATCCTCACTCGGATTTGTTTCAATGTAACCTTGCATACGTTCGGTAAATTCAATGCCAAGGTGTTTAGCGTTGCTGGTTCTCTGTTTACCTGAGGGTAGGGTGTAATCAATATCCCATTGTCTGTCTTGGGCAATTAAAGCACAACAGCGCTCGCTTAAAGCGCTGATCGTCAGTAAAGGGTTAACCGCAAGGGAGGTGGGAATTATTGAGCCGTCAGTGATATACAGGTTCTCGTATACATCACTACCTGTATTGCCTGAGAAAACTTGTCCCTTATGATTTACAACACCAGTGGCGGCGCTGTCTGCCATTGCACAACCCCCTAATGGGTGAACAGTGACAAGGCTGTAATCAAAAAAGCTATCCCAGATTGGGTTTTTAACGAATGTTCCCCCTAAGGCTTTAGTTGCTTTTATCAAGTTGCTGTTGGCATAGCTAAAGTTGCTTTGCTTTCCTAAATTTGGCCAATCGATGCGCAGCTTATCGTCTTCTAGGTGCATTTTACCCTGCGCATCATCGTGGCTCATAATGAGGTAAGTCTGGGTGTGATTGATAGCTCCTTTATAAGCGCCTTGCACTGAGCTTTGCAATACTCGCATCTTCTCTTTAAAACTATCGCCAATACCTTCTATACCGCCAGCAGTATCAGTATCTATGCCTACTGTTTTAGCAGCAACTGAGAATATACTCGGTAATACATTGGCCAATGCGCTGGGTAAAGATCCTTCTTCGATGACCATGCTCTGTTGATGATCTGTGCTGTTGCGCAGATCGATAATACTTGTAATACAGGGGCCTACCGCCTGGTAATCTTGTGCAGGTTTATCGCCAAAGCCGATCCCATTTATAGCTTGATCGCAGTTGTAGCCAAAACCGAGCACGTCGCCATTGCCAGTGAATTGTGTACCTAGCTTATCTGACACAGACAGGCCCTGTTCTTTAGATCGCAACATAATTTCGTTACTGCCTAAGGTTCCTGCGCTGACAATAACTATTCCCGCTCTCACAAAGCGCAGTGGCTGATCAAACACAGCGGGGGCATCGCTCTCTTGAAAATAGATTAACCAACCGTCAGAGCTCTGTTCAAGGTGCTTGACCGATACTTCGCAAAATATATCGGCATCATGATTGTAAGCATCAGGTAGGTAATTCATCAGCGTGGTGTTTTTGGCACCAGTATTACAGCCAGAAATACAGTCGCCACAGTTGTTGCAAGCGGCTTGTGTAACCCCGACGTGGTTAACCCCCGTTTGTGTATTGACATTAATGGGAGGGCGGTAAAAGTGATCTTGTGCACCCATGGCAATAGCGGATTGCTTATGGGCGGTAAATTTCTCAAGTTCAGGGTGCTGTGTTGGATAAGGCTGAGCTTTAAGCATATTTAACGCCCTATCAAACCCTTGTGCTAACAAGTGATCAGCATCCTCACGTATTTGGCTGGGCCAAATAGCAGAATTAAGAATCTCTGGCTGAGGTTTTAAAGAGACGTTCGCATTGATAAGGGAAGTCCCCCCTAAGCCACAGCCAACCACAACGCTTTGCTCTTTATTGATATGGATATTGTATAAGCCGGTTGGCGAGCCCGCTTTCCCGAGGCAACTATCAATTTGTAGCTGTTCGATAGCTTCAATTTCGTCGTCTGGGAAATCTCCAGGGAGTATTTCACTGCCACGCTCCAGTAAGCATACTTTTTTGCCAGCGCGCGCCATGCGTGAGGCGCTAATACTACCTCCATAGCCAGAACCTATTACAATGACATCGTAATAGTCTTTCATTAAGTCTCTAGCAAGTGAAATCCTTTCCATGGTAGTCCCCTTGTATACCTTTGTGCGTGTGAAACTAAAATAAACGTAGTAATTGAGTAGGATAAAATTCGTTAAAATCCTTTAAATGTCGCTAAAAGATATCAAAATAAATTAAATTTCTAAGTTTTCTAAATGCTAGTTGCACCTTTTCTCAAATATAGCACAATGTCGTCTTTGGCAAATAGCTATGCTGTGTTTCACGTATGAGAGTGCTTTATTCTATTTAGCATTTAATTGAGCTAATTCATTTGTTTGTGTCAGTAATAGGAAATATGACCGGGACAATCATTAGCTTATCTTTTTCTTACTGCTAGGTTTAAGGATTAACTCCCACCAAAAAGACCAACAAGAGGGATCTCAGATGCAAGAGGATATGCACTTTTATGGAACTTATGCGCTGGCAAGAGCGGCGGGGATCAATGCTAAGCGCGCACAAGTAATTGCTTATGCAGCGCAGTATGTTGATGATTCAACGGATAATAACAGTGAAGTTCACGAAGATGGCGGGATGTTTCAAACCATTGCCACGGCACACACGAATACTGAAGCAATTGGCAATGCGGCAGCAGATCAAACTGAGCAACGCCAAGTTTGGGTACCGTTTCACTTTTATCCGGGTAATGAAGGGGAAACGTTATCTGAGCGACTGTTGTGTAGAAAAGACAGCGCAATAGCAAGGGAGATGGTGCAAAACCATATTAGGCATGCGGCGCGTGAAGAAAGTTATGCTTTGCCTTTATTGGGGGTTATGGCACACGTCTATGCGGACACCTTTTCTCACTACGGCTTTTCCGGAGTGAGCTCTCGCTGGAATAAAGTGGACGGCCAGTCTTTTGAATTAGACGTCGAAAATCAAGAGATGAAGACTTATGTGATGGGTAAGTTTTCATCGTTTTTAAATAAATATAGCCCTTCATTTGTCACTAAAAACTTTAGGAATATAGCAAGCAAGGGGGCGAGTGTCGCAACGGGTGCACTAGGGCACGGCGCAGTAGGAACATATCCTGATAGGCCTTTTCTAAAATGGCGATTCAATTATAAAAAAGATTGTGCAAGACGAGCGGGATGGCGGGATAACCCACAGACATTTTTAGAAGGCTGTAAAGCATTGCATGGGGCTTTTAACCAATACGCGCAGCAGGCAGGTATCGAGCGAGGTGCTAAAGAGTTTGATCAAATAGCACCCTTAATAGAAGCAGTGCTACGCCAAGAGCTAGCAAAGAAAGAACGTATAAACGCATGGCTAAACCTGATCAATTCAGGGGATTTGTTTGCACTAGAAGAAAACGAAGCGCCTTACTATAGTGAACATCATTGGGAGCAACAAAAAGAAGACTTTGAAGATCTCGATAATTCACAAGCGATGGCTGATTTAGACGTTTATAAGTTTCATCAAGCAGCAATTTACCATCGCGACTATACTTTAAAGCAATTATTGCCAAGGCACGGCATTGTAGTTCTGTAAATAACTGAAAAAAGGGAAGTATATGGGGAATTTAGCTGCAGAAAACTCAGCTGCAAGAGATCGCTTAAAGAACGAAATAGGTATGCGTAAGTTACTTGAGCGTATGCCAGAGCATGTGCAGGACAGCTTTACTGAGGAGCAGTTATCTAATCTAAAGATAGCCATCGCAGCTAGAACTTGGGGTAATCATGCGATTGATATTCGCAGCACCTTAAAGTTTTTTAGGTACCGTTATTACTATGTGTTTGTCGCGGGTAGGAATAGACGTGAACTAAGCAGCCGCGAGAGACGCTTAGGTTTGATGATACAAGCAGTAGCACTTTCCATTTTCCTAATATTTAGTACATTGCTCGGTGTTTTAGTGCTGTATTTAATTAAGTCTGCAATGGGTATAGATATTTTTCCGAATTTTTCATTCGGAGTTTGGGGCTGGTTTAAAGGGACATTTTTGCAGTAGCTGAAAAATCTAGATATTTTAAAATGGCTTTTGCTGCCCTTTTTAAATGCTATTTTCTTTGCTATCAATTCAGCGAACTTGCCATAGGTGGGGTTAAGCGCTTTGATATGCTAGTAGAAGATTATTGCAGCGAAGTCTCATAAAATTGCTCTTCACAAACAAAAAAACCGCGGGCTTTCGCCAGCGGTTTTTTTATATAGCGGTTAAAAACGATTACTTGTTTTTAGCTGCTTTTCTTTCTCTTTCTTCTTCGATTACCTTCTCAGATACTGAGTTAGGGCATGGAAGGTAGTGAGCGAACTGCATAGAGAACTGACCACGGCCAGAAGTCATAGTACGTAAGCTTCCGATGTATCCGAACATTTCAGATAATGGAACGTCAGCTTTAATACGTACGCCAGTAACGCCAGCTTCTTGGTCTTTGATCATACCACGACGACGGTTAAGGTCACCGATAACGTCACCAACGTGATCGTCTGGAGTGAACACGTCAACAGCCATGATTGGCTCGATCAACTGTGGAGAAGCTTTTGGAATTGATTGACGGAAAGCGCCTTTAGCAGCGATTTCGAATGCAACAGCAGAGGAGTCAACTGCGTGGAAACCACCATCGTACAGCTCAACTTCAACGTCAAGAACAGGGAATCCAGCTAGAACACCTTCGTCCATCATGCTGCTGAAGCCTTTTTCGATCGCTGGGAAGAATTCCTTAGGAACGTTACCACCAACAACGATTGAAGAGAATACGAAACCAGATCCTGGCTCACCTGGCTTGATGCGGTAATCGATCTTACCGAATTGACCAGAACCACCTGATTGCTTCTTATGTGTGTAAGAATCTTCGATTTCAGCAGTGATTGTTTCGCGGTAAGCAACCTGTGGCTGACCTACTTCAAGTTCAACACCGTAAGTACGCTTAAGGATGTCAACTTTGATATCTAAGTGAAGTTCGCCCATTCCAGATAGGATTGTTTCACCTGAATCTTGGTCAGTTTCAACTTTGAACGTTGGATCTTCTGCAACCATTTTACCAATCGCAATACCCATTTTCTCAGTAGAACCTTTATCTTTAGGTGTTACAGAGATAGAGATTACTGGCTCAGGGAATACCATTGCTTCAAGGATGATTGGGTCTTTAGGATCACATAAAGTGTGACCTGTTTGAACGTTGCTCTTCATGCCAACAATCGCGATGATGTCACCGGCTTGTGCAGAAGAAAGTTCGTTACGATCATCAGCCTGCATTTCACACATACGACCGATACGCTCAGTCTTACCTGTTGCAGCGTTAAGGATAGTATCACCTTTGTTCAAAGTACCTGAGTAGATACGAACGAAAGTTAATGCGCCGAAACGGTCATCAGAGATCTTAAAAGCAAGTGCTTTGAAAGATTCATCTTTAGAAACGATTGCAAGTTTGCCAGTAGGCTCGCCTTCTTCATCAGTTAGCGGCTGTGGGTCAACTTCTGTTGGGCTTGGTAGGTAATCAACAACAGCGTCAAGGATTAGTTGAACGCCTTTGTTCTTGAATGCAGAACCACAGTAAGTTGGGAAGAAAGCCATAGTACGAGTACCAGTACGGATACAACGCTTAATGTCTTCGATAGAAGGCTCTTCGCCATCCATGTATGCTTCCATTAGGTCATCGTCTTGCTCAACAGCAGTTTCGATTAGCATCTCACGGTATTCTTCTACTTTATCAACCATGTCCGCAGGAACATCTGTGACTTCGTAGTTTTCAGGAAGACCAGTGTCATCCCAAATGTGTGCTTTACGCGTTAGAAGGTCAACAACACCAACGAAATCGTCTTCGATGCCGATAGGTAGAACCATTACTAGTGGGTTAGCAGCTAGTACGTCTTTAGTTTGCTTAACAACACGGTAGAAGTCAGCACCCATACGGTCTAATTTGTTAACGAAGATGATACGTGCAACTTCAGATTCGTTAGCATAACGCCAGTTAGTTTCTGACTGAGGCTCAACACCACCAGAACCACAGAATACACCAACACCGCCATCTAATACTTTAAGTGAACGATATACTTCAACTGTGAAGTCAACGTGACCAGGAGTATCGATCACGTTAAAACGGTGATCTTTCCAGAAACAAGTTACAGCAGCAGACTGGATAGTAATACCGCGCTCAGCTTCCTGTTCCATGAAGTCAGTTGTTGATTCGCCATCATGTACTTCACCAGTTTTGTGAATCTGGCCAGTTAGCTTTAGGATACGTTCTGTTGTAGTAGTTTTACCCGCGTCTACGTGGGCGAAAATACCAATGTTTCTGTATTTGGATAAGTCAGACATTGTTTTACTCGTCGGATTATTTAAAGGTCAGTATTAGTATTCCTACGGCTTAAAAGCAGTAGAAAAGCATGTTGTTAGGGCATAAATAGCGGTGCATTATACAGGATAAACAACCGGTTTGTGGAGAGAATAAATAAATTATTTTTTAGCTTTATAGAACAACTAGTTACAAAGCTATTGGGCGCTTTGGAAATCAGATATTAGCCATGGCTAAGTGAATAGCGATTGGTTAATAGTTGTGCGAGTAATCGGCTAAAGCTTAACCGAGGCCGATTAATCCAGCATCGCGGCTCTCGCCTGCTTGTTCGAGTATCGTTAAATATTCTTGCCAATACTGCTCTTCTTTCTCGCCTAGCTCGTAAAGATAGTCCCAGGTGAATAAACCGCTATCGTGGCCATCATCAAAGCTAATTTTAAGTGCGTAATTGCCGACTAGCTCAATATTATCAATGCCGACAAATTTCTTTTTTGTCTGCAGTGTTTCCTGGCCAACTCCGTGCCCTCGTACTTCTGCAGAAGGTGAGTGAACACGCAAGTATTCTGCACGCAGCTCAAATTCGGTTTGATCAAAGTGAAGTTCTAAACTCTTCGATTTCTTATGAAGTTTGATTGCGCTAGGAGTACGTTGCATTTTGACAGCCTGTTTGAAGTTAAAGGGTTGAGAGCTATCAGGTTACTTAGAGTCTGGCCAAGTAACCTGATATGAATAGCACTGAGGCTTAAAGAATATAGTGGCTTAAATCTTCATCTTCACTAAGTTCAGCTAAGTGCTTGTTGACGTATTCAGTGTTGATTTCAATCGCTTCGCCAGATTGATCACAAGCGCTGAATGATAGCTCTTCAAGTAATCTTTCCATCATAGTGTGCAAGCGACGTGCACCGATATTTTCAGTTTGCTCATTAACTTGGAAGGCAAGCTCGGCAATACGTGCGATACCTTCTTCAGTGAACTTGATCGATACATTTTCTGTACCGATTAAGGCAATGTATTGGTCGGTTAGTGACGCTTTAGGCTCTACCAAAATACGGCGGAAATCATTAGCGGTTAATGCATTTAACTCAACACGAATAGGTAAGCGGCCTTGTAACTCAGGAATTAAATCAGAAGGTTTGGCTAAATGGAAAGCACCAGATGCAATAAATAAGATGTGATCTGTCTTGATCATGCCGTATTTAGTGCTTAATGTGCAGCCCTCAATCAAAGGCAGTAAATCGCGCTGAACGCCTTCGCGCGACACATCGCCACCAGAGCCGCCAGCATCTCCGCGCTTACAAACTTTATCGATTTCATCGAGGAACACGATACCGTTTTGCTCGACGGCATAAATAGCTTTTTGCTTGATGTCGTCTTCTTTAACAAGCTTAGCAGCTTCATCATCAACTAAGGCTTTATAAGCATCTTTCACTTTTAAGCGCTGCGTCGTTTTCTTCTGGCTGCCCATGTTTGAAAACATGTTTTGCAATTGGCTGGTCATTTCTTCCATGCCAGGAGGCGCCATAATCTCAACACCCGCAGGGGATTGTGCTAACTCGATTTCAATTTCTTTATCATCGAGATCACCTTCACGTAACTTTTTACGGAAGATTTGGCGGGTTGCACTGTTTGTAGAATCCGAGGTGTTCTCGTTGTATTTATCATCGCGAGCGGGCGTTAACAACGCATCAAGCAAACGCTCTTCTGCTATATCTTCAGCGCGAAAACGCACTTTTTCCATTTCCTGTTCACGCACCATTTTCATCGACATGTCGATTAAATCGCGAATGATAGTTTCTACGTCACGTCCAACGTAGCCTACTTCAGTAAATTTTGTTGCTTCTACTTTAATGAATGGCGCGTTGGCAAGTTTTGCTAAACGTCTTGCGATCTCGGTTTTACCGACACCTGTTGGGCCTATCATTAAAATGTTTTTTGGGGAAACTTCTGTGCGCAACTCTTCATCTAGTTGCATACGGCGCCAGCGGTTTCTAAGGGCGATAGAAACAGCTCTTTTAGCAGCATCTTGGCCGATAATATGGCGATCTAATTCGTGGACGATTTCGCGAGGTGTCATATTAGACATCATATACTCCTAAAGCTGGCTATTTTGTAGCGAGTGTTTCTATTACTTGATTGTGATTGGTGAATACGCAAATATCAGCGGCGATATGTAAGCTTTTTTCAACAATTGTTTTTGCATCTAATTCAGTGTTATCAACCAGTGCCACAGCTGCAGCTTGTGCGAAGTTACCACCTGAACCAATGGCAATTACGCCGTGCTCCGGCTCGATCACGTCTCCAGTACCTGATAATAGGTATGTCTTTTCTTTGTTAGCGACTAACATTAGCGCTTCAAGACGACGCAATACCTTATCGCTGCGCCACTCTCTGGCTAGGTGGATAACCGCGTTCACTATATTGCCTTGGTGCTTATCAAGCTGTTGCTCAAATAAATCTCGCAGCGTGATGGCATCTGCAGTTGAGCCGGCAAAGCCTGTAATTACAGAGTGTTTGGCTAGCACGTTTACTTTTTTTGCACTGCCTTTCATAACGGTATTGCCAAGTGATACTTGACCATCACCGCCAACGGCGACTGTATCTTCACGACGCACAGCAACTATCGTAGTCATATTTATATACCTTAATGTGAATAATGAGATCTCATTACTACTAGTACAAGCTGCCTATTTACTTTAAATCTAGCAGATGCATTAGCTTACACAGAGATCTGTGATTAATAGACTATGGTTGCTTATTTGCTAAATTCAAGAGAATAAGGCGAATCCTTTGTCTCAGATTCGCGATATTTTGAGAGATACCTACCTACTAATTACTTAAGAGGTATTTGGATAGGCGAGATATTGAGTTTGTTGAGCTTGGTTAAAGCCGACTTTAGCTGATTGAAGGTAATAAATGGGCCGGTGCGTACGCGATACCAAGTGCCATTGCCCGAGGTGCTTTTGCTAACTTTCACTTTAGGGAAGTTATTTAAGATCAGTCGCGCTTTCATACGTTCAGCATCTTTAGCATTGCGAAATGAACCTGTTTGCAACAAAGTGCTGTTTTTGAGCTTAGCTGTTTTTGGTGTGAACTTGTAAGCTTCGATGTTTTCCGTTTCTACGGAGTCCTCAGCGAGAATCTTGTAGAACTGATAAGGCTCTTTAGTTTCACCTTGAGTCGATTTATCAGTTACCGGTACTTTGGCTACTGGCTTTGGTTTGGGCTTATCTGGTGTTTTTACAGTTGTTTTCGCAGGCGCTTTTGGCGCAGCAGGCTTGGCTGCTAGAGGTTTTGGTACAGGAGCTGCTACTGTTGTTGTTGGTGCCGTTGTTGCTGAGTCGCTGCTTTGCGAGAGTTTTTCTTCAATTAAAGCGGAAATACCTGTCTCGCGAATCTCTTTCGGATCGACCTGCGTGAGTTGGTAAAGCACAGTAATAATAGTACCCAGCGCAACAACGCTAGCTACTAATAATTTCCATGGCTTTTTCGCGGGAGCAGGCGCTGGCGCAGCTTTTGCTTTCACAGGTGGCTGCGCTTTGGGCGTGCTCGTTGCCGTTTTCTTTCTCGCGGGCTTCTTTTTAGAGGCGAAATCTTTCCTTGATGCCATCTATTAAATTACATCCGCTGTGGTGCGCTAACAGAAAGTAATGCTAAGCCATTGGCTAGCACTTGCTTAACTGCAAGGCTCAAGATTAGGCGTGAATCTCTTTGCTTTGCATCTTCAACTAGCATCTTATTTGAGTTGTAGTAAGTGTGGAATGCACTTGCTAGGTCTTTCAAATAATTAGCGATTAGATGAGGCTCGAAATTCGTTGCAGCGTTGTGAACAGTTTCCGGGTATTTGGCAAGCTGGTTAAGAATGCTTTTCTCGTCATCATCTGAAGAGTCTGCCAATACTTGTAAGCCGTTTTGACTATCAAGCTGCCATTCGCTATTTGCAAGCTTTTCCATCACGCTGCAGATTCTGGCGTGAGCGTATTGGATGTAGTAAACAGGGTTGTCTTTCGATTGAGATTTAGCAAGTTCTAGATCAAAATCCATGTGGTTATCAGCTTTACGCGTTACATAGAAGAAACGGCAAGCATCGGTGCCAACTTCATCACGTAGCTCACGCAACGTAACGAAAGATCCTGAACGTGTCGACATTTGAACACGCTCTGCACCGCGGTACAAAATGGCGAATTGTACAAGCTTAACCACTAAACGATTAGCATCGTATCCTAATGCACTGATAGCTGCTTTAACACGGGTAATGTAGCCATGGTGATCAGCACCCCAGATATTGATCACTTTATCAAAACCGCGATCAAACTTGTTCATGTGGTATGCGATATCAGAGGCGAAGTAAGTTGTCGCGCCATTAGCGCGTTTCACTACACGGTCTTTGTCATCACCAAAGTCAGTTGACTTAAACCAAGTGTTGCCTTCTTTTTCAAAAAGATGACCGCTAGCCTCTAAACGCGCAAGTGCTTGATCAACATCACCAGTGCTAGTGAGTGAGCGCTCAGAGAACCACTCTTGGTAATCAACACCAAAACCTGAAAGGTCATCGCGGATATCTTCACGAATAGCTTCTAGGCCGACGTCAAACAAGGTTTTAAACTTATCACCTAATAGCTCGTTGCAACGCACGATAAGTGCATCGATATATTTTTCTTTGTCGCCACCTTCTGGCTCATCTAATGGTAGATCAGTGAAGACGATCTCTGCGCTGTGATGGAACTGATCAGCGTGCTGTTGTTTAGCTTGTAAGGCAATATCGTAAACGTATTGGCCTTTGTAGCCGTTAGCAGGGAAGGTGAAGCTTTCACCGCAATGTTCTAGGTAACGCAGCCATACACTCACCGCCAAAATATCCATTTGACGACCAGCATCGTTTACGTAGTATTCGCGTGAAACATTGTAGCCGTCAGCTGCGAGAATATCGGCAACAGTTGCGCCATAAGCCGCGCCGCGCCCGTGACCGACATGCAGTGGGCCAGTTGGGTTGGCAGAGACAAACTCAACTTGAATTTTATCTTCTTTGGCGGTTTTCGAGCGGCCAAAATCAGTCCCTTGCGCTAAAATATCCTCAACAACCTTAGTCGCCGATGCACTAGTGATGAAGAAATTAATGAAGCCTGGGCCTGCGATTTCAGTCTTGGTAAGCATGTCTGATTGAGGAAGCGCCTCAATGATCATAGTCGCGATATCACGTGGGTTTCGTCGAGCAGGTTTTGCGAGTGTCATGGCAACGTTGGAAGCTAAATCACCGTGGCTTTTGTCACGTGTGTTTTCAACCATGATGCTTGGAGAAATATCTGCTGGAAGTGAACCGTTTTGGACTAATGTATCAAGCGCTGCTTGGATTAGTGCCGTGATATGCTGTTTCATTTGAAGGTGTTTACCAAGGTAGAATTTAGTTTGTGGAGCCTTTAACCTAATGTCACTGATTCAGGTTAAAATTAAGCGGGACATTATCGCTTTTTGCCGACAGAAAGTAAATGC
>CAKZOD010000092.1 GCA_937136055.1 uncultured Oceanospirillaceae bacterium | reverse complement strand
AATCATAACAAATTTAGGCAATCGGAAATCTTACTACGCCTTCGGCTCCGTAATTTTCCGTTGCTAAAGGCGTTATGAGTAAATTATGAAGTTATTAGCGAATATGTTAGTTCCAGTCTTATTTCTATTAGGAAGTATATTTGCGTATATTACTCTATCTGATTCATTGAAGAGTGATGATGTGGTGCACCAAGAATTTATTACTAATCTTGAGAGGCAAATAGCTAAGAATCCTACAAAGGCTCTTGCTCACGGTCTACATTTAGAACTTAAAGCTCAAAAACATCTTCAAGAATCTGAAACTCAATTCTTATCAGCTTTGAGACTCTTTTTAGTTGAAGGAGCTATAAGTTTATTTATCTTGTCTTTATTTTGGCAGTTTTATGTTCACCGTAAAATTAATGAAAACTCATAACAAGTTGCAGCACTTCAGCCCCTACGGGGCTCGGACGCGTTTCACGCGCCCGTGTGCAAAGCGTTATGAGCCAGAGAGAGCATCATGGAATTAGTGCTAGATTCGAGTAGCTTCGCAGAACAACAAGAAATACTAATTGGCGAAATAATCCTATCTATCAAAGATACATTGGAAGAAGCAGGTGTTACTGGGGACGCAGCAAGAGAGGCCACAGTAAAGCTCGCGTTCAAAATAGCCTGTGATCTAGATGCAACAGCCGGAATTGAATTCGATGGTGTGGAGGTCAACCCATTTGTGACTTTTATCGGAGAAAATGACAAATTGATACACTGTGGCGGAAATTCATACATGCATGAGTATGTGGATGGAATCGCCAACGCAGTGTTTGGAGAGAGCTCATAACAATGCCAGCAATAGCGACAAATTTTCCAGCCTTCGGCTTCCAAACTTGCGCATTCTGGCGGCGTTATGAATCCAAGTAGATGAAAGAACTAGTTTTAAAAACTGAGATTGAAAATGCTAGCTTT
The DNA here is from genome assembly GCA_937136055.1 of uncultured Oceanospirillaceae bacterium. Classification (GTDB taxonomy): domain Bacteria; phylum Pseudomonadota; class Gammaproteobacteria; order Pseudomonadales; family Balneatricaceae; genus Rs1. The sequence continues at coordinate 53,136 of CAKZOD010000092.1, read as the reverse complement.
TATGTATCATCGCTAGCGATTGGTATTCTCGAAGGGATGAAATCCGGGGGTGTACCTCTGGAATGTGGAACCTGGAGTCTGGCCCGGCCAATTTTCTGGAAGGCCCTGGAAGAATGTGACGAAATTGACTGCCGCCTAGTGGATTGGGTGTCTTCATTGGATGAACTGAATACCCTGCAGCAGCTAAATGGTGACGCATATGAAGTTGTGGGTGAACTTTTAGAGTTGCTAAAAATCAGCCAGAAAAAATCGCTAAAGGGGGGAGCTTCACTTGCAATTTCATGTTCAATACAAGCAAATTCATAACAAGGCGCAGCAGTTCGGCCGCAAAAGACGCGGCCAGGACAGCCTACACTACGTTCCGGCTGCCCCCTGTGCACGGCGTTAAAAGGTCAAGCAAATGAAATCTAGTCATTATTTAGCAATTGCAGTCCGATTATTTTCAATAGTTCTTTTTCTATACGGTTTGGAGCAGTTATCTCTACTAATCGAAATCATTATTGAAGGCTCAATTAATGGCGCTCCTGTTTCAGTTTTGTTTGGTCTTGCTATAGCTATTTCACCAATCATAGTGTCAGTATTGCTTTGGTCTTTTCCGTTAAGCATATCCCAGATAATCATAAGACCAGAAATAGATAAGCCTACAGAGCCAATGGATTCTCATTCTTTGTTAAAAGTATTTATTTTGGCAATTGGCTTATATTTTTTTTATTTCGCAGTCGTCGAATCTATTTATTGGATTACAACTTGGTATTTAAGCGTAAATAGTCAAAATTCAGCAGTACCTATTGGTTTAAGTGAAGAAAGTAAGGCTAGCATGATTACTTCAGGTATTGGGCTCCTTTTTTCTATTGGAGTAATTGTAAAATCTAGGGCATTATCTTCATTGTTATTAAAGATAGCTCGATAATTATTTTAACAATTTTAGGCATAGCGAATGTCTTCCGCTGCTTCGCAGCTCCAGCCATCGCATGCTAAAGGCGTTAGTGCGCTCTGCCTTTTTAGTAAACGAGTTCAGTCGTAACCTAAAAATCTTTGCCAGTAGCAAAGCATTCGGCATCAAGGAAAGTGCTAATTCATATATCTATAGCTCCGTTCCTGCTGCCATTTACAAATTGTGTATAAACGGCAAGTCTTATTAATTCGTTATGGCATGCCTCAATAAATATCGTAGCGTCTGCTAGTTCAGTTATTCAGCAGTCGCTCAAATTAACAGTTTCGCGTTACATTGTTTTATCAAATTCAATGTGTCGCCGAACTAACAAGTTTAGTCACAGCGAATGGTCTCCGCTACTTCGTAGCTACGCCAATCGCGTGCTAAAAGCGTTAATACGCATTCATTTGTAAATAAACAGAGCTAGCAGTGATTGTGAAAATCAGCTAACTTACAAAGCAAATATCAGTAGCAGGGAAGTTACTAAATTCTATTCAAAATATCCTTTCCTGCTGCCAATAGTAAATTTAGATTTAAGTGGCTGCTTCAAACCATCTGTTATGGGGCTGCCTTAAAAAAGTATCGTAGTAGTTGCTAGCTTTTCTAAACTGCTACTTTAAATAATCAATGCAGCGTTGCTCTCAATTTTCATGTTTGGAGTGATGCCGTATTAACAAGTGCAATCACAGCGAATTGCCTCCGCTGCTTTGCAGCTCCAGCAATCGTGTGTTACAAGCGTTAGGGCCTCTTTGACAATTTTGACCCATGTACATACAATGTACATATGATCAAATTCGAATGGAATAAGTCCAAATCTGAAATAAACATCAAAAAGCATGGAATCTCTTTCGAAGAAGCAAAGTCCGTATTTTTTGATGAGTTTGCTGTTCAATTTTTCGATTCTGAAAACTCTGATATTGAAGATCGTTTTTTAATGCTCGGTATGAGTAATGAAACTAATCTTTTAATTGTATGCCACTGCGAAAGAGATAGTGGAAATACTATTAGAGTTATTTCAGCAAGAAAAGCTACAAAAAATGAACGTAATCACTATCATCGAGGTAATTAATTGTGAAAGACGAATATGATTTCTCTAAAATGAAGTCTCATAAAAACCCATATGCGAGTAAATTGAAGAAGCCTGTGACAATGCGACTTGGTGAAGATGTTATATCCTACTTTAAGGAAATGGCAGACGAATCTGGAGTGCCTTATCAAAGCCTTATAAATTTATACTTACGGGATTGTGTTGCTACACACAAAAAAATTGACATCAACTGGCATGCTTAGCCCTAACAAGTCAATTAATTACACGCATTCAGCGCCAGACAGCCTTAACGTGGCTTCGCCACTGGCTGCTGATTATTGAGGCGTTAACTGTCACTATGCATCCAGCCAAGGTTAATACAATCAACACAATCCAGCTAATCTCTGATACTGCTGCTCAGCTAGAGTATCAATCTAAAGCACAGATAAATGTTGCAAATGAGTTGGTGAATCAGTGGTTCGATGATTTTTATCACCCTGATTCAGATTGGTATAGAACCCCATTCACAGAGCAAGAGCTATCTGTTCTTAGCGAGTTCAATGAATTTTATGATGAGCGTGTACAATATCTACCGAATACACTAGCTGAAATGCTTAAAAACTACGCATGGAAAGAGGTTGTTGGTAAAGCTCAGTGGGTGTTAAATATGTTAAATTGGCAAGGTGTAGTGGCAACTTATGAAAACAGTTAACAAGGCCAGCAAATCTGCCCCCCGCAAGCTGTCTTCTTTTTTGCAAAAAGGCGCAAAAAAGCAGCCAGCTCGCTCCGGCAGTTTCTGGCGGCGTTATGACTTTTGGAGACTTATGATAAATAAACGGATTTTGTTGCTGCTCTCTCTTCTATTTTGGGGGTGTTTTGCAAATGCTGAGAAAATTCCCGGTCCTCAGGCAAAGCCACAAGGAGAGCTTGCTTTAATAATAGTCGCATCCGAAAGTGACTCATACGTTAGAGAATGGCTGAATACTCCGCCAGAGCACGGTGTCACAATAAAGCGCGCGAAAGTAACTAAACCCGATCAGTTGCTTGTTACGGCCTTCCTCGTTACGGGGCTGACTCCAAGTAACGATGGCAGATACAGGTACTCTATAAATACTTATGTTTTGGGCCCTGAAGGAAAACCAATTTGGGGTCAAAGAAATTACGCTGGCGGTGCAGGTATGCTTCCCGCTAAGCCAATGCTAATGATGGCAGACCCCGCTCTAGATTTAATTCTTGAGCAATCAGACCCTGAAGGTACATATACTATTGTGGGTCAAGTAACAGACCTTACTTCGGGAAACAAAGCCGACAGCAGTTATAAAATTGAGTTCAGGAAGTAGGTCATAACAATTTTAGGCAAGCGGACAAATTACTACGCCTTCGGCTCCACAATTTGCCGTTGCTAAAGGCGTTATATGCGCCACAACGTAATGGGTTGAATATTGAAGAAAGCTGCGAAATCCAAGAAAAGAAATTCGAGAGTAAAACATTTCTCATGGCACTTTTGGTTTATTAATACGCTTACAATATTAGCTGTATATCTTGGATACACCATCAGTGGAAATAATGATCAAAATCCATATGTATCTTCAATCTTATTTGGTTGCTTAATATATTTCAGTCCATGGTTTCTTTGCACAATAAGAGGGTGGATGCCAAAAGAGTTAATGATTAAGTTTTACAGGAAACATCATAGATAACAGGCATATAACAAGTTACTGTTGTCGCCACTGCGTGGCTGGGACGGCTTTCACGCCACTCGTTCCTCGTTTTGTTACAGCCGCCCCAAAGTAAGGCGTTAATACGCATTCATTTGTAAATAAACAGAGCTAGCAGCGATTGTGAAAATCAGCTAACTTACAAAGCAAACGGGGAATCTAAAGGACACCCCAACTAATTTTGCTCTCCAATCGCTTCCGGAGTAATATATTGGCTACTTTTTGATAAATGATTCAGAGAAAGTAGTCCTGAGCAGGAGGTCATATGACTCGTGCCCGCGAACAACAAATATGCTGTGAAGATACACCTTATTATCACTGCATCTCCCGAGTAGTAAGAAGAGCTTTTCTATGCGGTTTTGACCGTTTAACACAGCAAAGCTTTGAGCACCGAAGGCAATGGGTTGTCGATCGACTAGCAGAGCTTGATGCTGTCTTTTGTATTGATATTTGTGCTTATGCGATTATGTCTAACCACTATCACCTTGTTCTTTTTATTGATAAACCTGCAGTTGAAGCGCTCTCTGATCTACAGGTTATAGAGCGATGGCGAACACTGTATAACGGGCCAGAGATTATTGAACGTTTCCTCAAAGGTGATCCAGTATCAGCAGCTCATAAATTACTGATTGATGAAATAGTGGAAAAGTGGCGTGAGCGTCTTGCAGACATCAGCTGGTACATGCGCACGCTAAATCAATTTATTGCCTGTAAAGCAAATGCAGAAGACAAGTGCAAAGGCCGATTCTGGGAAGGGCGGTTTAAGAGTCAAGCGTTGTTGGATGAACAAGCGCTGCTAACATGCATGGCTTATGTCGAACTCAATCCTATTCGCGCAAAAATCGCACAAACACCAGAGAATTCTGATTACACATCAATTCAGCAACGTATCGAAGAAACACCTGAATACAAGAGCCAAGATACAAAGCGTAACCAGGAAGACAAACTAGCAAATATTGCTCTAAAGCCTTTTATGTGTGATGAAGAATTTTTTAAAGAGCAATTACCCTACAACCTCAAAGAATATTTACAGTTAGTTGATTGGTCAGGCAGAGCGATTAGAGCTGACAAGTGTGGTTCTATTGATGATCAGCTGCCTTCTATACTGCATCGTTTAGGCATCGATGAGCAATATTGGTGTGAGGCAATGAAACCTAAGGCTAACCGGTACTTTAGCCGAGCCATAGGGTGTCAATCTAGCTTGAGAGCTTATGCCCAAAAGCTCGAAATAGGCTGGATTAAAGGCGTTGGTATGTGCAGTAAATTATTTCCTGCATAAAAGAAATATCTAGTATTGAATGCACTTATATCTGAGATTCAGAAACTCACGTTCGTTTTGGATCTGGTCTATTTTGTATATTTCATAAAAGTATCTTCAAGATTTAATAAAACAGCGTAAACGAAATATATCGTTATCTGCGAAAAGATATTTTTATTTAAATTGGCTGTCCTCTTTATTCCGCTCTTTATTCTCTGTCATTTCTTTGTCACATAGCTGTCATTAGTCTGTCATATTTGTGGTGCATTATTCTTGGTGTAGACCAAACAACTAATACCCGTCTTTGTTAACTATACCGATGGATATGGGTGCATATATAAATGCAGATTTTAAATCTTTGCACATGCAACAACACTCCAAGCTTATAGTTCAATCGAGATAAAACAACAAGGGATAAACATGACATCAATTCGTAAGGCCAGTGTTGCTGCACTCGCGTTGACAAGCACATTTGTTGCAATGAATTCACAGGCTAAAACAGATTTAACGGTATACACCGCTTTAGAAGCAGATCAGTTAAAAGCGTATGCAAGTGCTTTTGAAAAAAACAATGCAGATGTAAAAATAAACTGGGTGCGTGATTCAACAGGTATCATCACAGCGCGCTTACTAGCTGAAAAAGCGAACCCACAAGCGGATGTTGTTTTGGGATTAGCTGCTACTAGTTTGTTAGTGCTTAAAGATCAAGAAATGCTGCAAAGCTACGCGCCTAAAGGTGCTGATAAGTTAAGTGCTAAATTCGTTGATGCCGATGAAACACCTTCATGGATTGGGATGGATGCGTGGGTCGCTTCAATTTGTTTCAATACGGTTGAAGCCGAAAAGCACAACTTGCCGATGCCAAAGAGCTGGCAAGATCTTACTAAGCCTGTTTATAAAGGCCATGTCATCATGCCTAACCCTAACTCATCAGGAACGGGCTTCTTAGATGTATCTAGCTGGTTACAAAGCTTTGGTGAAGATAAAGGGTGGCAGTTTATGGATAAACTACACAATAACATCTCTCGCTACACACACTCTGGTTCTAAGCCTTGTAAATTGGCAGCATCAGGTGAGACTGCCGTGGGTATTTCTTTCGCCTATCGCGGTGCTAAATTAATGGCTAAAGGCGCTCCAATTGAAGTTGTATTCCCAAGCGAAGGTTTAGGTTGGGACATGGAAGCTGCTGCCATTATTAAGGGCACTAAAAAATTAGAAGCAGCACAAACTCTAATGAACTGGGCGACAACGAAAGCTGCAAATGAGCTTTACAGCAAAAGCTATGCTGTAGTTGCAATGCCAGGTGTTGCTAAACCTATTAAAAATTACCCAGCAGATATCGAAAATCGCATGATTGATAATAACTTCCAATGGTCTGCAGTAAACCGCTCACGCATTTTGAAAGAATGGCAAAAGCGTTATGACTCAAAAAGCGAGCCAAAGAAGTAACCAGTAATTCACCCAAAGCCTGCATCTATAACTAGGGAACATGCGATCAAGTACCCAAAGACATAAAAGGTGTTTGGGACTTAATCGTATGTTCCCAAGGTGCAGGCTCATTAAGCACTTTTATGCGGTACTTTTTACAAGTACCGTTTTTTTTATTTAAAGAGTATATCGCTCTTAATCCTATCTTTAGCTATGGAGAGCAGTATGCAGTCTGCCTATTTAACCATTTCCCAACTTGAAAAACGTTTTGATAATTTTATTGCCTTACAAAACATCTCACTATCAGTAGAAGAGGGTGAGTTTGTCTGTTTTTTAGGGCCGTCAGGATGTGGAAAAACAACTTTATTGCGCACAATCGCAGGGCTTGAAAGCTCTAATAAAGGGCGTATCGAGCAGTTATCCGTCGATATAACTAATGCCCCAGCACAGCAACGAGATTTTGGTATCGTTTTTCAATCTTATGCATTATTTCCAAATTTAAATGTCGCTGATAATATTAGTTACGGCCTTGTTAACAATAAGTTATCAGCACAACAACGTAATGCCAGAGTCAAAGAATTACTGTTACAGGTTGATATGCCAGGTATAGAGAGCAAGTACCCGAACCAACTTTCAGGAGGGCAACAGCAGCGTGTTGCACTAGCAAGGGCACTAGCCATGAAACCTGGGTTATTGCTGCTTGATGAGCCACTATCCGCCCTAGATGCACAAGTACGTCATCATTTGCGCCAAGAAATTTGTCACTTACAACGCAACTTAGGTATTACAACCATAATGGTGACGCATGATCAGGAAGAAGCGCTGACCATGGCTGATCGAATCGTGGTGATGAACAAAGGCAAAGTAGAGCAAATAGGGACACCGCAAGAAATTTACAACCATCCAATCAATGCATTTGTTGCAGGTTTTATTGGTAGTATGAATTTGATTAATGTGCGCGTGCAAGATCAACAGCATGTGTTAATCGGCGATGCGCCTATAAAGCTTAATAACGCTGTTGATGCCAGTATCACAAGTGGCTTAATAGGCTTTAGGCCCGAAGCAGTAAAGATTATGGATCATGACGATGATTCAGTTGTACAGCAGCAAGAAGCGATGGATAACATCACTTTAATGGCAAAAATTAAAGAAGTGACTTTTATGGGGGCTTTTTGTCGTTTGCAGTTATTGTTAGTACTAAGTGATAAATCCGGCGAAGATATTAGCATTGAACTAGACATAAGCTCCCAGCATTCATTGATCGTAAATAAAACATTAACTGAGCAGAAAGATGCGCTGGTTAATCTACAAATAGCGCGAAAAAACCTACATTTTTACCCTGAGACTCAAGCAGAGGTCGCAGCGTGAATACTACATATTCTAAAAACATGGATGCAAAAACATCGTCAAAAATGGGTTTTGAATTAGGCTTGCAGCGCGCACTGTTAATTGTCGCGGTTGTTTTCTTAATAGTGGCGTTATTAATGCCGCTCTCTACCATGTTATTTAAAAGTTTACAAAATGGTGATGGGGAGTTTGTCGCACTGGCAAATTTTACTGAGTATTTTAGTAATCCTGCACTTTTTCACTCTATTTATAACTCTTTTACAGTGGCTATTATCACCACGGTGATTGTGGTTAGCAGTGCTTTTATTGTTGCATATGCGTTAGCACGTAGTTGTATGCCAGGTAAAAAAGTAATTAAGTTGATTGCCAGCCTGCCACTTTTCGCGCCTTCTTTACTACCTGCACTAAGCCTTATTTATCTCTTTGGCAATCAAGGTATCTTCAAAGGAGTATTGCTTGGCGAAACTATATATGGACCTATCGGCATTGTTATTGGGTTAAGCTTTTGGCTATTTCCCCATGCATTAATGATATTAACAACGGCTTTTGCGAATAGTGACGGGCGTCTTTACGAAGCGGCTAGTGCACTGAAAACACCTCCATGGCGCGTGTTTTTAACTATCACCTTGCCAGGTGTACGCTATGGGTTAGTGAATACATTGTTTGTGTGTTTCACATTGGCGATTACTGACTTTGGGGTCGCAAAAATAATAGGTGGGCAATATAACGTTTTAGCAACAGATATTTATAAGCAAGTGATTGGTCAGCAAAATTTTCAGATGGGAGCTGTTGTTAGCGTAGTGTTACTGCTACCTGCTATTATCTCTTTTTGGGTAGAGAGGCGAGTACAGCGCAAACAAGCTTCACAGTTAAGTGCAAGAGCTGCGGTTTATACCCCTCAAGTTAATAAACTGCGAGATCGTTTATTACTAGTGTTTTGCAGCTTGATTTGTGGCTTTTTATTGCTCGTAATAGGCATGGCTATTTATGCTTCTTTAGTCACTTTTTGGCCTTACAACTTAAATCTATCCTTGAATAACTATCAGTTTGATATGATGGATGGAGGAGGTTGGGCCTCTTATAGTAACTCTCTACAAATGGCATCTTGGGTTGCTGTAATAGGAACGCTATTGATCTTTACATTTGCTTATTTGAACGAAAAGATAAGCACTTTTAGTGTGCTAAGGCAGTTGCTCCATTTTTTAGCCATGCTACCAATGGCAGTACCAGGCTTAGTGCTAGGGTTAGCTTATATTTTCTTTTTTAACTCTCCTAGTAACCCTTTAAATTTCTTATATGCAACGATGGGAATTTTGGTTATTAATACAGTGGTTCACTTTTATACGGTTTGTCATTTAACTGCCATTACCAGCTTAAAACAGATTGATAGTGAATTTGAGTCAGTCTCTGCATCTCTAAAAGTGCCCTTTTATACAACTTTCAGACGTGTCACTTTGCCACTTTGCTTACCATCGATTCTTGATATCTCAATGTATCTATTTATAAATGCATTAACGACAGTATCAGCGGTCGTGTTCTTATATTCATCAGATACAAGCTTGGCCTCTGTCGCTATCATGAACATGGATGAGGCGGGTGATACTGCACCCGCTGCTGCTATGGCTGTTTTATTGATGGGTACAGCGCTAGGTGTGAAGGTATTGCATTGGCTGCTAAGCTGGCAGTTATTGAACAGAACGCAAGCTTGGCGTAATAGTAAAAGGTAGGATTTTAAAAATGTTAAAAGCCCTTCAATGGTTTGATGAAGCGATTGAAGGGCAATTGCTATTACCTGAATCCGTGACTTCAATATAAATCTGAGCGAGAGCCTTGCTGACTAATTTGGCCTTTTCGCTTTGTTTTTCGGCACATAATTTAAAATAGAAATAGGCACTGTTTTTCGAACAGGAAACTCAGCAATTTCTTTCCTTTCAATAATATGGTTTAAACGGCTTTCAATGGCGCATAGGTTCTTAAAATCACCCATTGCGACAAAAGAGATCGCTTCACCTGTGTTGCCAGCACGCCCCGTTCGGCCAATACGATGAATGTATTCCTCTGGCTTGAAGGGGAGGTCATAGTTAACCACTCGGCTCAATTGGCCAATATCAATACCGCGTGCTGCAACGCCTGTGGCAACTAGATACTTCAATTCCCCCGATTTAAAATCAGCTAAGATTTTTTCACGCATTGCTTGGCTGCGATCACCGTGAAAAGCTTCAGCTTTAATGCCGCGCTTTTCTAATTGACTGGCAAGCTTTGCTGCACCGTGCTTCTTCTCGATAAAGATCAGTGCTTGATCCCAATTTTGCGCTTTAATGAGATGGCTAAGTAGAGCAGATTTAGTATCTTTATCGACGGTGATCAACCATTGCTTAATTGATGGCGCTTGCTTTGTATTTGCTTTAACCGTTATTTCAGTCGCATCTTCTGCGCCTTTAGCGTCGCTAAAACGATTAGCTAATGAATAAACATAATCATTCATTGTTGCTGAAAATAACAAGTTTTGGCGGTTTTTCGGCAAACGCTCAACGATTTTGTCAACATCATCGATAAAACCCATATCGACCATTCGATCCGCTTCGTCGATAACTAATACTTCTAGCTCATCAAAATGTAAGGCGCGTTGATGTGTAAGGTCTAAAAGCCTGCCAGGTGTGGCGACTAAAATATCGACTCCTTCAATCAGCCGCTCTTTTTGAGCTTGCGTATCAACACCACCATAAACAGCCAATGATGTTAAGGGTGAGGTCAATTTTATGGATGAATCAGAATTGTTATCTAAGCCTGGCTGTAAATACTGACAAAGCGCAGCGACTTGAGTTTCAATTTGTACCGCTAGCTCTCTGGTCGGCGTAATAATGAGTGCTCGAATGCGTTTACCGCGAAGCTTACGCCCTTGATTAAACATTTCTAGTATAGGCAATACAAATGAAGCAGTTTTACCTGTGCCTGTTTGCGCGGTTGCGATGATATCTTTTCCTGAAAGAATGACAGGAATCGCTTTTTGCTGGATGGGCGTAGGTGTTTTATAACCTAACGCTGTGATGGCTTTTAAAATAGGATCGCATAATTGAAGGGATGAAAATGAAGCGGGCGCTGAATTTGTCATAAGTGCTCAGGTAATCGATTGATTAAAAAAGCGCGCAGTATAGCACCCACACCCTGTGCATCATAGCGGTGTAATAGTGGCGTAATAACGCCTATGTATGTCATTTTTTCATTACAAAGTTACATTATAAAGTCAGCGAAAAGAGCGAAACTGATAGAAATTTCTTTGATGATGCAGCTTTAAGGTTGAGCAAAGCAAAAATTGAGCGAAACAAAGTGTGTAAAAAGGGGGATTGATTGATGAGACTTTTTAAACTCAAAAGACTTAACATTAGCGGGCACCTTTTTCTCAGATTCTTCGCTTTATTTACCGCAGGATTACTTTTGCATGGCTGTAGCTCACACAAACAATACTTACAAAGTGATAGCGAGTACGCCCAAAATGTTCAAATAAAACGCGTTATGTTAGCGCAAGGTTGGGATAACGACACGCGTCAATTGTTCTGGTTTACAAGTCAGGGCTCACGAATACTTCCTCTTTCATGGTTTAGCGCATTAGAGTTAGCTCAAAGTCAAAAGCTTTTTTTGAGTGCTGAGCATATGGATAGTTTAGGTTATTTACCCGCTGCTGCTTCTTCGTATAATCCAGCTGCTTTGCCTATTGGCTTTGCTTTAGATCAGGATAACAAAACGAAAACATCTTGGGTGGGATTAACCTGTGCGGCGTGCCATACCAATCAAATTGACTACCAAGGAGAGCATATTTTAATTGAAGGCGCGCCGACTCTGGCTAATTTTGAGCTTTTTTATCGTCAGCTAGTTGAATCCTTGCAACAAACTCTTAAGAAGCCAGAAAAGTATAAGCGTTTTGCTCAGCGGGTTTTAAAAGCAGATTACGACGCTCAAAATTCACAGCAATTATTCGAGCAGCTGGCAAATACGACAAAAAATGCTGAGCTGCGTTTACAGGTAAATGCACTACCTGCATCTTATCCTAAAGATTTTGCAGGCTTTGGCCGCTTAGATGCCTTTGGTAATATTCAAAATGCTGCCAGTGCTTTAGCACTGCATAATCCTAATAATGCGAGTGCTCTTAATGCTCCTGTGTCTTATCCATTTTTGTGGGGAACACATCAATCTAACGTTGTGCAGTGGAATGGTTCTGCTAACAATAGAAGTCTTATAGGGCCATTATCTCGCAATGTCGGTGAGGTAATAGGTGTATTTGGTGGTTTAAAAATCAGTAAAGGCTCATCAAACAATGCCAAAATCAACTATAGCAGTAGTGTTGATTTAAAAGGCTTAGGTCAGCTTGAGAAATGGGTTAAAGCACTGCGCTCACCGATTTGGGATAGTCGCTACTTACCCGCTATCGATCAGCAAGCGGCAACAGCAGGAGCGCTGATTTACCAAGATCAGTGTGAAGGCTGTCATCAAGTAATTTCCCGTGATCAGGATCAAGAGAATTACCTTGCTACAATGATTCCTATAGCAGAAGTAGGAACCGATCCGAGCATGGCGCGTAATGCTGTTTTGCATGTAGCTCAAACTGGCATATTAGAAGGCACAAAGGAGAGAGTCATTGCAGGGGAGGTGTTTGAGAGTAAAGCACCTGCCATTAAGATTGCAGTTAATGGTGTGCTCGGGGTGATTTTAGGAAATTTGATTCCCTCATTGAAAGCTTCGCAAGCGCCAAATGATAAATCAATTGCAAGTGATATTGCGTTAATGAAACGTTTGAAAGCCTTTTTGGCGTCCCGCGCTAAAATAACAAATAATACATCCTCTCAAGATTTATCAACCACCGGTTGTGAAAGCGTTAGGGTGCTTTGTTATAAAGCGAGGCCTTTAAATGGTATTTGGGCAACGGCTCCATATTTACATAATGGTTCAGTGGCTAATCTCTGGCAGTTACTGACACCGGACTCTCAAAGGTTAACGCAATTTTGGGTGGGAAGCAGGCAATTTGATCCTTTTAATGTTGGCTTTATCACTGATAAAGGACGCTCAAAACTGACGGTATTAACAAAGACAGGGGAAATACAGCAAGGCAACTCAAATAGAGGTCATAACTATGGCACAGTGTTGTCCGCTCACAAAAAGAGGCAATTGATAGAGTATTTAAAAACGCTTTAATGAATAAAAAGTGGTTTAAACACAAAAGGAGAGAACCGTGGCACGAGTGAATAAACGCGATATCAGCTTTGCCACTTTCAATTTACTGAACTTACAGCAACCTGGAAAAAGGACCTATTCAAACAAAGCGCTGTTTGCAAATGATGATCATGGCAGGGCGCTTTACCATCAGAAAATACAGTGGACTGCCAAACAAATCAAAGAGCTAGATGCGACAGTTATCGCATTTCAAGAGCTTTGGTCAAGGGCGTCATTGATCGACGTTTTCGAACAAGCTGATCTGCTTCATAAATACGATATTATTGCCCGTGATGCGCCGGCTAGGGGGCGCCCGCAAGTTGCCATGGCGGTTAAAAAATCTACGAGTGGAGCATCACAAGTGCTAGATAACTGGCAGTGGATAGAGTCTTTCCCAGAGCATTTTGAGTTCGCTAAGCTGCGTGAACGTCATCATTTAGATGAGGAAATTACACTCACATTAGGCAGTTTTTCGCGCCCTGTGTTGCATGTACAAATAAGCCTAGATGCAATAAGACCAAAAACACCTATCATTGATATTTATGTTGCGCACTTAAAATCTAAACGGCCAGCCTCACTGAGTTTTGCAAGGCCAAGGGCTAAGGTATTACAGCATTACTCAAGTATAGTGAAAACCGCTCTGTCACATATTCGCAGAGTAATGGAGGCGGCCGCATTACGGGCAATTGTTGAGAAAAAGCTTGAGAGTGAAGATACAACAAAAGCCTCTCCTGTTGTAGTTATAGGTGATCTTAATGACGATGCGTCTTCCATTACTAATGACATCATAACGGGGCAGCCTGCTTATCGTGTGAGTGAAAAAAGCCGCAGAGGTCATATTTCAGATAAAGGTTTGTATTCTGCACAGAGGCTACAGCAGTATCGCTCGTTAAAATCAGTTTATTACACGCATATTTATCAAGATAAGCGCGAAAGTTTAGATCATATTTTTGTCTCACAGGAGTTTTATGATCATTCGGATTTTAGGTTGTGGTCCTTTAGTGATCTTCAAATATATAACGATCATTTAAACAGAGAGTATCGTAAGCGTGAAGGGGCATCCGATCATGGTATTGTTAAAGCGCAGTTTGATTGGAATCCCATTGATTAGCAGTTGATGAAAAATATCTCTTTTCTAACTTGTTGATCTAAGTTAGTTTCCTAGTATTATCGAATGAGCTCTCCAAAACTTTATAGCGTGGTAAAAATGCAGGAAATTAACTACTTATTGATTTTAGTAACCGCTTTTTTTGCAGTAGCAAGTCCAGGCCCTGCTACTTTAGCAATAGCAGGAACCTCAATGAGCCAAGGTCGCTTAAAAGGCGCAATGTTGGCGTTAGGTATTACCACGGGATCTTTGATTTGGTCCTTTGCAGCAGCGTTAGGTTTAAGCGCTATTATGCAAACTCATGTGTGGTTTTTTGAAATAGTTCGATACCTGGGCGCTGCTTACTTACTATTTTTGGCCTACAAATCAGCACGCTCGGCAATGACAAAAAAGAAAAGTGAATACAAAGAAATCAGTGAAATATCGCTGACTAATGCTTATTTTCGTGGATTATTAATACATTTGACTAACCCAAAAGCCATTTTGTTTTTTGGATCTCTGTATGTTGTTGCCGTACCTGCTGAAACCGAACTTAGTGCGTTATTGACGCTAAATGCGATGATTGTGCTTCAAGGTTTTATCGTTTTTCAAAGTTATGCATTGTTGTTTTCGATTGAAAAGGTTCGCCGTGGTTATATTAAGTTACAGCGCGTATTTGAAACCGTTTTCGCTATTGCTTTTGGCGGTGCTGGTGTGAAGGTTTTAACTTTATAATGCCGGCTTTTTAAAAGGGATGAGTACCCATGGAGAACCCTGTGAATTCAGATAAATCAATCTCTCAGCATTACCAACATCCTGATCTTGTTCGTGCAATAGCTGATGCATTAAAGTTGCAAGGTAAGTCAAAAGAGACGGTGAGTACCCGTGATCTCGCTAGTGTCGACGAGTTTCATATGGGCGGCCCTGTCGCAACTGAGCATTTTTTTAAAGCGCTTGAACTAACCGCTAATACCAAAGTGATAGATTTAGGATGTGGGATTGGGGGCAGCGCGCGCTTTTGTGCTCAGTCTTACGGCTGTTATGTCACAGGGGTTGATTTAACAGATAGCTATGTTCAAGCCGCACGTGTTTTAACTGGTTGGGTAGGCTTGAGTAATCAGGTTAAATTTTTGCAAGGCAGTGTGTTATCTCTAGGGGTTGAGTCTGATCAGTTTGACTGTGCTTACATGATGCATTTAGGGATGAATATTGAAGATAAAGCGCAGTTGTTTAAAGAAGCAGCGCGAATTTTAAAACCAAAAGGCACTATTGCAATCTACGATATTTTACGCGTCGGGCAAGGGGAGTTGAGCTACCCTGTACCTTGGACGACAGATAACGCCGGGAGTCACCTCGCCACTATTGATGTTTATCAACAAGCGCTAGATAAAGCAGGACTTGAGGTAGAGATTGTCAATAATCGGCAAGATTTTGCGAAAGGTTTCTATAATAAAATGGCACAGAATAACCAACCCAAACCGCTAGGTCTGCATATTCTTATGCAGCAAAATGCAGCAACAAAAATAGCAAATATGGTCTCTGGATTAACTGAAAATATAATAGCACCCTTTGAAATATATGCCCGCAAGCGTTAACCCTATCAACGTTGCTTAAAAAAAGCTGAATGAGTACTGTAAGGGGACAATATTCATTCAGTCATTTATCATCAGGCAAAAGAAATTATGTAGATTTACTCTACTGATAGCTGTGCATCAGGTGCCTGTTTATCTTCATTGTCCTCACTCCCCATCCACTGATAAACAATCGCCGCGAGTGATGCACCAATTAAAGGCGCTAGCCAGAATAGCCACAGCTGCATAATTGCCCAATCACCAGTAAATAAAGCAACAGCAGTACTTCTTGCAGGGTTAACGGAAGTGTTCGTTACTGGGATACTAATAAGGTGAATAAGAGTCAGCGCCAGTCCAATAGCGATAGGTGCGAAACCTGCTGGTGCTTTTTTATCAGTGGCTCCTAAAATGACGATTAAGAAGAAGAATGTCATCACAATTTCTGCCACTAGTGCCGCCAGTAAACTGTAACCGCCTGGGCTATGTTCGCCATAACCGTTAGAGGCAAAGCCTGCGCTGGTGGTAAAGTCGGCTTGGCCACTGGCGATGATATAAAGTATTGCAGCGCCTAATATGCCGCCTAAAACTTGGGCAATCATGTAAGGGAAAAGATCTGCTTTTTCAATGCGCCCAGCTACATACAAACCTAAAGTAACCGCAGGGTTTAAATGACAGCCAGATATATGGCCAATCGCGTAGGCCATGGTGATCACTGTTAAGCCAAAGGCGAGGGAAACACCCAAAAGCCCAATGCCAACATCAGGGAAAGCGGCCGCTAATACAGCGCTACCACAACCGCCGAGGACTAACCAAAAAGTGCCAATAAACTCAGCTGTCAGTTTTTTTGAAATATTCATAATTTGCTCCTTGTGTTTGTCTTTTACCTGAATCAGTGACTTTAATATGGTGCAGTGCAGTCACTGATTCAGGTTTTAAGTGGGCTAATCAAACGATTAAACCCGCATTGTCCATTGCTCTTAATCACTTATCTCAAACGATAGCGTACACCGATATTGAATATACGATCTGTCCCATCCTCAACATCACCTGCCGTACGGGTATCATTTCCTGAGCTATTACTGATGCCTGCGGCCATTGTTAAATCTAAGTTGTTACCGACTTCATAGGCTAAAGTAGAAGTTAAAGAGTTGGTCACTACGTTGTCGCCATCAAAATCACTATGGTTAACGTTTAAGCCCCATGTGTTGATCCAATCTAGGTTGTCATCGACTTCATAGGTCAATGACATGTCATTATTGAAGGTGTAAGAATCGACTTTACTATCAAGTACTGTGGTCAGTGTCGCTTCATCAGAGAACTGTGTTCTATTGTTAATTGGGCGGTGGTATTCAGCCCCCAGCTCTAGACCTGGTTTGTTTTTAATACCATCAAAATTACGGCCAACATAAGCAAGACCTGCACGTACTTTCCAGCCATAGCGGCGAACAGAGATTTTCTCATCAATTAATACATCGCGCATTGCCAGCACACCATTAGCAGATAGGGCATTGCTGACTAAACCGTTACGGATTAGAACCTTTTCAATGTCACCAATCCAATACTGTTGATAGAACTTGCTTCGTGCACCGTGTTCAGATTTATAACTACGCTCATTGTTGATGATTGTAGCGATTTCTTGATAGACAGATTTAGCAGGTAAGCTATCAATAGCGCCGCGCTTTTGTAGCTCTTCCATCAAGCGAATTGCCTTTGCCATGGGTGTAACGTTAACGACACGACCATAACCAATACCCGCTGAGAGCTTAGTTTGCAGCTCATCAAATGTGTCATCTGCAGCGATAGAACCTTTACCGTACCAAAACAGGCCTTTTGAGTTAGGTTCAAAGTAGTTATCGACGGTAATACTTGATGATGCACGGTAGGTTTTTTTCGTTTCATCACCTTTGTTACTGCCACGGCTCGCATTACCAGATACATCTGCCTTAAAACTTGTATCCCTATCAGGTGAGCTGAAAACTTTTTCTAAATTTGCACCTAAATCAAGGTTATAAGCACTTTGAGCCGCGCCACGATTATCTTCTGTCGAGAAGCTACCGGTGAAATAAGCTTCATCGACAGCAGAGGTTGCTTCTTGGTAGTCGTACAGCGAAACCGTTTCAGCATGTACTTGGCTGGAGATTGCCGCACTCAATAGTAATGGTGCTGCAATGAGAGCAGTAGTAAAAGAAAATCGTGATGATGTTGGCTTGATGTTGAATGTTTGACTAAGTTTCATACTGTAAAACCTTATTTTGTGAATATTCATTAAAAGCGTTTATCGACAACGCTTAATTGGGCATTTCTCTAAAACCCGATCTGAGTAGGGTTACAAGCAATGAGACGAAGGTTGTGAAATAAAAGTCACAAATAAATAGAAATAAATTTATTTTCAGTTAATCTTCGTTTTTTTGTGACTTTTTCAAAAGTAGAACACTCTAACTCTCTCAGTGGCTATTTCTATGGCGTACATAATTAAAGCACTTTACAAATAAGGCCTTGAAATGCATGTCGTATGGACTGGGTAGTTGTTGTAATAGCATTTTTTAAAAAACGCCTTTAATAGAAGAGGTTAATAGTGTTGCAGGAGATTGATTATTTTAAAGAACATGGAAGAGCGAGAGCTAGTTCGGCTGTGCATACAACAGCTTCCCTATACCACTTCAGCGTATACAGAATTAGTCACACGTTATGAAAAGTGCGTTTTTGGGCTTTGTTATCGCTATTTATCGGCAAAAGATTTGGCGCAAGATGCATCCCAAGACGTGTTTATCAAAATATTTCACGCCTTGCCCAAGTTTGAATATCGTTCTGAGTTTAAAACTTGGCTTTATAGTATTGCGATAAATCATTGTAATAGCCTACTTGCTAAACAGCAGCGTGACAGAAGCAGGCAAAGTCAAGTCGATGATTTTGATAGCTTAATGGCTGATGAAAAAAATGAGACAGCAAATTGCGTGGCTAAAGAGGACGACAAAGTATGCGTGCATGAGGTAATTGATTCACTAGAAGGAGTGGATCGCGATTTAATTTTATTGCGCTTTAACAATGATCTTGCCTTACAAGACATTGCGGATGTGCTGGGTAAAAAGCTGAGCGCTACTAAAATGAAATTTTATAGAGCACTCGATAAGTTTAAAGATCTATACCAGGAAATATGTTTATAAACAATTGTTTAAAATTGAAATATAAAGTAATTAGGATGAAAAATGGATTCCCAAGAGCGTAAGAAATACCCGCAAACAGAGCAAGATATACAAAGCTTATTTGAAAAATGCACAGTACCTAATAAAGGTTCTAGCGGCAGAATTGCCGACATACTGGTGCGAGGTTTACATGAATTATCATTACGGGATTTGATTCAATTTAGCAGCAAAATAGGGGCTGCAATGTTGGATGTACTATTGCGCATTGGTACCGCGCAAAAGCCACACAATACGATTAATGGAGAGCAAAAATGAGCACATGGACTGATTTAGTTAATACTGAAAAGTTACAACAAATGGTGGTTAACAATATCACTGATCAATGGGCGAATATTATTAATGTACTACCTAACCTGATCGGTGCAATTTTAATTGTTTTTATCGGTTGGGTTTTTGCATTTATATTGCGCAAAGTAACAGTGGCTACATTAAAGAAGATAGGCTTTGATCGTATTAGTAATGATGTGGGCATGCTGAGTGTGATGGATAATGCGGGCTTTAATCAACAGCCTTCTCATATTGCCGGTAAGATTATCTATTGGTTAATTCTATTTATGTTTATGGTACCTGCTGCTGATACTTTAGGCTTTGATGATTTAGTGCAGCTGATTAAATCAATTGTGAGCTTTTTACCGAAGCTGATTATTGCGATCGTTATTTTATTACTTGGCAGTATGTTTGCTAAATTTGTGAAAGATACCATTACCAATAGCAGCCTATTTAGTAATGTCAGTGCTAGTGCCACCATTGCCAACAGCATATATGTCGTGATTATTGCTTCGATTATCTTAATGGCGTTAGAGCAGCTCAATATTAATACGCAGCTGTTACATTCAATAATGATGCTGAGTATTGCTGGGATTGTTGTTGCATTGGCGCTTGCAGTAGGCCTTGGTGCACGAGATATTGCTAAAAATTTATTATGTGGCAGCTATGCAAGAGAGAGCTTTAGTATCGGCACTGTGATTTCATTTGCGCAATACCAAGGGAAAGTGAAAGAGGTGAGTACGTTAAGTACCTTTATTGAACTTGAAGATGGTGAGTTAATCTCTATTCCCAATGCACAGTTGTATGAAGATGCTATTAAGCTGAAGACTGAATAGACCAAAAAGGCAGGATAATTACCTGCCTTTTTTTGTAAAACTGAGTGTTCAAACAGTGCGTGAGGGAACAAACAGTGCGTTAGATAAGCGACTCTAATGTCTCTTTAAAGGTTTCAACGGCACTGTCCACATCATACAATTTATCCAAACCAAACAGACCGATTCTGAAAGTGCAGAAATCTTCAGGCTCATCACATTGTAAAGGCACGCCTGCGGCAATTTGCATGCCTTGCGCTACAAATTTAGAACCATTTTGAAAACCGCTATCTGCAGTGTAGCTCACCACCACACCAGGTGCGCCGAAGCCATCTGCTGCCACACTTTTAATACCTTTGTCAGCGAGTAAGACACGAACCTTATCACCCAGTTGCTGCTGTGCATCTTTAAGCTTATCAAAGCCGTATTCTTGAGTTTCACTCATTACTTTAGCAAAGCGCGCCAATGAGTCCGTAGGCATGGTTGCGTGGTATGCATGGCCACCTTGCTCGTAAGCTTGCATGATTTGTGACCACTTCTTTAAATCACAGGCAAAACTTGAGCTGCTGGTTTCTTCTAAGCGCTGTTGAGCCTTATCGTTCATCATCACTAAGCCGCAGCAAGGTGATCCGCTCCAACCTTTTTGTGGTGCGCTGATTAGGACATCCACACCGATCTCTTGCATATCTACCCAGATAGTCCCAGAGGCGATGCAATCCAATACAAATAAACCACCGACTTCATGAACTGCTTTGGCTATAGCTTGCATGTAGGCCTTAGGTAAGATGATACCTGATGATGTTTCAACGTGAGGAGCGAAGACAACAGCGGGTTTTTCTTCAAGGATTTTAGCCACTACTGCATCAATTGGTGCAGGTGCAAAAGGAGACTGAGACACATCACTCTCTCTTTGAGCTTTCATCACGATGGTGCTTTGTGCGATTTTACCCATTTCAAGAATCTGGCTCCAGCGAAAGCTAAACCAGCCGTTTCGTACAATAAGGCAATGCTCATCATTGGCAAATTGACGAGCTACAGCTTCCATTGCAAATGTACCACTACCTGGTACAACAGCAACATGTTGAGCATTGTAAACACTTTTTAACGTGCTAGAGATCTGTTTCATCACACCTTGAAATGATTGAGACATATGGTTTAACGAACGATCAGTGTAAACCACTGAGAATTCGGCTAAGCCGTTTGGATCGACCTGAGAGACTATTTTATTCATAACTAACCTGTGGATTCTATTGATTTTTATAATGTTGTTGTTTAAATAATGCACTATTAAAAAGTGCGCTACAAGGGACAGCTTATCTGTGTGTATGGCACCAACTCGCTTTAAACTGCGGATTTAAAACACAAAGGGCTCATATAACCCTGAACCCAATAACTATTGATAAAATTAACATTGACATGATTATACTTTCTGTTAGATCATGCAAATGAAATTTATATAAATAATTTCATTTTATGTAAGTATTATGAAATATAACTCTAACGGTATTGGCGAGCTATTATGAAAGTACTTGTTGCTGTAAAGCGTGTAGTGGATGCAAATGTAAAAATCCGCGTTAAACCTGATCAAACAGGTGTTGATTTATCTAACGTTAAAATGGCTATTAATCCATTTGATGAAATAGCAGTAGAAGAAGCGCTTCGTTTAAAGGAAAGCAACCAAGCGAGTGAAGTTGTCGTTGTCAGTATCGGCCAAGCTAATACCCAAGAGCAGTTACGCAGTGCATTAGCGATGGGCGCAGACCGCGCTATTCAAGTGCAATTGCCTGCTGATCACAGTGATGAATTGACGTCATTAACGGTTGCTAAGTTGTTAAAGGCAGTAGTTGATCAAGAGCAGCCAGAGTTAGTGATTCTTGGTAAGCAATCCATTGATTCTGATAACAACCAAACCGGTCAAATGCTTGCAGCTATTACCAACAGAGCACAGGGCACTTTTGCTTCAGAAATTAAAATTGATCAAGGTGTGCTTAATGTGACACGTGAGATTGATGGAGGCTTACAAGAAGTCGCTTTAAACCTGCCAGCAGTTGTGACCACTGATTTACGTTTAAATGAACCGCGTTATGCATCACTTCCTAATATCATGAAAGCCAAGCGTAAGCCTTTAGATATTATTGAAGCTGTGAGCCTTGGAATTAACTTAGCGCCGAGTATTACCACCGTTGCAGTAATAGAGCCCGCTGCACGTGAAGCGGGCATCATCGTTCCTGATGTCGCGACTCTTATTGAAAAACTATCCGCTGAGCAAGGAGTTATCTAATGGCAATTTTAGTTTGTGCAGAATATCAAGGTCAGCAATTAAATATGGCCAGTTTACAAGCGCTTAGTGCAGCAAAAGATATCAAAGCGCACACCGCTACAGATCTAGTGGTATTGCTTGCATCTAGCGATGAAGCACTATTAAGTGCGGCGCAGAGCATTGAAGGTGTTGATCAAGTTATCGGTTTTTCAGGTGATACTAGTGCGTTGTCATTAGCTGAAAATTTAGCGCCAACAATCGTTAGCATTATTAAATCATCAGACATTAGTCATTTAGTGAGCGCTGCGACTACACAGGCAAAAAATGTATTACCCAGAGTAGCGGGATTGATGGATGTCGCTCAGATTTCTGAAATCACCAGTGTTGTTGATCAAGAGACATTCGTGCGGCCTATTTATGCGGGCAACGCCCTAGCAACAGTACGCAGTAGCGACCAATTAAAAGTTATCACCGTTCGTAGCTCTGCTTTTGAAGCGGCTGACACACAAGGTGGTAGTGCTTCTTTATCTATTCACAGTGATATTGTCGATAGTGGGCTTTCATCATTTATCGGTGAGACGTTAGTTAAAAGTGATCGCCCTGAACTTGCCTCTGCGGATGTGATCATTTCAGGTGGTCGCGGTATGCAAAACGGCGATAATTTTAGTTTGCTTGAAAACGTTGCCGACACATTAGGTGCTGCGGTAGGTGCATCTCGTGCAGCGGTTGATGCAGGTTTTGTCAGCAATGATATGCAAGTGGGGCAAACCGGCAAAATTGTTGCACCGAATTTATATATTGCCGTGGGTATCTCAGGGGCTATACAGCACTTAGCCGGTATGAAAGATTCTAAGGTCATTGTGGCAATCAATAAAGATGATGAAGCACCGATTTTTAATGTCGCAGATTATGGCGTGGTTGCAGATTTATTTGATGTATTACCAGAGCTTAATCAACAGCTTAGCGATCGTAATTAATCAAAGAAAACACGTATATAGATGTAAGGTAGATAGAGATGTCACGAAGTTACACCATAGTGTTAGATTGCCCTGACCGCATTGGTATCGCCAGCAGTGTCGGTGCATTACTGACCCAATATGGCGGTTGGGTCAGTGAGGCGGCGCATCACTCAGATGAGGATAGCAATTGGTTTTTCTCACGTATTGAGGTTGTTGCGGATTCACTGACTATTTCACTTGAAGAGCTAAAAGCAGCGTTCGCACCTTTAGTGAAAGAGTTTAGTCTCAACTTGAAAATAGTCGATAGTGCTGTACCTAAAAAAGTTGTTTTAATGGCGAGCAAAGGTAGTCACTGTTTAGCGGATTTATTGGATCGCTATAAAAACGGTGATTTAAATTGTGAAATAAGCTGTGTTATCTCGAATCATGATGATATGCGCTCGATGACCCAATGGTACGGTATTGATTACCATCATGTACCTGTTGATAAAGATAATAAGAGTGCCAGCTTTGCAAAGGTAGAATCACTGATTGAAGAATATCAAGCAGAGTGCGTAGTACTTGCGCGTTACATGCAGATATTACCGCAATCATTGTGCGAAAAACTACGTTATCAAGTGATCAATATCCACCACAGCTTTTTGCCATCATTTATAGGTGCAAAGCCTTATCATCAAGCTTCAAGACGTGGGGTGAAACTCATTGGGGCTACCTGTCACTATGTAACAGAGGCATTGGATGAAGGGCCTATTATTGATCAAGATGTTATGCGGGTTAGACATTCTGATAAAGTGGAAGATTTAGTACGCTTGGGTAAAGATGTTGAAAAAACAGTATTAGCGAGGGGCTTGCGAGCGCACTTGCAAGATCGTGTGTTAGTACACGGCAATAAAACAGTAGTTTTTGATTAGTAACCTATTTAAATACAATGTGCTTGCACCAGTGCAGCGCATGGGGAAATATAAATGACAAATAAGATTCCTTCTTCGGCGCAAGTCGTTATCGTTGGTGGTGGTGTAATAGGGTGCAGTGTAGCCTACCATCTTACAAAACTTGGGTTTACAGATGTGGTGCTGTTAGAGCGCAGGCAGCTAACGTGTGGCACAACCTGGCATGCAGCGGGTTTAGTGCCAACACTACGTGCAACTTATAATATGTCGATGCTGGCAAAATACAGTGCGGATTTGTATGAAGGATTGCAAGCTGAAACAGGCCAAGCGACAGGCTTTGTACGTAACGGATCATTGACTATTGCGACTAATAAAGAGCGTTTAGCTGAAATTAAACGCGGCGCTTCAATGGCAAAAGTGGCAGGTTTCCCATGTGATGTAATCGATCCGCAACAAGCTAAAGATCTTTGGCCGCTATTGAACATTGATGATGTAATAGGTGCGATTCATCTGCCTTATGATGGGGTGACTAATCCTGTTGATGTAACGCAAGCACTGGCAAAAGGCGCACGCATGGGTGGTGCGCAAATCATTGAAGGCGTAAAAGTGCTTGATATGAAAATTCGCGATGGCAAAGCGGCAGGTGTGATTACCGAGCAAGGAGACATTGACGCCGAATACGTGGTTAACTGTTCTGGCATGTGGGCACGTGAGTTTGGCAAAAAAGCAGGGGTGAACGTTCCACTACACGCCGCTGAGCATTTCTATGTAGTCACTGAGAATATGCCAAACCTTGGCACGGGCTTACCGACACTGCGCGATATGGATGGCTACTGCTACTACAAGGAAGATGCAGGTAAGTTATTAGTGGGCATGTTTGAACCAGGTGCTAAACCATGGGGCATGGATGGCATTCCTGAAGATTTCTTCTTTGATGAGCTACCGGAGGATTTTGATCACCTAGAGCCTTATTTAGAAGCGGCGATGAATCGTGTACCTGAACTTGAAAAAACCGGTTTGCAGGTGTTTTTCAATGGACCTGAGTCATTCACCCCAGATGACCGTTATCATTTAGGTGAAGCGCCTGAGCTTAAAAACTACTTTGTAGCAGCAGGCTTTAACTCAGTGGGCATTCAATCAGCTGGAGGTGCCGGTAAGATGCTGGCTGAGTGGATTAAAAAAGGCCATGCACCGCAAGATTTATGGGATGTTGATATTCGTCGTAATATGCCATTCCAAGGCACGCAAGCGTACTTACAAGAGCGTACGACTGAAACATTGGGGCTATTGTATGAAACACATTACCCGTTTAAGCAATTCAAAACTGCCCGCGGTGTGCGCCGCTCAGTGTTACATGATCAGCTAAAAGCGCAAGGTGCTGTTTTTGGTACTGAAAGTGGTTGGGAGCGCGCTAACTGGTTTGCCAATAAAGGGCAAGATGCTAGTTACGAATACTCTTTTGGGCGCCAAAACTGGTTTGAAAATAATGCACAAGAGCACAATGCAGTGCGCAATAGCGTAGGTGTTATTGATCAAAGTTCATTCTCAAAATACCAAGTTGAAGGGCCGGATGCACTTTCATTGTTAAATCGTGTTTGCTCAAATAACATCGATGTTGCAGTAGGTAGAATGGTATACACCCAATGGTTGAATGATCGCGGTGGTATTGAAGCTGATGTAACCGTTACACGCCTTAGTGAGCAGCGCTTTTTAGTAGTGTCAGGTGTCGCTTGTCAAAACCGTGATATGGATTGGTTAGCACGTAATAAGCTGAAAGATGGCTTAGTAGTAATTACCGATATGACGTCAGCGATGGCTGTTGTGACTGTGATGGGGCCAAAATCACGTGAGACATTAGCGAAACTAACACAAGCAGATATGAGCAACGAAGCCTTCCCATTTGCTAGCTCCCAAGAAATTGATATGCATTATGCGGTTGTGCGTGCATCGCGTATCACTTATGTGGGTGAGCTAGGTTGGGAGCTGTATATTCCAACAGAATATGCACCAAGTGTTTATGATGCAGTGTGTGAAGCTGGTGAAGAGTTCGGTATTCGCCCTTATGGTTACCATACAATGAACTCACTGCGTATGGAAAAATGCTATCGCCATTGGGGTCATGATATTACTGATGCAGATACAGCGCTTGAAGCAGGTTTAGGTTTTGCCTCTGATTTTAATAAAGAGGGCGGCTTTATTGGTAAAGAAGCGCTATTAGCACAAAAAGAGCAAGGAACCTTGAAGAAACGCTTTATCGCCTTCTTATTTGAAAACCCAGAACCTCTTTGTTACCACGAAGAACCTATCTACGCCAATGGTGAGATAGTAGGGCGCACAACCGCGGGTATGTTCTGTCATACCTTAGGTGCAACAGTTGCGATGGGTTACGTTGAGTACGATCAGGGAGTGAGTAAGGATTGGCTAGAGAGTAGTACATTTGAAATTGAAGTAGAGTGTGAGCGCTATGCAGTAACTCCATCCTTAAGGTCTTTTTACGATCCTAAGATGGAAAGAATTAAGTGCTAAACTAGCACTGATAAAAAGCGATACCCAAAAGGTATCGCTTTTTTGTTTGTACCCCCTGTTACTATTTCAGGTATAGCTTTTATAAAAGATTTTAATTAACTGATAATAAGGGAGTTTTCTTGTGTGATGCGAGGCGTTCTTATAGGGAGGCCTTGGAAAAAAATTATAGGGCCTGAATGAATTAACTATTGGCTTTTGTTGAGAAACTAGTCCAAGCTAGCGCGATCTTTTATTCACCGTGCAAGCAAAATAAGGAATGTAATGAATTCTCAATTTCAGCAATTTAAGCTCGGCCTTTTTTTTGCTACGACTGCTATTTTGTTTTGGGGAATGTTACCGATTGCCTTAAAGTTATCGGCAGGTTTTATTGATCCGATCACCCTAACATGGTTTCGTTTTTTCATAGCCTTTATTGTCAGCATCGGCCTACAAAAAATATCTGGCAATTTGAGCCAGTTTAGGGACTTAGTATTAGCAGATTGGGGAAAGCTAACTTTAGCAGCTATATTTTCACTTACCAATTACATCACCTTTGTCTATAGCTTGGATTATTTACAACCTGGTCCTGCGCAACTCAATTTTCAAACGGCACCTTTTTTCCTTGCTTTTGGCGGTATGTTGTTTTTTAAAGAGCGTTTATCAGCGCTGCAAATGACGTGTTTTGCGACTTTAGCACTGGGTATGCTGCTGTTCTTCCACCCCTATTTAGACTTTTCTGACCAGCAAAGTAGCAATGTGTGGATTGGGATCATTATTGTTCAATTCTCAGCATTGTCTTGGGTGTGTTATGCGCTGATTCAAAAGCTGCTCATCAGCCGGCTAACACCGGGTAATGTGTTGCTCTATATCTATGGGGCAGGGATATTGTTAATTGCACCGCTGAGTGATTTTAGCCACTTCTCTCAAATGAAGTCAGATCATTGGGTTATTGCTATGTTCTGTGCGGTAAATACGTTGATAGCCTATGGTTGCTTTGGACAGGCGATGAAGTATTGGCCAACAGCTCAAGTTGGTGCAATGTTAGCGTTAACGCCGGTTTTCAGTTTTACATTTACCGCGATCGCTGCATCTATTGGCTGGTGGAGCGGTATCATTGTTGCCAGTGATCTCAATACCTTGGCAGTGATCGGCATTATGCTCATCGTGTTTTCAGTATTCGCAGTACAGCTTTTACCAATGTTTCGCAAAAAATCGGCTTCGCAAAAAAACTGATGCACAGCGTTGATAACAACACTAAAAGCGCTATTAAACACAGTTGTTGTAGAATGAGAAAACGCGTTACAAAAGGATATTTGCCTTTTCAACACTGCTTTTGTTGATTAAGTGAATGGGCAAATCTTGCACAAAATCACACCCCAGAGCGAGTAGTTTCATAACCGTATCTAAATCTGTTACGCCTTTACATATTACTCGGTACTTAGCATGCTTTGCACAGGTGAGTAGGTAGCCAGTAAAATCTGTGTTTTGCGAGTTAACAGCTTGTTTATTAAGAGATACGGTGAAATCTTCGTGGAAGCGAATGATGTCAATGGGCAGCTTTGATAGCTTAGTTAAATTCATACCACCTACCGAAAAATTATCCAATACTATGGTGATTTTCATGGCTGAAATTTGCTCCAGCTGTTTGGCTACGGCAAACTCTCGAGAAGCTATTTCATCTTCCATAATAGCAATTTGCAATTTGTAAGGAATACTCGCAATTTGTAGAGAAAGCGTTTCTAAATTTTTGAGTGTTCGCCCCGAGAGTAGTTCGTTAATGGATACTTTAATCAAAATGGGTAATTGGGTACTGTCTTTGTATATTTGTTTACATGCTTGCATCAGCGTTAATAACTCAATGTCATGCATCACTGATAGCTCATCCGCGATAGGGTAGAACTCTGGACTGTTTAACATACCTAGTTCAGGATGTAGCCAGCAGGTTTGTATTTCGCTATAGGCAATTGAGCGGTCATCAATCATCAAAATAGGCTCGTAGTGATATAAAAACCCAGAATTATCAATGGTTTCTTTTAGGCTGTTACGTATATTTTGGCGCTTGATTAAAGGCTGAGCCATTTCAGGATCAAAGAAAGAGCAGCCGTCAAAACGCGATGTTTTAGAGCAGTACATAGCGGTATCTGCCAGTAGAAGTAACTCGCTCATGGTATTTGCATCTGCAGGGTAATTAACTACGCCAATACTGGCACCTGACTGCACATTGCCAAGACCGCTGATATGATAAGGGGTGTTTAAACAGCGGGTTAGCCGAGAACCTTCTTCTTTCTTGCTCTGTGCATCTTTCGCAGGCATTAAGAGTAAAAACTCATCCCCACCTAATCGAGAAATAGCGATAGCATTGACAAAAATACGTTGTAATCTGAAAGCAACCGCTTTTAGCAAAGCATCACCTTTTTCATGACCGTAATAATCATTGATGTTTTTAAATTTGTCTAAATCAATTAAAAACAAGGTAAAAGGCGTGCGGTTATTGATTGTTTTTTCAATAATTTGAGTGACGCCAAAGCGGTTGTGAATTTGCGTGAGTTGATCAGTAGTCGCCAGTTTTTGATGGTGCAGCTCACGGTGCTTACGGGCAGTAGTATCTAATTGACGCAAAGTAACGTGTTGAGTATGACCTTTTTTGTTGAGTACCAAGTTGAGTTGATACCAGCGGTTACCATCGAGAGTCTCTAAACAGAGCTCTTGTTCTGCTTGTCCTTCAGTTAATACCTTGTCCCACAGGGAATCTGCTTGAGATTGGGAATTAAATAGATCGGGAAAGCGAGTGAGTTTGTCCCCATAATAGGTATTGAATAAGCGATTCGAACTCGTTAGTTGACCAGAGATATTCCATAAAGAGACAAGGGTTGAGGTAGTGTGAACAGAAAGTTCGGAATCTAAGCTCACTTTACTGACGATAATTTGCACTAGAGTTTCAATGCGGCCATCGCTCATCTCGACCCCTGAAAAATGGCAATACACTTCTTTCGCAATATCGGCTGGTGTGAAAGAGCACCATTGAGAGCGCTCTTTTCCTTGTTTATATTCCTCTAAATCTTCCTTTATAACAGCACGATCAACCTCTGACTGATCGATTGAAAAGTCAAATTGGTAAAGTTCTTGATGATCTTTTTTACGCCAAAAAGCGATAGCTTCTTTATTTGCCCAATGAATCTTGTTATTTAAAGAGTCATAAATCCACATTGCGCTGTGGAAGTCTTGGAAGATATTTAATTCTGTTTCTTTTAACATTCAAAAATTAACCTTATCAGGGGATGTTAAAAACGATGGTGGTCAATACTTTATAAATTTTAAGCAACCTAATAAAAATATAGCTCAAATTCCTAATAAATATAGTAAAGCACAGTAAAAAAGATCTTATGTTGAATGGCGCGTAAACAAAATAACAAAGCAGTTGGCTAAAAATGAAAATGATCTGTATTGCGATGGTTTTAAAGGGAATACTAAATTGTTGAATCTTAGATAGATACTACACAGAAAGCGTTTAAATATAGCCTATCAATACTCGTAAAGGCTGTGTTAGGAGGAGAACTGACTGACAAACAGTATCTGAGATTCTCGAATATGGTTTTGCATCGCAATTTTGGCTTGCTCGCTATCTCTACTATCCAAATGATCAAGAATAACAATATGTTCTTGTAGTGAATTACTAAAAGAGTAGGGGCTTTTGGCTTGAATATTAAGCGCTCGGTGAGAGAGCCTGTGTTTAATAATATCTTGATGCAAACGCTTGCTGCCACTGGCCTTTGCAATACTATCGTGAAAATCATCATCAAACTGGGCCCAAATACTGAGCCACCGTTGATCTTTATCGGCACTATTTAACTCGTCGGCACTCTGGCGTAGTCTTGCTAAAGTTGCTCGATCAATACGTGTCGCAGCGCGATAGCAAGCTTCCCCCTCTAATAAAATACGAATATCAAAGATGTCATAGACTTCATCAACGCTGAAGCCTTTGATAACTGGGCGCTTATTTTTTTCTTGGTAGATAAAGCCATCTTTAATGAGGTCTCTAAGAGCATCGTGAACAGGGGTTCGACTAACACCGAGCTCAGTTGCTAGTTTTTTTTCTGCAACAATATCACCAGCTTTCATCTCGCCGCTTA
Source organism: uncultured Oceanospirillaceae bacterium (assembly GCA_937136055.1). Taxonomy (GTDB): domain Bacteria; phylum Pseudomonadota; class Gammaproteobacteria; order Pseudomonadales; family Balneatricaceae; genus Rs1. The sequence continues at coordinate 22,535 of CAKZOD010000092.1, read as the reverse complement.
AGATGCGACCCAGTAACAGCTGGTGGATTTGATCAGAAAGACGAAGTTCAGAGTCTTCATCAAAAATAGGGAGGTTAGTCATTAAAGTGCCTGTTATTCAAGAAAGCTAACCATATCAAATAATCAATATTAAACCTAATTAATATATCAGTATAAAAGTGCATGCACTTTTTATAAAAGTGGCTTCATTATACATTAAACATAATGTACTCTTGAGAAAACATAAATATAAGAAGAGATCTCAACTTAACGACCCACTGATAATATGGCGGTTAAAACAGGTTCAATAGCTAAATGCGGCACAGCACTGCCTATGAAATGGCAAAAGGTTTATGCAAAGTTTTCGCTGATGATGCTATGCCATTCATTTTAATTGTTTTATCCATGCAGGTTACGTTTCTTAGAGACTCAAATGAACAGTTCCATGAGGATCACGCATGACACAAAATACAGCACACAGTAATATTAATGACACACTGGAAGATATGTTTGATGAACAGGATATCGCCCTTGAAAACACAGAATGGTTATCAGCGATGCGTGATGTCATCGCGCATCAAGGTGGACATCGAGCGAAGGAGCTGCTTCGTTTATTGCAGAACAGTGTGATCAATCAAAATATTGAAGTGTCAGATGCGCCGCTTAATACCCCCTATCGAAATACCATACCTGTCGTCAATCAGCCAATCTATCCTGGCAACCATGAACTGGAAATGCAACTTGAGAATATTATTCGCTGGAACGCAGCGGCTATGGTGCTCAAGGCGAATGATTTAGGTACAGGTGTTGGTGGTCATATCTCCACCTATCAATCTGCTGCCACTATGCTTGAGGTAGGCTTTAATCATTTTTTCAAGAGCAAAGGTGAGCGCTACGGTGGTGATCAAATAATGGTGCAAGCACATGCTGCCCCTGGTCTGTATGCCCGTGCATATCTTGAAGGTCGTTTAACCACGTCTCAGCTAGAAAGTTTCAGGCGAGAGCTTGCACCTGAAGGTGGTTTAAGCTCTTATCCACATCCGCGCAGAATGCCTGATTTTTGGCAGGCGCCGACAGCCTCGATGGGGTTATCCACGCCAACGGCTATCTACCAAGCAAGGTTTATGAAATACCTTGAAAACAGAGGTCTAAAAGCTGCTGACGGCGGCAAAGTTTGGTGCTTTATTGGTGATGGTGAATCTGATGAGCCTGAGGTAATGGGCACCATCAATATGGCAACTCGCGATAATCTTGATAACCTAGTGATGGTTATTAACTGTAATTTGCAGCGTTTAGATGGCCCTGTGCGAGGCAATGGTAAAATCATCCAAGAGCTTGAAAGGAACTATCGAGGAGCTGGCTGGAATGTGATTAAAGTTATCTGGGGCAGTGAGTGGGACGAGCTTTTCTCCAGAGATACAGAGGGTGTTTTACAGGCGAGAATGGATAGAGCGGTAGATGGTGATTACCAATTCTATACGGTATCAGATGGTCAAACAGTGAGAGATCATTGGATTGAGAATGACCCGCGCCTTGAAGCGTTAATGAAAACACTTTCAGATGAGCAAATTCGCTGTATTAAGCGTGGTGGTCACGATCGTAATAAGGTGTTTGCGGCATTTGAAAAAGCGCTTCAACAAAACGGTAAACCTACTGTAATTCTTGCTAAAACAGTTAAAGGTGAGGGAATGGGGGCCAGCGCAGAAGGCCAAAATACCGCTCATCAAAAGAAAAATCTAACCGATCAAGAACGTATTGAAATGGGTAGGCGATTTAATATCCCGTTAACGGATGATCAGTTGGCTGCCGCAGATTTTTATAAACCTGAAGAAGACAGCGTGTTAATGCAATATTTGCACGCTAAGCGCGATAAACTCAATGGCTATTTACCGCAAAGAGTCGTCGATGCACCTTTATTGAATGCGCCATCTCTAGAGAGCTTTAGTAAAATAACCCAAGGCAGCACACGCGAGCAATCTAGTACCATGGCATTTGTACGAATATTATCGCAACTTCTTAAAGATGCAGAGTTAGGTAAATATATTGTGCCGATAGTGCCGGATGAAGCTCGCACTTTCGGTATGGAAGCGCTCTTTAATCAATTTGGCATTTATTCAAGTGAAGGGCAAAAATACAAACCGGTGGATTCCAGTAGTTTGCTGCCTTATAAAGAGGCTAAAAACGGTCAGCTATTACAAGAGGGTATCTGCGAAACGGGTGCAATGGCCTCCTTTATGGCCGCAGGTACGGCTTATGCAAATTTCTCAGTACCCAGTATTCCGTTTTACATTTTTTACTCAATGTTTGGTTTTCAAAGAGTGGGAGATATGGTCTGGGCATGTGCTGATACTATGGCAAAAGGCTTTTTATTAGGTGCAACCGCTGGGCGCACGACTTTAAACGGTGAAGGCTTACAACACCAAGATGGCCATTCGCATGTTATTGCCAGTACAGTGCCTAATTTACAATGCTATGACCCTGCATTTGGCTATGAACTTGCGATCATTATTAGAGATGGCATTGATCGTATGTATCAGGGGAATGAAAACATTTTCTATTATATTACGTTATACAACCAAGCTTATGCTATGCCTGGAATTAAAGAGGTAAAAGAGCAGGGTGGAGCAGAGATAGAAAAAGGTGTTCTTAAAGGACTGTACTGCTTTAAAAAGAGTGAAAAGTCAGAGTTGAAGGTTCACCTGCTAAGCAGCGGCAGTATTACACAAGAAGCGATGAAAGCTGCATCGATACTCGAAAACTATGGTTGTAGTTGTGATTTATGGAGTGTTACAAGCTATACGCAACTAGTCAGAGAAGCCCAAGAAGTCGAAAGGCGTAATTTACTTAATCCTCAAAATCCTTCCCTTAACTATATTCAAGAGATTACAAAAAACAGTTCAGGTGTGTTCGTTGCTGCCAGTGACCATTCAAAAGTATTGGCAAATGGGATTGCCCGTTGGTTGCCAAGTGAACCCGCGGTTTTAGGCACAGATGGGTTTGGGCTTTCTGAGGCAAGGGACACATTAAGAGATTATTTTGAAGTCGATGCAAGCTATATTGCTTGGGCAGCGTTAACAAAGCTTTATGAGCAACAAATGATTGATGGAGAGCTGCTGGATTTAGCTCGCAAAGCGCTGAATATCCCTCATCAAAAATTTAATCCAATGAGTGCGTAGCAATTAATGGTATAAGGAAGCATCCCGGATATGATGTTATGTATCAGTATAAGTGTTTGTCTTAAATTATTGTTATAAAAGTAGTTAGTTAGGCAGAGGTAGGGCGGGTAATGGCAGCACAAAGTTTAATGGAGAAGGTTGTTCCTTCATTTATTGTGCTGTCACAGTTAATCTCACCCTTGAAAGTGTTGCAGACTAAATTGTAAATTATATTTAAGCCTAAGCCGCTTCCGCCGTTGTTGCGGTTTGTTGTAAAAAAAGGATCAAAGATTTTAGGCAGGTTTTGCGCTTTTATGCCCACTCCGTTATCGCTGTATTTTATATACAAGCTATCTTCAGAAAACGTCACATGGATGTGAATTTTTCCATCTATACGATTTTTAAATCCGTGAATAACGGAGTTCATTATAAGGTTAGTGAGTATCTGAGAAAGCGCACCAGGGTATGAATCAATCACTGCATCTTCAGGGCAGTGGATAAATACATCAAGCTGTGATTTTTTAATTACAGAGTGAATGCTTGCAAGAATCTCGTCTATATAGTGTTTTACATTGAAGACGCGCTTTTCTTCACTGGTTTGGTCAACAGCTATTTGCTTAAAACTACTGATTAGGGTCGCAGCCTTTTCTAGATTAACAGTTGTGAGGCGGCAGGCTTGTTCACTGTTTTCTAGGTATTTTTGTAATTTACTTTGAGTCAATTTCTGATTTTTGAAATCATTAACAATCTCTTCAGTCAGGCTCTTAAAATGAGAAATCCCGGTTAAACTCATACCTACAGGTGTGTTGATTTCATGAGAGATACCGGCCACCAGCGCACCTAATGCCGCCATTTTTTCTGTGGCAACTAGCTTATCTTGCACTTGATTTAAGTTATCGATGGTCGCCACTAACTCTCGATTAGAGTTCTCTAATTGCATGTTTTTAATCGTATTTTGATATTCAAGCTTTTTCATTTCATCTATATCTCTACAGATCATATGAATGAGCGCTTCTTTGTTAATAACAATCTTAGTGATTGTGATATCTAGCCATAAGATATTTCCATCGGGCTTTTGGCACTGCCATTCAAATCGAGAGCTACCCTGTTTCTCGCATCGGCCAAAGTGATAGTTAATTTTGTCTTGTGATGGGATGCCATCCGGTTGAATTTTTGGTGAAAAAGAACCTATCTTAATGTTTATAAGCTTCTTTTTGTCAGTGTAACCAAAAAGAGAAAGGGTTGCTAAATTGACATCGAAATAACGCATTTCTTTTATCAGTATCATTGCATCCGATGTATCGTGAAACAGGGATTTAAACTTTGAATGTTTACGCATTAACTTGAAATTAGCCGTTTCAATTTTTTGCTTGGATAGGAGCGTACGACGGATAAAGAGAAAAAGGAGAGTGCTGAGAATTAAGCTAATACAAATCAAATGATAAAAATCGAGCTTATTAAATGTGACAGTGAAGCTATTTGAAGTATCAGGGGTTGAAAGAATAACGTTACTTACAGAAGGGGAGGTTGCAGTGCTGCTTGAAGCTGGGTTTGTTATTTGTGCGCTTATAGATTGAGTTGTAGAAATAAGCAAAAGCGTTAATACAACAGATGTCACTAACCTTTTGCTAATTTTTATTGGGGTAAAGCTGCAAAAACGCGTTGTTAAATATTTCATATATCACATCTGGTTATTATCAGTTAACAATGAAGACGGCTATCAGCACCACAGAATGAGATCTATTTTAAAGTATATTAATATTGTGTTCAGGTTAAGTTTAAAACAACTGTAGCATTATTCCTATTGATTATTGGATTGCTGTTACGAATCAGTATTTAAAAGGGTGCTTCATCAGTTAATAGAAAATTGCTTAGTCACTATAAAACACAATTACCTAAGAACTATGCTGAGAATTACAGGAAAAAATAGCATAAATATGTATGTGTGAGACAAATCAAGATATAAACAATAGGCTAAAAAGACATCGACAATTAGCATTTTGGGATATTATAAATACAAAATACATATCAAATAATATGTATTGTTAAGGAGTTTAGATAAATCGACATGCTACTGAGAAGGTCAGTGCAATTTGCCGGGGCAAAGACTAAGCGTTTGATTCGGTGCTGATTTTATAAGTAGCTGTTTAAAAACACCTAACAAGGATAATTAAAAAAGGGGTATCACTCTAAAAGGTGATGTTAAACGCCTAACAATTGAAATATCCTTATAATTAAGAAGATGTTGATTGAGAATCTATTTATATTGAGAGCTGCCTAGTTTGCCCACTTAAAATATATGAACTCAATTGCTTCTTAAGCTACAGTCCTCTCATTCAAAAGTATAATTTCAGCAGTGTGTTTAGCCTGCTAGTATTGATCTTCAGCTTAAAGCTTGCTGCATGAAAAATTATAAATTGATGAGTTGTCTAAGAAACGTTAATAGTAAAAGGTTGAATAAGTGGAGTGTTTGGCTTGTGTGTTCAAAAAACAAGCTGATTATGTGTTGCTCAACTTGCATAAAATGTCATATATTATACTATTAATTAAAATTACCTTTATGGATCATGGATCATGGATTTAGATTAAGATGAGCTGTATAGAAAAAATAATAATAGCAGATGATCATCCACTGTTTAGACAAGCCTTGATAACAATGCTGAAAGGGCACTTTAATCAAGCTGTTTTGATTGAAGCTGAGACTATTGCACAGCTAGACGCAGAGCTAGAAAACAATGTCAGCGGTGATATTGATTTAATCTTGTTGGATCTTGATATCCCTGGGGCTCAAGGTTTTAGCACGCTTATTAACCTAAGAGCTAAGCACCCAGAAATTGGTGTGGTGGTGATTTCAGGTATTGATGATCCCGATACAATTAATAAAGCGATGCACCATGGTGCGGCAGGCTTTATTCCTAAATCAACACCCGTTGCAAGCATGGTTGAAGCGATCGAGAGAGTATTCACGGGGGAGCTATGGACGCCATCAGGAGGTTTAAATGGCCAAAGTAGCGAAATCACACAAGATGAAAGGATTGATTCTTTAACGCCTCAACAGCATAAGATACTGCTAATGTTTGCCGATGGAATGCTCAATAAACAAATAGCTTATGACTTGGGTTTAGCAGAGTCGACTATTAAGAGCCATGCGAGCACTATCTTTTTAAAATTGGGTGTTAGAAATAGAACACAAGCGGTCATTGTGCTCAATGAAATAATGATGGCCCAAAACTCCTTCGGGCCGACTGTTGAGTAAAGCATTAAGCGCTTATATAAATTTTATAGCTGCTATGCATATATCTTAGATATAAGAGCTCCGTTTTTTCCTTGTAAATATTCAATAGCTGTCTAGCCTCTTTTGCTTACAGCTTACGTGCTTTAACTAAACTCCTCATGTGCATAATTCTTCTCTAGATTTTTAGCAAGCATAGCGCTCATAAGCGCGCGCAAGGCTATGGGCTTAATCACTTTACGCAAATAGCCGATTTCAGCGTTTTTAGCTCTGATCATTACTTCTTCGTCAGTTGTTGCCGTGATTAAAATCGCGGGAATAGGGTAGCGGCTTTTGCTTTGTAAATGTGCTATTAAAGAAATACCGTCGCTTTGATAATCATTCTTATTGGTCTCGTAAGATGCACTTGCGAGTACTTCATCTTGTAGTTGATAATCAACTAACATGAAATCGAACTGCGCGTCGTGCTGATTAAATAAACGAATAGCCTGATCTGCCGATTGTGCAGTATAAACCTCACATTTCCAAATGCTCAGAAGCTCATTCATACCCGCAAGAATCTTTTCTTCATTATCAATGCACAACACTTTTACCCCTTGTAAAGTAGTAACGGGAGTGGCCTTGGTATTCGTTGTAGCCAGAGGTTTGTCGCAGATGGGGACTAGCACACTAAACATGCTCCCTTTACCTAACTGGGATTTTAATTGAATCTCGTGATCTAGAAGGCTCGCCAAGCTTTGTGCAATATTAAGCCCTAATCCCAGTCCTTTAGGGCCTGTGGTTTTTGTCCCTAATTGGGTAAATTGCTCGAAAACCTGACGCAGCTTATCAGTAGGTATGCCTGGGCCTGTGTCATAAATCTGTATTTCTAAATTCTTACCGCGCCGTTTGCAGCCTAAAAGAACTTTACCATTAGCTGCGTATCTAAAGGCATTACTGAGGAAATTTTGAATGATGCGAGTGAGTAAATTTAAATCACTTTTTATAAACAACTTGCTGTTATGTAGATGAAAATCAATAGCATAGTCACTGCATTGAGGTTCAAACTCACTGCGTAATAAATCAAATAATTGTTGAATAGAATGTGCTTGAACCGTAGGGATAATATTACCACTTTCAATGCGTGCTACTTCATTTAAATCCAGTAACAGTGTGTTGGCGATTTCAAGTGAGTTATCGATTTGGCGCAATTGTAAGTGTTCTTGATCTGATATTTTTGTGTTCAAGCTTAAAGCGGAAGAAAACAGCCTAGCCGCTGATAATGGCTGCAATAAATCGTGGCTACAGGCTTTTAAATATTGGCTTTTTTTGAAATGCGCTTGCTCTGCTTTATACCTTGCCTGTGCTAACTCTTGGTTAGCTTGGGCGAGTTCTTTGTTGGCCTGTTCCAGCTCATTAGTACGATTTACCACTCGAGCTTCAAGACCATCATTCTCTTCTTTTAAAAACTCTTCTGTTTTTCTATAGGCGGTTATATCACTGAATATCATCACAAACCCGCCGCCAGGTATTGGATTACCTTCAATATGTATACTCATGCCATTGTCGAGTTTAAGTTCAGTGCTGTGGCGACTGCCATCTTTAATGTATTGCAGGCGCTTTTCAACTTGCTCGTTGAGGTTGGCGGCGTATCTTGGGCGCAAGCTTAAATTGTATCGAATTAGCTGGCTGATAGGACTGCCGATATAGATAAATTCTTCCGGGAAATTGAAAATATCCAGATAACGTTGATTCCATGCGACTAAATTCAGGTCGCTATCGATAACAGAGATACCTTCACTGGCGTTTTCAATGGCGCTTTGTAGCACCGTTCTGCTGAACTCTAGCTGCTGATTAGAGCTTTCTTCGACTAGTTGAGCAACTTGGTCAAAAGCCATGTCATTACCGCCCATCGCAAAAGAGGTTACTAATTTAGCAGATGCAGAGCCTAGTACAGCGGCGAGGGTGGTTTCAGCGTGAAAGATCAGTGCTTCATCAAACTCCTTGGCCTTTAGGTTTTGGTTTTTGTGGGCGAAATCTTTAAAGGATTGATTCGCTTTATCAGCACCCATAAACCGCGCCACTAAAAACTCCAATTCGTGGATATCGACTTTAGGTTGTTTCGGTAATCGCCATTGCGCTACTTTACGATGAGGGTAGAAGTATTTACTTTGCATTTGCTCTCTAAGGCTTTGCCTCGACGAAATAGAAACCACCCACATTATCAATATGTTAAACAGTAATCCTGAGAGCGTTACAACTGTAGTACCCGGGTATTGGGAATCTGCGAGAGGATGCTGGTAAAAGCCGACCTGTGGGAAGAAATTGAAAAAGAGCCAGATAGAAAACCCCACACACAGGCCACTTAAAACACCACTTAAGGTAGCTCTTCGCCAGAAAAAAGCAGCAATCAGAACAGGGCATATTTGTGCTATTGCCCCAAATGCGACTTCACCAAGTGAAGCTAAAGTATCAGGGGGAGATGCGAGTAATAAGCTGAAGCTTAAGGCGATGACTAGAAAGACTAAAGCTTTGCGAATGAGTAATAACTGAGTTTGGAAATGGTTAAAATCATTATGCTGACGTCTTGCATATTTAAACATCAACGGAAAAACAATCTCATTACTGAGCATAGTGCTCAAAGCAATGGTTGACACAATAACCATGGAGCTGGCCGCTGATACCGCGCCAATAAATGCAAATAAAGAGAGCCATAACTGGCCATTGTAAGAAGGTAAAAATAGCGCGTAAGCATCTGCTGAGAGTGAGTCCCCATAAAGCAAATAGCCCCCAAGTCCGATGGGGCCTGCGAAAAAGGCAAAGATAAAGATATAAAGAGGCACTACCCAGCGCGATAAAAAAGTGTGTTTGACTTCTTTCACTTCTACGAACATCACTTGAAATTGACGCGGCAAACACAAAAAAGCGGAAAGGGCGATAATTAGCATACCAAACATGCCAACTAAGCTACTGAATTCAAACTGCTTTTCAAGATTGATATGATTGATAGAGCGCTGGAAAATATCTTGCGGAGAGTCGAATATAAAATAGCTAACAAACAACCCTACCATGATAAAGGCAATCAACTTTATTAACGACTCAAACGCGATGGCAATCATCACACCTGGGTGGCGTTCACTGATATCAATGGTACGCACGCCAAATAAAATGGTAAAACCGGTGAGAATTAGGCTGACAATCAACCCTAATTGCCAAGAAGAGAGATCTTGGTTCTCTTGTAGCATTTGATAAGAGTAGACAATTGCTTTTAGCTGAAGCGCTATATAGGGCATGGTTCCTATGAGCGCTACAACAGTGATCATAATCGCCAGCTTTTGTGACTTTCCAAAGCGGGCGGATAATAAATCAGCAATGGACGTAATATTCAGTTTTAAGCTGATTTTGATGATGCGTTTGATAAAACCCCAGCAAAATATAAAGAGCAAAATAGGGGCGAGGTAGATAGAAAAGTAAGTAAACGAGCCATGAGCAGCCTGTGCAGCCGTCCCTAAAAAACCCCAAGAGGTGCAATAAACACCGAGTGATAGTGCATAGATAATGCGCTGCCAGCGTGCCGTCAATTTGTGGCGATATTTACCCCCTAAATAAGCGAGTAAAAAGAGTAAGCTGATGTAGCCAATACTGACACTAACTAATAACCAATTTGAAAACATTGTATGCTTTTACCCTTACTTTTAATCCCGTCAATAGAACCGTTTTACTGAAACCTTCCTTAGTTGATCTTTAAATTTATCATATATCTTATTGAAATAACTATTGTTAATGATGATTGTTGAGAATATCCAATAGGTTATTTTACTTCTAATACTAAAGGCTTAGCACTAAAGGACTAGGTGTTAGGTGCTAAGTCCTTAGGACTAGTTTAGAAGTGCTAATCCTTATTGCCGATTGTTACTTTTCGGCGCTAATTTAACATAGAACTACAATAGGATATCGCTATAAGTGACTGACTTTAATCGACCTGTGTGCCGAAAACAGCCCAATAACTAATCATTAATAACAGTAAAAAAAGATGACTTAGACTGAGCGTTTTTGTGAATAGAAATATCCGTTATTTCTATAACAGCACCTTGTTGGCAAGCTTTAACTAAATAAGGAGTGTGAGTGTGACTGAGTCAATACTCAAAGTAGAGCAAGTGTCGCTGGCGTTTGGGGGTGTAAAAGCACTCACCGATGTCAGTTTCGACGTTAAAAAAGGCTCTGTGTTTTCAATCATCGGTCCCAACGGTGCTGGCAAAACGTCAATGCTGAACTGTATCTCAGGTAGATACCAGCCAAATGAGGGTAACGTTATATTCCAAGGAAATAATGTTACCAATCTTGATCCCAATGATAGAGCAGATCTAGGTATGGGGCGCACGTTTCAAAACCTGGCGCTATTTGGTCATTTGTCAGTGCTAGATAACATTATGGTGGGCCGTCATCACTTGTTGAAGAACAATTGGTTAACGGGACCTTTGTACTGGGCATCCGGTGCGCAAAAAGAAGAGTTAGAGCATCGTAGAATAGTTGAGGAAGTTATTGATTTTCTAGAAATTTCACATATCAGAAAGGCAGTAGCTGGCACGCTTTCTTACGGTTTGCGTAAAAGAGTAGAGCTTGCTCGTGCAATGGCACTTAACCCTAAATTGATCTTATTAGATGAGCCAATGGCGGGTATGAACCTAGAAGAGAAAGAAGATATGGCGCGCTATATCTTAGATCTCAATGAAGAGTTCGATATTACCGTCATGATGATAGAACACGATATGGGAGTTGTGATGGACATCTCCCATGAAGTGATGGTGCTTGATTTTGGTAAGAAGCTGATTTCAGGTTTGCCTGATGAGGTTATGGCTGATCCACACGTTAAGCGTGCGTATCTCGGTATAGAAGATGATTTAGAGGAGGCCAGCTAATGAGCTCTCAAGATTATGAAATGGGCGAATTTGATACATTCCCTAAAATTTTGCGCCACAACGCTAAAAATTGGCCAAACAATATTGCCATGCGTGAGAAAGAGTTTGGTATTTGGACCGAGTTTAACTGGAATGAATACCAATCACGGGTCAAGTGGCTCTCTCTTGCACTGGTTAAGTTAGGCGTTGAAAAGGGCGATGCTATTGCGCTGTTAGGTGATAACCGCCCTGAATGGGTGTGGGGCGAAATTGCGGCACACGCGATGCAGTGTTACTCAATTGGTATTTTCCAAGATTCGTTACACGAAGAAGTTGTTTATTTACTTAATAAGTCCCGTGCCACTGTGGTTATTGCAGAAGATGAAGAGCAATGCGATAAGTTACTAGAGCTCGGTGATGACATCCCTAACGTAAAAGTGATTGTGTATTGCGACCCTAGAGGTATGCGTAAGTACGATGATCCGCGCTTAGTCAGTATTGAAGATATTTATCAGCAAGGTAAGGATATCGAGCGTTTATCCCCTGAGCTTTACGATACTTATGTCGATGCAACAAAAGCGGAAAGTACGGCTATTTATTGCACAACTTCAGGAACAACCTCTAAACCTAAGATTGTATTGCTAGGTGGTGGTGACTTTATTAAGCACTGTAGTGCTTACCTGCGTGCAGATCCAAGACAAGCAGGTGACAACTATGTATCCGTTTTACCACTGCCCTGGATTATGGAGCAGGTATACGCTATCGGCCAAGCCTTAATTTCTCGCCAAATCGTCAACTTTGTTGAAGAGCAAGAAACACTAATGGCTGATTTGCGCGAGATAGGCCCAAGCTTTGTATTGCTGGCACCGCGTGTTTGGGAAGGTATATTAGCCGACGTTAAAGCGCGCATGATGGACTCTACACCGCTTAAACAAAAACTGTTTAACTTTGCTATGAAGCATGCAGAAGACGCCCAAAAACTAGGCCGAAAGTCCTGGCTGGCTGAGGTTCTTCTGATGAAGGCATTGCGTGATAGATTAGGCTTTTCATTCTTAAAATCAGCGGCCACAGGTGGTGCTGCGATGGGGCCGGATACTTTCCGATTCTTCCAGACTATTGGTGTGCCATTACGCCAATTGTATGGCCAAACTGAGCTTTGTGGTGCGTACACTGTACACAAAGAAGATGATATTGATTACGACAGCGTAGGCGTTGTGTTTGATAACTCTGAAGTTAAGGTCATCAATGCAGATAAAGAAGGTGTTGGTGAAGTTATTGCAAAAACTGTCGGTATGTTTACAGGGTATCTTGATAACCAAGAAGCTTATGATGAAGACGTAATAGATGGTTGGATGCATACCGGTGATGCGGGCTACTTTAAAGACTCCGGTCACTTAGTGATTATCGATCGTATCAAAGATTTAGCGAAAACCAGCCATGGTGTGCAGTACTCCCCACAGTATATTGAGAATAAATTAAAATTCTCATCCTTCATTGGTGAAGCGGTCATACTGGGTAAGGATAAGCCTTTCCTTAGCGCTATTGTCTGTATTCGTTTCTCTATTGTTGCCAAATGGGCTGAACAACAAGGCCTTGCGTTCACTAACTACACTAACTTATCAACCTTGCCTGAGGTTTACGAAAAACTTGCGCAAGAGGTAAATAAAGTGAATGAAACGCTACCTGATGCACAAAAAATCAACAAATTTGTATTGCTCTACAAAGAGCTTGATGCAGATGATGGCGAGTTAACCCGTACCCGCAAAGTACGTCGTTCAGTGATTGCAGATAAGTATAAAGAAATCATTGATTCAATCTATCAAGGCGACGATGTCGTTGACATTGATACGGTTATTACCTTCCAAGATGGCAGTACGTCACGTATCCAAACACAGTTAGCGGTTGAAACGTTAATCGAGTCTTCAGATACCGTTACGTCTAATCAAAGCGAGCAGAGGAAAGCATCATGAACTTTGAACTATTAACCCAGCTCATCGTAAATGGGCTGATTGTCGGTTTGTTATACGGAGTAATCGGCATGTGTTTCGTGCTGGTTTATAAATCCACTAAAATCGTAAACTTTGCACAAGGTGAGTTCCTGCTTATCGGTGCATGGGTTTGCTGGACAGCACTTGTATACCTTGAACTGCCATTCCTGTTGGGCTTTGTTTTAAGCCTCTGCTTTATGGCGGCTTTCGGTATATTGCTACAGATGGTTGTACTCAGACCTATGATAGGAGAGCCAATTATCTCCGTCATCATGATCACTATTGGCCTGTCGATCTTCTTTCAATCATTAATGAAGTGGATCTTCGGTGTATCGCCACAGAGCTATCCGCAAGTGTTTGATACCCAAAATATCAACATCCTCGGCTTGAACATCGAAATGGCTTATTTAATGAGTACAGTAATTGCAATCATCATCATGGGTGCATTCTACTTCTTCTTTAAACACTCTAAGCATGGCCTTGCAATGCGTGCCACAGCCTTTGATCAGCAAGTTGCTCAAAGCTTAGGCATATCCGTTAAAAATGTATTTGCTATGAGCTGGGCAATTGCTGCCACAGTATCCGCTACAGCAGGCATAGTGCTTGGTATGGTAAACGGTGTTTCTGATTCACTATCAATCATGGGTATCAAGGTTTTCCCCGCGGTTATTCTAGGTGGTCTTGACTCGATTGTCGGTGCTATCGCCGGTGGTGTGATTATCGGAGTGCTTGAGAACGTAGCTGAGTTTGTTGATAGCCAGTATCTACATGTTGGCAATATGTATGACATCGCACCGTTTTACGTACTGCTTATTATCCTTTGGTTCAAGCCTTATGGATTGTTCGGCACTAAAGATATTGAACGTATTTGATCGCATATTTTAGGAGTATTTTATGTCTAGTTTAACGATGCGCCCGTGCGGAGACTTCCGTACCAGCTATAAACAAGATAACACCATATTTGAAACCAAAACGATCCGCATGATGGCAATCATCGCCATTTTAGGATTATGTACAGCTCCATTATTTTTAGATGGTTACTATTTAACATTGTTTATCCAAATTTCGTATTTGGGTATAGCGGCCTTAGGTTTAAATATCTTGGTTGGTTTTACCGGTCAAATTTCACTAGGTCATGGTGCCTTCTTTGGCTTTGGTGCTTTCGCCTCAGCCTGGTTGAGCACTAGCTTGCACATCCCTGTGTTCTTGAGCATCCCACTGGCAGGCTTCTTAACCATGGCTGTGGGTATGATGTTTGGCTTGCCAGCTGCGCGAATTAAAGGTTTGTATTTAGCGATAGCAACACTAGCTTCACAGTTCATTATCGAAGATTTCTTTGCTCGTGCAGATTGGTTTTCTGGCGGCTCAGCGGGTTCTTCTGCTGACCCTGTAAACCTGTTTGGTTTCCTGTTTGATACTGACCAGAGCTTTTACTATGTCGCCTTGTTTGCCTTAGTATTTATGTACATTTGGGGCTGTAACTTGATGCGTAGTCGCGATGGGCGTGCGTTTGTTGCAGTACGTGATCACTACTTATCAGCTGAAATCATGGGTATTAAGTTAAATAAGTATCGTTTGCTTTCTTTTGGTGTCTCTTCGTTTTACGCAGGGATAGGTGGTGCACTTTACGCTCACTACTTAGGTTATGTATCAGCAGAGGGTTTCACCATCTTCATGTCAGTACAATTCCTCGCGATGATTATCATCGGCGGTATGGGCTCTATTAAAGGCACGCTAATGGGTGTGGTTTTCATGGTATTCCTACCTGAAGTACTTGAAAGCGGTGTAGGTGTGATGAAGATGACTGATTGGGGCAATATCCCGTTAGTAGTTGATGGATTAGCTTACATCAAAGAAATGGCGATTGGCCTGGTTATCATCGGCTTCCTTATCTTCGAACCAGAAGGGTTGGCGCACCGCTGGGCACAGATCAAAAACTATTGGAAATTCTATCCTTTCTCTTACTAAACATTGCTTTAAAAACGGTTAAAACAACAGTTTAAATAAGAGTAAAGGAAATAAATTTTAACAGGCATCTCTATTTAAAAGGGGATGCTTTTAAAAATGAATACTTTGAGCGCATCAGCGATGCGAAGTATTCAGCGTTATTAGATCGACCAGAAATGGTAAATAAAACAATAAGTGGCATAAAGCCATCATTTATGAAGGAAGCTTGTTATGAAAAAAACAACTACGAAACCAGCTAGTCAACATAAAGTTCTTATTCCATCGCTACTTGCAGCTTCAGTACTGAGCATCAGTATGCAGGCACAAGCTGCGGATAGCGTCTTTGTTGGCCACTTGGCTGATATGTCAGGACCGACTGCTTTTATCGGTAAAGTGTACGCAAATGGTATTCGTGACTCTCTTGCTTACATCAATGCTAACGGCGGCATTAATGGAACTAAGCTTGAATATGAAACAATCGATTATGCTTACAAAGTACCACAGGCAATCGCATCGTATAAAAAGTGGAAATCACGTAAGAAAATGGTCGCAATGCAAGGGTGGGGAACAGCGGATACTGAAGCGCTTATCTCATTCGTAGCAAGAGATAAAACCCCTGTTTTTTCAGCATCTTACTCAGGTCACTTAACAGATCCTACGGGTAAAAACCCAAATACTAAAAAGCCTGCTCCTTACAACTTCTTCTACGGTGCTTCTTATTCAGATGCCTGTCGCGGTTTAGTACAGTGGGCAGCTGAGGATTGGAAAGCAAAAGGCGGTGAAGGTAAGCCTAAGTTCACTCACATCGGTGCTAACCACCCATTCCCGAATGCTCCAAAAGAGGCCTGTGCTGAATACGCAACAGAGCTAGGTTTTGATGTTCAAGCACCGGTTGTTGTTTCAATGAAGCCAGGCGACTTTAAGGCACAGTGCCTAAGTATCAAGAGCTCAGGATCTAACTATGGCTACATCGGTAACTTGGGGGGATCTGTACTTTCATTAGTTAAGTCTTGTAACACCGTTGGTACAAAGATTCAGCTGATGTCTAACATTTGGGGTGGCGACAAGAAGACATTTGCCGCAGCCGGTGAAGGTATTAAAGATTACATCTTCCCTGCGATGACTCCGTTTTGGAATGATGATGTACCAGGTATGAAACTGGTTCGTGAAATCTCTAAGATGTCTGATACAACAGGTAAGAAAGAGCGTCTACATCACTATATGCGCGGTGTTTGTTCAACTTACTTCATGAAAGAAGCAATGGAGTGGGCAGAGAAAAACGGCGGAATCACAGGTGAAAACGTTAAGAAGGGTATGTATGCCAAATCAGATTGGGTACCACAAGGCTTAGAAGGTGTTTGTTTACCTGCTAACTGGACTGATACTGATCACCGCGGTATCAACCAAGTGAATATCTACAAAGGCAACTTCAACGCAGGTGAGGTCGCGATCGATAAAGTAACGACTGTAACACTCAAGCGTCGCGATGATTGGTTAGGTTATTAATCTGCACAGTCACAAGTTTTAAGATGTAAGCAATAAAACAACAGTGGGGTAGTTTGCCCCACTTTTTGTAAAGAGTTCGGAGTTAAACATGTCACAACCAGCAATTGCAGCTAAAGAGGCGAAGCCTCTACTAACCGTAAACAACATTGAAGTCGTTTACGATGAGGTTATTCAAGTACTTAGAGGGGTTTCCTTAGAAGTACCGGAAGGTGAAGTTGTCACACTACTGGGTCCAAATGGCGCCGGTAAATCAACTACACTGAAAGCGATCTCAGGTTTATTAAAAACTGAAAACGGTGAAGTAACCC
Source organism: uncultured Oceanospirillaceae bacterium (assembly GCA_937136055.1). Classification (GTDB taxonomy): domain Bacteria; phylum Pseudomonadota; class Gammaproteobacteria; order Pseudomonadales; family Balneatricaceae; genus Rs1. The sequence goes on along the minus strand of CAKZOD010000092.1, from coordinate 5,543 downwards.
GCGGCGATGTTACTTTTATGGGCGAGAGAATCGACAAAAAGTTCGCAGATGAAATCGTGCGCACAGGGATTTTCCAAGTGATGGAAGGGCGTCGCATCATTGAAGATATGACTGCGTTAGAAAACCTTAAACTTGGCGCATACACACGCAAAGACAGTGATATTAAATCAGATATCGAAATGGTGTATCACTATTTCCCACGCCTTAAAGAGCGTACTGGTCTTGCTGGGTACTTCTCAGGTGGTGAGCAACAAATGTTGGCAATTGGCCGTGCACTAATGGCGAGACCAAAAATGATTTGTTTAGACGAGCCATCTATGGGGTTGTCACCGTTATTGGTAAAAGAAGTGTTTAGTATTATCAAAGAGATCAATAAAGAGCAGGGCATTACCATGCTGCTCGTTGAACAAAATGCTAACTACGCGCTTCGCGCTGCTGATTACGGCTACATTATGGAATCCGGCAAAATTGTACTAGATGGTACAACAGAGCAATTAATGGATAACGAAGATGTAAAAGAGTTTTACTTAGGTGGCGGTAACGAAGAGCGTAAAAGCTTCAAGAACCTAAAATCTTACAAACGTCGTAAGAGATGGCTATAAGCCTTGATTTAGCACTAACGGTAATCTCTCACATCTATGATCAGGTAGCAGCTTTATGAATGATTTTTTTACCCCCGCAGAAGCGCAAAACAACAGCCAGCGCGAAGCGGATTTATTGGCCAAATTGGCGGCATTTCTTGCTTATGCAAAATCCAATAGCACCTATTACGCAAAGATTCTGGCAGACGTTGATGTAGAGACAGTGAATAGCCGTGAGCGATTGGCAAATTTACCGGTCACCCGCAAATCAGATTTAATCGATTTACAAAGTAAGCAACCACCTTTTGCAGGATTGGTCACAGAGAGCGCTAAAGTTGATCGTATCTATCAATCCCCAGGGCCTATTAACGAGCCTGAAAACACGAATGATGATTGGTGGCGTTTAGGGCAGGCTTTCTATGCCGCAGGCTTTAGAACTGGCGATAAGGTGCAAAACTGCCTTTCGTATCATTTAACTCCTGGTGGTTTTATTCTCGATTCTGGAGCAAGAGCTTGTGGCTGCAGTGTGATAGCAGCAGGTCCTGGGCAAACAGATCAGCAACTAGATGTGATTGAGCATTTAAAACCAGAAGGCTATTGCGGTACGCCATCGTTCTTAAAAATATTGCTAGATAAAGCCCAAGCGCAAGGGCGTGATATCAGCAGTATAAGAAAAGCATTAGTGACGGGCGAAGCTTATTTACCGCCTTTAAGAGCTGAATTTAAAGCTGCTGGCATAGAGGCATTACAGGCTTATGCAACAGCCGATGTTGGGTTAATAGGCTTTGAAAGTGATCCACATGATGGCTTAATTATTGCCGAAAATATTATTGTTGAGATTCTAAGGCCTGGCACTGGCATTCCTGTAGCAGAAGGTGAAGTGGGTGAAGTTGTTGTCACAAGCTTTAACTTAGACTATCCGTTGATTCGCTTTGCGACAGGGGATTTATCTGCATTGTTACCAGGCAGCAGTGAATGTGGCCGTACTAATATGCGCATTAAAGGCTGGATGGGTAGAGCAGACCAAACGACTAAAGTGAAAGGGATGTTTGTACACCCTGAACAAGTAGAAAAAGTACGTTTATTACACCCTGAAATAGTAAAGTCGCGCTTAGTGGTGAGTCAGGAAAACCACAATGATCTGATGACGTTAGTGTGTGAAGTGCAAGGGCAGCAATCACTCAATGATCAGCAGTTAACACACGCAATTAGCGAGAGTGTTAAACGAGTCGTTAAATTAAATGGTGCTGTAAAGCTCGTTGAAAAAGGCACTATCAGTGATGATGGCAAAGTGATTGAGGATCTTAGATCAGTTTAATAAGGTCTATTAACATAAACGTTATCATTCAACAGCAACTATTAAGGAATCCCAATGAGTTTAGCGCAACCAGCGTTTCAAGATGTTTACCCTGATGATTTAAGCCATTGCTATGGCTGCGGCTCGAATAACCCTCAAGGGCACCAGCTGAAAAGTTACTGGCTTGAGCAAGAGGGGAAGCAAGCTCAAACAATAGCGCATTTCACCCCGAAAGAATGTCACACCGCAATACCTGGCTTTGTTTACGGCGGGCTTATCGCCTCGTTAATTGATTGTCACGGAACCGGCAGTGCATGTGCAATGGCGTATAAGCAAGCGGGGAGAGAGCTTGGTTCGTCCCCATCAATGCGCTTTGTAACAGGAAAGTTAGATGTTAACTTTCTAGCTCCAACCCCCCTTGGCCCTGAGCTTACTTTGTTAGGTACTTTTAGCGAGGTGAAAGATCGCAAAATATGTATTGATATCGTTGTAATGTGCGAGGGTGTTAAATGCGCAAGTGGCCATGTTATCGCTGTTAAAATGCCTGAGAATATGGGTCAGCAAAAATAATACACCTGCGCTGTTTATCTGCTGTAGTGATGCGCGACAGCAGATACAGCCGTCATTTACACTTGCTCAGTACGCTGCAGCCGTTTTACTCATAAAATCTCAAGCGCTAAGCTTTTGAAATACTAAGCATAATCAAATTACAGCTTGAATGGCATTCAAGCATGCCTCAATTAATACCTTAAATGTGCTAAATTATTCCTATAAACGATCTGTTCTCGGCTTCCTTAGCGAGTAGCGTCTGTTTACTGAAAGCACATTGAATGATTCATTTAATCGCCAATCTAAGGACCTGTTTTCAGCCTTGACTACAAGGAAGAGACTTAAAAGGCACTGGAGGTATTATGAAATCCCTAACTGACAAAATTATTACCTGCCCATACTGCAGTGAAAAAAACACTGTATTAATTGATGCCATGGATGCTGATAATAGCTATATAGAAGATTGCCAAGTATGCTGTCAGCCCATTAGCTTTGTGATACAAGTTGATGATAAACAAGATATTGTAGTAGATGTTATGACGCAGAATGATGTGTTTTAAGTGCTACATATATCATTGGTGTTTTGTTACTGGCTGGGCATATTGTTAATTTGGGCACCCTCAATATATTCTAGTGCCGCGTCCCAATTCCGTGAAGTTAATATTTTTTGAGCACAAAACAATATTGGTACTCATAGACAGCGTTTAAAACTTTATACACTTTAAGCAGTGCTTCAATGTGTGAGGCGTAAACTTAGGAAAGGTAATAACTACTTTTTTATCAGTACTCTATAAAGCTTAATTAGATTTCAAATCAAGTTTTTTTGTATCGTAAAGACCTATCATTACTGTAAGCGAAAACTCATTTAAACTGATTAGTAGCGATAGGCAATTTCAATGTGCAATGCTGCATAACTGTCCTAACTTATGTCTATTTTAAAAGGAGAAGAATGAAGTAGATTGGGTAGGGTGACCAATAGATAAAATCAGCGGCTTTAATAACACCGCTAATTTTAAATGAACCGTTGTCTAAATATATTAGAACTTGTAGGTGTAACCTACGCTTAGAATGTTAACGTGTGCCTTAAAACTACCTGAGTAACTTGTGCCTCTTTTAGTATCTTCCGTTACATCTACACTATGGGCTTTTACATGTGAGTAGCCTACATTAACGGTTGATTTAGGATCAATGTCATAGCTAGCACCTACTGATGCCCAATAGCGAGTAGCGTCTGGGATACCAGCTGTTCTATCTTCATTATTAGCAGCGCCTTCATCATAAGCAACACCAAATTTTAGTTGAAGCTTATCGTTGTATTGATAATTAGCACCTACTGCAGCAAAAACGGTATCACTCCAATTATATTGAGTTGGTCCTGGTACATTGGTATTTGTGTCAGTGTTAACTACTTGAAGCTCATCAAACTCTGACCAGTCAGTCCAAGCTAGATCCGCAAGTACTGTCCATTGATCAGATACTTCATGGTAAAGGCCGATGGAAGCAACAGCTGGCATAGTCACTTTTGCTTTCGCATCAAAGTTAAGCGGCGCTACATCGGGAGTGCTAACATCGCCATCAAGGGTATGGTTGATTTCTGAGCGGTAGTTAAAGCCAATGCGTCCTTTATCGCTGTATTGGTAGAGCATACCAAAACCAAAACCAAAGCCGGTATCATCAGCTTTCAGTGTGGTTGTTCTAACACCAAGATTGCGTATAGGATTCTGGGTAGTTAGCTTACCTTTAATTTTTTGAAACTGAACGTTACCACCGATTGAAAACTTATCATTCACCTTATAGGCAATAGAAGGCGCAATGTTGATCGTTTCAATTGCACTCAATACATTATATTGCGCACCCGCCCAGGTTTTATCATATTCGGTCGACAAGCCAAAAGGCACGTTGACACTGACACCTAACTTAACTTGTTCATTGTAATCCCATAGGGCATATGCCGCTGGAACAAATGCTGAAACTCCGCCGTCAATCCCCGTTGTTTTTGTAAATGGAGAACCTGCTGAACTGCTTTTATGGCTGTAATCTGCAGTGGGCGCAACATAAGAAACATTGGATTGCACCTGATTACCCTCAATCAAGCTCATTCCTGCGGGGTTGAAAAAAATGGTACTTGCATCAACGGCTTTCGCTGTTTGCCCTGCAAAGGAGTTACCTTGACCTTCCGCACTCTGCTCTTTTAATTGAAAGCCTGCTGCTTGTAATTGACAAGCGATAGAAGCAAGTGCAATTCCTCCAAGCAGGGTAGGGGCGTACTTAAAAGGTTTTTGAATTTTCATGTGTGTCTCACTTTTTTTATAGTGTTTGAAGCTAGATTGTCTTTGAGGGCAAGCAAGGCTAGTTAGCGATTGAAATTATTGAAATCAATAAATTTTATTAAAATATTTACATGAACAGTAATAGAAATCAGCACAAATGCCAAACGCTTTAGATGGGCAAAAGAGCCGTATTTATAAGGCGCTAAACGCCTCAAAGCATCCGCGTATAGTCCTTGTTTAGGTGGTGATTTTCAACATAAAACACCGTTTTTCGAGAGAAAAATAAGGGTAATTCTCTAAAGCGAAGTGATTATTTGCCATCTTTACTATTTATTAGTTATAAAAAAGATCTAAACATAATTGATTCATGTAATTAATATTATGGTAAATTGTAAGAGAAGATTAATAACTTTAGAGATAGGCTGAATTTGCACTGTTTTCAAAGCTATCGCAGATACCCAAACAAAATGATGATGACTAAGGAGTTGAAATGGATTGGCTTAAGTATCGTTAATATAGGACTTTTGCTTATGCATAATCCGAAAGGAAAAGCATTTAGATCGCGCTGGTCAAAACAAAGAACGCGTTTTGATTTAAGCACATAAATCAATATTACATTGGTGATCCCAGATCAATATTTATACCAAAGAGAATTCTTCTCACTGCAATATTGTAGCACTAATCTGTAGCACTAATCTGTAGCACTAATCTGTAGCACTAATCTGTAGCACTAATCTGTAGAGCTAATCTGTAGAGCTAAACCGTAGAGCTAAACCGTAGAGCTAAACCGTAGAGCTAAACCGTAGAGCTAAACCGTAGAGCTAAACCGTAGAGCTAAACCGTAGA
>CAKZOD010000091.1 GCA_937136055.1 uncultured Oceanospirillaceae bacterium | reverse complement strand
TCTGGGTCCGCTTGTTTTTGCGCACCCTCTTCAATGTAGATATACACATAGCCACTGCGCATTAGCCTTGCGACTAAACCGTTGACGGGCTCAAAATCACTGTTGAGCAACTCGTCAATGCTGGGATATTCAAGGTTAGGGATTTCTAGGTCGAATTGCCCTAATGCATAGCGAACGGGAAGGATTGGGATAATTTCCGTGCGCTGACAAGGTGCGCAAATCTCGCCTACGGCAACATTTTTACCGTCATTAAAAGGTAGTTTGCTCATGTTACATCCTTGTTTTCTAGCATTTGATTATCAGTCATTTGATGACTCACTTGGGAGAGTATCGCAAGCAAGAAATTTTCCGCTCTTTGCGCGGGCGAGTGTTGAAAAAAATTGAGGTGTTGTAGGTAACTCGAATCTATATTTTCTATATCAGACTCAAGAAGATAGCATCCAGCTAGTGCGTATTTCACTTCGTATTCTAGTGTTAAATAAAATTTATTCTTTAAAGGAGCTAACTGCTTGAACAGGAACTCACTACTGGTCATATTTTGAATTTTTTTGTGACCGTAATTATCTATTAGCCAGATAGCCGTTTTGTCACAAAACTGCTTTCTTTTCTGCTCGACAAACTCTTTATCAATGATTTCCATTAAAGGAATATTGGCAACTGGATTAGCACTTTCGCCATCTACTTTTATACGCTGCTGCATTTGAGCATAATTTTGCGTATTGAAGTTGGCAACTTTGCTCGTTGTAACTAGTTGATGTTTACCTTCATCATCAATTACATCTCGGTGATCTTCATAGATAAATGTGACTGGAGAAAGCTGTTGGTTACCTCTAGGGTCAGGCGGCACATTGAAAAAGTGATGGCTCGCCTTGTGGTAGTTAGATAGCCCTTCTAAATGAATTTTAAGTACTCTTGGGTCCCAAAACCGGAAGAAACGGTTGTTAGCACCTTCAATATTAAATTTGAGAAATTTTCTAAAGTGGCGATGTACCTGCTCCATAGATGCACTACTTTGAATAAATATCCCTATGTTATTTTCCCAAAGGGTATCAAAGTAGCGTCTATGAAAATGAGGCACTCTGGAATCATCTTGATAGGCTTGCGGTGCGAGAGTCACGTCAATTAAGTAAGGTGCCGCTAGCTTTAAAGTTTCAGCACTTTCACCAGTAAACATGCACATCACTGGGCAGTCGCTAATAATATCAAGATCGAAAACGCCACGATGTTCTATGTAGCGAGTAGCATCAACGATCAAGTAAGTACGTACTGGTGCAGTTTGATTATTGTCTTCAGGGTCAAGTTGATTACACTTAAAAAGGAGCTCCTTTAACGCTGGGTTGATCCATGCTCTCTCCCAAAATGCTTGACCATCGAGCTTTTCTGGTTGTGGGGTCGTATGCTTTTCAATATCAACATAACAGAGTGCTGAATACTCTTGTGAATCACCTCCCAATACAGCAACTTTTTGGCAGACTATTGGCTGCTCATCTGAGAGCTGCTGGCACAGTGACATTGCAGTGCCATAATGATTTGGGGACTGAGCGAGATAGCGGTCTAAAGGATGCGCCAAACCTGAGTACATAAACGCATACCCAGCTTCTTCTAAAACTTGACTAATAGCTTGATCAATACTCAACCACTCTCTCACTTGTAAGGCGACGAGTATGTCATATCGGATATTTCGTTGGTCACCTATTCTAGTTGCTTCACAGTGAATTAGGGTTGGATACTCAAACGCTTGCATTCAGTTACCGTAGTCATGATTCTTAATATAAAATTAATGATCGCGATATTACTGTAGACAGCAAATAATAATAGGTGAAAAATACTTATTTTGTAGATAGATAATGTGTGATTAAGCCCCCAAATTATTCTCTATCGATAATTAAGGGGCTATTCATATAAAAGACAGAAATTGTAAGTTTTTATCAGCTTTGGGCAGAAGGACCTAGACTATGAATAGATCTAATCTTACAAACACTATAGACTTTTCTCACCTTCCAAAAATGGCTATAAGTTAAAGAAATAACGAATGAGTTTCGCGATATTCCCTGTGAACAACTGAGGGATTAGATGCAAGAAAGATATCGCAGTGAATAGGCAGCCCTTTACAAGCTGTCTAACAAAGGCAATGGCCTCTTAGATTTGTCCTTTAAAATGGCTCTTTATTCTAAATACGCCACAAACGGTTTCGCAAAGTCCTTCTTAGGTAAATGCTTACTCCCTTGTCGCTCTCTCACGCGCCATGCTTCAACAGATACTTTTATCTTAGAATCAGCTTGTTTTGAGAATGATACCGTCATGAAGTGTTCTGTTGTTCGCGCTTTCGGATAAGATGAGAACAACCAGCCTTTTTTAGTCGACACCATGTGTGATTCATCATAGTTGACTTTGCTGGGCGCTAAGCCTGCTATGTTTAAATCGCTAGGGGGAAAATACTCTGGTGTCGCTTGTGGCGTCGCTGTTGCAATGCCATTTAACCCCGTTAAATTAGACATTGGCGATGAGACTATCTCGACAAGCTTATTGCCGTTCCCGCCTAAGCTTACTGAGCTGATGCGCCCGAAGTGTACATCACCGCTTAACACTACAATGTCGTGTTGGCATTTACTCATTGCTTGCAGTAGAGCTTTATATTGCTTCTTGTAGCTTCTCAGATTCTTTTCTTGTTTATTCTCTCCCACTATCAATGGCTGAGGTATTACCAATACAGCAGGGCTTTGTAACATTAAAATCCATTGTATTAACTGCTGAAACTGAGTTTCAGGTAAGAAGCGATTCTCTTTTCGATTAGTGCGCATATCCGCTAAACAAAAGCTTATATCGCTGCCGATATTGATGAATTCAAGTGGCTTAGTGCGCTGAATATTATGCACTGCATCTTTTGATGCACGGGTCCAGGCTGTGCGCACACCGTTTATACGAAGTGCTTGTAATGTAGGGATGTTGGTTTTGTAATTGGGGTAATCATTCCAGTATTCGTGATCATCCGGCATCATCCAAGTTGCCCCCCGGGTAAAGATGCTACCGAGTGCCTGCCAGTGTTTTGCATAATCATCTGCGATGCGCTCACGTATTTCAGCAGGTATCAAAGAGAGCGAATCAAAGCCGATATCTAAATACACCTGATCGCCGGTTAGCAAAGTAATATCAGGCTTGTGTTTGTAAGCTGCACGCTTATAGAGCGCTTTATAAGAAGCCGCGACTTGACCACCATCTCTGTGCTCATAGAAACAGCTTCCTAAAGCCACTGTAAAGGGGGTATTGGCATCTGTTGAGAGCTGGTCAGGCAATGTGCTGAACTGCCCTTCTTTGAGGGTTTGCCATTGCTCTTCCGGCTTTTTGGTTAATCGTTGAAATACTAACTGATAATCACTGTTAGGAGAGAGCTGGTCAAAGCTAGCAACAAAATAAAAACGCCTTGAGTGGTTTCTAAATGGGCGCTGCCAATCAGCATGTTTAATTGTCTGAGTCGCCAGTATATTTTTCTGTGAATCGTAAAGGATAACTTGCGCATCATACGGTTTTTCTAATGTCGGGAAAAGCGTGCCCACCCATACCTCTACCGTTGTTTGAGAGACTCTTTGAACAACTAAAGTCCACTGTGCGGTTGATGTATTCATAATTTCCTCCCTGAAATCGATAACAACGAACCATTATCTGAATAAATTATACACACCTTTAATTTGTGCTTATCAATTAGTTTAGTCAAGTACTATTCAGCTACTGCTACAAAAATCTGTTTGTTTTACAGTCAACTATCTGCTTTAATCTGTTTATCAATGACTAACCCCACATGTAAAAGGAGGATAAATGGCATTTCTAAAACAGCTCGCAACAGCGCGCTTATCATCTGCTAGAACTCACTCGTCTGTTCGCCCTTAACCGGATGAATATGAACGAGCGAATCTCTTCTCTATCAAAGCTTTAAAGAAAGTTTAGTCCTTTTACGCTGTTTTTACGCCACTTATGATTGGCCAATGCTACAACAGCTTATCTATTCATCTGTGTTATTAACCTTTGTTAATTACCCGCAGGCTTTTACTCGCCCAATATTTATGAGTAATGCGGCATAAGAAGATGAATATTATGAGCAACTTATTACAAATTATTGACCTTAACTTTGCCCACCAAAGCGAACCACTATTTTCTAATCTGAACCTGTTAATCAACCAAAATGATAAAATAGGCCTGATCGGTCATAACGGCTCTGGCAAGAGTACTTTATTCTCATTAATTAATGGCCAGCAAAGCCTTGATAGTGGCGAGATACGCAAACCCAAAAACCTCAAAATTGCCACTGTTGAGCAATTTGTTCCTGAGCCATTAAAGCCTTTGAGCTTGATAGATGCGCTACTGATTGCATACCCTGATGATCAAAAACCTAGAGAACTTTGGCGTGCCCAGCGGTTACTAGCAAATCTAGGTTTTAGTAACCAGCAATGTCAGCAGCAAGTTAATCTGCTCAGTGGCGGTCAACAAAACTTATTACTCATTGCAAAAGCGCAGCTTGCTGAGCCAGATTTGCTGTTATTAGACGAGCCGGGAAACCACATGGATATCCTAGCGATGTCACAACTCGAGCAGTATTTAGCTAATGATTGTGGCTGTGCATTTCTGATTATCTCCCATGACAAACATTTGCTGAACAACGCCTGTGATAGCACTTTATTTTTGCGTGATAAACGCTGCCAAAAGTTTGAGCAACCTTTTGATCAAGCGAATAAACTACTGCTTGAGCAAGATCAACAAGACCAACAGCGCTTAAAAGACGAGCAAAAAGAAATTAACCGTTTGCAAAGCAGCGCTAAACGCCTAGCCATTATTGGCCGCGAAAACGACAATGCTAAGCTCGCTAAAAAAGCAAAATCAATGCAGAAAAAAGTGAGTAGGTTAGAGCAGGAAAAAACTAAGCTAACTGAGCAATCCCCCCTAAAATTACAGCTCCAAAACAGCAGCGCCGAAGCAGTCGTTAATGCAAAGCAACTATTAACTATCAATGGCTTATCTTTATATAAAGGCTATCAACAAAGTGCTGCCAACCTCCTTTTAATGATTGGCCATTTAATCATTAAGCCCGGTGATCGTATCGCACTACTTGGTATCAATGGCGTGGGCAAAACCACAACATTACAAGCGATTAAAGCGGCTTACCAAAATGCGCAAGATGAGAACTACTCAAACTCTAACATCTCTTTTAATCCAAGAACCCGCTTGGGCTTTTATGATCAAGAGCTTGAATTATTAGATTCTGAGCTCTCTCGTATTGATTGGTTAAGGTCACAAACTCAAGCAAATGAAGTGCTAATCAAACAAGCACTGATTCATTCGGGAGTAGCCTATTCAGCATTTAATCGCCCTGTTGATCAATTGAGTGGCGGCGAAAAATCACGAATGATGTTTTTAAGCTTAGCACTTAACCAAGCTAATTTTATGATTCTCGATGAACCTACTAACCATATTGATTTAGCAGGTAAATCACAGCTCGTAAAACAACTAACTCAGTCCCAGGCCACTTTACTTATCACCAGCCATGACAGAGATTTTATCGATCAAATCGCCAACCGGTTTCTGTTAATTAATGACGGGAAACTACAAGAGCTGAACAATAGTGAAATATTTTATGAAACGCTAATTAATCGAGAAAAACAGGTCTCTCCTAGCGCAAGAAAGCCAGCACACAAACCTAATAAATTAATCGCAAACGAGCTTAACCAAGAGCAGTTATTAGAGCGCATTGAGCTTTTAGAAAGTAAAATCAATCTAGAAATAAAGCAGAGTAAAAAAAGACAAAAAGCGTTACTACTTAAACAGTGGCAAGAAGAGCATACCTTGCTGTGGTCAAAGCTTTAAAGACCTACAGCATAGTATTCTTTATCACAAAACTCTTCCTTTGATTAAATACTCAATGGAAGAGTTTTCACAACTAATACTAAGAAACTAGACGCATTTGCTCATTGCACCAAAGCACTGCTTTTTTGTAGCTTTGTGCAACATCTTCACGCGTCAAACAAAGCTCAATACAAATAAGTTCAACCGTTAGCCAATCCGCTTTTTCGTAGCTTCTCGTTATTTCAATCAGTGAGGCCAACTCACCTTGGTTTTGTAATAACGCACCACTCACTTTCTCTGTGAGCTTAAGCTTTTCAATAACGACTGATAAAGGCTGATCAAGCATTACATCAATTAGGGAGAACATTCCCGTTAAAAATGCAGCTGAGCGATCGACACTCGTTTTGTTTGTTACTTTTTTTGAGTAAGCGGCCGCTAATTCTTCTGCAAATTTTGCGCGTGTCAGCGATATTGTCAATAACTCAGGTGATTTGGAACCTATGGCTTGCGAGCTGATTTGCGCGGTAAAAACTATCGATACAGCTTTAATGAGCTCTTCTTTTCCCAAACGAGCAAGAGCCTGTTCTATGGTAGTATTCTTACTTTTAAAATGTGAAGAGTTGCTATAATGCAAGATATGAGATTTGAGATTCTCATCCGTTTGAACTTTATCGATAAGCTCTTGAGAGTCAACTATTAAATTCGACACCTCAAAAAGCAGCTCTGCTAAGCTATAGTCATTTTCATCCTCAGATACACTTTCTAACGGCTTATATTGGCAAAAGAATTGGCCTTGAAAGTAATCAAACCCAGCAGCTTTAGCAAAGAAGAACTGCTCTGTATTATCTATATTAGCGCCTATCAGCTTTAAATGACTATGCCTTTCTTTAGCTTCTCGCATGCAAAGCAAATCATCATCACAGTAGCGTGAAAAATCCAATTTCATCATCGCTACATAAGGGAAGTACTCAGACCAATCTTGCAAGTCATGACCACTAATTACAATGTTATAGCCATCCTCTTTGAGCGCTTTACACTCCTTTAGCAGGTGTTCATCGGGTGTTGTCACTTCTGTTATTTCAATAACCAACTGATCAGTCGGAATCATAGTCGGATATTGCCTAACTAGCGACTGATAGCTAAATTTAACATGAGCAGGCTTACCCGCCGTCAAATCTGGTAAAGCTTTTTCAAACTGGCTCGCCGCTACAAGTTTTGATGCAGCTGTTGCAGCATCTGCTTCTTCAAAAAAATTGCCATTACGAAAAATTATTTCATAGGCAATTAGATTTTGCTCGCGATCTAACAAAGGTTGGCGAGCTGCGTATAAAAACATTTATCTTTATCCTTGCTGTATCTCTTCTACCATCACACTATCAAATGCTTGCAAAAGACAAAAATATCCTTGTTATTTAAATACTTAATTCCTTTTCTCATTCTAAATATTTTACTTATTAGTACAGAATGTTAAAATGCCTTCGTACAATTACCCTATATTTTTCCTGTATAAAATTTTACATTTGGTTGTTTAAAACGCTATGCAATTTCCGCAAGTTCCCACACATTCAAGCGTATTAAGAGAGCTCAGCACCTCTAATATGGAATCGCTTGCTGAGTTTTTGGGAAACCGGAATCGGCGTTACACCCAACTTGGGTCAGGTAAACTGCACGCTGAGTTTTTAGAAGTATCACTAGAGAAAGTGCATATTTTTAAAGAGAAATTTAATCTAGGCACACGTATTGAAGCTGCACCCGCTTTCTCTCTTATCCCATTTGGCTATATTACTTCAGCAAAATCAGGTTTTAAGTTCTGCGGACATGAAGGTGGTAAAAATACTTTTCTACAGGCTAGCGGTGGCTCATGGGATCTAAACTTTAAAGATCAGTTGGAATATGTTGGCTGCGCTTTCAATCGTGAATATTTTTGTAATAGTTATGAATTATTAAAAGGAAGGCCAATAGATAAGCGCTATTTGACAAGCCAGTTCACACCGCCTCTATTAGATATACAACAAGAATATGCAAACGTACTGAGGAACATCTTACACTGGATTAAAGCCCACCCTAGTGTGCAATTGAGCTCAGATGTTATTAAATTATTATGTTCTCAGGTATTCCAGTTAACGGTTGATTCCCTCCCCCCAACACAGGATAAGATGGCAAAACCTCTACGAAACTCACCAAAACGAATACGAGCAGCCAAGCGCGTCTCAGAATACCTTCAAACACACTCAAGAGAGCTTCCCGATATGCAAACCCTCTGCAAAGTTGGCGAAGTAAGTGAACGTAGTTTACAAAACGGTTTTATCGATTATATCGGTGTCACCCCTATTCAATATCTTCGTATCGTTCGTCTCAACGGCGTCCATCGAGATTTACTCAGATCATGCGAGAATGACACGACAGTGACACGTATTGCTGTAAGCTGGGGCTTTATTGAATTGGGTCGTTTTTCAAGAGAGTACAAATTACTTTTCCAGCAATTACCGTCTCAAACTCTACGTCAGTAAAAGACTATAGCGCTTCTAAACATCTTATTTTTTCCACCTTTTGGAAACACAGAAACTTCTAGCGCACTTAATTCACTTGTTTTGTCTTAATGAATTAGACAAAAATAAGATAGCCGCTCAATCTAGGGCCAGATTTTATTAGCAAACCCAAAAAGAAAAGAAGATATTCTTCAGCATGAAAGAAGACCCAAATATCATAAAATCCTTGCAGCAAGCCATCGACAACGTCAGAAAAACCAGCGACGAGTTTCGTGTTGATTGAAAGAACATTTATAAAAGCAATTCTATTTCATACGGACTTTCAATGATGATTTACAATTTTCACAGAGATTAAAAGCGCTGCACAGAATGCTATCAGCAGCCTTCACAATAATAAAATAGCCCTTTTTCAGTAATAACGGTGTTATCACCCATTTATCGCCACCACCACAAAATATAAACACCAACGCTGAAGCGATAATCGGTAAATGACCAAAGAGCTCCATAGTAGCTGCTTGCAGGTTGCCTTCAAATAAAAAGGTCAAATTCGAAGTCAGCATAAAGCAAGCAATCACACACGTATTCAACCGCGTCACTACCCCTAAAACAAGAATAGTGCCGAAGATAACCTCCATCATGCCAGCCGATAATACAAATAACTGATCACTGAAGAAATCAAAACCAAAGTTGGCCATAAAATTCCATGCGTAGTCTCTAAGGAACAACTGTCCTAACTGTGCTCCCATTAACTTCTCAGAAATACCTAAGCTAATTAAAGCAACCCCTGTTGCAATACGCAGCACGGCAATCGCATAGGGTTCAAATTTCATAGCTAGCATCTGCGATCTACAATGGCTAAACAATATAAACAACGCTATGCCAAAAATATTTGCATACTCTAAGGCTTCTTGTAACCCAAATAAGAGAATCAACCCAACGTACAGCCAAAGTAGCAAGCAAGCTCCTTGAAACATAAACCGATTGCTGATCAGGATAAAACCAATAACCCCTTGCAAGATCAGCAATAAGCTTCCCAAACTACCGACCGCTAACAAGTGAGGCGCAATGAGAGCCCCATCAATAGTAGAAACAAGTAGCGACAGGCCACAACAGAAACTCAGAAAATCAATGACAAAGCGCTTTACTTTGCTCCCTAGCGGTGGCGGTTGTGGCAGATATTTATCAAGCACTATCGCACTAGATACAATGCCTACCACAAGGACAGCCCAAATAATGACGGGCCAATCAAACAATGAATAAGACTGGAAAGTACTAACTTGTGTATTTTGACCATCCACAAACCATTTAACATGAGCCATTGAAACAGTGCTAAAAACAACACTAAAAACAACAGCGAACAACCAGAGCAATTGACGCATTAAATATTGACTACCAAAGAATATTTTTCGAAGAGTTCATTTAAATAAGAGAGAAATAGGGCCTGCTATTTCCCAGAGATTAGATGTTTTGCCCTACTCGCCAGAGCACCCCACTAGGGTCATTGAAAACGAAATCCAACATTGCCCAAGGTTGCTCAACAAGCTCTGAAAGGATCGTTCCGTACTTAGCTAGATTTAATTGGGATATATGCAAATGCCATTGCTGAGCATCTGCTACTTGTAAGTGCATCATAAAATTTTCGGCGAGTTGTTGCTGATAGAAATCTTGTAATAAAAAATTACAGCTACCTAAGCTTAAAAAGGCGACACCGCTACCTTCTGATTTTTGGTTAAATCCAATATCTTTGTAAAACTGCTGTGAAAGTGCAAAGTCCTTAGCGGGGACAAAGGCTTTTATATCAATCGCTTTCATATTGCTATCGAGCATACTGGCCTCTCAAATGTTCAAAAGACACATAATAAATGAAAATCAATCGCAAATACAAATAATACTCACTACACCTAAGTAAATAAACCTTTGTAGCTGCGATAACCTCACACTGGAATAAAAAACTGCTCACCGACTAATGTTTTTTGTCACACCTTCTAATCTTCTCTCGTCTAACTAATACGCGCTGAAAGATCAGCTGATACTTAACAAAAACTTATAGATTTAGAGATAGATATGATTCGAAATTACGCCGTCTCAACAGCCTTACTTACTAGCCTTATTACGAGCACTATTACCCACAGCCAAGAGAAACTTACGATGAACAAAGAACAAAAATCCGTTATCAGCGCCATTGAGACAATGACAGCCGCCTTTCATAAGCAAGATATTGAGAATGTGATGGCAGCCTATGAAAAAGGCGCTGCTATAATGTTCGAACCAGGGCAACAATCCAGTGATCCTATTCTGGTTAAAAAAATGTTTCAGGGCTTCTTCCAGCTGAATCCTTCGTTCATTTACCCACAAGGTCATGAGGTTTATATCGCCAATGATATTGCATTACATATTTCTCCTTGGAAGATGCGGGGAACCTCTAGCGAAGGACAGGACATTGAACAAAGTGGATTATCTGTAGCGGTGCTGCGCAAGCAAGTAGACGGTCAGTGGCTACTAGTGTTAGATAACCCTCATGGGCAGCTATTACTCGAGCAATAACATTATCATCCGCTAACCCAACTATTTTTAACTCGCGCTCTGTAAACAGAGCGCGAGCATTCTAGGAGTAACAATGAAGACAGAGCATAGTACTCAATCAACGGATATTGATACGCTTATCCATCAAGCGCTAGCAGGCAGCAAACCAGCATTAGAAGCTATTATTAAAGCCATTCAAGATGATGTGTTTTACCTTGCTTTGCGGATGTTAGCTAATCCCGAAAATGCCAGAGAGGCCACCCAAGATATATTAATCAAGGTGATGACTAAGCTCTCGTCTTTTCGCTTTGAAAGCCAATTTAAAACTTGGGTGTACGCACTCGCCTCGAACCATTTAATTAGCGAGAAAAAATTACGAGACAGAGAGCTCACACTCACTTTTGAAGATTACAGCGCCGATTTGGAGAGCGACTTACAATCTCCTGCTAGCTTGCGAGAGCGACCTGATTATCAAACTCTACTGAATGAACTGCGCATCTCCTGCACGATCGCAATGTTACTGTGCTTAAAACCAACTCTAAGGATAGCTTACATACTTGGCGAGATACTCCAGCTCGATCACAGTGAAGCTAGTGAAATTTTAACCATCACTAAAGTCAACTTTCGAAAACAACTATCAAGAGCACGTGAGATGGTGACAACTTTTACCAAAAGAAACTGTTCACTAGTAAGTCAACAAGCCCAATGCAGCTGTGAAAAAAAATTAACAGGTGCAATTAATCGGCAACGTGTGCGCCCAGATAATATCTTTTTCGACACTGGCTCAAAGAACAGCTACCAACAATTGAAGAATGCACTTAGCGATACTCAACAAGCCTTAAAAACAGTGAATTTACAAAGCGATATTACTCATTACAAAAGCATTGATGACTTCAGCCTGATTTTAGATGACATCGTAGAAGAATACTCGGGAAAAAATCATTCCTTATTACAATAATGATAAAAAAGATATTTCTACTTCATTTTAAGATATATCATATATTTTTATAACTTTTAGTTTCTAATTCTTAATCCAATATTCAGTTATCGTATTTCAAAGTACTATTTTACATATGTATAATACGCGCGCGCCAAATCTATCTGACCGGCACATTGTTAGTGCTATTAAAGTTAGTATCCTCTGGTGAATATCGATCTAATTTTATCAACTCACGAGCTTATCTTTCAAAATGTTAAAAATCATTCAGGATTTAAATGTACGTAATAAACTTTGGTTAATTACTTTCGTTGTGATGTTAGTACTCATAACAGAGATGGTTATTTCTGGTATGGCACTAAAAGAAAACTTACTCGAGGATCGAAAACTCACCACTCAAGAGCTTGTAGAAGTCGCAAGCAATACACTCGATTATTATTACAAGCAGGCTCAAGACGGAAAGCTCACCGAAGAGCAAGCTAAAGCGCAAGCTGCAGATGTCATTAAATCCATGCACTATGGCAAAAGCGGTTACTTCTGGATTAATGACTACAATGCCACTGTGGTAATGCACCCTTTAAAGCCACAAATTATTGGCAAAAATATGCGCAGTGCTCGCGACGGCAATGGCAAGCAACACTGGCTAGAGTTTATCAACACAGTAAAAGCGCAAGGCGAAGGCTTTGTTGAATACAAGTTTTTACTTAAATCAAAGAACATTGTGGCTCCCAAAATTGCTTACATCAAAGGCTTCAAGCCTTGGCAGTGGATAGTGGGAACCGGTATCTATGTTGACGATGTAGATGAAATTTTTGAAAAACAAGTCATCACTCAACTAATTGAAATATCGATTTTTCTTATCATCATATTAGCGATAAACCACCTCATCAGTCGCAGTATTGTAGGCCCAGTTACCACCCTTTCTGAGATAATTAACAGAGTGCGCACAGAAAAAATCCTCACTTTACGTACAAACTTCAACCATCGGGATGAGATCGGAAGAATGGGTACTGATTTAGATGCATTGTTGGGCGATATAAACAGCTTTGTCAACGAAATCCAAACAGTGAGTGAGCAGCTTTTTACCAACGCTGATCAGTTAGGCGAAATTTCTAATAACAATAACTTACGCATGAATGAGCAGCACGCTGAGACCAAAGAAGCAGCGAGTGCTATGTTAGAAATGACCGATTCTGCTCAAGATGTCGCTAACAACGCAGACAATGCGGCGAGTGTTACCAGTGATGCTAACTCGAAAGTCACCACCAGCAACAAAATGCTGAAAACGACTATGAATACGATGGAAACCATCACCTCCCAAGTGGGCGATGTATCATCACTCGTTAAGAAGCTCGATGAAAGTACCGACAAAATCAGTCATGTATTAGGTGAGATTCGCGGAATTGCTGATCAAACCAACTTACTTGCTCTGAATGCCGCTATTGAAGCCGCGCGCGCCGGTGATATGGGACGTGGGTTTGCGGTTGTTGCCGATGAAGTTCGCACCTTGGCCCAACGCACACAAAGTTCAACCAGTGAAATAGATGAAATGATTAGTGCTTTGCAAACATCTATGACAGCGCTTACTAAAGCAATGGATCGCAGTGTTGTTGAAACAAAGCAGGGCTTTGATCAAATATCAACAGTCAATACAGCTCTTTCTGAAATTGTTGAATCTATGTTTAATATTGATAGCATGAACATTCATATAGCAACTGCAGCTAAACAACAAAGCGCTGTGTCATCTGACATCAATGATAACATCAAGAATATCAATAGCAGCGCCACTAACGTTCTACAAAGCTCAGAACAAATGCTTGAAGCGACTGAGCATACCCGAGAAGCGGCTGCAAGAATGCAAAATCTAGCCAGTCGCTACCAGTACTAATATACCCTTGGCAAGGGGAAGCACGCTTCCCTTTGCTCAAACACTCCCTTAATTTCTCTTTCTTAGGGTCGCGTGCAAGCATTATCTAGACATGTGCCTTACGCTTTGCAAAGAAGTTTCGTCATCACAGTAACTTAAGCGTATAACCACAGGCTACACTGATTAACCGTTGCACAAGTGAGTCACCACCGTTTGCCCCTGTGCGGAAAATCACAGACAAATAGCCAAGTACCACAACCCCTGGTGCACCCTGTTTTTTTAATGGTATTACATAAACAAAGCCTTTTCATGTATGTGTTCCAACTCCTCCAAACGCCCTAGCGCACCATTTGAAAGTGCCACCCATTGTTATTATTGCTCAGGGAGTGCTTTGAGCAATTAAGCCTTTTATTAATAAGCGTCAAAATAATCACAGTCACCCTAAGGAGAGTTTCCAAAGACATTGTCGAATGAAGCAATCTTTCAATAAAACCTCACCAACCACTGCATTAATGACAATTTATTAATTAAACTTCACCAGAGCACCATTAAAACAGGCCGATGATTTACACTTAAAAACTCGGATGACAATCAAACCAAAACAACTCTTTTCTCCATTTATGGGAGATCTTTATTGTAGTTTGCTAAGAACTGCGATATTAACTATCTAAACACTCAGTTAGCTTAATTAACCTTTAGTTCATAATTTCCCAAAGAGATGCTTCAAGGGCGCCCTTAGCAAGGTTTTTATAACCAGAAATAAAGTGGAAGAGATGTGTTAGCTTTTTTAAACGACCCTCGCAAGCACAAGCCATTGAGCAGGCTTTTCTGTTTATTTTTGCTTCTCTTATCGAGCAGCACAACAATTGCTATAACCCTCACACCAAAAGACAGCGTCAGAATTCCTTTATTAGATTGGAGTAGCCAACGTGTGATTTCAATTGCTATTGGCAATGAGCTAACGCGCAATAACTATAATATTGAATACTTATCGATGTCTGAAGAATATCTTTGGGGCTCTCTTGCAAGGGGGAAAGTTCACTTTCAGATTGAAATTTGGCAAGCCTCTGCCAATAACGAATTTCAAGACATGGTTAATAAGAAACGCATTCAAGATGTTGGTTTACATTCAGCTGTCACTATTGAGGATTGGTGGTATTCCGATTACGTAGAGGCGCTTTGCCCAGGCCTTCCGGACTGGCGAGCGTTGAATAAGTGTGCTCCTTTGTTTTCAGACAATCAATCAACCAAAGGTAACTACCTGACAGGCCCGTGGCCATATAGGGACGGTGATTTAATTAGAAGCTTATCTTTAGATTTCAAGATTAAGCGCCACCCTAATATGGAAATGATTTGGAAAGAATTAGCGCAAGCCAAGGCTGACAATAAGCCGATTGTTCTACTCAATTGGACACCCAACTGGACCGATGGCCGACTAAGTGGCAAGTTCGTGAAATTTCCAGCCTATGCACCAGAGTGCGAAACGGACCCTAGTTGGGGCACTAACCCCGACTTAGCATTCGATTGTGCTAATGTCCCCAATGGTTGGATTAAAAAGGCAGCTTGGGCTGGCCTTAAAGCAAAGTTCCCTTGTGTTTATCAGTATATTCTCAACATTGATCTATCTAATGAGATGATTGCCGAAGCATCAGCCTTAGTTGATTACGACCAATATAGCGAACAGATCGCAGCAATAAAATGGCAAAAGAAATACCAGCAAAAAATTAAATTATGGGCTGACGATAGCTGTATTGATACAGCTAAAAAGCCACACTAAACCCATTAAGCCTATCGCATATAAACACTCTGCTCTGAAATACATCTGTTACACCATCGACGCTTGATACTTAATCCCGCGATCTCTTGCTGTCATGCCATTTAATCAATACTTTGAGTCAACACTTCTACCACATTGTGTAAAGTGCGGTGCACAGGGCATTTATCTGCAATTTTTAGCAGTCCTTTGCGCTGCTCATCGGTTAATTCTCCAACCAGGGAAATTTTGCGTACAAATTGATCCACCTTAGCGGGGGCATCTGCACTCGTGCAAGTTTCGCAATCTGCCAGGTGAATTTTATTGTGGGTAATATCAACACTGACTGACTGCAAAGGGATTTTTTTATGTCGAGCGTACATTCGAATAGTCATATTAGTACACGCGCCGAGCGCTGCGCTAAGTAACTGATAAGGTGTTAACCCTTGATCTGTTCCCCCTAAGCTTAAAGGCTCATCAGCAAAAATATGTTGCCTGTTAGTATCGATATACTGTTTAAAATTATCCAGTGCAACTTCCGTCACCCTAACAATATCTTCGCTAACAGGAACAGACTCATTATCACTTTTAGGGATAAATTGAACATCGATATAACGCTGCGCCCAGCTCGAGATGACGGTCGCTGCATATCTCGCATCATCAGCATTGGTCAGAAGGTGATCCGCATCGTCTAATGAAACAAAACTTTTCGGGTGCTTTGCTTGCTGGAAAATCAGTGCTGCATTATCAACACTCACCTGCTTATCTAAAGGAGCGTGCATGACAAGCAGTGCACATTTCATTGCCCCCAAGCTTTGCTCTAAACGATTTTCACTGACATCTTCGACAAACTGCTGAGTAATCGTAAACTCTCGATTGGCTAAATTAACTTTTACAGCACCTTGGTTAGAAATGTCAGCTAATTGATCGGCAAAGTTATCGAGTACATGGCCGGGCTCAAAAGGTGCACCTATGACAGATACCGCTTTTAAACTACTGATTTCTCTGCGCCCAGCGGCACTAATAACAGCAGCACCTCCCAGAGAGTGGCCTATCATTAGCTGAACAGGGTATCCCAAATTCTCCATATGCCGGCAAGCTAATAATAAATCGTCGACATTAGAGCTAAAATTAGTATTGGCGAATTCACCTTGAGAGTGGCCGAGCCCTGTGAAATCAAAAGAGAGTACCGCGATACCTTGTTGAGCCAGAGTTTCGCAAATAGTTCTGGCAGCCAGAATATCTTTAGAGCAAGTAAAACAGTGACTAAAAACCGCACCCACTTTTAATGACGTTGAGTGGTCATGAGTATTGGGCAGTAATAATTTCGCGGCTAATTGTTCACCGCTATGGCCTTTGAACATAATTTTCTGACTATTCATTGAAGCTCCTAAACCTTTGTTTATCATTATCTTGCACAGTTATAAGAAAACAGACTATTTGTAGCTCAACTGGTTCAATAGAAGCTCAATCCAAAGCTTGTTATCCAAACACATTGTTTAGATCAATAAAGAATGCTTTTATCGATTACTTAGTTGACCCTGACCCCACTTCAGGCTTTATTATGCCGCCTTTTAAATTGATTAAGTTATAGTATGAAGACACTCTCTCAAGAACCGCAGTTCTCCGGTTGGGGACTCTATTGCAGCGCATGGCTAGTTGCACTGATAGCAACCTTAAGTGCGCTGTTTATCGGTGAAGTGCTAGGCCAGATGCCATGCACATTGTGCTGGTATCAACGCATCGCCATGTTTCCGCTGGTTGTTATTCTAGGTATAGGCTGCTTTCGCTCTGAGCTAAGTGCCATTGACTATGCGCTGCCCATAGCATTCGCTGGCGCTGGGTTTGCTCTTTATCACAGTTTGGTTTACGGCAATATTATCAACCAAGTTACCCCTTGTGATGCCAGCAATAGCTGTAGCGGCAGTGCCATGACCATTTTAGGAGTAGTACCTTTACCTTACTTATCCCTATTGAGCTTTGCTCTCATTATTAGTTTATTAATTATCACCTCTAGGAAAAACCGTTCATGAACCGCTCCAAAATCATTGTTTACATCAGCGCTGGCGCTATTATTCTCTTTGCTGTGGCCAGCTATATATGGCAGCAACAAAACGCCCAATCCAGCGCACAAGTCAATCCAAATAATCCAGCACTGGAACGCTCTTATTCCCCAAGCATGGGGCCGGATAATGCCAAAGTAACCATTGTTGAATTTTTTGACCCCGCCTGTGAAGCCTGTCGAGCCTTTTACCCTGTCGTCAAAAAAATCATGTCTCAATACCCTAATGATGTTCGTTTAGTGCTGCGCTACACAACCTTTCATGAGGGTTCTGATGAAGTGGTACGTATAATTGAAGCTGCTCGCAAACAGGGCTTATTTAAGCCCGTACTAGAAGCTATATTGATTAAGCAGCCTGAATGGGCATCTCACGGCAGTCCTGATTTAAGCAAAGCATGGGCTGCAGCAGCCTCAGCAGGGCTCGATATCGAGCAAGCCAAAATCGATGGCTACACCTCAGCTATTGACCAGTTACTGCAACAAGAGAGTGCTGATGTGAATACGATGAAGGTCGAAAAAACCCCAACATTCTTTGTTAATGGCAAAGGCTTACCAAGCTTTGGCGCACAACAGCTTTACGACCTTGTCAGCGCTGAAGCCAATCAAAACTAAAAAGAGTGAGGATAATATGCACATACGAGCGGCGACTAATGCAGACATTACCGCAATAAGCCAACTTATTTGTGCATCTGTCCGTAAGTTTATAGCCCCCAGCTGCACAGAACAGGGGGCTGAATTACTCTTAAAATCAATGGATATCCAAAGTATCACACATTACTTTGATAGCGATTATCAATACTCTGTTGCCGTGATTAATGACTCCATCATTGGTGTAATCGGCATCAGAGATAACAGCCATTTGTATCACCTATTTGTATCTAAAACTCATCAAGGCCAAGGTGTTTCAAAAAAGTTATGGGATCATGGCAAACAGCAAGCGATTAACAACGGCAATCCAGGTTTCTTTACCGTAAACTCTGCCCTTAATGCATCAGCTCTCTATGTAAAATGGGGGTTTATACCGCAAAGTGATATTCGCGAAAGAGCTGGCATCAAAGATATTCCAATGCGCCTAATCGTATAGATATACAGATCAATAATGCATTTAACCGATTTAAACCAGTCATCTCTAATCGCCAATCAATGAAGAATCATTCGAAAAGTGCACCTTATAGATGATAAGCCATCAAATATGAGATGTTATTAGTTTAAAAACGTTGTCTTTCATCATGGTTTCATCAATCTCTTTACTCAAGCCGTTCAGTGTCTTAAGGTTTAGATGATAAACTTGCAAGGCGAAGCAAGGATGAGTGCCCATTTAACATAGCTCATCCTAATACCTAAATCAGTGGCTTCAACCTTCACTTTGAAATCACAGATTCAGGAAGCAAAAGACTATTATAAATAGGGAAGATTTTTTCCCGATTAAAGTAAGGTTGAAGAAAATGACATTAAAGAAAATTGCATTAAGTGTATGTATTATCGGGTTAAGCCAATCTGCATTCGCAGCTGATATTGAAGCAGGCAAACAGGCTTCTGGTCTATGTGTTGCTTGTCATGGCGCAGCGGGCATTAGTAACAATGATCTATGGCCAAACTTAGCGGGTCAGAAAAAAGGTTATTTAGTAAAGCAAATCAAAGCCTTTAGAGACGGTACGCGTAACGATCCTACTATGGTTCCAATGGCAAAAGCTCTGCCAGAAAATCAGATTGAAAACGTTGCAGCTTACTACGAAAGCTTGAAGTAATTACTTTTGGCAACCTCTGCCAATTTGTAATTTTTCATACCGGTAGTTCGCACTTTACGCACTACCGGTGTTTTATCTCTCTTAATTTCGCGCTCTGGCAATAATAAATAGCCCTGTGCAAAGCACAGCAGCCGCAATCAACATTTGTAAGCTTATCACCTCGCCAAGCAATATCGCAGATAAACTAATAGCAACAATAGGTACTAATAAGCTGAAAGGTACAACCTGAGCCACAGGGTGTCGACGACATAACCAAGCCCATAAACCGTGACCGATAATACTTGCACCTATTACTGTATAAAGCATCGCAAGGCAGCCTTGGGTAGAAACATTAGCTAGCGTGTCTATGGGCGAGCCTTCTAGTATAAAAGCCAAAGTTGCAACCATAGGCGTGCCAATAATTGCTGTCCAACCAATGATATCAATAGGCCTTATTTGCTTAGGCATTGATCGCAACATGACCGAATACAACCCCATAAACATCGCCGATAGAGTCGCTACCAGTAATGCACTACTCATGCCCAGTAAGTTTGGCTCATAAAATAGTATGCCCATCGCTAGAAACGCTAAGAACAAACCAAAAATACGTCGTATTCCAGGCTTTTCTTTCAGTAACAGCCATGCAAAAAGTAACGCAAAAGCAGGATTTAACTGGATAAATAACGATATCGCAGAAACATTAGTGGTTAGTTGTGAAGCTAAAAATAATAGACCAAAATGCCCGGGTACTAACACGATAGTGATCAGCAGATAATACTTGAAATAAGGCAAAGGGTTTCGTAAAAAAAAGAGCAATATGCAGCCCACCAGCGCTAAGCGTATACTCAATGCTGTCCAGCTTGGAATTTCTAGAACTGCGTATCTAATCGCTAGAAAATTACCTCCCCATGCAAATAAAACAACAATGAGGGCTATTATGTCTAAAGCCTTCCAAGGCTGATTGTTAAGTGTTGGCACAATAGTTTAACTCAAGAAAGATACAAAAAATCGACTGCCTGCTTTACTGCAGGTGCTGCGAAGATGCGCGCAGTCTACTCTTATCTTTTTGCAGTAGCGACATAAATTTGATTTTGAGCTTTACTTGAACCCGTGGATTATTTAAGGGATCAATAATTATGGAACATACGATCACGTCCCGAAACCTTTTCTGTGGGGACTTAATCGCATGTTCCTTATCTTAATGAATAGAAAAACCGCTAGTTCGAAAAACACCAACTTAAAAAGCTGAGCGTTCTTCATACAAGAAACGCAAGCATCTTAGATAAACCAATTTAGATAAAGCACCTTCTTATGCAGAAGGTGCTTTGCAACATTCAGATTAGAGTACTTTGCTCAAGAACTGTTGAGTGCGAGTGCGTTGTGGATTATTAACGAGCGCTTTAGCGGGTGCTAGCTCTTCGATCACACCTTGGTGAAAAAAGGCAATGCGATCAGATACATCCCGTGCAAAATTTATCTCGTGGGTTACAACAATCATCGTCATACCATCTTCTCGTAATAATCTTAAGGTATCAAGCACCTCACCTACGAGTTCAGGGTCTAACGCTGATGTTACTTCATCAAACAACATATAGCCGGGTTCCATCGCTAGTGCTCTAGCAATTGCTAAACGCTGTTGCTGACCACCTGACATACGTGTTGGATAGGTATCCAACTTATCACCTAGTCCCACATGTTTGAGGTGCTTTTCAGCAATTTCTCGCGCCTCTCTTTTTGTTTTACCTAAAACAATCCGAGGCGCTAAAGCGACATTATCCAATACACTTAAGTGCGGGAATGAATTCCACTGCTGGAACACCATACCTATTTTTTGGCGTAGTTGGTTCACATTAGTAGAAGGTGCGTGAACATCAACGCCATCCACAATAATGTTGCCACCTTGGATTTTCTCAAGAGCATTAATGCAGTACAACATGGTTGATTTTCCAGAACCACTGGCGCCAATAACGCTGAGTACCTCGCCCTTTTGAACAGTGAGATCAATGCCTTTTAGGACTTTAAGTTGATCAAAAGATTTATCAACGTTTTTTAACTCAATCATACTGCCACCTCTGTTCTAATTTAGCCGTCAATTTGCCAATGGGATAAGATAGGGCAAAATAAAATGCACCGACTATTGCCAATATAATGAATGGCTCTTGTGTTCTTGTAATTAATATTTGTGAAGCGCGCAGTAATTCCAGATACCCTAGCACTGACACCAATGCCGAGTCTTTGAGCACCCCTAAAGCTACACCAGTCCAAGCAGGTAACATCGCTCTTGCGCCAATTGGCCACACCACATAACGCATATCTTGAAAATAGCTCATACCTAATGATCTTGATGCACGGCGCATCGGCTCAGGTACTGCTTCTATTCCACCTCGAGCAACTTGTGCTACCAGTGCACTGGTGTAAACAATTAACACAATACAGCCAGCCGCAAAAGGCTCCAGTGGGAAACCTAAAATAGGAAAGAAGTTAAAAAATAACAGTAATTGGATGATTAAAGGCACGCTGCGAAAAACATCCAGAATTGAGCCTAAGAAGATGCGCGCGTATTTCGAGGCATATAATGCCCAGCCAAATAAACAACCAAAAACCGAACCGATTGAAATCGATATCACCGAGATTAATAAGGTATTACCGGCAGCTTCTGCCAAAAAAGGTAAATCATTAAGGCTAAAGCCTGTAAAGAACTGAATCGTACTTGCTGTTTCTGACATCTGTTAATCCTCAATAAGTAAATAACTTGCGACTAATTAGATGTGCAACCAACAATATCAGCTTAACCAATACATAGTAGAACACAGCAGCAACGAGGAAGAATTCAAACAACCTAAAGGTATTTGAAGCTAAAAATTGTGTGGCACCTGATAGCTCTCTAAAACCGACCAACATCCCTAATGAACTCATCAAAACTGCCCATACCATCTGGTTTGTCATTGGGTAATAAACCAATTTAAAAACTTGGGGAATAATGATTCGAGTGTAGGTTTGGCTAGCGCTCATACCAAGACAGCGCGCCGCGTTATACTGTGGTTTTGGAATTGCTTGGAAGCCTCCACGAAAGTTCTCCGCTAAATAACCGGCATTATTAAACGCCAATCCGCAAAGCACGATCATAAAGGGACTTAAATGCCAACCAAAGGCACCTAACCCAAAACCAAAGAAGAACAATTGCAGCAGAGCGGGCGTATTGCGCGCAAGTTCTACCCAAACAGTAGCGAAAAAATACATTGGCCGATTACCGTACAAGCGCATCATAGCCAAAATTAATCCAATAATGATGCCGACGATCATCGACAAGACAGCGGCCTCTAGGGTGATTAAAGCAGCACTGAACAGATCAGGTAATGCTTTAATAACAGGTCGCCAGTGGAACGTGTAATCCATATATATGCCTATATAAAAAAGAGAACGGCAGATAATCTCTGATCTCTGATACTTCGTTGAGCAACTCAGGTATCAGCTAAGACCCTAACGGTTAAGCTAGGATCTGTTCAGCAGTTAGCAGAAGAGCTTTGCACGATTTAGAGAGCTTGTATTAACCCTGTAACACCAAGTGTAGTTATCATGCCCTTCGAGTAAATCGTGCTACGTTCTCAGTACATTACATTTGGTATACGTAATGACGGCGCTTCACCACCAACATACTTACCCCAAAGCTCTTGGTAACGACCTGAACGTACTTGATGAGTAACAAATAAATTCAAATAGTTTAACCAAGCAATATCTTTACGAGGACCGGCAACTGAAGTGTAATCCGTCGTCCAAGGCATACGAGGACCCGCAGCTAGTGTTTTGAACTGACCTACAACAGGCTTGATCGTTGTATTAGTCGTTAAACCTGCATCTGCTTTACCTTGAGCAACCGCAAGAAATACTTCGTTTTCACTTTGATAGCCTTGATACAGGTTTTCTGTACCCCATTTTTTAGCGTATTTTAAAAACTCTTTTTCAGGCACAGTTCCTACCGCACCTGCAATGCGCTTTCCTTTCATGTCTTCAAACGTTTTAATGCCACCTTCTTTACTGACTATCGCCTGCGCGTAATAAATAGCGTAAGGAATTGAGAAGCCAACCGTTTTAGCACGTTGCAAACTATCAGAAGTACCGCCAAAAATGACGTCTGCACGATTATTAACTATCGCAGGTAAACGCTCAGCCCATGTTAATGGCACAATTTTGGAATCCACATCTAACGCGGCCGCTAGATCTTTACAGTAATCCACATCAAAACCCGCTGGCTGATTATTCGCATCGCGATAACCGATGGGCGGGAAGTCCAATACCACACCGCAGCGCAACTCTCCCTCGGAGATGACATCGTCTAATTTGTCAGCATTAGCATTAGTGGACAGAGTGAATGCAAGTGCAGCTGTTGTCGCGAGCGCTGCAACACTCGAAAAACGTTTAAGTATTTGAGACATGTGAATCACCTTTTAAATTATTTTTTTGTCATAAGTGTGTTTACGCTTAAACAATAACATTGGATACAAGCTGTCGACAAGAGATATTTTTATAGTATTCAATATTGCATCCAAACATTAATTTAATGATTGACGCTGTAGATCATGCGAGATAATGTGCGCCAAACAGAACCTTTAAGAGATCAAACTCATGCGCTGGAAAAAAACACTTAATTTAGTTGAAGCCCATGCCGAGGGCGAAATTGGTCGTGTCGTTACTGGTGGAGTACTTGATATTCCCGGTGCCACAATGTTGGAAAAAATGACATATATCAACGAGGTAGATGACAGTATTAGACGTTTTTGCGTCTTTGAGCCTCGCGGTTACGCACAAATGAGTACTAACTTGTTGCTGCCTCCGACACGCCCAGATGCCGATGCGGGTTTTATTATTTTGCAAGGGGACCAAGCCCATGCAATGTCGGGCTCTAATTGTATTTGCACAACCACGGTGTTGTTAGAAACAGGCATTTTAGAGATGCAAGAGCCGACGACTCAAGTGCGCTTTGATATGCCAGCTGGTTTAGTAACAGCCACCGCTCAATGTAAAGACGGCAAGTGTGAACGTGTTGAGCTGGATATGAACCCCAGTTTTGTACACAGTTTAGATGTTAAAGTTGATACTGCGGATTACGGCACTTTAAATGTGGATATCGCCTTTGGCGGCATCTTCTATGCACTGGTTGATTGTAAACAACTTGGCATTAGCATTGAGCGTCAAAATGCTAAGAAGATTGTCGAGATTGGCTGTGAAGTACAGCGCCAGCTCAATAAAACAATGCAAATTGTGCACCCAGAAAACGATCAATTAAAAGGTATCGCCTACACTATGCTGATCGATAAAGGCCCTGATGGTGAATTGCGCGGCGCAACTGTGCTACCACCAGGGCGTGTAGATCGCTCTCCTTGTGGCACAGGGAACAGCGCACGTATGGCTGTAATGCTTGAGCGCGGAGAGATTAAGGTAGGTGATCAATACAGCGCATACTCCATTATTGGTAGCCGATTCGACATGAGCGTTGCTGGTACAACTACAGTTGCTGGAAAAACAGCGGTGTTACCTAAAGTTTCTGGACGCGGGTGGATACACGGTATCCATCAAATTGGTGTCGATCCAACTGATCCATATCAACAAGGTTACAGTGTTGCAGACTGTTGGGGAGACGCGGACGATCTAGTAAGATAAGATCTTGATTTACGGTCACTAATCCCAACCATTTTTCACGCTGTTTTACTGGAGCATTCAATGTCACAGGTAGATTTTCAAGGTCGCCATATCGCAATCGTTGGGGCCGGTGTTATTGGTAGTAGCTGCGCCGCACAACTGGTATTACAAGGCGCCAAAGTTACTTTGATCGATCGCGCTATGCCCGGTATGGCTGGCCCTTCAAGAGGCAATGCTGCGCATATTGCCGCACCTGAAATAATTCCTATGGCGACCCCTGGTATCGTTATTTCGGCCATAGGCATGCTGCTTGATCCAAAATCACCGTTGAAAATCCCATTGAGTCACTGGCCGCTACTCTTACCTTGGATAGTGCGTTTTACATTAAATTCGCAACAAACTATTCATGCCGCAAACATTGAAAAGCTAGCCAACATTAACAAAACTGTTTTTGAAGATGTTGAATCACTTTACAAAAACACAGGGATTGAGCATTTATTGCGCCGCGATGGGGCACTGTATCTCTATGAAACCCCAAAAAGTTTGCAAAATGCTGCCGCAGAGTTTGAAACTCGTCGCAAATTCGGCTTTGAGTCCGAATCGATTACAACTGATCAGCTATACGATTTAGAGCCACAATTGGCAAGGATATTCAGCGGCGGTTATCGACTGCCACAGTGGATGACTGTTGAAGATCCTAAAAAAGTGGTGACTGGCCTAGTCGATTTTTGCTGCGCTAAAGGCGCTGAGTTTCTTTGCGAAGATGTGGAAGAGTTCAACCCAAACCAGCACTCTCAAAGTAGAGCAGGGCAAAAGTCTATTGAAGTTAAGTACCGCAGTGGCAAAAGCCAGTTTTTTGATCAAGTTGTATTAGCGGCAGGTGTGTGGTCAAAGCCTCTGTTGAAGAAAATGGGCACCCCTAAACTAGTAGAAGCAGAGCGCGGCTATAACCTGACTTACACTGACCCTGGAATAGATCTGCAGCGGGCAATTATGTTCGGTGATCGAGGAGTTGTTGCCACCCCAATTGATCACGGTATTCGCGTTGGTGGCTGGGCTGAGTTTGCCGGTACTAAACGCCCTGCAAAAGAAGCGCATTTCACTGCTATCGATAATATCGCCGCAGAACTGTTCCCCAAGCTTAATCGCAAGGAGAATTACCAGTGGATGGGGCACCGCCCTTCTACCCCAGATTCGCTACCGATTATTGAACGCAGTGGTACTAATACAAACATTGTATACGCCTTAGGTCATGGCCACCTTGGCCTCACTCAAGGTCCGACAACCGCCAAAATCGTTGCAGAACTACTCAATTAAACTTTTTTCATCAAACATTTCCACTTTAAGCTGCTGACTTAAATTTTTTAATCAGCAGTTTATACACCCGAATACTTTTTCTAAACCAAAAACTCCCTGGACTAACTCTTAGAAGGTGGCTGCGCCTCATCATCGCTGTCACTATCAGGCTGCTCACTAAAGTCCGTGTCACTTTCTGCAATAAATGCATTCACATCATCGATTTGCTCTGGCGCTTTTTCAGCAATCATAGACACCATGTCAGAAATATTTTGCTCACTTTCATCGGCCAATCGATCCGCGTAACGCATCTCTTCCCAATTGTTAGCCACATTGTTGTGATAGGCTTCGGCAATGTCGACAACCATTTCAGGATTGTCATTTAAAACAGCCTCAGTTGCAGCCTCTATTATCTCCAAACTCTGCTCTGGGGCCGCTTCTGTCATGGCCGTTGCCAGCTCGGCAATATCTTCAGACTCAGCTTCATCAAAGACAACATTCACTAGCTCCGCTGTAGGCTCAGGTGTCGCTGTAATAATGGTTTGTACGAACTCTTGATGCTGTTGATCAGGTACTTCAGGATTGAGCCTTTTATACAACTCAGTAACGTCGACGCCTTCCACCCCTGCAACTGCTCCAGCTGCTTCCACCGCTTGGTCCGGTGAAGCTTTGGCAATCAAACTCACCATATCTAACGCGAGTTCAGGGTTTGTTTCAGCCATATCTACAGCAGCTTGCGCAGCAGCGCTTAAATTGGGCGTATCAACATATTCGGTACGTGGATCAAGTTCGCTACTGACCCAACCCGTGGCCCCTTGGGCAACGAAAGCTTCCTGCTGGTCAACAGGTATCGATTTTCGTACTGTACTGCGATAAATAACAAAGAAAACAAAGGCCAATTGCACAGCAGCCATAAAGCTAAAGAACGCATTCACGCCAATATATTCCATCACTAAACCAACTGTATATGGTCCAATAATGCCTCCTGCTGCGTAAGTCATCATCATTGCACTGATCGCGCCGCCCATTTCATTTTGCTGTAGGCGGTCAAACGTTTCAGCAATACCCAATGGATAAAGGCTAGAGACAATACCACTGCTCAAACTCACCAAAACCAGTGCGAGGTAAAATAAGTCAACATCAATAACCAAAGGCACTGACAACGTACTTAAGATAGATAAAAAGACGATACTCAAAATAACTTTACGTCTGTCATAGCGATCAGCTAAATAACCGATGGGGAATTGCAGAATAACTCCACCGATAACCGCTGAGCCCACCAACAACGATAACCTGAACCCGCTGATACCTTTTGCCTCTCCGTACACAGCGATCATGCTCAACAAAGAACCGAGCATAAATCCGCACATCAGTACCGACAGCACACCGACTTGCGAACTCTTTAGCAACTTGAGCAGTGGCATAGGAGGTGCATCATCAATTTCCGGCGCGCTGGCACTGGTCATCGCAATAGGTACTACACCGCTGCACAACAATACACCGGCCATGATGTAGAGTATCGCATCGGTCACTTCTGCAAAGTTGATCAAAAAAGAGCCGAGAAACATCGCCAAAAGCACAACAATTTGGTTCGTCGCCAATATCCGCGCACGGGTATCGCTCGTTGCCCGCTCACTGAGCCAGCCATCGGCCACGATATTGGTAGAGGCCACACAAAACCCCAGCAGAATGCGCATCAATGCCCACAGCCATTCGTTGAACCACAGATAGCAAGTGAGGATACTAATTGCGGCCATAGCCGCGCAGGCGGCGTAAACGCGAATATGGCCAACGTAGAGAATAAGACGCCTTGTATAAATACTCCCTATTAACAGCCCGACTGAAAACATCGACATTACTAAGCCAATGTTATCTGGGCTGACATTTTCTAAACTCAAGCGTGAGGGCAAAAGAATGTTGATCAAACCACTGCCAAGCATCATTAAGAAGCCGCTTGAAAACAGTGCGATTAGTGAAAGTAGTGTCGCTGTCATTCGCAGCATCCTCAGTGTGAGTTTTGGGCAAATGTACGTCGTAACTATCTCTTGAGTCAATCAATTAAGAGTGCGCAGTAGAACTATTGTCGGTTTTGGCATATATACTTTTTTGGTCTGTAAATGTACTCTTTTATATTAAAGATAGCGATCAGGTCCACAGAGAAGATTTGGGGACTTGATCGCATGTCTTTAATTTGATCAGTTATTTATAACGCTCTACCAGCTCCTGCTTAGAAGTCCCTATACAAGCTTCTCTAAGCCTTACTTTCATTGTATTCAATTTGTCGACAATTAATAGAATCTCTGTTATGTTGAACTCAACAGGCATGAAAAAACCGAAAGCAATTTAATAGGAGCAAATGCAGCTATGGCGATCTCAAGTATATTTAATGATGTTATTGGACCTGTCATGCGCGGACCGTCAAGTTCACATAGTGCCGCTGCTTGTCGTATAGGATTGCTATTAAGGGATTTAATTGGTGATGATATCAAAAGCGTTACCGTCGACTACGACCCCAATGGCTCTTTAGTCACAACCCACGAAAGCCAAGGTACAGATATGGGTCTATACGGAGGGCTGCTAGGCTTACAGGCCGACGATGAGCGAATCATGGATTATCAGCAAGGGATTCGCGATCGCGGTATAGACATTCAAGTTAACTATTTAGATTACGGGGCTGAACATCCCAATACCTATCGTCTCAAGGTTAGTAATGCGCATTTCAGCCATAGCATGCTCGCTATCTCAACTGGCGGCGGCATGATAGAAGTACAACAGATTGATGGTGCTGAACTTTCTATCAATGGTGACTACCACCAGCTACTAATCTATAGCCAAACGTGTTCAAAAGCGCTTGAACAAGTCAAAAAACGGGTGTCATATGACCATATTGAAGTTTGCCAAGGTGATAGCGATTTTATACTTATCAAACGCGAGCAAGCATTTAGTGACTCTGAAATCGCCCAAGTACTGGCTTTAGAAGAGGTAAACCTAGTCAGACACTTACAAGCGGTACTACCAGTGCTATCGAGAAAGCATGTCGATGTCCCTTTTTTATACTGCAAAGATCTCATTGAACTTGGTGAGAAAGAGCAATTAGAATTGTGGCAACTTGCATTGCGCTACGAAAGTGCCAGAGGCAATATCAAGGAGACACAAGTACTCGATAAGATGTGCAACCTTATCAACATTATGCAAAAAACCGTTGATACAGGTTTGGCCGGAACGGAGTTTAAAGACCGTATTCTGCATTGCCAGAGCGCTGAGTTCGACAACAAAATGCAACAAAACCAGCTATTAGGTGGCGAATTACTCAATACTATTGTGCTCTATGTCAGTGCGATTATGGAAGTTAAAAGCTCATACGGTGTCATCGTTGCGGCCCCCACAGCTGGCTCGTGCGGCGCCTTGCCCGGCACCTTACTTGCGGCTGGAAAAATGATGGAAAAATCAACCGAGGATATCGCCAAAGCAATGCTAGCGGCTGCTGTGTTAGGGATTTTTATCAGCGAGCACTCATCCTTTGCAGCAGAAGTTGGTGGATGCCAAGCGGAATGCGGTGCGGGTTCATCAATGGCGGCAGCTGGTTTAGTGACACTGGCAGGCGGTAGCTTACAACAATGTATCACTGGCGCTTCTCTGGCTTTACAAAATTCATTAGGAATGATTTGCGATCCAATAGGCAATCGAGTTGAAGCACCTTGCTTGGGCCGCAATGTGATGGCAGCCTCCAATGCATTATCTTGCGCCAACATGGCGCTGGCAAACTACGACCCTGTGGTCACTTACGATGAAGTCGTTGCCACTATGTATCAA
The DNA here is from genome assembly GCA_937136055.1 of uncultured Oceanospirillaceae bacterium. Taxonomy (GTDB): domain Bacteria; phylum Pseudomonadota; class Gammaproteobacteria; order Pseudomonadales; family Balneatricaceae; genus Rs1. Next base: position 24,484 of record CAKZOD010000091.1, on the reverse strand, counting down.
GTCGGTATCAGTATTACCCATGAATTGCGCTGTACTGCGTTAGGGGGATTATCGATTACCGATAGCGCTAAGAAGATTGAAGCCCAGTTGTTAACCTTTAAGAACTGCTAAAGAAATCACTCCATACAATTGCTCATAATAAGCCTTTGTATGGAGCTGAACCTCAAAAGAGGTGGGTGCTTATAACTTAAACTCTTTCACAATTCCCGATAAATTTACTGACAACATCTTCGATTCTTCACTACTTGATGCGATCTGTTCTGATGCGATGGAAATTTCTTGCGCTTGATCTAAAATCTCTAGAATTTGAGTGTTAATCTCACTGAGCACATTACTCTGCTCAACACTGCCTTGTGAGATATCTGTATTCATATCGTTAATGGATGCGATAGATTCAGAAATTTGTGAAATAACCGTACCCGTTTCACCAGCTAGCTCAACACAATCTACTGATTGGCTTTGGCTTTTCTCCATCACACTCACAGCGGTTTGTGCACTGTTTTGTAAGCTCTCTACCATGCTTTGAATTTCAGTCGTTGATGTTTGTGTGCGCTGTGCCAAACTACGCACTTCATCGGCAACCACTGCAAAGCCACGGCCCTGCTCACCTGCGCGCGCCGCTTCAATCGCAGCATTTAAGGCTAACAAGTTTGTTTGATCTGCAATAGCGCGAATAACATCAAGCACTGTAGCGATTGTATTACTGTCTTGTTCAACTTTTCGAATTGCATCGGACGCTCCCTGAATCTCTTCAGTGAGTTGCTTGATGCTCGCTGACATTTTATCAACTGTACCAAGCCCTTTACTTGCTTGTTCATTCGATTCAGTCGCCGCCGTCGCCGCATCAACAGCGCTACTTGCAATACTTTGAATTGTTGACAATAAATCGTTAACAGCTGTGGATACCTGGCTGATAGTGCTTTTTTGATTGGTGATCGCTGCATCTGTACGCTGTGCAGTAGCAGAGAGTTCTGCCGATGAATCTGAAATGCCATCACTAGTGACGTTTACACTGTTCACCACCTTCTCTATATTTTCAGCAAAGGCATTAAAGCCACCTGCCAGTTCAGCCAGTTCATCACGACCCGAGGCATCTAAACGGCTGCTAACACTGCCCTCTCCTTCACTAAGGTCTGACATCGCTGTAACAACACGATCTAGCGGTTTAAAGATCGCTTTGATAGAGATAAAAATCACCACTCCTAAGGAAAGTATCGCTAAAATCTGTAAATAAAGTGCTGTAGTGATCCAAAACTCAGCACTTTCATTTTCACTTTGTAATTGCTTTAGAGTGCGCTCGTCTAACACTTTAAAAAACTGTTTGAGCGGCTGTTGGATTTTGTTAATTTCTTGATGATAGTTTTGATCGAACAATATTCTTATCGCAAACTGCTCGACCGTTTCCCCATCTAACGCCTTGAAAGGCCCTGGGATTATTTCTCCTGCATCAACGGTTCCCATTGATTGAGTTTCAGTCTTGATCAAATCATTTGAAAGCTGGCTAGCTTTTTCCAATAAACCTAACTCTTGCGCTGAGAAATTAAGCTCTTCCATAATCTGTTTTAAGGCAATTTTTTCCCCTACATGCAACCCACTATAAACGCTCTCTGGTCTTGCAGTTTCACCACTTCGCCATTGCACAATATCCCAATACTGCTGTTTATATTGTTTATCTCCTGTCGCTACATAGCTACGCGCTAAACGCGTTAAATTGGCAGAGGAGTCAGAAAACTCTTTAGCAATGGTATTAGATTTAAAACGGTTTTCGAATTCGAGGGTTATCTTTTTGCTTTCCAAAACTGACATTTCTTGTGAGATTAAAGAGCTACAAATGAGCAAAAACGTGACGGATAGAGTAATTAATAACTTATGCTTTATTTTCATCTTATTCCCTTTAGATATTTTCAGAGCGATTCTAGAGACTTACACTTCGAGTATTAGCTTCCAAATTGTTAAATTAGCCTTAAACTAAACTTAATTTATTAAAGATACAACGCATTAAAGTGGTAGCTCTAAAGATAAAGAGAAAACCACTGATCACAATGTTTTTATTATTAATATCAAGAAGATACGAAACTTCAGATGAAGCGAAACTTAATAGATTTAAATTACCTAGGAAAGTATTAAAGGTAGGAGGGAATGTAGCTAATTAATCACAGTATTCACTTTATAAATTTAGAGGATACTAACCGCTAATCACAGCACACTATCTGTGATTAGCTAATCTTTGATTCATAAACTACTTTCTCACATCAACGCTGATACCGGAGGTATGGCTGGTCGATAAGTAAGAAAGAAAACGTGTTTTCACCTCGATACTATGCTCGTGTGCAAGCTTTTCAGCGAGTTCTTCATCCTTATTACGGATCGCATCGATAATTCGATTATGTTCAACCACTAGCTCTGGCGGTAAAGAATCATTGTACGAACGAAAGTATAAACGCAGTATCCGTCGCCCTTCATCTAATAAGCTTGAGTAACCTTTCGCTAAGTAATTATTACGAGATGCTTTAGCAATCGCCATATGTAACGCTTGGTTACGCTCTATCATCGCGACTACGTTGCTTTCATTCACTGCTTGTGTGAATTGCTGCTGCAGTGCATCTATTTCAACAAGATCTTCTTCGCTACGCAATTTAGCCGCTAAACGGTGAGTAGCACGCTGTAATAAATCTAATGCATCAATATATTGAGGAAACTCTTCTATATTAAGAGGCGCTATAATCGTGCTTTTATTAGGTAGCGTATTCACTAAGCCTTGTGAGGCTAAGCGCACCAAAGCTTCACGTACAGGAGACCTTGAGACACCAAAACGTTCTGCTAAACCCACTTCATCTACAGGCTGGCCTGGGTTTAAATGCAGTGACAGAATTTCTTCACGTAGTACATTAAAAATACGATTAGCACCTTCACCGCGGGTACGTTTTTCTTTTGTGGCACTTGTATTGCTCAAAGTTAATCCCTTTCGATCAATGACTCTATCTTCTCTTTAAACGGAAGATGTAGAAAATTAGCGGCCAATTCTACCCTTTTTCGATTCATTTGTAATCGCCTATTTATTTAGTATACAAACTGTATTCAATGCAGTATAGTTTTTGCTAATTGAATTTGGCATACGCATACAATAAAGCGTCTCTTAGTGTTTTTGGAGCGCAAGATGAGGATAGAAAATGAAGTTTCAAGGCATATATACACCTATCATTACCGCGTTTAATAGTGATGGAAGCATCGATTACGATGGCTGCAAAACCGTTATCGACAATCAAATTAACAATGGCGTACACGGCTTAATCGTTGGCGGGTCAACAGGCGAGTTTTACACTATGTCAAAAGCAGAGCGCTTAGAGCAATTTGCGTTTGCCAATGAATACATCGCAGGTCGCGTACCTTGGATCGCGGGTGTTAACGACATGGTTGCAACAGAAGCTTACGCTTATGCTGCTGCTGCAAAAGCTGCAGGCGCAAACGCAATGCTAGTTGCGGCCCCGCCTTACTCTTTACCTGATGAATCTGAATTAGCGGCGCACGTTATTCGTATCGATGAAGCTGCTGATCTACCAATTATCCTTTACAACTACCCAGGACGTACCGGTGTTGAGATGGGTACAAGTTTCATGGATCAAGTAGCTGATCGCAAAAACATTGTTGCGATTAAGGAATCAAGTGGTGATGTTAACCGGATCCACCAGCTGACTATCGATTACCCACAAGTGCAGCTAAGTGCTGGTGCTGAAGATCAAGTACTAGAATTCTTTGCTTGGGGCGCTCAAAGCTGGGTTTGTGCCTGCGCGAATATTTTCCCTAAAGCCTGTGTTGCGTTTTACGAAGCCTGTGTGGTTGAAAAAGATTTCGTGAAGGGTCAGCAGTTCATGGCAACTTTAATGCCTGTTATGGAACTATTAGAGCAAAGTGGCAAGTTCATCCAATGCGTAAAATTAGGCGCTAAGCTGCAAGGTGTTGATGGCGGACCTGTGCGTCTTCCAATGCTTGCTATGGATGATGAGATGACAGCGCAAGTCACTTCAGCTATCGAAACTGCCAGCGTTAAATTAGAAGCTATAATGGCAAGCTAATCGTTTTGAAAGTGTTTTGCGGGTCTTTTGGCTATGCCATAACCCGCAATAATTAAGCTCAACCCTATCTACAACGTTCGCTACCTATCTAGCTTTTATATTCGCTATCATCTAAAAACGCAAACTTTGCGATCGTTGTAACAACGTATAACTAACAGCCTACACAGCAGTTACAATGGGAGATACACAGATGTCTGAATTACTTTCCACTGAGCAGTATAAAGATATTGCCGCAGGTTTAACCCTTCCTACTAAAGCTTTTATTAATGGTGTTTACGTCGATGCTATTGATGGCGCCACCATGGCGAGCATCAACCCGGCAACTGGCGAAGAGATCACTCAAATAGCCGCTTGTAAAGCAGCGGATGTTGACCTTGCAGTTGCTAACGCTAAAGCAACTTTTGAAAGTGGCGTTTGGTCAAAACTGCATCCCAGTGAGCGCAAAACAGCGATTGCCAAACTCGCCTCTTTGATTGAAGAAAATGCCCTTGAGCTGGCCGTGATGGAAACCCTAGAAGCGGGTAAACCTATTCACGAGTGCGTACTGACAGATCTTCCTGAAACTGTACACTGCATTGCATGGCATGCAGAGGCGACAGATAAACTTTACGATCAGCTCTCCCCTTCTGGCGACGGCGCTGTTGGCATGGTGGTGCGTGAGCCTTTAGGTGTTGTCGCTTGCGTACTGCCTTGGAACTTCCCTTTAATGATGGTCGCTTGGAAGCTTGGCCCTGCACTATCTGCGGGCAATTCCGTAATCGTTAAACCTGCTGAAACCACCAGCATGACAACGTTGCGCATCGCACAGCTTGCCATTGAAGCAGGGATCCCTGCTGGAGTGTTTAACGTACTGCCAGGTCTTGGTCCGGATGTAGGCGAGCCTTTAGGCATGCACGAAGATGTCCAAGTTGTATCTTTCACGGGATCGACCGCTACAGGCCGTCGTTTCTTAGAATATTCAGCACGCTCAAACCTTAAGCGTATCGTACTTGAGTGCGGCGGAAAAAGCCCAAGTGTCGTATTAGCCGATGCTGAAAATTTAGATTCTGTCGCTGAGAATATAGTCAATGCGGCATTGTGGAACATGGGTCAAAACTGTACTGCTAACTCACGCATTATTATCCATAAAGATATTAAAGCAGAGTTAACGACAAAGATTCTCGCTGAGATGGAAAATTGGAAGACAGGCGATCCTATGAACCCAGAGCATATGCTTGGTTCAATCATCTCACGCCCTCAATACGACAAAATCATGAACTACATCGCTATCGGCAAAGAGCAAGGTGCCAAAGTGCTAGCCGGTGGCGAAGCAATCACCATAGGCGATGGTTTATTTATCGCACCAACACTGTTTGATAATGTCACCTCCGATATGACCATAGCGATTGAAGAGATCTTCGGCCCTGTGTTCTCATTAATGGAAGCAGAATCTGACGAGCACGCATTAGCATTAGCCAATGAAACTTGCTATGGCTTACAAGCATCGCTTTACACCGCTAACGTTAAAAAAGCACATAAGTATGCGCGCCAATTACAAGCGGGCACGGTTTCTGTGAACTGCTTCAGTGAAGGTGATATCAGCACACCTTTTGGTGGCTTTAAACTCTCAGGCTTTGGCGGGCGCGATAACTCGTTACAAGCACATGATCAGTATACGGATGTGAAAACAATCTGGTTAGATTTAGAGTAAGCTTACCCTTAAATAATAGATAATACCCTTGCTATACAGGGTATTATCTAGCTTAATAATTATTGTGTACGATTAAAAAAGCTCAGAAAAATATCCTGTATCTTTAGGCTGAGTCCGCCATATATTATTAATGTTTCTACTATCCAAGCCATCACTTACGCTAAGTCTTACTATTACTTTTTTAGGTACATACCCCTTCTTTTTCAAGCTAGCTATTTTATCAATTGTCTTAGATTTCAATAACGCAAGCTGATAGATAATTTCTCCATTCGAGCTTTTAGGAGAATTAACAATAGAAGATGCCCTACTTTCAGTGACTCCATTTCTGATTCTCGTATATTCAACTCTGAAATTAGCACTATAGAAATACCCATCTTCAACATTAGCTACTTTCGCATCCACCCAACCATCAGCGTTTGCCTGAGCAACCGAATCAATTGTTAAATCAGAAATTTTCATCCCTACAGCTTTAGCAGAAGTATCTTCAGCACCTAAGTTAACAAAGCTTGCATCTTCGTTATTTGCGTTATCAATAACTCGTATACGATAGTTTCCTACGGGGAATGCCATTGTTGGGCGAACATGTTCAATGGAGTACGAAAAGGTAGAATAATTTGAACCACTTCCATCAGGATCAGCATAGCTTTCGGAAACACTTGGACTGCAATTAAATTCAGGGTCTGTCGTTGTAAGTGGTGTACACACGGCTTTACTAACGTACGACCCCATCACAAAATGCTCTACCAGAAAACTCGATATCGGTAGATTGTCGATATTTGCAGCACCTTCTAACCCAAAACCGATATCAATTGATCTATATGGTGATACTGTATCAATACTAGAGTTATAAAAATTTGCATTTGCCCAATCTACTATTACTTTTGATTGGCTTAACATCACGGCTCTATCTAAATATTTAAATACTACATCCGCATCGGACCAAGCTGGAGCATTTCTGGCCGTTATTGCTATTCTACTAGCCGTATCTTTATGCTTTAAATTAAAGTAAAACTGATTCTTACCTTTCTCTGATCGATTAAACTGTAAGATTTTATCCTGAGCATCGTAGATACGTGCCCCATAATTCAGCGCTTCATTACCATAGGGAACAGAAACTCTTACATCGTCATATCGATTACTCACTTTAGAATATAGCTGAGCACCTACTTCGCCTGCAGAAACAGGAGTTGTATCTACGCTAATAATATTAAAACTAGTTGCTTTAAGCTCAATAGCATCCCCACTTCCAGTTTTTGGCTTAGCAATAAATTTATAGCTACCATGTGCAAGGCTTGGCAATCTTTTTGTATAGCCAAATAGGTGTGGCAGGATATCTAATTCACTATCAACATCAGCATCAATAAAGGTATGCATCACTGATCCCGCAGTGTTCACTAGCTGAATATCCCAGTCTGTAAAGTCACTTTTCTTAGCAAAAAACATAATCTTAGCTTCAGGCGTATCAATAGTCGGGCTCTGTGTTTTGTCGACATATTGATAAGTACCCGCATCATATAATCTTGGTAACTTTGCAGCATTTTTAATCCTTGCTATGTCATCCGCTGTTTTAATATCTTTGACAGCATTAGTCCATTGCGCTTTTAACTGCTCAGCAAGTTTATTTGCATCAAACGCAGAAGAATTACTAGAAACCACACCAGAAATGGCAGAGACTTGTTCTAACGCTTTGATACTGGTTATAGCTGCTCTATCAGCAGACCCTGCACTACTGTTCTTTTTTAATTGCGCTTCAGTATTGGCAAAATTCCTCGCAAGCAATTGCGCAACCCTAAACATCTTAGTGTATTCACTTTGCTCATTTCCCACTTTACTCTTTGCTACAAAATTGGAATACAGATCAACAGCTGAATCTGAAAGACCCATCTCTTGCTTTATATCATCCTCTACACGCTTAAGTTCTTCAGCCGTGCTATTGCGTGCAATTTTGTTTATCAGTGTTGTTAATGGTGAAATAAAGCTGTTTTTACCTGGTGGGGTAGACAGGGTAAAAGAGTCAGATACAGATAGATCATCTGTTGCTGAGTCAGGATCTTCCCCTTCATCTACAGCACCTTGAGGAACTTCAACAACTATTGGAAAAGCACTTCCGTCTACACCATCTGGAATATCCAAGGTGTAAGCCCCGCCAGCTCCAGAGGTGGTAGTTATAGCTTCACCGAGGCAGCTATCATCTCGATTTTGATCTAAACATACTGTCGCCCCTCTAAGGTAACCATCAGCCACTACACCACCTAAACCTGTTGTATTCGTGCTAGTACTACTACCACTGCCGCAACCACTAAGTGATGAAACAAGAATAACTGCTAAGGGGAGTTTATAGTTATATTTCATAACGTTTCCTCAAAAACGGAGAAATAGGCATGAACGTTTTGAATGTACTAAGTAAACTTTATGACAAAGTAGAAAAGCACTAAGCTATACGAAAGCTTTTGTTCACACATATTCCTACTAGGTGATACTAAAGAACCACAGACTCCAGCCTCTAGAGCGCTTTATTACTGCTTATAAAGCCCTAAAAAATCTACTTGTAGTGCCCTATATGCACTTTAGGTTAATAGAATTTAAGATACTCATACCGCATCTTAAAATTTGGATCATTGACTGCTTATAAAATAACTTGCTGACATTAGAGCCCCTTACCTCTCACTAAACGTAAAGATGTTCAACAAATACAAAATATTGCAAGTCACTACCATTGGTTTAAATCCAATGTATCAAAGTGTCACAGCCATTGAATATTCTCTACACACTGCTGTACTGTAAATGCATCTATGCCACAAAAAGAATTAAGGAATTGATATGCAAAAAACTCTCAACTGGGGAGTGTTAAGCACTGCCAAAATAGGATGGAAACAAGTAATCCCTGCAATGCAACGCAGCCCTTGGGTAAATGTTAAAGCGGTCGCTTCAAGAAACCTAGCTAAAGCCCAAACAATGGCAAATGATCTATCAATCGAAATGGCCTATGGCAACTATGAAGCACTTTTAGCAGATCCTTCAATCGATGCGATCTACAACCCTCTACCTAACCATTTGCATCTAGATCTCACTATTCAAGCCCTGCGTGCGGGGAAACACGTTTTGTGTGAGAAGCCAATAGGCCTCAATGCTGCACAAGCTGAGCGCTTGCTTGAAGTTAGCAAAGAGACGGGTAAGCGTGTCGAAGAAGCTTTTATGGTGTGCTCTAACCCGCAGTGGTTACGAACTGCTGAGCTCGTAAAGCAAGGGAAGATTGGCAAGCTCTGTGCGCTGCAAGGCTGCTTTAGCTACTTTAATAACGATGCGAATAATATCCGCAACCAAGCTGATATTGGCGGTGGTGGTGTCTACGATATCGGCTGCTATTTGGTCACCACCTCAAGAATGATTACTCAGCAGGAGCCTACAAGATTGGCAGCCTGCATAGAGCACGATCCGCAGATGAAAGTGGATAGATTAGCTTCGGTGATTATGGAGTTTCCTGATGGGGTGCAAATGACATGGTTGTGTTCAACCCAAATGGTGCCCTATCAAAGGGTACAAATATTAGGCACAACTGGGCGTATCGAGGTGGAAATCCCTTTTAATGCGCCTAATGATAAACCTAACAGAATATTTATCGATGATGGAAAGGAGCTGGGAAATGCAGGTTTAGAGGTTGAAGAGTTTCCCGTTGTTGACCAATACCAAATACAAGGTGAGCTGTTTTCAAAAGCGGTATTAGAAGATAAGCCAATGTGCGTACCTCTAGAGAGCTCAATTGCGAACATGCGCGTTATTGATGCCATCTTTAAAGCCGCTAAAACCGGCCAATGGCAACACCTCTGATTTACTTCTAGTTTTACTCTAAGCTTGTTTAAAGCTTAAAGCGTGCGGGGCTAAAAGCTTGTTGATCTTGAGTGAGCGCCTCACCCAACACAGATTTGGCAAGAATTTCGGCGGAGCCCGGTCCCGTCGAAAAGCCAATATGCTGATGCCCGGTGTTAAACCACAAACCTTTTAATCGACTCGGGCCTATCACTGGCATGCTATCAGGCATTGTCGGTCTTGCGCCCTGCCACTGGCTAGTCGCTTGTTCAGCAAAGGAGAATCCTTTGCGTGCATTGCGCTCAACAATATCAAGCTGGGTATTACTGTGATCAGCCATTTGATGATTCAACTCCACCCCACAGCTTAAGCGGATACCATTTTCAATTGGCGTCGCCACAAAGCTACCATCAACATCATGGATTGGAGAGCTGATCAATGCCTGCTGATCACTGTGATATTCACGGTGACCACCACGCTCAAAAAGCATCGGCAGTTTAATACCAAGATCAGTTGATAGCTGTTTAGACCAAGGCCCTGCGGCTAATACTAATTTAGGACTCGTCAGGGTTTCACCATTGCGCAACTTTAGCTGCCATTGCTCTCCTTGTTGGCTCACTTGATCGACAAACTGCTTGAGAAACACGCCTCCTAAGGAGTGATAGTGTGATACATAAGCTTTCACTAAACCACCTGGGCTGGCGACTGACAGCGCTTGCTCTATATGACTACCACGGTAGTAAATATTCTGTAGATTAGGTTCAAATTCTGCTATTTGTGCAGTACCGAGCTCACGGGTTTGAATATTGTACTGATCGTAGATGTCTTGCTCATACTTAGCCCCTTGCCAGCTTTGTTCGCTGCGATAGAGCTTCAACCAACCACTGGGGCGTAGCTGATCGCTACAATTTGCCGCATCACTTTGCACTTTGTGCAGCTCGCCTGAACGCTCTATCAACTGATACAAATGGTGAATACGCTGCTCTGTAGAGCGCTTTTTCGCAAATGTCATAAAGTGCACTAAGGTTGCTATTTCCGATAGTGCATAAGGCAAGCTGTAACGAAAACCGTTACTTTTATTAGCTAAAAAGCTCGGTAGCGATTTGAACAGCTTAGGGTTATTAAAAGGTATTAACGAGCTAGGGGTGATAATACCGGCGTTGCCAAACGAGGTTTCGCTACCGGCATCATTCCCATCGACAAGCGTGACTTGCAGGCCTTTTTTTTGCAGCGCCAATGCACTGCAAACTCCAACCATGCCCGCGCCTAGTACGATGACATCCGCTGTTTTTTCAGGTGTTCTCATAACCTATTATGGCCTTGCCCGCATTTGCTCTGGTAACCAGGTTGCCAACTCTGGCAAGAAGATCAAAACAAAAATCATCAACAGCATAATCAAAAACATTGGGATCGCCGTGCGTGCAATATAGCCAATTTGATGTCCTGTCATACCTTGTAGAACAAAGAGATTAAAGCCAATTGGCGGGGTAATTTGCGCCATTTCGACCACCACCACGATGAAGATACCAAACCAAATAATATCGATACCCGCTTGGCGTATCATCGGCTCAACAATAGCAATCGTCAGTACAACCGCAGAGATACCATCGAGGAAACAACCGATAATCACATAGAAAACCAACAGCGCCATTAGCAATTCAAAGCGGCTAAGTTCCAATGTGGCGATAAATTCAGCCAGTGCTCTCGGCAAACCAGTAAAGCCCATTGAAAGCGATAGGAACGACGCACCCATTAAGATCAGTGCGATCATCGCAGAAGTGCTCACTGCTCCTAAAATACTCGCTTTGAAAGTCTCAAGGTTCATTGAGCCTTGCACCCAAGCTAAGATAAACGCGCCAATTACCCCAAAGGAAGCGGCTTCAGTTGCCGTTGCAATACCGGAATACATTGAGCCTATAACAAAGGCCACTAGCAGTAATACAGGTATTAAAAAGCGCGATGCGATAATCTTTTCTTTAAAAGATTTAGCCGTATCAATGACGATATCTTGGCGGCCTTTTATCAGTGAATAGATCACCACGTAGAGCATAAACAAACTTGCAAGTACTAGCCCAGGCACTATGCCCGCTAAGAAGAGTTTAGAAATCGACTCGTTAATCGTTACCCCGTAAACAATCAGCGTCAACGACGGCGGTATCATTAAGCCTAAAGTCGCAGCGCCAGCTAAAGTACCTATGATCAAATGTCTTGGATAGTTACGCTTTTCAAGCTCAGGAATCGACATCTTACCAACCGTTGTCAGTGTCGCCGCGGATGAGCCTGAAACAGCTGCAAAGATAGTGCAGCCGACAATATTGGTATGCAGCAAGCCACCCGGCATCCCAGACATCCAAGGTGATAAACCTTTAAATAAATCTTGGGAAAGGCGGGTGCGAAAGAGAATTTCGCCCATCCAAATAAACAGCGGTAATGCGGTGAGCGACCAACTTGTTGATGAAGCCCATATCACCGTGAGCATCGCATCACCAGCTGGGCGTGAGGTAAATAATTCGATGCCGACAACCGCAACACCCATCAGCGCAAAGCCTACCCAAACCCCTGTTCCTAGCAGTAGGAAAAGTACGAATAAGAAAAGACCGACCAGTTCTATTTGTTCCATATCAATCAGTTCCTTAATTGTTTGCGTCAGCAGCGTTTTGATCAAACACTGGGCTTAACGGATCATTGGGTTTAAATAACAGCAAATATAAACGCTCTAAAAGCACCAAACTCAGCACCGTTGTCCCCACTCCAGCGACTAACTGCGGAATCCAAAGAGCGGTGGCATCCTGCCCTTGAGAAACATCGTGAAACTTGTGCGACCAATAAACCATTTTGTAAGCGTAGAAACTAAAGAAAATACACAGACCAGTGGCGATTAAATGGCACCAGAGCTCTAAAGCAAACTTAAAACGGGTGGAGAGATTAAGAAACAGCGATACGCGAATATGGCTGTTAATATGCATGGCATAGCTCAAGCCAAAAAAGGACGCCCCCGCCATACAATAACCTGCATAGTTAGTAATGCCAGGCGTTGAATAACCGACCAAGCGACCAATGACTTGTACGATAATAAGCACCAAAATGGCAATCAAAAAAGCCGCGGACAAATAGCCACAACCATTGAAGAGCCCGTGCAAAAAGGATCTGAATTTATTCATAATAGGGATTTCTCATTGAGAGTGAGATCGATAAATAGGGTCACTAAAAAACATACCGATAAGGATTAAGCGCTTAAAATAACTAGCAAGTTAAACCTGTAATTGATGAAAAACAACTGCGATAGAATACATAAAGGTGCACTCAATACGCCTAAGAGGTTGTCATAAAAGGTAGCGAGCGCAGTAGTTTTACGACACCCTCTTAACGAGAGGATAATTATTGGTATATTCTCTAACACATAGCGATTACAGCGCTGCAAAAATCACAGCGCTGCACTTCACCCAGTAATATTACTTTTGGAAGTTAGAGATAATCGCAGTCGCTGTATCACCAGCCGCTTTTTGCCATTCAGATGTCATTGTCTTACCGATTTCTTGTAAATCAGTTAACAGCTGACCTTTAGCCGCTTGAACTGTCATGCCGTTTGCTGCCAACTGGCTGATGTACCAATCAGAAAGCTGTTGTGCACGTGCAGTACCTGACTGCTCAGCAAGCATAGCCATCCCTTTAACAATGCTTTGGGTGCTCTTATCTAAGCCATCCCATGCATCTTTGTTAACAAAGATATAGTTACGTGGTAACCAAGCGTTCACATCGTAGAAATGCGTTAGCTCTTCCCAAACTTTTTTATCATAGCCTGTTGAACCAGAAGAAATCATTGAAGCAACAACACCTGTTGCCAACGCTTGAGAAAGCTCAGCCGCTTCTACTTGTACAGGCTGCATGCCCATTAATTCAGATAAACGCGCAGTTGCTGCATTGTAAGAACGGAACTTAACGCCTTTAGCGTCCGCTTTGCTCTCTACAGCTTTTTTGAAGTAAAGCCCTTGTCCTGGCCAAGGCACTGAGTACAACAATACTAGATTATCTTTAGACATTACTTTTTCTAGCTCAGGCTTTGCAGCGTTCCAAAGCTTGACTGAATCATCAAATGAAGACGCTAAAAAAGGAACAGAATCAAATCCGTATACCGCGTTTTCGTTAGCATGCGCTGAAAGTAAGCGCTCACCTATTTGTGCTTGACCTGTCTGTACAGCACGCTTAATTTCTTTTCCGCCAAACAGTGATCCACCACCGTGAACAACGATATCAAGTTTACCTTGAGTTGCTACTTTTACCGCCTCTGCAAAAAGCTTAGCATTTTGAGTATGGTAATTAGTGTTTGAGTAAGCCATCGGCATATCCCACTTTTCAGCGTGGGCAAATGAAGAAAGCATAGGGGCAACTAAACAGCTCGCGACAGCCGTCGCTTTAACGAGAGAGTTGAATTTACGAAGCATGAGATTTCCTTTTTTTAGACTTATCATTATAGGTCACAGCCGTTTAACTCGATCATTTAGCAATCGATCAAATAGCAATGAATCAAGGCACAAAAATCAATATAAGATACTTTGAATCGCATAGCAATACCTTGTATTGAGAATCTTAACTGGCATAATGTCTGCTTCCCCATAAGAATAAAGATTATGACTACCCCGAAAAAAGATTCACTTTACGTACAAAGTGTCGAGAAGGCGTTTACCGTGTTAGCTGTTTTCAATGCACACCAGCGTGCGCTTTCTCTGACTGACGTTGCCAAACTCACTGGCTACAGCAAAAGCAGCGCCCAGCGTTTTTGCTACACCTTAGTTAAGCTTGGCTATTTAAAACGCAGTGCTAATCACAGTGATTTTGAACTCACCGCTAAAACCACCGAAATAGGTGCGCGTTTTATCGAATCGAACAGCTTAGTGCGCCGCGCGCGACCTTATTTACACAGTTTGAGTTCAAAAACAGATGGGGCCACTACACTATCGATATTAGATGGCAATGAAGTTATTTTTGTCTCGCGTTTTTTGGGGAAAGACGTGCTAGACACTACCGTGACTGTCGGCAGCCGCTTACCTATTTACTGCACAGCTTCGGGTAGAGCCGCAGCATCACTGTTAGACGATGAAACACTCGATCAAGTACTAGCAGCGCAGAGCTGGGAGCAACGCACCGCTGAAACCCAAACGGATATCGAGCAAGTGAAGCAGCAGATTCTGACATGTCGTGAGCAAGGTTATACTTTAGTGAAAAACCAATATGTGATGGCTGATTTATCTCTTGCGGTGCCCATTTACGACGCCCAAAGTGATTTACGAGGCTCGATCAATTTAGCCGTAACCACCGCTAATTTTGACAGTGATCAATTGCTTGAGCAGTACCTTAACTTATTGCAAAGTACCACCAGAGCTATTAACAGCTAGCGCTACTAACTACGCGCATCTGCCATCCAATGCACCGCATCAACCAAGTCGTAAACTGGTAAACCGTAAGCTTCGCGCAGTGCAGCCTTGTAGGGTGATAGATTAGTGCACTCCAACAGAATACAAGCGGGTTGCTCAGACATCAGTGATGCAGCCGCTGAGAGCACATCACGCTCTGCTTTTACTACATCCAATTGCTCGTTGCCACTTTTGATAACATCGTGCAGCTCTTCACCATTTTCAATCCCAGCAATACGCAGATGCGAATCAAAGTGACCGTTAAAATGCGCCTCACTGAGCACACGGCTATCAAAAGTAATCACACCGATGGTACTTGTCGCACCGTAAATTTGGCGCAAAAAAGGCAGCAAACATAAGGAGCTTGCCAAAAAAGGCAGATCTATTTCGCGCTGCACTTGCTCTTGTACAATCGCCAAAAACCCACAGCTAGTGGTAATCACATTCGCACCTTGCTTTTTTAACTGCTGCCCTGCAGCTAGTACTTCATCTAACAGCTCCGGGGCTAATCCATCACACACCACATTGGCTACATTGGCTTTTTCCAGCTTATGAATCATTGCCGGGTAGCGATAGCTTTGTAAATTGCCCACATCCCCGACCGGACGCGCAAAACGAGTATTGAGCATGATGATGCCTATTTTGGCCTGAGTAATTTTTGTAGCTTGATGCGCTGTTGCCATCTTTAATTAACCTTATCAATGATTCAATGAAGTGGATTAGGCCGCGCCTTCAGTCAGTTATTACTTATCAGAGGGTGAGCTGATAAAAACCAAACCGAGCATTCGCCCAAGCTCCAGACGGATAAAATAGCCAAAATGCCAAGCTTTATCAAAGCCTGTTCGTAAAATTTTGCATCCACTAGATATTTTTTAAGCACTGGCAGAGTAGCTGATAGCCACTTAAGCCCTCACCTAATTGAATAACATAGGATATAATCACCGTCATATTCAGGGAAAAATTCAGCCGATTAACGAGGACACAGTTTGACTAACAGCAACAGCCAATTGGATAACTTCGATAAAAAAATCCTCAACATCATGCAGCGTTCAAACCGCACCACCACTGAGCAAATAGCAGAGAAAATCGGCCTGTCTGCTGCTGCGGTCCAGCGCCGAATTAAACGTTTGCGTGAGCAAAAAGTCATTCAGGCAGATGTTTCAGTGATTAACCCGAAAGCGGTTAACCGCCCAATGACGCTGATTGTTCAAGTCACACTAGAGCGCGAGCGCGCTGATCTCATGGATGACTTTAAAAAAGAGATGAAAAACAATGATATCGTGCAGCAATGCTACTATGTCACCGGCAGCTCCGATTTTATATTGTTAATCACCGCCCAAGATATGGAAGACTACGAGGCTTTCACTCGGCGCGCTTTCTTTGATAATAACAATATCCGCAATTTCCAAACCAATGTGGTAATGGATAGCGTTAAAGTCGGATTAACCGTACCGATGACCGAAGGCTAGGGAAGATATCACCTAACCTAGCAGGCAAAAAAACGCCCAAGCAGCTGTAAAAACTGAATGGGCGTGAAAATCGAGGATAAATCTTTAATACACTATCGAGCTATTTGATCAAACTTTGATAAAGCTCTGGATCTGTTGCCCCTTCTGTACCAATCACTAGGATTTTACTCTCGCTCGTTAATCCTAATGTTTGACGGTATTCATCAGATTGCGCTGCCACAATTGCCCCTGCTAGCCCTGGCACTGCTGACTCACCAGCTTCTACAGCGGCATCCGTTTTATAACCTTGCGCCAACATTTTCATCAGCGGTGCAACCGCATCTTCACTTAAGGTCATGAAATCGTCACCACCTGTTGCTAAGATCTCCCACGCTAAGCTAGAGACTTCACCACAGGCAAGTCCTGCCATTAGGGTTTCTAGGTCACCGGTCACGGCAACCGCTTCGCCAGCTTTGGCGCTTTCTTGTAAACAGTTCGCTTGCTCAGGCTCAACGATCACAAAACGCGGGCGTGCTTCACCCCAATGATCCCAGAAGTAACCACACACAGCGGAAGCTAAACCACCTACACCGCCTTGAATAAACACATGCGTTGGTTTGTCGTCATCAAGTTGCTCAATAATTTCAGCAAGCATCACCGTATAGCCTAGCGCTACATCTTTCGGGATTTCCATGTAACCTGGATAGCTAGTATCTGAAACAATAATGCGGTTATTCGCTTTGGCTTCTCTATCAGCCGTTTTCACAGATTCATCGTAATTACCTGTGATACGCACAACTTGGGCACCGAAATCTTGCATCGCCTCTTGGCGACCTTGTGATACATCGCGGTGAATATAAATCACGCAACCACAACCAAACATTTGTGCGCCCCAAGCAACAGAGCGTCCGTGGTTACCATCAGTTGCACAACTAACAACTAAATCTTTTACATCTTGTGCGCACTTGCCTTCTAATAAATCGCTGATGCTTGGCTCAGACAGCCCTTTCTCAACTAGTGCTTTTTGCAATTGACGGGCAACGGCATAAGCGCCACCCAATGCTTTAAAGCTCTTTAAATCAAAGCGCTGCGCTTCATCTTTATACCAAACTTTAGCTAGATTTAAGTCGCTCGCCATTGCAGAAAAACTATTTAAATCTGTCGCTTTATAGCCCGGCCACAGTGAGATATCAGCAACCGCACGATCAGAGCTAGCTACGCTGATTATGTCTTTTTGCGCTTGGCTGTATTGATTAGCCGCAGCAGCTTTAGGGTTTGAAAAATGGCTAACAGAGCCAGGAATTAATGACATAGGTAAACGCTCTCATAAATTTAAAATCTTGAGACAAAGTATACCGAGAGTAAATGCAGATAATCCGCAGAGTTTTAAACTATAAAAGGAAAATAAAAATCAATTTGCGAGGGATATGCAGATTTCCCGCACTATTTGCCATCAACAAATAGCGCAGAAAATAGAGAAGCTATTAATACTTAGCTTTTAGCTCGTAGCTCGTAGCTCGTAGCTCGTAGCTCGTAGCTAAATCAGTTTCGGACTTCTATACCTTGCTCCGCCATAAACGCCTTAGCTTGCGGAACAGTAAACTCACCAAAGTGGAAAATAGAAGCAGCCAGCACCGCATCAGCGCCACCTTCTTTGACACCATCAACAAGATGCTGCAAATTTCCAACACCTCCTGATGCGATGATAGGTACATTAACCGCTTCAGAAATAGCGCGTGTTACACCTAAATCATAACCATTTTTGACGCCATCTTGATCCATTGAGGTCAGCAGTATTTCGCCAGCGCCAAGCTCAACCATCTTAACCGCCCACTCCACTGCATCAATACCCGTTGGCTTGCGACCACCATGAGTGAAAATTTCCCAGCGATTGGCTTCCCCTTCTTGGGAGACTTTTTTGGCATCAATAGCCACTACAATACATTGCGACCCAAAGCGCTCAGCAGCTTCGCGGACAAATTCAGGATTGTAAATCGCAGCACTGTTGATTGAGACTTTATCTGCACCGGCATTGAGCATAGTACGAATATCTTCACAGGTGCGAATACCGCCACCTACTGTAAGAGGAATAAACACTTGGGAGGCCATTTTCTCGACCGTATGCACCATAGTGTCGCGCCCTTCATGGGTCGCGGTGATATCCAGAAAGGTAATTTCATCTGCGCCTTGTTCATCGTAGCGCTTAGCCACATCAACAGGGTCTCCGGCATCGCGAATATCAAGGAATTGTACACCTTTAACGACGCGGCCGTTTTCTACATCAAGGCAGGGAATAATACGTTTTGCTAAAGCCATTTTGTTCACTAATCATAAAAAGACGCAGTGTTAAGCATTCAACCCTGCGCCATGTTATCGAGAAATTAAAGCTTACCGTCCCAGTTCAGGAAGTTCTTTAACAACTGCAAGCCAGCTGTATGGCTTTTTTCAGGGTGGAACTGGACACAAAAGCTGTTTTTATCGCTCAGTGCCACATCGCAATCAACCCCATAATGACAGCGCCCAGCCACTTGCTCAGGGTTTGCCGCTTGCACGTAATAACTGTGTACAAAATAAAAACGGCTATTATCTTCAATGCCATGCCACAAAGGGTGATCAATGGTTTGAGATACTTGGTTCCAGCCCATGTGCGGTACTTTTAAGCGCTCGCCATTTTCAAACATACCATCTGCAAACTGCTTAACTTCACCGGGATAAACATCTAGGCAATCAACGCCATTGTTTTCCTGTGAATGTGTCATCAACGCTTGATAGCCCACACAAATACCTAAAAACGGCTTACCACTGCTAAGCGCTTGAGCGACTTCTTTATCCACACCTTGTGCAAGCATCTGCGCCACACAATCACGAATTGCACCGACACCCGGTAAAATCACCCGATCACTATCGGCAACAATTTGCGGATCACCGGTGACACGTACTTCAACACCTGGTTCAACGTGCTCTAACGCTTTGGCAACAGAGTGTAAGTTGCCCATACCGTAATCGATAACGGCTACTGTGCTCATTTATAGCGACCCTTTAGTTGAAGGCATTAAGTTAGGAGCGCGCTCATCAACACTCAGCGCCATACGCAGTGCACGGCCAAATGCTTTGAAAATCGTTTCAGCTTGGTGGTGAGCATTAAAACCTTTAATGTTATCAATATGCAGCGTTACACCAGCGTGATTACTAAAGCCTTGGAAGAAC
Source organism: uncultured Oceanospirillaceae bacterium (assembly GCA_937136055.1). Classification (GTDB taxonomy): domain Bacteria; phylum Pseudomonadota; class Gammaproteobacteria; order Pseudomonadales; family Balneatricaceae; genus Rs1. Next base: position 4,848 of record CAKZOD010000091.1, on the reverse strand, counting down.
TCCCAAAAAAGCTGTGTATCTAAACGACCAATACTCGCACGTGTGAATTCACACTCAAAAAACAACCCAGGGCGTCCAGAGAAATCAATAACCACACGAGACAGAGCTTCATCTAGAGGCACATATGCATGACCGTAGCGTACGATACCGGTTTTATCGCCAACCGCTTCTTTAAACGCTTGACCCAAAGTAATACCGATGTCTTCAACGGTATGATGATCATCAATATAGACATCACCGTTCGCCTCAATTTCAATATCGATCAAGCCATGACGAGAAATTTGATCCATCATATGCTCAAGGAAAGGTACACCAGTATCCGCTTGAAACTTTCCTGTTCCATCTAAGTTAATAGATACTGTAATTTGCGTTTCGCTGGTCTCTCTATTGATTGTCGCTTTGCGCTCAGACATGCTGACCTACCTATGATTCTATGATTAAATTGCTCGCTGATTAGCATCTAACTAATTGCTGCTCGGCTAATATAAAGGATTCACTCTTTATGTCTTCATTATTTGAGGTGTTATACAAAAGTACCTGCGAATAATAGCGATGAATCCTTTAAAAAAGGGAGCCAATTATATAGCTAAGCACAACCGAGGAACAATCATATAGCGTCAAAAATAGACATTGTTTGAACAGTGTTAAGGTTTTAGCATAGCAGTTTTTTTGATTGTATTTTGCTCACCACCCTACTCTTTATTGTTTTCACGCTCTGAATAATCCTAATTTAAACGGCCTTGCTCTCAACTTGGAAGAAAAAACTCTCCCTTCTCATTTTCAGCTTAATTTCACTGATAAAAGAGCGTACTTACACAGCTTGCCCGCTCACAACCTACAATTAGAAACTAGCGCTATTTATATGAAAATTTGCAACCCGTTGTCCGTTGGGCATGTTAGTATTGTTGCAACTCTCAAGATACGTACTTGGAATACACGCTTTCAATATAAGTTGCTTTAAAAACAAGGAAGACTAATGAACAAACTTGTAAAAATCGCTCTTTCAATCGTCGCTTTTGTGGTGATTCTGGTTCTTGCTGGCGGCACTCTACTCGGCTTGTTTGTAGACCCGAATGACTACAAGAAAGAAATCGAGCAAGCCGCACTAGACAATGCAGACTTAGAACTGCAAATCGAAGGCGATATTGGCTGGTCCATCTATCCATCTATCGGCTTAGATATCTCTAAAATTAAAGCAGGCTACCCAAACCAAGAAACGCTCGCATCTTTAGACAGCGCCAATATCTCTGTCGATTTAATGCCGCTTTTCTCAAGTGAGTTAAAAATGAAGACCTTGACGATTAAAGGTCTCAATCTGAATCTCGTTAAAGATGCTAATAGCAGCAATTGGCAAGCCACTAGCACCTCTAGTAAACAAGGTGAACAAAAATCTAGTCCTTCATCTTCCGAGCCAAGCTCAAACACCCCGGATGAAAGTAGCTCAGATAACGCTGAGCAGCTAGCTAATAAAATTGATATTGAAAGCATTGTGATTGTCGATGCAAATATTCGCTATAGTGATACCGAAAAAGGCGAAACCACCAGCATCAAGAATTTCAATTTAACCACTGATCGCATTCAACTAGGCAAGGCGTTTAACGGCGATCTTAACTTTGCGCTAGAGACGGCAAAGAACCAGCAGAAAACACTCTCAGCCAGCACTCAGCTAAGTGCCAATTTTTTGCTAGATCACGCCAATCAACGCTATCAAATCAGTGGCTTAAAATCACAACTCAAGCTCATTACTGATAGGCAAATAGACTTATCACTAAATGCCGATATCGTTGCTGATATGGCTGCGAAAAACGTCTCTATTAGCAAGCTACAAGTGACTGCAGCTGACTTAAAAGCGAAAGGTGCGGTGCAATTAAAAGGACCAGATTTTGCACAGTTAAGCGGTCAATTAGCTATCGATAAGTTTGATCTTAAAAAACTACTAGCAGATCTTAAGCTCGAGCCTATTTCAACCAGTGACGACAATGCACTACGCGCGATATCGCTAAACACTGCATTCACCGGTGATGCCAAACAGATTTCAATCAACACACTACAGCTTGCGGTAGATGACACAAAAATATCAGGTAGTGCTAACGTCAACTTGGCTAGCACGCGGATCGCTTTTAACCTTAAAGGCGATCAAATCACCCTAGATAAGTACCTACCAAAAGCAGCGGCTCAAAAAGCTAGCGGCTCAAGTAGTACTGAAAAACCAAGCACCGCAAAGCCTGGTCCTGCGCAAGGCAAGTACTCTAAGGAAGTCATTATTCCTGTCGAGCCATTACGTGCTTTAAACATGCAGGGCAAACTTGCCTTCAATCAAATTCGCTATCAAAAAACAGTGGTTAAAAACCTTAACCTCAGCATTGATGCCAATAAAGGGCTAGTGAAAGTCCCAGCGCTTAATTTACAAGTTTACGGAGGCAGCATTGCCAATAGTGTGACACTCGACGCCCGTAAAAAACCACTTAGACTAAGCATCGTCAATAACACCAAAGCTCTACAATTGGGCCCCGTTTTAGTCGATTACGCGAACACTGATATGCTCACCGGTGCACTGACTAGCAATAGTAAGTTAACAGCTACTGGACAATCCGTTCACAGTATCGTTAATTCATTGAACGGTAAGGTTAAGCTCAACCTTGCTAATGGTGTGATTAAAGGTATTAACGCCGTACAGACAATGTGTGAAACCGTTAACAAAGTTGCCTCTCTTGGTGGCACTGTTTCACAGACACAAGCCGTCGATAAAACAACACCTTTTGCCAGCATCAACGGTAATTTGGCGTTTAAAAATGGTGTGATGAGCAACCAAGATTTCAAGGCGGATTTAGACGCCATCAACATCAATGGTAAAGGCACTGTGAACCTACCTAAGCAAGCGCTCAATTACCGTGTCGGCTTAAATATTCAAGACAACCTTTTCAAGAAGAGCTGCTCAGTTAACAACAAAATACAAGGTATTGAATGGCCGGTTGATTGTAAGGGCAACTTTAGTGACGACCCAATGAAGCTTTGTAAGCCTGATTTAAGTGTGGTTGAAAAAATATTGAAAAAGGCACTAAAAGATAAATTGAAGAAGAAGCTTGAGAAAAAACTTGGCGGCTCTGTAAAAGCAAAAAAAGCAGAGTTAAAAAAGAAAGTCGAGCAAAAGAAAGAAGAGCTAAAACAGAAAGTAGAAGATGAAGTTAAAGATAAATTGAAAGGCGCGCTAAAAGGTTTATTTTAAAGCCCCAGCAATAGCGCCTTAGGATGAAGTATTGACAGTAAAAGCATTCAGCGCCGAGCAATTTCACGGCGCTATATTAAATTGGTTTGATCACCATGGCAGGCACGACCTGCCATGGCAACAACACAAAACCTCATACCACACTTGGATTTCTGAAATCATGCTTCAGCAAACCCAAGTCACCACCGTCATCCCCTATTTCCAGCGTTTTATCGCAAAGTTCCCTGATGTTTTTACCCTCGCGGCGGCAGATATTGATGATGTACTACACTTATGGACAGGCTTAGGTTACTACGCAAGAGCCAGAAACTTGCACAAAGCTGCCAATCAAGTGGTTGATGATTATCAAGGGGAATTTCCCGATAGCGTTGAAGCACTGGAATCTCTGTGTGGAATTGGCCGCTCAACGGCGGGCGCTATTTTGTCTATCTCACAAAATAAACGCGCGGCCATTCTCGATGGTAATGTAAAACGAGTCCTCGCCCGCTTCTACGCTGTAGAAGGCTGGTCAGGTAAATCTGCAATTGCAAAACAGCTGTGGGAACACGCAGAGTACAACACCCCTAATCAACGCGCTGGGGCGTATACACAAGCGATGATGGATATGGGGGCTACACTGTGCACACGTAGCAAGCCTAAGTGTGAACTATGCCCTATTCAGCAAGGCTGCCAAGCCTTAGCAATAAATCGCGTTAAAGATTTCCCTTACTCAAAACCGAAGAAGGCAATCCCTGTTCGCTCAACTTATATGCTGATCATTAGCAATCCTCAATCGCGAACGCTACTTTACCAGCGCCCACCCAGCGGCATTTGGGGAGGGTTATGGAGCTTACCGCAAGTTGAAGACATTAATGAATGCCAGCGCGAGCTCGGCATTGACGTTGATATAGACAGCGCTTTTTATTTAGAGCCGATACGCCACACATTCAGTCATTTCCATTTAGATATCACCCCAGTGCATATCAACTTAACAAATAATAGTACACAAGTGATGGAAGCGAGCAAAACTCTTTGGTATAACCCTGTTCAGCCTGATGCTGTTGGTTTACCTGCACCGGTTAAAAAATTACTATTACAGATACACAACAGCCAATAGCTCATTTAGCTAACAACTTATAGGTACAGTAATGCGCACAGTGAATTGCATTAAATACAAGCAGCCTTTAGAAGGTTTAGATCGCCCGCCTTACCCAGGCCCTAAAGGTCAGGAAATCTTTGATACTATTTCCAAGAAAGCGTGGATCGAGTGGACTAACCACCAAACCATGATCATCAATGAAAAGCATTTGAATATGATGGATCCTAAAAGCAGAGCGCTACTGCAAGAGGAGATGGAGAAGTTCATGGGCGATGAAGATTATGCCAAAGTTGAGGGATATGTACCTCCAAGCAAGAAAACAGATTAGTATTTAATCAATTTTTATCTCTTTGATAAATTAATTGAAAAAAAGTGGAATTAGTTTAATTAGCACGTTGACAGATCTCTGAGATAAAGGTTTAATACGCGCCTCTTCAGCACGAAGCAGTATTTAAGTGTTGTTAGATTGCCCGGATAGCTCAGTCGGTAGAGCAGAGGATTGAAAATCCTCGTGTCGGTGGTTCGATTCCGCCTCCGGGCACCA
>CAKZOD010000090.1 GCA_937136055.1 uncultured Oceanospirillaceae bacterium | reverse complement strand
TCTGGGTCCGCTTGTTTTTGCGCACCCTCTTCAATGTAGATATACACATAGCCACTGCGCATTAGCCTTGCGACTAAGCCGTTGACGGGCTCAAAGTCACTATTGAGCAATTCATCAATACTGGGGGATTCAAGATTGGGGATCTCTAGGTCGAATTGACCTAATGCATAGCGAACGGGTGCAGCATAAAGAGCGAATGATTTCATACTGCCTGTGCGTAACAAAGAATTTAGCCCTGCAACCTTTGCTATCTTTGCCCTTCATACCCACCCAACTCAATATAGAGCTTAATCAACTCCAACTCTTCGGGGCTTTTTGAAGTATCTGCAGCGATTGCTTTTTTAAGGCTAGCTAAAGTGTAATCACGGTAGGATTTAGTAATGCCTTGCTTTTTGACGATCGCCTCTAGTTCTTTGGCTCGATCCATAGTTGCTTGCTGCTTTAGTTTTTCTAAAATAGCTTGTTGATTGATAGTATCTTCATCGCTATTTTGTAGAGCGTGTAATGAAGCTTCCTCAGTCTCCTTATACTGGTATCCACCTTCTTCAATGTAAAGTTTAATTAAAGCTATTTCTTCATTGCTTTTGACTTTATTCGAAACTAGTGCTGCTTCTAACTCATATAAACGAAAGTGTTGATAAATATTCTCAATACCTTTTTCAGCGAGCTGATCAGATATTTCAATAATTTTAAGCTGTACTGGGTCTGTAATTTCACGAGGCTGTTCAGAAGCTAGTGTTCCGTCAGGATTTGGCATTTCACGCTCTGGATAAAGGTACTGCCATGTAAAAAATGGATTATTAGGTACTTCGGACACGGTAAATTTAGGGTAGCGGCCAACACTGCGTATTTTGGCATCTAGCTCGATAGCTTTTTGATCAATCGACTTAGAGAATCTGTAGCCACGAAAGCGAAGTAATTTCTCTAGAATCCACAAACGCCCAATCTTTGGATCAGGAATAGTTTTTTTTGATGATTTACCCTTCGCTACATGAGATTCAAATTTGGCGCCCTGCATATACTGATTAAGCCAGTTCCAATAGAGTACGCAGGGATCCCCCCCTAACTTGATATCATCTAATCGATTGTTGTTAATCCCGGATAACAATACGACATGCTCAATTACATGGTTATTTTTATCTAACGAATACAAGCAAACGGCTAGTGCACGATGAGTCGAATAGATGAAAGTGAACGGGTTAGTGCCGCGCCACAAGGTAACTTTGGTTTTGTTCCAGTCCGCGACCCAAACCTTGCCCATAAACTTAGTGTAAACTAAGCCATTTTTTTGATTAAAGCGGACGGGGCGAGGGTATGGGGAGAAAGTAAAATGAAGGCTTAGTAAGAAAAATAAAACGGATAAGAATAAGCCAAATATAAATCTATTATAGGACCCATTTTCGAAATAGTATGTTAAACGAGATTGAATAAAGTCTAACCTGGATTGCCCCGTAAAGGTATTAGAAGTCAGCAGGTAAGTGTAATCTTCCATTTTATATGCAAGGAACAAACAAGCCCATGACAGAACGATGTATAAGATTAGAAACATAATCGGCCCGATTTTTTTAGCATCGACATAGCCATTACCTTTCCCAATAAGCCAATAATCGACGTGGTAATTAAACTGCTTAGGTATTTTGTTCGCCTTGTATATGCTTTCAAAGTCTGCCTTCTCAAACCAATTTAGCTCTTTCATCTTATTTCTCTTTATAAATTACCCTAATTACTCAAACTACAGATTTGAATCAAAAAAAACCGAGCTCAATTTCATCGATATACTCCACATTAGTTCCACCTTTACCTTTAGGATAATAAGCATACTGGATTTTTAATATTTGATTCATATTAAAGTAGTTAGGTTTGGGCAAGGTGAAGACATCCGAATTAGGCTTACGCACCCAATATTCATGGGATTTATCTGGGTAGTTGAAAGTATAAGTACTATCAGTAGTGCCGAAGTTATTGTAATCACCACCAATGAACCCTTCTTCTTTTACAATTAATTTAAACTCAAACTCAGAGGTGCCAGCTACGAATTCTGGTAAAACCACTTTAAAGCCAGTTTTTTCTTTTGAAATCTTAGGGCTGTACATTTTGGCATAGAAGTCTGACATTTCACTTCTCATAAATGCTTTAATGCCCTCCTTATTGACAACTGGATAAACAGCTCTCCCTTCCCCAGTTGAAATTAGCTTTGCTATGTTTAATTGAGCCTGAAACGGCTCTGTTTCTCTTAAACTCCCAGACTCAAAAGCAATATCCTCTCTGATTGCATTATCCCAATATAGATACTTAGGCATCCCGCTAAATATTAGGCGTTCTTTAACTTTCCCTCCCCAAAAACCATCAGCTACCCAATTTTCAAGCTCGCTATTTTCAGTAAAAAACTTACCTCCAGCTCCAATAACTGCTAGCACGAGACCAGCCACACCTATAGGACCTGCCCATAAAGCGGCTGTAGCAGCTATTGCTAATGTTGTAGTGCCAAGTACGGCCGAAAATGCACCTAACACTATCATTGAACCTCCAATAACGCTTGAGCTTGCAAAAAATGCGGCATCTAAATCGTTCCGATCATAATAGGAAGAGGCCTGAAAAAAATTCGTAACTGCATCAATTAAGCCAATAATTGGAGTCGTTTTGGCAATGCCTTTAATAGATTCAAAGGCAATACCTCTAACACTGGCAGCACCTGTGGATGTCGTCATCCCTAAACTGGTGGGTACGTTGATCTTTTTCAGAAACTTAGCTGCTACATTACCTATTAACTCATCCGCATTTTTCCTGATAGATAAAGCGAATGCTTCTGCAAGGACAACAGTATGGTAAAAGTTTTTTAAACCAAGCATATCTTTCGCTCGTGTTGTATTCTTGGTTTCTAGCCGCTTTAATTCGGGGCCTGTGATATAGATCCCCCATAAATAGCTCACAAAAGCAAGACCAGAAGCACCTTGGACTATCTTTTGCGGCGGGCTAAAATGCGGTTGATCATCGATAGTAATAACTTTGATATCTTCATTTAATGCCTCGCCATAATATTTAACGAGACTACTTTGGTTCCAACTATTAACACTATTACTGTGTTTATTTAACGCTTCAACAAATACACCTAGGTTCTTATTGGTCATTCGGATTTTAACACCGTGGGCTTTTCCAATATTTTTGACTAATGTTGCAACATTTTTATTTTCTAGTTCGAATGTTTGAATACCAAGACTTTTAACTTCATCAACGAATGCTTTACTCATTTTAGGCGAGTGGGCAACTCTTCTTAAAAACTCATCTGTTGCATCAAGGAATAATTTTCTCCCTGCCATTAATTCACTTTTCCCAGCAGTAAGCGTGACATCTAAAGCGCCGATTTGATCAGCAATAAAGCTTGCTGCAATTTTCACTAATGTCAAAATATCATAACGCAGGTCACTTTTTTCACTTTGATCAACATAGAGTACGTAATCTATAATGTGTTTACCTTCTTTTGAGGTTTCTAGCCCTTGTGTCATATCGCAAGTGGCTCCAATGACATGAGTCGCTAATCTCAATTTATCCATTTGCTGTGAGCATCCCCCCTCTTTTGCTAAAAGTTGGTGATAGGCTTTTAGACCTCCAACACCAGAACGCTGACTCCACTTCGCAACAGATTTAGCAACATTTTCGGTAGCTTTTTTCAACACCTTAGCGTTTTTTGCAATCTCTTGTCTTATTTTCTTGAATTCAGGGTTTAGCGCTTCAACGGCTGCGTCCATGTCTTTATTTGTTCTGTGAGCATCATAAATCTTCGAGGCCTCTGAAAGTTTCTTCAACTCTGCTGGACTCATTTGAGACTTCACCTCGTTAACAGGGTCAAAAGTAAACCTTTTAGGATCGAATAGCTTACTAGGATCTCTTGGAGAGTATTGATTTTGAAGCTGTTTCTTCCTGACTTCTTCTTCAAATTGATCGATCGTTTTACGCGCGTTATATATTTTTTTGCTAAAAGGGGTATCAATATGAGGTAAAGCATTTTCCAGTTGCGTTTCTATAGCCTGGTAAGTCAAATAAGCATATTGATTCTCCATAATGTCATGGGCATGCGCTGTTG
>CAKZOD010000089.1 GCA_937136055.1 uncultured Oceanospirillaceae bacterium | reverse complement strand
GGAATTAGTCCAAACGAGGCTGAACAATTATTTAAAAAGGCCTCTTAAACTGTGGCCAAATTTTGTTGACCACTACAATAGATGAAGAGTTGCATAAGAATCATTTTCGAATAGTCGCTAGTAATGAACACTTAGACTCCGAAAAATTTGCAAGGGTACACCTCGATATCAAGCAGGAGTTCTTGTTCCAGCTTATCGAGTCAATGGAAAACTTTGCAAAAGAAATCGACGTAAATATAAAAAATTCCTAACAAGCACTTTAAGCGGAACAAAAACAGTTGGCTCAGTTCCGCTTCGCTCCACATTATAGCCAACAATTTTTGTCCGCTTAAGTGGGCGTTACATTTCCCGTTGATCTGAGTAGTCTTGAATCGCGATGCGCACTGCGCTACACTGATTAAATGATCAAATCATTTAAACATAAAGGTCTGAAGAAATACTTTGAAACAGGAAGTACTTCTGGAATACAGCCTAAACACCAAAGAAAGTTGAGAATGCAGCTCGCAGCAATTGATACCGCACAAGCAATCGACGATATTAATTTACCAGGCTTTAAGCTTCATCTGCTCAAAGGTAATAGAGATGGAATTTGGTCTATCACCGTAAATGGAAACTGGCGCATCACTTTTGAATTCATTAATGGTAATGCGTTTATCTTAAACTACGAGGACTATCACTAATGAATATGCATAACCCACCACACCCGGGAGAGTTCATTTATGATCTTTATCTGGAACCATCTGGCCTCAGTTGCCGCTTCTTGGCGAAACAACTTGATGTGGCATCTTCAACGTTAAATCGTATATTGAAAGGGCAAAGTGGAGTTTCGCCGGAAATGGCACTTCGTTTATCTAAAGCACTAGGACGTACACCCGAAAGTTGGCTTTCGATGCAAGATAATTATGATCTTTGGCATGCAAAGCAGAATGTTAATCTAACTCGAGTGCACGCAGTCAACTTCTCTATAGCGTAAACGAAATGTAACAAGCCTCTAAATAAAGATTCACCAAGGTTGTCATGCCATTTGCTGAGAAAATCGCACGACAGCCGTGGCTCACTTATTAGAGGGGCGTTAGCAATATTGGGCACATATGAATATCAGACCTCTTTCCATAGCTCTAATACAAAACAAAGGTAAAATTTTTGTAATGGAGTGTTTTGATACAATAAAGAACGAAGAGTTCTATCGACCTCTTGGAGGTGGTATAGAGTTTGGAGAGTTGGGGCATATTGCATTAAAGCGTGAATTTCAGGAAGAAATGAATACTGATCTAGAGAATATTGAATATATCACTACATTCGAAAATATTTTCACATGTGAGGCTGCTGCTGGTCATGAGATAGTTTTATTGTTTAGTGCTGATTTTACAGATAAAACAATATATTCAATGGATGAGGTTATGTGTAATGAAGGTGGAATTCCTTTTAAATCAAAATGGATTGACGTCAAAGATTTTATAAACAACGAAAGAATCTTATACCCTGATGGTTTATCTGAGTATCTAGAAAAACGCTAACAAGATTGTGTTGTTCGCAACCAGCGGCTGCTGGGACGGTTTACACGCCACTCGTTCCTCGCCCTGTTACAGCCGCCCCAAACTGGAAGCAAGTTCGAGGTGCCCTCAATATCCTAAAGAATAAAGATAGAGAGCATCACTACAAAATTAAACGAAAGCTATTTATGGACTTTCGTATGGTTACAGATTATCAGGTTAGCGATCCATCACTTGATCCACACATGGATCGTGCATATGAGATTGCAGAGATATTTGAGAGTGAAAAGGTTTAACTCAACTTATACCATACAGATTAACAAAGCTTCTTTTGCAGTCTCCTCCCTTTAAATGCTGATGAGTAAAGAAAAGTAAGTTTAGCTTTGAAAAGTTGTGTCGACTAATAAATCGTCCCTGAAACTTAATCGTTATGAGGCAGCGCATCTAATGCTGATAAATAAAGCCCCCATACATATATTTAGTTGCCTCGGCGCCTAACACTAATACTTTGTCTCCCGGGGATAATTGATCGCTCTGGATAAGCTGAGTTAAGCTTGCCCAAATTGCAACAGAGCCCAAGTTTCCCCATTGCTTAGCGGTGTTGATAACACGGCTTTGTTCTATGTTGAGGCGTTTGCTCAAGAGCGTATCAATATGGCCATTTGCTTGGTGGGGGATGATAAATTTAAAATCATCGAGGCTAAAACCTTGTTGCTTAATTACTTCAATACCTTCAAAAAATAGCGCTTCACCTTGCGCTCTCACGCTGGTGGCATTGTGGGCGAAGTAGGGGAGTCCTTTGTCACAGTTCGGTTGAGCAGAGCCGCCACCGATCAGCTCGAACCCTGGGGCTTTGCCGATACCAATATGACCTGAAAAACAGTGGCTGATGACTTTTCTATTGGTGCCATCATCTGCGCCTAAAATAACAGAGGATGCGCCATCACCCATTTGTACGTAATTAATCAATTGCTGGGTATCAATAAATTCAGGGCTGATATCAAAAAAAACCGATCCTGTTTCAGCGCTGACAATACAGATAGGGTCCATTGATGGGTTTTGGTTGAGCATAGGTACCGCGATTTGCAATGCACTGGCAAAGCCTGTGCAAGCTTGCCTAAGTTCCATGAAAGGTGCTGTTGATTGGAGTGCATCACTAATCCATGCTGCATTGGATGGCAACAGTGTGTGGGGAGTTGCTGTGTGCGAAAGTAAATAGCCAAAGGGATTATCAGCTAAATTGGCGGCCGTTTTAGCACTGTTAATTGCTTGGCTTGATAGCTCAATCGCAGAAGGTTTTGCAACGCACACTGCTTTATCGAGATCTCGGCTAAGGTAGCGACTTTCTACACCTAAGCGCTTAGCAATAAAGCGTGCTTGGCGCGCCATTGTTTTTGAGCAGTGAAATTGTAGTTTCTCTAATAGGGCTTCTGTACTAACAAGTTGATTAGGAAAAGCGTTGGCGCATCCTAATAACGTGACTTTTGCCGGTGAAATTATAGCGCTCATTCGTTAAAGTCCTGCAAAGGCTGGTGGAGAGAAGAAGATTGCTGATGAAAAAGTTGGTTAAAAGGCTGATAGAGTAGCCTCTCAAACAGCGCTTGGCTATCGATTTGTAAATGCTCGAAGGTGGCGCTGTGTGTTTTTAATAGTGACACTAAGCGCGATTGCACATCAAAACTTAACTGCTCAGTGGCCGCTTTAGCATCATGACTCTGCAGTAGCAGGCTATGCTTTCTGGCGAATCCAACATGCTTAGCCTCATCTTTTTTAATCAGTTCAAACAGTTTGGCAAGCTCAGTGCCTTGCAGGCTGCTTTTGCTAACAGCGTCCATCAATATACAAACACAGCGATCAAGTTTGGCAATCATTTGAAAATGCTCAGCTAGAGTTGCCGTATTATGAGCTATCTGAGTATAAAACAATTGCGCTTGGCGCTTTATTTTATGTTGTTCTTTATCTGCAGGTAGCGCTGCTAAAATATGTTGTAAAGCTTGCTCGTGATAACGCTCATCAGCTTCTATATTGGCAAGTGTAGTGAGTGCTTGCGTGTAATCTAATTGCGCTTGTTGATCATTATTAGCAATTACGTTTTGGTATAAGCGCATAGATTCTTGATTAAAAATATGTACAGCAGATTGTTCACCGCAAAGTAGCAAGGGAATTAATTTAGCAAGTGCGCTTCTTTGCTCATTGGTTAAGCTTTTTAATTGGCTAGCCAACATCGCTGTACTACCAAATTGCTCAAGCCAGTTTGCAATGGGATGTTGTGTAGAATTGAGCAAGCGCTGTTTAGCGAGTTTGAATTCGCTAGGCTCTTGAGGAAGCTCAAAGCAACGCATTAATCATTGTTCTCATGTTGTGCTAATTCTCTATGCTCATGGGTAGTATTTATCTCACTCGCAAATAGTTGTTTTGCTAACAAGCAAGGCAGTAACAAAATATCTGTGAGTAACGCTAATATAATAACGACAATGCTAAATAAACTGATTTCAAATGTCGGTTTAAAATCAGAGATTAGGCCTACAGCGAGCGCTAATATAATTACTAGGCTGCTGAGAATAACCGGCGAAAAAACTCGTTGTTGCAGCTTAGCTAATGCTTCATTAATGTTAGATTGCTGTTTGTATCTTTTAAATTTAAACAATAGGTGCAGCGTGTCATCTACAATAATGCCAATAATCATGCCTATCACCACAGTGCTACCTAAAGTTAAGTAACCACCGGTTAATCCTAAAAGCCCGTAGGCTATAATTATCGGTAAAAAATTACAGATAAATACTAGCCCACAAAGCTTTATTGAAGCTAACAACACACCGCTGACAATGCTGATGGTTGTTAATGCAATCAATAAAGAAACCAACATGCTACGGGCATTGTTGTCACTTAAATTGGCAAACAAAATATCAGCACTGGTGCCTTGTGATATTTGTAGCTCACTCAATGACTGATCTTTCACCCACTGTGAAATGGCCTTATCAAATGCCAGTAGCTGATTAGATGAAAGCTCGTTGAGCTTTATCTGCAGACGTAGCTGGTGCCCTTGTTTATCAATGTACGTATGTAATCCAGATTTAGATGTATTTTGTTTGTTATAAAACGCTTTTATCTGCTCCTGCGCCAATTGTTGCTGTGATGGATAGAGAGCCGTTACATGTTTGGATTGGATAAGGTGATCGCTAAAGCGTGATAATTGTTGCCAATGCTCCTTTGACCAACTTGTGATAGGAATGGGGTTTTGCTCAGATGAGTGGGTTTTAGCTTGAATGACATAGTCGACATTAATAACCCCGTTAAACTGCTTTTTTAAAAGATCGATAGATTGTCGAAATGAATAATCTTTGGGGAAATAGCGATAAACATTATCATTGATGGTCAATTGTGAAATGCCAGCTACCCCTAAAGCGGCAGCTAAACAGGCTAAAAGTATAATCACTCGGCTGTAGCGCTTTAAAAAAGACACACTTGGCCACTGCCATAAACGCTGCGCTAAGCTATTTTTATTGAGCTTAACAGGTGCGAGCTTCAACAGCATTGTCTGGTACAAAGTGATGCTCAGTAACCATGAGAATAAGATACCAATAGCACTGGCAATACCGGTCACCACCACAGGTGGTGAAGGACTAGAGATCAAAAACAAGAAGCCAGCGGCTGTAGTAAAGCAGCTCATAGTGACGGGAGTTAGATTTTCAAAAAAGCTATTTGTCAGTGCCGCTTGCTTATCTTGTCCGGTGACTAAGCGCTGATAAAAGGCGATGCAGTTATGCATATTGGTTACTATCGATAAACCAATGATTATGATAGGGGTGAAGGCATTAATGGATGTGAGTGAATAACCGAGCCAGCCAATCACACCTAAAGCACCCAAGGTCGATAAAAGGCCAATCGAGAAAATACCAAGAGATAATTTGAAATTCGCTAAAATAAGCCCTAAAACAACTAACATTGTGATGAGTAGTAAAGGTAAAAAACGTTTCAAATCATGGCGCAGTGTTTGAATATAGGCATTGTTCAAACCTAGCTCCCCACTGAGAAAGTGGCTGATGTTTGAGCGATCAAACTGTTCATCAACAAGCTGACTAACTTGATTATTAAAGTTAAGTATCTGCTTGGCATCTTTATTATCGTCAAGTGCTACATCAATCAAAATGATAGCGCTGCTGCCATCTTCGCTGAGCAAGACAGGTTGCCTCTTTTTGCTAAAAACATTGTTGCGCCAACGGTACTCCTTTAAGAAGCTGTTGATATTTTTAACGCTGCTGAGCTTTTCGAGCGCATTGATTAACCGCTTTGAATGTTTATAGAAGTTCGCGGTATTGGATAGAGGAGCTTGGTCTTTACTGTGCAAAATAAGCACTAACTGATCATGTGTTGAAAAGTCAGCACGCTTGGTTAAATGTGCATTCACTAAAGGGCTGTCTTTATCAAAATAAGCAAGGTAGCTCGCATTACTACTGAGTTGCGATAAGCCACTGATGGCCAACAGCAATACAAGAATAACGAACCCCGTTAATTTATTAAACGCCGAATATAAAGGCACAGATAACTCCAATTGAATGAGAGACTTATGTAAGGTTTAAGTAGGTTTTAAATAGGTTTAAGCAATAATGCAAAATACACTAGCACTGCTCACTATTGCTGGGCAACACTCAATCGTGCTTTTAACCTGAATCAGTGATTTCACTGCACCACATAGCGCAAGCTCTTGATTCTACGGCGGTTAGAAAAATGCCCGCTGAACCTTTGGGTGCAGCTCAGATTTTTCACTTCCCCTGTAAAACCAATATCTTACACTCTGTTCTCACATTGAAGTCGCGGATTTAGATTTATTTTAATGCTCAAAAATAAAACACTGCACTTTTTAATGACTCTAAATAGCTCTATCAGGCGTATAGCTTAGAAGGTCAGAAGGTTAGAAGGTTAGTTGATAAAGCGTTAACTGATATTGCAAATGAAGGAGAAATAGATGGTGATGGCAAAGAGTAGATCACGGCTGGTAAATGTAATCACAAAAGTGCAGGCAAAAACAGTCGCAAAAATCGCGGTGCTGATGAGTGTGCTGTTGCTGTCCGCTTGCTCCTTAAATGGTAAGAAAGTGTACCAAACGCAGCAGGGGGCTTTGCGTGGTTTTGATCCGGTTGCCTACTTTACTGAAAACAAAGCGGTTCAAGGTCTTGCACAATTTAGTGTGCAAAACAGTAATAGCACTTGGTATTTCGCATCACTAGAAAACCAACAGCGCTTTGAGCAGTCTCCTGAAAAGTACTTACCGCAATACGGTGGTTATTGTGCCTACGCGATGTCTTATGGGCTGGTGGTTTCATCCGACCCTTATGCTTTTAGTATCATTGATAATAAGCTCTATCTCAATTACAGCTTAGATGTACGCGAAAAATGGCTTAAAAACCCGCAGCAATTTATTAAAGAGGCAGATGTACACTGGCAGAAAAAAATATAGCTAACGCATTATTGAATGTATATTTTTCGCGATTGATAATGTTTAATCCACCTTCGTGAGATGCCCTTTAATTTGGGCGGTTGAACTCAAAAAAGGTGTGTAAGATATTGTCGAAAAGGAAAAGTCAGTGACAACAGTTAGCTACAAGATATTTACCCCATCAGATTATACACAACAGCGTTGGAAAAATGGCCGCGGCACAACCGTTGAGCTAGTTAAGCAGGATAAAAAGGGCTCTGCTGATGAGAGCGCTTTTGCCTGGCGGTTGAGCATGGCAACCTTGGCAGAAGATGGCGATTACTCAAGCTTCCCAAGTATTGATAGAACACAGGTGATGTTGCAAGGCAGTGAAGTGCAGCTTGAGATCAGCACTTCAAAAGAGAGTAAACAGGCACAATCACTCAATAACAGTTACACCTTAACGCCACTTAAGCATATAGCGTTCAGTGGTGAAGATGCAGTGAGCTGCCATTTGCCAAATAAAGATAACGCGAGCATGTTTAATGTCATGAGTGATAGCACTTATGGACGGCATCAAGTTGAGGTTATTAAAAGCAATGATCTTGAAAAAACTCCGATAGAGTGTGATTTATTGGTTGTTTTTGTCGTAAACGGTGGCTTATCAATCACCCTAAACGGTGATAATTGCCTGTTATCTGAGCATCATTTGTTGCAGGTAAATGTTGAAAAAGCACCGTTATCAATCACAACAGCACACTCAATTACCCCTTCAAGCTTGATACTGGTTAAATTTTTTCATCATTAATTTGCGAGCTAGATCTGTTCGTGAAACATTCCAGACAATAAAGTTTTACTAAAGCATTTAAATGCTTCGTAAAAATAGCTAGAATTAAATTTTGATTGTATATACAACCTAGCAGCTTGTTGATGAAATAGTAATCAACGGGAATACTCTGCTTGAAATAGGAATAAAAAATGTCAGTGCAAGTGTGTAAGGTGACAACAGGTCGCGTGCCGTTATTAATCAGTATGCCTCATAACGGCGAGATGATTGCAGAAGAAATTAAGCACGTAATGACAGAGCAAGGCTTAGCGGTACCAGATACCGATTGGTGTATTGATGTACTTTACGATTTCGCCCAAGAGATGGGGGTTTATACGATAGAGCCGAGCTATAACCGTATTGTTATTGACCTCAATCGTGACCCTAAAGGTGTGAACCTTTACCCGGGTGCACAAAGTACAGAGCTTTGCCCAACCAGCTGCTTTGATTTTTCAGCTATATATGTAGAGGGTAAACAGCCAGATGAAGCTGAAGTTGCTCGTCGTATTGCAACTTATTGGCAGCCTTATCACAATCAACTTGCCACGACGCTTGAGCAGATGCGCGACCAATACGGTGTTGCGCTGCTGTTAGATGCGCATTCTATTCGCTCACAAGTTGCACGTTTCTTTGAAGGTCAGCTGCCAGATTTTAACTTCGGCACAGCTGATGGCTCAAGTTGTTCACAAGCGCTACAAGATCACTTAGCGCAGTTTGATTGCCAGCCTTATTCTCAAGTGATTAATGGCCGTTTTAAAGGCGGTTATATCACTCGTGCATACGGCCAACCTGCAAATAATATTCATGCGGTGCAACTTGAGCTTTCTCAACGCACTTACATGAATAGCGCAGAAACCCAATTTGATAGTGACAATGCAGAGCAAGTGAAAAAGGTATTACGCCAGTTTGTACAGCACCTACTTAACTTCGCCAGCCAACAAAGCGGTGAATAAGGATTAAGCAATGAAATTATATGCACAACAAATTTTTACTGACACAGGCTGGCAAAGTGATAAAACGCTAGTGATTGAAGAAGGTGTTATAACGGCCATTAACTCAGGCTTTGAAGAAGGGGCTACTCGATTAAAGGGGCCTGTTATACCGGGCATGAGTAACTGCCACTCGCACGCCTTTCAACGCGCGTTTGTCGGTATGAGTGAGCAGGGTAGCGAAGGTCAAGATAGTTTTTGGACATGGCGCAAGGTGATGTACGGTTTTCTGGGTCAAATTAACCCTGATCAATTACAAACTATTGCAACTCAGCTTTATATTGAAATGCTGAAAGCTGGTTATACCAATGTCGGTGAATTTCATTACTTGCATCATCAATCAGATGGTAAGCACTATCAAAATTTGGCAGAAATGTCCTCTCAGATTTTCAAAGCTGCTGATAATGCAGGTATTGCGTTAACGCATTTGCCAGTGGCTTATCAGTACAGTGGTTTTGGCTCACAGCCTGCAAACCCTGGGCAGTGTCGTTTTATAAATGATGCAGATCAGTTCAATCAGTTAGTCAGCAACTGTTTTGATTTAAGTAAAGAATATGCTGAGTCTCGGGTAGGTATTGCCCCGCACTCGCTACGTGCAACTGATTTGCCGATGCTCAATGATATTTTAGGCCATGTGAAAAGCTTAGATGCTAGCGCACCTATTCACATTCATATTGCTGAGCAGCAACAGGAAGTTAATGACAGCTTGGCATTTAGCCAAAAAAGACCTGTGCAGTGGCTTTATGACAACATCGATGTCGATCAGCACTGGTGCTTGATTCACGCGACACATTTAACCCAAAGTGAGCGCCAAGGGATTGCTAAATCTAAAGCGGTAGCAGGTATTTGCCCAACCACAGAAGCGAATTTGGGCGATGGTATATTCCCGACCACTGAATACTTAGAAGATGACGGTGTGATTGCGATAGGTTCTGATAGCCATATTTCAGTGAACCCTATCGAAGAGCTGCGCTGGTTGGAATATGCACAGCGTTTAATTAAGCAGCAACGCGCTATTTTAGCAACATCAGAGCAAGCTTCAGTGGGTGCCAACCTTTGGCAACGTGCAGTGCAAGGTGGCGCACAAAGCCTTGGACGTAACTGTGATTCCATCAGTGTTGGTAAAAAAGCAGATTTGTTAGTGCTTGATGAAAACAAAGTGAGTTTGTTTGCACATCAAAGCCAGCACATATTGGATAGCTTTATTTTTGCCAGCCATCAAAACCCTGTTCGCGATGTATTTGTTGCGGGCAACTGGGTTGTTGAAGATGGTCGTCATCATTTAGAAGATAGCAGTGCAGAGCAATACCGCAATGTGCTAAAAACCTTGAGTGCAGCACTGTAACTTACTACTCCCCGCGAAGTTAATCCGCGGGGTTTATTAATGCGGTTAATACATGATCTTGCCACCTGCCTGCAATTTTTAAATAGGCAGGTGAGTAGCCTTCACGTTTAAAGCCTAAACTCGTCAATACACTTTCGCTGCGGTGATTAGTGGGAATGTAATTCGCCATAATGCGATGAAACTTTTGTTCTTTAAACATATATTCAATGCAAACTTTCAGTGCTTCTGGCATCAACCCTTGTCCTTGGTGATCCACTGAAATTGCGTAACCTAAATGACAAGCTTGTAAAGCACCGCGTACAGCATTGGCAAAATTACACACGCCCAACACTTCATCATGTGCTTTATTGAGAATAACAAAGTGAAAAGCAGACTGTTGCTTAAAACCCAGTAAGGCACTTTTAATGCGCAGCTTAATTTCAAAATCCGTGGTATAGGATGGATCACGCACAGGTTCCCAAGGTGCTAAGTGCTCTTGATTTAATAACAAATAGCGTTTGAGAAGGTGAGACTCCTCTGGGGTGAGTAAACCAATATCGAGTCGCGGCGTCCTCAAAACAATAATTGCCATGTAAATTCCTGTTAACAAGAGAGAAACTTTAAAATAAAAGGACTTTAAAAGAATTTTAAAGCCTCCATATAAAATGTCATTAACTATTATCTAAAAATAATCCTGAATCAGTGGTTTCACTGCACCACATAGCGCAAGCTCTTGATTCTACAGCGGTTCGAAAAATGCTCGCTGAACCTTTGGGTGCAGCGCATATTTTTCAATTCCACTGTAAAACCAATATCTTACACTCTGTTCTCACATTGAAGCTACGGATTCAGGATAGTTTTAAGGGGAGTCTCAGGTTTAATTTTAGAGATACTCTTAACTTTTAAACAACGGAGATTGCTATGTTTAACATGAATTTTGCAGAACGCTCAGTCATCCATTGTGCACAGCAAGAATGGCAAGCTAGCCCATCTCCTACTGTTTTTAGAAAACCTTTAGAGCGTGAAGACAAAGAAAGTGGCCATACCACTAGCGTCGTGAAATTCACAGCAGATGCCAATTTCAAAACCCATCCACATCCTGCAGGGGAAGAAATATTCGTACTTAAAGGCACGTTTTCGGATGAGTTTGGGGATAATCCAGCGGGTACGTATATACGCAATCCACCGGGCAGTGAGCACGCCCCTTTTAGTAAAGATGGTTGTGAAATATTCGTAAAGCTCAATCAATTCTCTGCACAGGATAAACAACAAGTTCGTATTAATACTTTGGAACAACCTTGGTTAGCGGGTCAAGGGGGCTTAGAAGTTATGCCCTTGCACTCATTTGAAGGTGAGAGCGTAGCCCTTGTAAAATGGCCAGCAGGTGAAGTCTTTAACCCACATCGACATTTTAGAGGGGAGGAGATATTTGTATTAAGCGGCACTTTTTGTGACGAGCACGGAGAGTACCCAGCGCAAACATGGATACGCAGCCCCCACATGAGTCAGCACCATCCTTTTGTGAAAGAGGAAACCATCATATTGGTTAAAACTGGTCATTTACCTATGTTGGAATAAATGCCGGAATAATAGGTAATATGCAAAAATAATTGAAAAAAGTGAAACCAAAACAGAACTTTAAACGAATAGATAATCATATAAACGTATCGATTATTAAAATGAGGAAACTATGAATTACATCTACATTATAAGTGCTTACCTGTTGACCGTTGGTGTTGCTCTAAGCGCTTATGTTTGCACATCTATTGTAGGGGTCGCCTGATAATCGATGTTGTCATTTTTGCCCCTCATCTGATTAGCGTTAAACGCTGAATTTATTTCCCCCCCTGTAATTTGAAATATTCCTTAATCATTACCTAATATTAAATTTATGAGATTCTGTCTTATATATAAAACAAAAACCTTGAGTATAATCGCGCTTTCACAAATGAAGCGGTAGATGTTTGTGTTTAAAAATGGGTTTTAATGTTGATTTAATTAAGGAAAAAATATGGATACGGATAAGGCGCTGGATAGCCAAGACCATAGCAACGCTGCACAGGGATATATTAGTAACAATATAGAGTTTTCAGGAAAAGCTTCCACTTTCTTTGGCATTTGGATTGTGAACGTACTTTTGAGTATTATCACATTCGGTATCTACTCTGCTTGGGCAACGGTACGCACAAACAACTACTTTTACAGTAATACAAAACTTGATGGGCATGTCTTTTCATATCTCGCTAAGCCTTTGCAAATATTACGCGGTAGAATTTTAGCGATTATTTTCTTTGTGATTTATGCACTCGTGACTAACTTTAACCCTGTACTTGGGATTATATTGAGTCTTTTGCTGCTGATTGCTATGCCTTGGATAATTGTGCAAAGTTTGCGTTTTAATAATCAGATGATTAGCTATAGAAATGTAAGATTTGATTTTCATGGAACCTATGGCGGTGCATTTGTGCACTTCGTATTACTACCAATTCTGGGTGCTATTACACTTTATTTGGCGATGCCTTGGGTGCTCAAAAAAATTAAGCACTTCGTTTTATCCAATACGAGTTACGGTGAAACAAAACTAACCACTAATTTAAGTACAGGGCAGTTTTACAAAACGTTTTTAATCGCATTTTTGATTTTGGCTGCATTTGTAGGAGTTATCTTCGCGTTAGCATTTGCTGCCACAAGCAATGTAGGATTACAGTTTTTCTCAGCGCTTCCTCCCTCTACACTAACTTTAGTAGGTGTTGCCTACTTAGCGACATTCGCGTTTATGCGCGCAGTTGTTATCGTTCAGATTCGCAATCATGTTTTGGCAAACACAGAGCTTGAAGGGCTGGCTAAATTCAAGTCATCTTTTACTATTCCAAGCTATGCTTTTTTGGAAGTGACTAATATGCTGGCGCTTATTTGTAGCTTAGGCTTCGCCTTTCCTTGGGTAGCTATTCGCAGTGCACGCTTCTTTGCGCAGCGTACCCAAGTGGAAATTAATACAAAAGCTGCGAATGCAATTGATACAAAGTCTAGACAAGATTCATCAGTAGGCAGTGAAACTGCTGAAGCTTTTGATTTAGGTATGTCAGTTGTTTAACTGATTGCTTGATAAGTGCACAAAGTGATGTTTGATTTAGCAAACTATTATTTTGTGCGCTGCTATGAATTTTCGATTGCTTAGCAATGATTTTATCTTCTTTAAGAACTGCACCGTCCAAGGATTGAAATGACTCAAACAATAGCAGGCGTTTATTATTATCCCGCGACAAGTCAGTCAGAAGAAGTCAGTTTAACCGTAAGTGGTGATGTGTTTAATGTAGTGCTTTGCGATAAAGTGCTCGTCACCTCAATACAAACACGTTTAAGTATTGCTGCAAGAGTACCTGGTGTGCCTCTTGAAATTGTCTTTAAGGATGGTGGTAAGTTTATTGCCGCGAGCAGCAAAGATAGGATAAACCCATTAAAATCTAAGGCTGAAAAACTCGAGAGTAGCTGGTTAACGGCAATAGTGTGTACAGTATTAGTTCCCTGTTTTATTTGGCTGTTTGTGACAGTTGTTATACCTAAAATGGCAGAGATGAGCGTTCGATTATTACCTGATAGTGTTGCGATCTCGATGGGGGATCAAAGCTTTTATGTGATAGAAAAAGCGTTTTTAGAAGAAACTGAGTTAGACAAAACCTTGCAAGAATCAGTCGTTAAGCAATGGAATATGGCATTAGAGCAACTCGCATTAGATAAGAAAAAATATACAATCCACTTCTTTAAAAGTGATTACTTTGGCGCTAATGCGTTCGCACTTCCAAATGGAAAAGTGGTGATAACTGACGAGTTATTGCAGCTATTGGAAGACAAACCTGATGCGATTCTTGCGATTTTATTACATGAAATAGCACATGTTGAATACCAACACAGTATGCGACTGGTAGCGCACTCTATGGCAAATACTATTGCACTGGCAGTTGTGTTCGGCGATATGGATGGTTTTGCTGATGTGTTTTTAGGTATTGGAGCTGCGCTATGGGAAAACGCCTTCTCTAGAGAAATGGAAAGCCAAGCAGATGAGTATGCATTTAAGCATCTTATTGCATTGGGCAAATCACCTGCGGCGTTTGCACAAGCAATGGAAATTTTGATGGAGCAACGAGCTCGTACTAGTGAGCGCAGTAAAAATAGTAAGAGTACTGAAAATACGGTACTGCAATATTTATCTACCCATCCCGATACTCAACAAAGAATAGATAAGGCAAAGAGCTATCAATAAGTTCTAAATGTCTTAGTCACTCATCAATTATTCTCATGAGTAAGCTATTTACTCACAACCATTTATAAGTATTATTTTATAATATAAGCCTTGCTTTTCTATGCTAAGTTACACAATCTTAAAGGCTTATTTGATTGTCTATCTTTGGTATATCATCCGTCTCCTTGCTATATCATCTATCAAGAGCAAGTTATGAATTTTACTTTAAAACAACTGCGTTATTTTGCAAAAGCTGCAGAGCTCTCTAGTGTGACAGCAGCGGCTCAAAGCTTGCATGTCTCTCAACCCTCGATCTCCTCGGCAATACTGCATTTAGAGCAAACCATGGGGCTTCAGTTTTTTGTACGCCACCATGCTCAAGGTTTATCATTAACTTCTGCTGGGCAAAATTTTTTGCGTAAAGCACAGCAGCTACTCAGTGATGCTCAAGCATTAGGGGAGTATGCACGTACCCTTGGGGAAGATGTAGCAGGGTCTTTAAAGATTGTCGGCTTTCCAACATTTTCTCCTATGTTAATGCCGGTGGTGATGAGCCAGTTTCTCCAAATGTACCCACAAGTTACATTAGAGTGTGATGAGCGCCATCAGGAAGATATTATCAATTTGCTGACTAACGGCAGTTATGAAATCGCTGTTACTTATGATCTACAACTTGCTAAAAATATCGATTTTGAGCCTATTATTGAATTCCCTGTTTATGTGGTGCTCAGCGAAGATCACCCGTTAGCGAGCTATTCGTCATTGAGTTTGACACAATTAGCAGAACATCCAATGGTGTTGTTAGATTGGCCGTTAAGCCGGGAATACTTTTATTCGTTATTTTTAAGCCATAACGTAGAACCGAATGTTGCCTATCGAGCGAACTCTTTGGGGATGGTAAGAGGGCTTGTGAGTAATGGATTTGGTTACTCATTGTTCAACTCGCCCATGGTGAATAAAAAAGCATTAGATGGCTCTGCTTTAACCGCCATACCATTGCGAGGTGAATCAAGGCCATTAAAGTTAGGTATTGCCAAAGCTTCTCAATTACAGTTATCGCCTGCGGCTTTAGCTTTCATTGAAGTGTTGAAAGAAAAAGTTATCGAGCTTACTGAAACAGCATTTGAGAAATAGCTAAGGACGTAACGAGTAAGTTCTATGCCCCCACAGAGAAGAGCGCTAAAAACGCGAGTGAAGATGAGGCAAGTCAAAAATTGACGACATAGCGCAGTTTAGTGATGTAAATAAGTATCTTGATTGCTAAGCATCCCTTAAAGATTAGGAGTGAATGGTCTGTGTACATTTACTCCTGATCGCAATCTTCATGATTTTTTTGCAATAGTGAAATCTTGCTCACACAAAGCGCTTATGAGGCGAGAGAGAAATAAATCACAATGTTCTAGTTGATCAAGTGTAATAAATTCATCGGGTTTGTGGCCTTGCTCCATACTACCTGGGCCACATACTACGCTGGGGATTCCTAGGTGCTTACTGAAAAGGCCTGCCTCAGTTCCAAAATTGATGCTGGCAGATTCTTGCTCTTGAGCGAGTTGCTTCACAAATTGAATGGCAGCTTGGCTGTCACAGTGATCACTGGCTAATCCCGGGTATTGAGTGAGTGTTTCTAATTGAATATCGCATTGCTCATCGATTATACGCATTTGATCAACTAGCGTTTGGCAATACTGTTCAAATTGCTCGACTAGCTGCAGTGAATCTTCTTGAGCGATGTTGCGAATTTCGAAAACAAAGCGAGCGATTTTAGGTACTATGTTGAGGGCGACACCTCCTTCAACAGTACCTGTATGGACTGTACTGTAAGGGATTTCATAATCGTGATCAAAGGGGCCTTGCGTGCGTTTTTTCTCGGCGAGTTGTTCTAACCATACAATGAGTCTTGCAGCGTAATTGACGGCATTAACACCTAGTGGCGCCATACCAGAGTGACATTCTTTTCCCTTTACAGTGACTTTGATGGCAATTTTGCCTTTGTGTGAGCCGGCAACTTTCATCGAAGTCGGCTCTCCAATAATACAAGCAAGTGGTTTTATTGGCTGTGCAGATAACTGATCCAGCAAGTGTCTTACGCCAATGCAGCCGATTTCTTCATCGTATGAGAATGCGAGGGCAATAGGTGTTTTAATATCGGCATGGCACATCTTAGGCACTGCTGCTAATACGCAGGCAATAAAGCCTTTCATATCCGTTGTGCCACGGCCATAGGCTCGGTTGTCTTTTAAGCTGAGCTGATGTGTTGGGTAGTGCCAGTTTTGTCCAGTGGTTGGAACAGTGTCTGTGTGCCCAGAGAGCATAATTGCTCTTTGATCATCGGGGCCAATAGAGGCATAAAGGTTGGCTTTTGGCAGTAGTGGGTCACGCACCCACTGACAGCTAACGCCGTGTTGCTGCAAATACTTTTCTATATATTCGAGCATTTCAAAGTTTGATTGGCTGCTGGTAGTATCAAAAGCAATCAAGTCACTTAAAATCGATAAACTATTTTTATTATGCATACATCTCTCTTATTGAAGAAAATTGCGTTTACAGATCACCCGGTACACCGTAAGACTCGGCATTAGCAGGATCTTTTGCACGGGTAATATAAGCTTCTTTTTGCGGCATATAGTCATCCAGTAATATTTGTAGCTGTGCGATAGGATGAACTTGTAAATCGACTCGCAAATCAACACTTGGCCAGTTTGCGCTTTCGTGTACTAATAATCCTGCAGAGTGTATATCGCCCATTTCGCCCCCAGCAGTTAGCCCGGCTTGCAGCGCGCTTAGTAATCGCTGTGCTAAATCACCACTGCTGTGGGTAAAAGCATCGATCATTGCTTGAGGTACTTTATCGTTGGCCAACAAATTACCCATTGCTAAGCAGTTATCGCCCTTAGCAGTCGCGTAAATACCAAGGGATTGAGCACCGCTATGTATAGCGCTATTGCCTAGATTATCGATTATACCTAATTGACGCCACTCGATATGTGGCTCTTGCTGGTGCAAAAACAGCATAGTTTCATCAACAGATAGCCCTTGGGAAAGTTTATCTAACGCGAGAGGGCCTAAATCCGGATTCGTAATGTTCTGTGTTAAGGCAACGCCGACGGAAGTTTTAGCAAACGCACAGCGACTTGCCACACAGATACTGGATGAGGTGATGGCACAGCCTAGTGCACCAGTATCTGGGCATATTGCCGCGATTGAAAATGTCATAGATGCATCCTTTTGTTGTTATTCTTTTAAACGTAAAAAGCCCTACTCGCAGAGTCGGGCGTTATTTTACTAACTATCATTATTGCTGAGCAGCTAGTCTTCAGGAATAACAGCAATAACATCAATTTCCATCAGCCACTGAGGTTGAGCTAAACCTTGTACAACAAGACCTGTCGAAATCGGAAACACCCCTTTAAACCATTTTCCGGTAACTTGATAAACCGCTTCACGATAGCGTGGATCTGTGATGTAGGTGGTTGTTTTTACGACATGGCTCAAATCAGAACCTGCCTCTTTTAACAGTTGCGCGACATTTTGCATCGCTTGCTCAGTTTGTGCAGCGGGGTCGCCAAGGCCAACTAAATTACCTTCAAAATCAGTGCCTACTTGGCCTCTAACATAAACGGTATTGCCTGCTTTTACCGCTTGGCATAAATCATTATCTAAGCTTTGGTTAGGGTAAGTTTCTTTGGTATTAAACATACGAATGCGTGTATGAGTGGGCATTTAAAGCTCCTGTAAATCGATTTATATTTATAACTGCTAGCGCTGTGAAGCATCTTGGTAACTTAAATAGTGGCGCTGTATCGAGATGTGATCAGCAATATATTTTGCATCGTGCCACACCCCCCAAATAAAGCTTGAACCACGACGTGATAACCAAGGCAGGCCTACAAAATAAAACCCCGCTTCAGCAGACACACCTCTTTGGTGCTTAGGCTTTCCCTGCTCATCCAATGCATCTACTTTTAACCAGCTATAATCAAGTGCGAAGCCCGTTGCCCAAATGATCGTTGAAATACCGGCGTCGGCTATATTAAGCTCGCGTATTGGGTTGCTGATGCATTGTGCATCTGCAAAGGTTTCTCTTGCACTGGGTTCTTCAGGTAAATCTAAACCATTGCTTTCTATATAGGCATCGGCAGCATCGAGTACAGAAAGATAATTTTGATCACCTTTATTCAAGTTCTCAACTAAGTCGTTATCGAAATAGAGGGTGCCATTGTCAAATTTAGCAGTGCGCCCAACCAGTGTCATTCCTTTATTGGCAAGCTCTCTAAAGTTGATGGTTTTGCCGCCATTTGCACCACTTACAGCGATAGTGACATGCTCTGTACCGGGTTTCATTGCCGCAGCTTCCCATTCACCCAGTACGCCTAGCCACCAAACAAAATCGCGGTTGCGATAAGATCTTGGAGGGCGTCCATGTGCACAAACAGAGAGGTACACTTTTTTGCCAGACGCCCTTAGCTCGTCTGCAATTTGAACCCCTGAAGAGCCTGCACCTACCACCAAAACAGCGCCATCGGCAAGCTGTTCAGGGTTACGGTAATCAGTTGAATGCATTTGAGTAATATGATCAGTATTTGCCACTATGGCAGGAATCACCGGTTTTTGGAAAGGGCCAGTAGCACTAACTACACGTTGTGCATGAATTTCACCTTGTGATGTGACAACTTTAAAGCCGGATTGGTTTGTAAAGCGTTCAACACTGAGCACTTCGACACCAGTTCTAATAGGTGCGTTATGCTTTATGGCATAGGCTTCAAAATAATCAGCAACCTGATCTTTACCGACGAACTCTTCGGGATCATTTTCAAACTCAAGGCCTGGGAAGCGGTCATGCCATGCTGGGCCATTTGCTACCAGAGAATCCCAACGCGCTGTACGCCAGCGCTCTGCAATGCGATCTTTTTCTAAAACAATATGGGGGATATCAAGTTTGCTTAAATGCTCACTTGTCGCAACACCCGCTTGGCCTGCACCGATAACTAAAGTATCTGTTTTTTCAATTGCCATGTTTTTTATCCTTAGGCTTATACTTGATGCTGACTTTGTATAACTACTTTTAAGCATTGAATTTAAATGATTTAAAAGTAATGTCGCTTACGGCATCAAGTGAGAATCTGTTTAGTTGATGTAAACAGAGTAGGATAAAGTCTTGGATCGATAAAATATTATTAACTGTTCTTTTGTATTAATAAAAGCTATGCAGAGGTGATATTATCAAAGATACAAATGGTATTAAGGTATTGGTTGCACTTACTTAAAACGACCAAAAAACGCCTATGTGAAAAAGAGGTTTGGAAAAAATCATGAAACTTGCGAAAATGTCTTAGCTTTTTTGATTTCTTAAGCACAGCTTCGGATCTTTTAAAGCGCTTTATAGTCAATGGCTACACATTAATAAAAAGTACAACGCGCATTTTGAAATGCGTGATGATTGGCATCACAAGAGGTCACTATGACAGCCTATAAAAAAGATCCCCAAGCAATTGCTGCACTTACTCCCGAACAATACCGAGTAACTCAAGAAAATGGTACAGAGCGCCCAGGTACGGGTGCTTTACTCAGTAACAAAGAAGTTGGCATATACGTTGATATCGTCTCAGGTGAGCCGTTGTTTGCTTCGGCTGATAAATATGAGTCGGGCTGTGGCTGGCCAAGCTTTACAAAACCTATAGTAGATGCTCATGTTAAAGAAATTAAAGATAGCAGCCACGGGATGATTCGCACTGAAGTGCGCTCAGAGCAAGGGGACAGTCACCTCGGTCATGTGTTTACAGATGGACCTGCAGAGGCTGGCGGGTTACGCTATTGTATTAACTCTGCTTCATTAAAGTTCATTCCTTTAGCGCAAATGGAAGCGCAAGGTTACGGGCAATTTATTAGCCAAGTAGAAAGCGCTTAATCTTTTAACCAGATCAGTTTTAGGAGACGGGAATGTCACATAAGAAAGCTACATTAGCAGGCGGTTGTTTTTGGGGGATGCAAGACTTAATCCGCAAGATGGAGGGAGTTGTATCTACTCGAGTAGGTTATACGGGCGGTGATGTTAAAAATGCAACTTATCGCTCACATGGCACGCACGCTGAAGCTATTGAAATTATCTATGATGAAGCGATACTCAGCTATCGAAAAATACTAGAGTTCTTCTTTCAAATACACGACCCAAGTACCTTAATGAAACAGGGTAATGATATTGGCGCCGCTTATCGATCTGCGATTTTCTACCACGATAAATCTCAGTGTGAACTTGCAATTAAAACGATAGAAGATGTCAATGCATCTGGCCAATGGCCTGATAAAGTTGTGACTGAAGTCGTGCCTGCTGCAGAGTTCTGGGTTGCAGAGCCAGAGCATCAAGATTACTTAGCGAAATTCCCCAGTGGTTATACCTGCCATTTCCCGCGCCCAGATTGGGTATTAAAAAGCCAAGATTAAAACACACAACTGCTAAAAGGGTGAACTCCACTCACTGGCACAACATATAAATGTAAGTTCATCGGATAAGAGCGATTAAATAATCGATTATAGATAGCCGGCTATAGAGTCGACTTGAGAGATGAATAAAAGGTGATCAAAGTGTCAAATAACGAGAGTGTTAGTAGCAGTGCAGAGTCAATTCAAGAGCTTGATTCAGGTTTACATTTTGATCACAGCTTTGTAGATCAGTTGACGGGTTTTTATGTTAAGTGCCAAGGGGAGAAGGCGCCTTCAGCTGCTCTGGTTAAACTTAATGAAGCACTTGCTCAGCAGTTAGGGCTAAAGACACAAAATTTGAATGATAGCCAGCTAGCTGCAATGTTAGCAGGTGGTATGCAAGTTAAAGGCACTGAAGGCGTTGCGCAAGTTTATGCGGGTCATCAGTTTGGTAACTTTAACCCGCAGCTTGGGGATGGGCGAGCACTGCTGCTAGGCGAAGTACTTGATACCCATGGAGAGCGTTTCGATATTCACCTAAAAGGCTCTGGGCGCACAGCATTTTCGCGCCGTGGTGACGGTAAGGCAGTGATCGGGCCTGTTTTACGTGAGTATTTACTTGCAGAGGCGATGTATCATTTACAGGTGCCTACAACACGAGCTTTAGCCGTTGTTACAACGGGTGAGCGTGTCATGCGCAACCAACTGCTTCCAGGTGCTGTTTTAGCGCGCGTAGCGACTAGCCATATTCGGGTTGGAACTTTCCAGTTTTTTGCTGCGCGAGGCGATCAAGAAAGCGTCAAGCGCCTAGCTGATTATTGCATTGAACGCCATTACCCTGAGCTGGTGGATAGTGAGTCTCCCTATTTGGCATTACTTGATAAAGTTTGTCAGCGCCAAGCACTCTTGATTGCAAAATGGATGAGTATCGGCTTTGTGCATGGTGTGATGAATACTGACAATTGCACTATCTCAGGGGAGACCATTGACTATGGGCCTTGTGCATTTCTGGATGCTTATGAACCGCAGCAAGTGTTCAGCTCGATCGATGCACAAGGACGCTATGCTTATGATAATCAGCCGAGAATTGGCAAATGGAACATGGCGCGCTTCGCTGAAACTTTACTCGCCTTTATTAATAGTGATGAATCACAAGCCGTTGAGCTTGCAACACAAGCGCTAGAACGATTTGATGATTATTACTATGAGTTTTGGTTAGAGCTGATGCGTGCAAAGCTTGGATTAACCGCTTTATCTATTGCCGATGCACAAGTTAGCTCCCTGCAAGAGAGTGATACGCAGCTGATCACAGGGTTGCTCGATCTGATGACAGAGAACAAGTTAGATTACAGTCAATTGTTTAGAGCGCTATCACAAACATTAGCGGGAGATTTAAGTGCTGTTAAATTACTGTTTAAAGAGTCACAACAGCTTAAGTTTCAAGCCTTCATCGATTGGCATCAGCAGTGGCGCACCAGAATTGATCTAGAAAAACAAACGATTGATGATATTAAGATATCGATGCTGGGGAGGAATCCTGCCTACATCCCTCGCAATCATTTAGTTGAGCAAGTGATAGAAGCGGCTGAGCAACGAGCTGACTATAGTGAATTCGAAAAGTTACTTGAGGCGTTAGAAGATCCTTTTAATGAGCGTTTAGAGTTTGCAGATTTAACCCAAGCCGCCCCAGAGAACTTTGGAAGCTACACCACATTTTGTGGCACTTAAGCTGCTATTGAGATTAAAACATGACAATAAAAGCATTGATATTCGATATGGATGGTTTATTGCTTGATACAGAAAGGCGCAGTTTAGCCTGCTTTTTGCAAGCGGCTAAAGAGCTCAATTGCACTGTAAACAAAGATGTTTACTTGCAATGCATCGGCACTAATATGGCGCAGACTGAGCAAATATTGAGAGCGGGGCATGATGCTAACTTTCCCTACACACAATTGCGCCAATGCTGGGATGATCTCTATTTAAAAGAGGTCACAACTAAAGCTTTGCCCATAAAAGCCGGTGTTATCCAGTTGCTAGATGAGGCAAAATCCCGTGGACTGACTATAGGGCTTGCAACCTCTACTCACTATCAACTGGCCTGTGTGAAGCTTAAAAATGCCGAGCTGTTTGATTACTTCTCTCACATAGTGGCAGGTGATCATGTTGAAAAGAGTAAACCGGATCCTCAGATATATCTGCATGCTACACAACAAGTCAATCTAGATGTTAAGCAATGCTTGGCGTTTGAGGATTCAGAAAATGGCGTGCTATCCGCTTTTAATGCGGGGCTGAATGTTGTGCAAATACCTGATTTAGTTGAACCTAGTACTCAAATGCAGAAATTAGGTCACGAGATAAAATCATCATTAACGCAGGTTGACCTTAAGGATTATTGCTAGCTCAGAGGGTTAGCCTTAGCAGTGATTGTTAGCAGACGTATCGGGTCTATACTGGAATAGCTTATCTAATTTATCTGTGAGTTGTTATAATAGACGCTTTCCAAGCGCTTCTTTTAAAGGGGCTTTATACGTTCTATCTGATCTGTCTTATATAGCGGTTACAGGCAAAATCTTTGGACCATTCATCGATAAGATCTTAATTAATAAAAGGTTGTTTTGACCTTAGGCTTTTTTGCAGTAAAGTACACATAATTGAACGGTATTAGATCACTCCATGATAAAAAATTTTGAAAGTATTAATAGTCATAGCTGTATTTACTTAGGCAATATTAGTGAACCCCAAGATAATAGTCTGCGCTTAGTCATCGAAGAGGGAAGCTTTGATGGTGAAGAAAGACCGTTAGATCCTTTGATGTGTGAAATTTTAGGGATACCTGCACCAGATCCTGATAAGCAGACTTGTATTTATGAGGTGATATTTGACAGCTATATCGCCTACAACATACTTGATGAAAGCTACTTACCAGATCTTAATACGGACAGTGAAGACCCCCAGCCAGTGTTTCGTATTTATCAACAAGCGAGCTATTTGGACTATATCAAAGAGAATACACAAGCAGTCATTACCCATGAGGGGAAGCTTCAACAATATAGTTTAAAGTGTTTAAACCACTTGATTGATATTGTTGCAAACGAGCCGCCTATAATTCGAAGCATCGCCAAGCGCTCTGATGCAAATGGTATCCAGTTGATGTAAAAAAACTTCATTGCAAAACAAAGGAGTGATATGCAATTGAACAAAGAAGCGCACATGGACGAAATAAGCCTGCAAGACTGTAAAGTTGCCATTTTTGATTTAGGGAATGTGGTATTAAATTGGCATGTACCTAGTGTTCTAGAATCACTCCCTTTTGAGCGAGATATACAGCAGCAACTTGATCAACAGCTATTTAGTCACGATGACTGGCTAGCGATGGATCATGGCTTACTAAGTGAAAGTGAGGTGATCAGCAATATTAAACGCCGCTCAAGCTTGAGTGATGAGCAGATCAATCAAGCGATACTTGCCGCTAAACGCTCTTTGCTTGAAATAGAGCGCACAGTTACTTTAATGCAAAAGTTGGTCGATCAATCGATCCCTCTTTATTGTTTATCAAATATGTCTGTTGAAACTTATCAGCATGTAAAAGACTATAAATTCTTCGAGTTATTTGAAGGTATTGTCATTTCAGGAATTGAAAAATGCATGAAACCGGATGACAGTATTTATCAATGTATTATCCAGCGTTATCAGCTAATCCCAACCCAATGTTTGTTTATCGATGATCGTCTAGAGAATGTTCAAGCTGCCCGCAAGAATGATCTACAAGCTTGGCATTTTTTGGGCTTAGATGACTGTTATCAAGGTATAGAGCAAGCCTTACTGTAATCGGGAAAAAGAGCCGATCTAAAAAGCCATACTTTAAGTGTCTATATGTATGGCTTTTTATTTCTAGTCTCTTCCATCAGGCTAAAAATATTTAATCTAACCAAAGAAAGCGTTAAAGCCAAACCCGCCTATAATCGCCATAAAGAAGATTACCACTAAGAATGCCACCAGCAGCTGCCAATGAAATAAACGGCGCAGCAAAATCATCTCAGGCAAGCTCGCCCCACCGCTGCCAATGACTAAAGCGATAACCGCTCCCATACTCACACCTTTGGCTAAAAAAGAGCCAATAAGCGGTAGCAGAGCAGTCACTCTTAAATACAATGGAATACCAATTAATGCCGCAGTTGGAATAGCAGCAGGGTTGTCTGCCCCTGCAACTTCCGCAAAAAAACTAGCTGGCACAAAGCCGTGTACTAATGCGCCGATAATCATAGCAATCAACATGAACGGGAACATCGTTTTAAACATTGACCAGCTTTCACCCCATGCAGCAGACCAAGAAAGCTGAGTAGAAGCTTTATTTATATCTGCTGTGCTAGCGCTTTTGCAGCCACCACCGTTAGGCGTTTGCAGCATATCTTGTTTAATAAAACGATCGAATTGAAAGAATTGAAGAAACAACCCTGCCGCTATAGAAACGGTGAGTGCGAGCATGGCATACCAAAAAGTGACTGCAGCCCCCAGCACAGGAATAAATAACACGATCACAATAGGGTTGAGTAGAGGAGAGGTGAATAAGAACGTCATAGTAGGGCCAAAGCCTGCACGCGCTTTTAATAAACCAATCAACATCGGAATAGTAGAGCAACTACAAAAAGGGGTAACCGCCCCTAAGCCTGCTGCCACAATATAACCGCGCCCTTGATGTGCGCCGAGAATCCGCTGAATTTTCTCAGCGGGCAGTTTTTGGTTGATCAAGGCTACCGCAAAACTAATAACGAGGAATAGCACCGTTAGCTCCGTGAAAAGCTGTACGAACATCCCTCCACTTTCATAGAGCTTGGCAGAAAAGGCTGGCTGATTAATAAAGGTGATTACATCAAACATTGGGTTTCTCTCATTGTGTAAGTTTTAAATATCTATATTTCTAGAATATTGGAAATATAAGTCAAAACAGTGAATAAGTAAAATGAAGAAGTGGTTAAATCAGAAAATTTTAAGCTGATGCCTTATCAAAAAGAGTGAAAATCATAGTTTTCAAGTTTGAATGTAGGAATTGAGCGAGATTTAAATACTGCAGATTTGAGGTGTAAGGGGCTGTTGATATTTCGTTGATAGGTTGAACAGCTGTGTATTTCAGCAAGAGTAATTTAAAGGATGCCAACTAATTTTTATCTCCAATCACTTCTGGAGTTGCATGTTGGCAATTCATCCATAAACAATGCAAAGAAAGCAGTCCTAAGTAGGAAGTAATAGTCAGGAAGTAATAGTCAGGATCGCGAGAGCAACAAATATGCTGTGAAATACCTTATTACCATTGTATTTCCAGAGTAGTCCGAAGAGCTTTTCTATGCGGTTTAGATGGTATGTATATTGTCGGACTGGTTATTCAACACTGCTCATTTAAGGGGTCAAAGTAAACAATAGGCTTTAAACGCACTGTGTATTAGCGTCATCTTTTTCATTAATACAGCACTCATCTTGCAAATAGCTCATCAATTCATTGAGCTTCTCGTATTGTGCTATGCAAAATAAAGTGCGCCCTTCACGGCGTTGGCTTATAAGGCCTACAGAGATGAGCCGAGTTATATGGTGGGAGAGGGTTGAGCCGGGGATATCTAATGTTGATTGCAGATCACCAACAGGGGCACCTTGGTTACCTTCTTTGACTAAAGAGCGAAAGATTTGTAAGCGTGTAGGGTGGCCGAGTTCCGCCAAGCATTTGGCAGCTATTTCGATCTGCATGTTAAAGTGTCCTAGTCAGTAAATATTTAAAATGTGCGATAAGGAAGGGCATTATCACTCTAAAGCGATGCCCTCTAGCGGCGCTAAGTATAGTCAATTCTGTGTATCAATCATAACCTAAAATCGTCACAACCTCTGCAAGGGCATAAAGTTTAATCGCTGTGCATTGTTTATGCGTATTTTTGTGAAAGCATAGCATCTAATTTTTCAAAGACCTTATTACTTTGCTCCTCAGCACTGGACATTAGTTGGATTATTTCACTGCGGGCAGCTGAGTCGTTACGCCAATCTCCCTTGGATGCTGCACTGGCTTGCTGAATGAGTTGGTGGACTTGTGCATGAGGATTTTCAAGCGCAGCAAAGCTTGCAGTCATAGAGAAGCTGTTACTATCAGTATTGTAGTACCATTTACCGAGACGACAGTCACGGTGAGAAACTTGAATTTCTTCAAGCTCTTTAGTTCGCTCCCGTGAGTGGTCTATGGATAAATAACCATTTTGCTTATAGATCAGATGATCAACCTTTATGAGGCAATTGAAAGATAGATCTTTAGAGAAAGAGATCTGTTGTTTGATTTTTTGCGCAGAGGCAGCGAACTCTTTAAATTTCTCATGTATACCTGTGATCTGTTCGCCCACTTCACTGGATGCTTGATTTGAACTTGCGGCTTTATCGAGCATGGAGTGTACTTTCGAGCTAAAGTTTTCAATGGTAGTGTGTACTTCAATGGCAGCATTTTTAGTGCGATTAGATAACGCTTTGACCTCATCGGCAACCACTGCAAATCCGCGCCCTTGATCCCCAGCTCTGGCAGCTTCAATTGAAGCGTTAAGCGCTAGTAAGCTGGTTTGATCAGCAATTTCGGTGATGATAGAGAGCGAAGCCGACACTTCTTTGCTATTTTCTCCCAGCTCACTGATGACCTTTGTGACTTCTCCGATGCTGACATTTATGTCATTGAGCTTAGCACTCATTTGTTGAATATCACTGAGGCTGGCATTAGCGCAATCGCCGTTATTACTGGCAATGCTATCAACTGTATCAATGGTGTTAGATATTTGGCTAAGGTCGTCTTGGTTGTTACGCAAGTTTTTAATCAGGTGATAATTATTGATGTGTTGTAGCTCAGATTGCAGTGCGTTCTCGCCCATAAGTTGCGAGCCTTTATACATGTGATCAATAGCTTTGTTTATTGTTTGCAGGGAGTCTCGCAATTGACCAGGCATACCTTTAAACATGGTTTTACGCTCGTAAGAGCCTTTGGATACATACTCAAAGCAGCTTTTAACCTCTTTAAAATAGGCTTCCAGTCTGTCCATTAAATCGTTTAACTCCCAAGCAATTTTGCCAATTTCTCCCATGCCACGCACACGGATAATGCGGCGGCTAAAATCGCCAGCGCTGGCAGCTTCTAAACTGCTATTGATTGACAGTAATATAGTGAATGTTGAAGTTGAGAGTTTATAGGCCAAAGCCGTAACTAGGGTGCACAGCAGTGTTGGGATAGCAAACCAAACAGTGGCGAGCTGGAAATAATGAATGATGATAAAAGCTCCCAGTGTAACCAATAAGTTGATGATCAAGGTGGCTTGGCACAGCGTTTTTAAAAAGGGAATCGAGGCGCTAACCTTGTTTTGGTAACTGCGCTGTTGAGTCGGGGTGCTAGTCATGCGGAGGTCTCTGCATTATCGAGTTGATGAACAAATTGAAAGTAACTCTTTTTTTCAGTTGCTAAAAAGGCTTCTAAAAGAGCAATTGATGCATTACTTGCTTGATCTCCTTGTTTGTTTTTTTCAGCACTGAGCATTTGTGTATAAAGTTTATCAATTGTGGTTACTGCTGTTCTTGTGGGGGCTCGCCGGACAGAGTAGTACCCCATCAGCTCCCCTTTGCTATCGTAATCTGGCGTAACATGGGCGTACACCCAATAAAATGAGCCATCTTTGCAAATGTTTTTAACGTAACCTATGAACTCATCGCCTTTTTTTAAGGTTTGCCAGAGCAGTTTGAAAACGCCCTTGGGCATATCTGGATGACGAATTAGATTGTGAGGTTGATTGAGTAACTCTTCCTCTGTGAAACCTGAGATCTGCATGAACCTGCGATTGATATAAAGAATGTGGCTTTGTGTATCGGTTTTACTAACGATGAATTGATTTTCACCTAAGCGTATCTCGTTATTAATTGGCTGAGGGATCGATTGGTGTTGGCTTTTGGTCATTTGCTTCTCCTCTGAGCCATTGTTTGACTAAAGACTTATAAAACCTTTATTAAAAGATGTTCCAAAAAAGTCGTTAAATTAGTGCGCTGAAAATTAATGCCCTAATCAATAAATAGCAGATAAAAAATAATCAACAGGAAATTAAAGGGGAAGCAGTTAAAAAATAGATCTATATCAAGAAATTTGTAAATAAATTTGGGTTTCAGCTTTGAAAGCTAGCGTTGAAGAGACGAATTAGTTAGAGGTTTTAAGCTTATCCACCTCTTCTACGAGAAAGTCGATAAAGGTACGAAGCTTAGTACTTTGATGTTTACGGCTGGCATAAACTAAATAAATATTGACCGTATCGCATTCATATTCATCAAGAATTGTCTGTAAGTTGCCATTGTCCAAATGTTCTTGAACAATAAATGCAGGGACTCTACTTATCCCTAGATGGTCTAATGCATAACTTAGTTGTATTTCACCATTATTGGTGGTGAAGTTGCTAGGCACTTCAACATTGTAGCTTTCAGTGCCATTTGAATAGACCCAAAGATCTTTCTTCGCAGCGTAAGAATAGCGAATGCCGATATGTTGCTTGAGTTGTTCTGGGTGATTTATCGGAGGATGACTTGCTAAGTATTGCGCAGAGGCAACAGTGACAATACGCGAAGAGGCAATCTTTCGCATGATTAAACTAGAGTCCTCCATTTCTCGAGTAATGCGTATTGCTAAATCATATCCTTCACTCACTATATCAACCTTACGATCTGACAACTCTAGATCTAACGTGACTTTAGGGTAGCGAAGTAGGTATTGGTTAAAGAGTGGTTTTAAAGTATTTACACTGTAGTTTAAAGGCGCACTAATGCGCAACGTGCCAGCCGGCTCCAGTGTTTGGCTAAATGCTTGTGCATGTTGCGCATCTTTTATTAACTGCTGGCAATGTTGATAAAAAAGTTCGCCATCTGCAGTTAAGCTAATAGACCTTGTTGTTCTGTTGAGTAACCGAGTGTTGAGTCGTGCTTCCAGTTTATTAATTGTTTTGCTGATATAAGAAGTGGAGTGCTCTGATGCAACAGCAGCAGCACTGAAACTGCCTTGCTCTACCACTGCACAAAATATGATAACGCCATCGAATAATTGATTATTGATAGTCATATGGAAAATATCCTTAACCTAATGGGGTATTAATTACATTTTGTGAATAATGTATGCTGCGCTCATAAATAGCAAGATTAGAAAATGTATCTGATAAATTAATGAGAGAACATAAATGAACATACTTAAGATAAACTCAAGCCCAATGGGTGATAACTCAACCACAAGACGATTAACCGCTGATTTCGTTGCCCAGATAGCACAAAAAAACAGCAGTGTTGACGTGGTTGAGCGTGATTTAGCTGCCCAGCAAGTACCTTTATTGAGTGCTGAAACTATTGGTGCTTTTTACACTCCCCCGCAAAGTTTAGCTGCGGATCAACAAGCGCTAATCGCTCTTTCAAATGAGATGGTGGATGAGCTAGAAACGGCACAAGTTATTGTTATTGGTGCGCCAATGCATAATTTCAGCATTAATGGACAATTAAAGACCTACATCGATCAAATTGCACGTGTTGGTCGCACTTTTCAATACACTGAAAATGGACCTCAAGGTTTACTTACAGGTAAACAGGTTTTTGTGTTAGTGGCATCGGGTGGGGATTATACAAGTGGCCCTTATAGCAAAATGGATCACTTAACAGGTTATCTCAAGACAGTACTTGGCTTTGTTGGTTTATCTCAAGTGACGTTTGTTCAATGCCCTAACATGGCGGGTAGTGAAGAAGCCAAAGCTAGTTCTGTAGCATCTGCAACAGCGCAAATCGCTGAGCTTACAGCTAAACTTTCAGAGTAAATATAAGATACCTTTGCTGATTAAAAAGAGGTGATTTATTTTTCCTCTTTTTGTTAGCTAATAGAGAATCTTGGGGTTAAATCTATAACCTCTTTAGTGCAATTTTTCATCGTATTTAAATTGCGAATATCGCACTGTATTTCACCTCCTTTTCACATACTCAGTTTTATGATGCTCTCGTTAAGCAAGCTGATTGTTGTATGCTGAAAACTATTTATGACGCATTAAGTTCTATTTTCAGCTTGCTATTTAACTCATCAAGCGAGAGATAGAAAATGGAAAATATTGTCATTATTTCACAGAATAGGCCTTTCTTAGGAGCGCAGATAGTACACCTTCCACTGATAAGTTTTCTGAAAGTGAAATATCCCAAAAGTAAAATCCATTTCTTTAGTAAGTCGGAAATATCAAAAGCACTCTTGCCTTTAGGCAGTATCGATCATGTGATTATTGAGCAATCCAAAGGCCACTTCTTAGAAGAGTATCGAAAGATTAATGCGGATCTTACGATTAATTTGCGTAAACAATCGCTTTGGCACTTTTGGATAGTAGCATTGTTTTCTAAAGGCAAAAAAGTGGGCTTTTCAAGTGTACTCACTAATCTTTTCTATGATCAGACATCAGATAATAATGTGAGTATTTATAGGGCCAATAACTACTTATCGCTGTTTGATGCGGTGATAGCAGATGAAAGTAGAGCACGTAAAAAACAGGTTTGCATCATACCAGGGGCAGGGCAAAAGCATAAAATTTGGGACTTGGATAGTTATTTGGAAGTAGCACAACAAATTCAAAAAAATTATTCAGATATTGAGGTTATATTTTTATTAGGTGAGAAAGAGGCAGACTATAAACATAAGTTAACTCAGTTTACAGTTCATATAAATATGAATTTAGAGCAATTATATCATTGCATAGGGCAGTCGTTACTTGTGATAGCCAATGACTGTGGCCCCTCTCATCTAGCCCATATACAAGCGGTAGACATGGTAAGTTTGTTTTCAAATGAACGACTTGATGCGCCGTCAACCATTGATGAATGGTACCTTAAACGCTCGGGCGCAAAGTTAATTCAAAGTGATGCTCATAAAAGCATTAATACAATTAGTGTTAATGAAGTGCTTGATGCTGTGCAGCATTTACTTGCAAAGTCTTACCAACATGAGTTTAACTCGCGAGCTCAGTTTGCCTAGCTAGCTCGTTAGAAGGTTGTAGATTCGACTTGAAAGGTGAAAGGTTTAAGGTGAAGGTGAGAGTTCAGCTATTAATAACAATTTAATGGACAGTTACAGAAGGCTCTAAAGTGAAAAGCTATTTGTTTAAATAGCTTGGTATCAATCAAAAGTCATACTCACGTTAAAGTGTTGCTCGCGAGCTATGATTTTCAGCTCCCAATTGTTAGCTAAACAGATACGCTCTACAATTTGTAAACCGATACTATCCCCCTCTAAAGTGCTTTTTTCTTCTCCTTCATTCTCAGAGCTAGTGCTCGCTAGAGTTTGATGCGCAATCGTAATTTTGTTTGATTGTGCGGTAATGTTGATATCATCTACCCCGTGTTTAAGGGCATTGCGAATTAGGTTATCGAGTACCATCGTTAGCATTAATGGTTTTAATTCGCAGGAAAAATCATTCACTTGTATAGTTAATAATGCCTTCTCATGCTCGGCCAGCGTATCTGTGATTTGATCGATTAAAGATTGTAATGATGCTGTAGTGATGACTTGTGTTGGAAACAAGTCCTCATTTTTATCTGCTCTCCCAAGCCATAAAAACACTTCGATCAAGTTATTCATTCGCTTGGTGGCGATATCCATGCGTTTCAAAATTCGCTGATTAATATCAGAGTCGGGAATTGTTTTAGCAAGCAGATCTAAATTTCCACGAATTACCGTGATTGGTGTTCTCAGTTCATGACTCGAAAACCGGGTGAAATCTCTTTCACGCTGTGCAAACTCGCGCATTTTAATAATAAGATCACTAAAGAGGCTACTGAGTAGTCCTACTTCATCATCACGCTCAAGCAGCGGAAGTTGTTTGGAGTCAATATCTATTTCGCGGACTCGTTTTTGCAGTTCAACTACGGGCAAAGTGAGTTTTTTGGCCATAAATAGCACCAAATAAATAACTAATATTGTATTGAAAATGGTAGCAGCTACCACCAAAACTATATCTTCTAGCTCCTCCTCAAGGAATGATTTTCCTTTCATAAAGCCTAGTAATAGGTAATACTTTTTACTACTTTCAGCATGTTGGCCAATAATTAGCAAGTTTTCATTAGCTAATTGATACATACCAAAGTTTTTATATCCTCTTATCTGGCTAGGTAGCTCTTCAGTAGCTGAGTAAATTTCAAATTGCTCTTTTTTAATAGAATGACCTAATGCCTCATGTTCTTTCAATGCCGCTAATATTAAAGGGTTAGAAATCTCATACTGCTCTCTTTTTATTGTATGCCCTGATTCTGTATGCTCTTTTAATGCTGCTAGAATTTGTTGATTTGAAGTCAGAGAAAAATCATTGTCATTTGATTCTTCTAAATATTCCGTTAATAGCCAGGATCCTCCGAAAACAACGAATATTAATAAAAACGTATAGCCTGCTAATGCTAGGACAAAGCGCTGTCTGTAATTTACTTTCACGTTTAAGACTCACTATTTTCAATTAATCGATAGCCTTTACCTCTGACGGTTTCTAGCATTTCAAAAGTGTAAGGTTTGTCCATGATCTTGCGTAATTGGTATAAATGACTGCGAAGCGAATCACTTTCAGGTAATTCATCTTTCCAAATTTCATAGGTTAGTTGCTCTTTAGTGAGCACTTTGGGCGCGTGAATAATTAGATGTTTAAGTAATTTATATTGAATGTGATTGAGATTGAGGAGCTTCTCGTTTCGGTAGATCAACATACTGTCTATATCAAGTCGCAACTCGCCAAACCGGGTTTGACTAATTGATTGCCTTGAGGTTCGATTGCTTAATGCATTAATCCGGCACAGCAATTCGTCCATAGCAAATGGCTTCACCAGGTAATCATCACATCCAGAATTAAACCCTGTAATCTTGTCTTGTAGGGTGTCTCTTGCTGTGAGAAAGATAATAGGCACAATACAGCCATTAGCTCGCATTCTTTGACAGGTATCAATGCCATTTAATTTAGGCATCATGATGTCGAGTACAATCACATCATAATTATTTTCAAGGGCAAGGTTAGTTGCTTGTACACCATTATAAGCACAGTCAACAAGGATACTCTCTAAGCTCAGTTGATCGGCGATCGTTGTCAAAATATCAATTTCATCATCAACCACTAATACGCGCATGGTACGAATTTCTCTCCTTAAGTATTATGGGAGCATGACATTAGCAATACTCCAACAAAGTCCAAATAACATGTGGTAAGAAATGGAGCTTTTGAATAGCTACGCTACACTTAGTGCATGTTTGACAAGCTTACTCTGGCCAATACATAGTATCTATATTTAACCATTCAATATTCATAAAAAAGGCCTTTAACGCGGCTATTTGGAGAAAGCTTAGTAGCTATTGTTGGCTTTACTCGTTCTGTCGTTGCAGTTGTGTCTACTTTGTGAAATTACTTATCACAGATAGATCAATCAACGCGTGTTTTATCCGTGATCTATTCCTTAGTTATCTATGAAGAGGATTTGGGGCTTGATCGTGTGCTCCTTAGTCTTTGCGATACATAAAAACCTTGCTTGTTAGCTCAAATATGCTTATTTTCCTCGTTTATAAATCAATATAAAAACCGATGTTTTTAATCTTTGAGTGATGAAAAACTATCCTTTAAAAATTTTTTAATTAATCAAGCAGGAAAGTAGTGTGGAACATTTTGGAGTCGTTAATTATTTGACCTATGTGCTGGGAGCGGTATTGATAATTTTACTACCGGGACCAAATTCACTGTATGTACTAGCGCTAGCTGCACAGCAGGGGAAGCGTATAGGCTGGATGGCCGTTTTAGGAGTATTGTTAGGGGATTCTTTATTAATACTGGCGACAGCATTAGGTGCAGTCACCATATTAACGACATACCCTGCAGTGTTCATGGTAATTAAATATGCAGGTGCTGGTTACCTTATTTATATCGGTTACAACCTCATTGTTGGTGCTATTAAAACGTGGCGCACACGAAATGCAGATAAAGGGGATGATGAGCTTGCGCAAAGTGTCAGCTTGCTGAAAAAGTCTTCAGGTATGAAAGCGTTTCGCAAAGCGTTGTTAGTAAGTTTGTTAAACCCCAAAGCGATATTATTTTTCCTGTCTTTTTTCGTGCAATTTGTCGATCCCAATTATCAACAACCAGTGATTCCTTTTTTGATTTTGGCGATCACTATTCAAATATTCAGCTTGTTGTATTTGGCAATGCTCATTTATGCAGGGACTTTACTGGCTGACTCTTTTAGAAAGCGTAAAAAAATTAGTGCATTATCAGGTGGCGGGGTTGGTGCAAGTTTTGTACTTTTTGCCATTAAACTTGCATTTGCGAGTGCGCAATAATTAGTGAGAATTGCGCATTTTTGATTAAATGCGCTTAAGGCTCTTTTGACGGTATGAACTCTGTAATTTGCCCATCACAATGCAGGTCTAGAATGCGCTCAGGTGATCCATCATCATTCAATTCAAGATAACCTAAACCTGATTTTTCAATCAAGCGGCGCTGCTGATTACCGACAACTCGGCGCTGCCTTACAATCATATCGCGTCTTTTGGTAAATAGATTAAGCGGCGAGTACACTGAATATAAGTAGCGATTAAGCTTATCTAAAATATTAATGAGCGTACTTGGAAATTGATTTTTAATGCCACTGGAAGTGATTTGCCAAATCTTCGGTGAGCTCTTGTGAAATCTCAACTGAATATCGTAGACAAATGAGTAGTGCACATCGCCGGATAAAATCACAAAGTGTTGCGGTGTTTTTGAGTGGCGAAATACGTTCAAAATTGTATTCGCAGAGCCCGCATGAGCCATCCAGTTTTCTGCATCAACAGCTAGAGATTGACCGAGCATTGTGGCCAAGCGCTGAATAGATTCT
Source organism: uncultured Oceanospirillaceae bacterium (assembly GCA_937136055.1). Classification (GTDB taxonomy): domain Bacteria; phylum Pseudomonadota; class Gammaproteobacteria; order Pseudomonadales; family Balneatricaceae; genus Rs1. The sequence goes on along the minus strand of CAKZOD010000089.1, from coordinate 57,275 downwards.
ATTAGTTTGACACCAAATATTGGGGCGGGAGAAACCAATATGACGGAGTCTTCCCCTATTAACTGCTGTTGCAGTATGCAAAGGGATTCCCAATCCATTAAACCTGAAGGCGCATTGGCGTTATCTTCAGAGCGCCAGCGCTGGGTGCGACAATCGAGCACGATCATTTTAGGTTGGCTATCAACTTGATAATGCCATTGGCTAAAATCGAATAAATGATCAATGAAAGCATCTTGTGCGCTAGCTGTTTGTGAGTGCTGATAGCTATTGGCGCAATCAATAAACGATTGATTAAATTGCTGCGGGTGATTTCCCCAGCCTTGAAATAACCAGTAGCCAAAGAGTGCGTTGCCTAAAATTCGTTTAGCTAAAGGGTTGTGATAAGCAGTATCTTCCCACTTAGCGGTTAAATTCCAGTCATCGGTGACATCGTGGTCGTCAAAAATCATATAACAGCTGATATGCGCCAGTAAGCGTTGTACTTGGGGGAGGCCTTTGATGAAATCTGTGATGATCTGCTTTTCAGATTGTTGCAAAGTAGCATGTTGTTCATTTACAGGCATGTCATCAAAGTTGATGCCATCCCATAAACAGGGAGACCATATCAGTAAGTACATGGCATTCACTTCTGCCAAAGTGATTAAGTGATTGTGAACATAATCACTGGTGAAGATAGTTGTCGGTTGGTTTTTGCGCCAATACTGAGTGGTTTCGGTGAGTGGCAGTAAGGCTTTGCGCTCATAATAATTTGGTGATTCCCCAAAAATATCTTCTGCCTCATTGAGCTTATTGTCTGGTAACGCCTCTTCATATAACCCTAATGTTTTAATAACTTTATGGATCGCAAAAAGCATTGGCCCTGCAACATGATCCGCATAAATTTGATCGCCGCTCATCATTAAGATAGAAGGGCGCTTATGGGTATCAAGCAATGTGGCTTTAAGTTTGTTATCCCCGGCAATCAATGAATCGTCACTAGGGTGGTGAGGATTTCTGCATGAGCCGTGTAACAGGTTGTTGAGTTTAGATTCAATAACAAAGCTACAGCGTTGCTGGTCTGGATAGCATAAACCTTCAATCTGATCCGCTAACGTTGTTTGCGCACCTTGGCTAGTTTGCATAATGAGATCATATTCGATCACTTGATCTAGCGGCAAGTTGTGTTCAATGTCCAGCAAGTGGATCACACAGCGTTCACCAATACGATAGTGGCTAACACTTGTGCTTTCTAATGGCTGATTTATCAGTTGCTGATTATTGCTAAAACAAGCGAAGTAACCCAAGCTAACTTCATGGCTTACCCACCATAGTACAAGTTGCTGGGAATCTAATCGTCTTAGAATGGGGCCACTGATTATTTTATTCATGAGTTATCGCTATCTAAAATGAATGTTTGATAAGAAAATGTATTTAAAAGCCACGTACTTTACAAATCGCTGTATAAAAAGCATCCGTTATTGCGTGCTAAGCTGTTATATATTATAAATAAATCAAGGCTTAACAGTATACTACCTGAATCCGTGACTTCAAAGTGAGAACAGAGTGCAAGATATTGGCTTTACAGTGGAATTGAAAAATCTGAGCTGCACCCGTAGGTTCAGCGGGTATTTTTCTAACCGCTGTAGAATCAAGAGCTTGTGCAATGTGGTGCTGTGAAGTCACTGATTCAGGTACTAGTAAATATTTATTTGCACGATGTGTGTCTACAAGTGTTTAGGCGTGCGTTCGAAATAGATATTTAGATAGATTAGGGAAACAGTGAATAAGCCCCTAGATGTTCCCTGTGAATAATTAAGAGGCTAGACCCACGAAAGAAAGTGAAGTGAATGGCGAGTCCTTTACAAGCTTTCTGACAAAGGAGATAGCCTCTTAGAGATCCACCCTACGGGGCGTACAGGACTTGTTCACTGTTTCCTTAGCACTAACTATCAAGAGCGATAATTTACCCAGCTATCTCTCAATCTGCTGTAAGCAGCAACGACCAGTATCACAGGTTTTGCGCAATAAGCGATTTTTTTGATACCCCTCAAACTATCGTATTAGCATCTACAACAATAATAAAAAACTTCAACATATCAGAGCGATTCGATGTTTTTCGCTGTGGATATAACGCTATTTCTAGTTGATGGTTCGGCGCAAAAGCTGGGCAAGGATAAATAATGTCAGGTGTAAGTTTTCAAGATTTGAGTGAGTTTACAACATCGGTAATGCAGATTATCGCCTTTACTTTTGTCGTTTTTATTTTCTTAGGGTTATTGCTATTAGCCTATTTTTATATTGCTGATATTACTCAAACTAAGCAAGCAATAAGGCGAAATTACCCGGTGATTGGCAGGTTTCGCTATTTTTTCGAACATATAGGCGAGTTTTTCCGCCAATACTTTTTCGCCTTAGATCGCGAGGAGCTTCCCTTTAATAGAGCGCAGCGCTCATGGGTGTATCGTGCTGCAAAAGATGTTGATGCAACAGTTGCATTTGGGTCAACTAGGCCGCTTAATTTACCCGGTGATATCCTCTTTTTAAACTGCTTATTTCCGACGCTCACAGAAGATGCCATTCCTGCAGCTGCGGTCACGATTGGTGAAGGGGTGGCAAGGCATCCGTATACCACATCATCAGTGTTTAATATTTCAGGTATGAGCTTTGGTGCTTTATCAATCCCCGCAATCACGGCGCTATCAACGGGCGCTAAGAAAGCAGGTATTTGGATGAATACAGGGGAAGGGGCGTTATCTGAATTTCATTTAAAAGGCGGTTGCGACATTGTGTATCAAATTGGCACGGCCAAATACGGTGTCAGCGATGGTAGTGGCAAATTGTGTAATAAAAGGCTGGCAGAGGTAGCAGCTCACCCTGAAGTTAAAATGTTTGAAATCAAGATGAGCCAGGGTGCCAAGCCAGGTAAAGGGGGGATACTACCTGCTGAAAAGGTCACCGCGATTATAGCCAAAACCCGAAACATCCCAGAAGGTGTGGCATCTATCAGTCCGAATGGTCATCCGGATATTAATAGCGTTGAAGATCTTTTAGATATGATCAATCAAATACGGGAAACCACAGGTAAGCCTGTTGGTTTTAAAGTGGTGATAGGGACGTTAGGCTGGCTTGATGATTTGTGCGTAGCGGTACACAAGCGCGGTGTACATAGTGCACCAGATTTTATTACGATCGATTCTGCGGATGGTGGCACCGGAGCTGCACCGCAAAGTTTAATCGACTTTATGGGGCTACCAATTAAGCGCTCCTTACCTTTAGTGGTTGATAAGTTGATGGATTATAACTTGCGTTCACGGGTCAAAATTATCTGTTCAGGTAAATTGATAAATCCATCGGATGTTGCTTGGGCGCTATCAATGGGAGCGGATTTTGTAACTTCTGCCCGAGGCTTTATGTTCGCCTTAGGGTGCATTCAAGCATTGCAGTGCAATAAAAATACCTGTCCTACCGGGATAACAACCCATGATACTGAGCTGCAAAAAGGTTTAGATGTAGAAGATAAGAGTGAGCGAGTTTATCATTTTGCGAAAAAGATGATGTACGATGTAGGGATGATTGCCCACTCTTGTGGCGTTACTGAAGCGCGCCAGCTAAGCCGAGAGCATATGCAAATTATTAATGAGCAGGGGATTCCGGTAGAGATGAGAAGCGTCTTTCCGATTCATCAATCTAAACCTGAATATGCCAATGTGGTTGTGCCGATTAATGAGAATGTTTCAGCGGAGCACGGTGGGAAGAGTTAATAACAAGTGTGAGTGTAGCGTTTGTTGAAAAGAGAAATACGTGAATTTACACCCTGTAAATTCACGTATAAAGGTAGGCTATTAGCGTTTAACTTCGCCGCCAAAAGCTTCAAGTAGCTGTGGTAATAAACGCTGTAATTCAAGGGTTAATCTAGCAGTATCTGAATCTAAACGGGTCAGTGGATCTTCGTCGTTTTCTTCGTTCATCTCTGTTGAGAGTTGATCTGTAGGCTTTAAACGCTTGATTGATAGATCTTCATGTAACATGAAACTCAATGTTTCATCCCACTCCAGCGCCAGCTTAGTGACTTGTTTGCCAGCATCTAAGTGCATTGTGATTTCATCGCACTGTAGGTCTTGGCCTTTCACTTTAATAACAGCCCCTTCACCAGAAAGTTCTTTAAGCTCACATTCTTCTAAACATTTAAACTGTGGGATTAAGTTTTCCTGCAGTAGCCATTGGGACATCATTACCCCTGGAGAGTGGTTAACATCAGGCAGTTTCACAGGTAGTGTATCTAAGCAGTTTCTCAGTAGGCTAAGGAGTTCTTCCGCTTTCGCAAAGTTAGCGCTATCTACGGCAATAAAGCCATGTTGAGGGACTATTAAGGCAGAGGTTTGGCTGTATTTGCTGAATGCTCTTGGCAACAAATCCAAGACAATTTCGTCTTTCATTGTGAGTTGCTCTTTGCGATAAACTTTGCGCGCTTCGTTTTTCTCGATAATTGCAATTTTATCTTTAAGTTGCTGATTAATCACAGCACTTGGTACCAGCTTATCCTCTTTTTGGGCCGTGATTAAAAAGGCGCCTGCACTTTGAAAAATTAAATTTTCGCCCATGTTTTGGTGAGGAGGAACCCAGCCGTAACGTGATAGTTCTTGGCTTTTGCAAGGTGTGAAGCAATGCTCAGTAAAAGCTTCTTGTAGTTGCTCAACACTGTAGTTAACTTGTTCGGTGAATCGATAAAATAATATGTTTTTAAACCACATGAGAGAAGTCCTTACCCTAAGTAATAAATAGCTGTTTCAAGCAAATAATTGAAAGCGCTCTATTGTATTGATTTTTACGAATGACAACGAGCGCTAATTGATATTTTTAAGCGTGGTGGTTTCGGGCGCTAATCAAGTCGAGTATAAGCTGAGCAATGATCGCCGCGTTACGACTGGCATAAGCTAAAAACTGACTGAAGTCTTGGCTAATGCTTCCATCTGCATGGAGCTTATCTGACACTGTTTTGGCAACAACAAAAGGGATGCTTGATTGGTTGGCGATAACCGCAATGCCACAGGCTTCCATATCGACTAGCAGTGCTTTTTGACACTGCTGGTGGATAGCATTTTTGCGCTCACTTGTGCCGACAAATTCACTTCCTGAGGCCATTATTCCTTTAACAATGCGTATTTGTGAATGGTTGAGCTTATCGACGGGGAACAAGCCATTAGTAGAGGCAAGCACAGGGTTATAGCCGTGGCTTTGCTGTTCATCAAGAATAAGATCTCCCGGGCGCATTAAATAATTGCCTTGGGTAAGGGATGAGTAGTAATCGTGCTGAATGACTTTATCTGTGACCAGCATATCACCGATCTCTAAGCTTGAGTGCAAAGCGCCGCCAACACCAATCAGCAATATTTGGTCGATCTGAAAGTGCTGCAAGATGATAGCTAGCTTTGATGCAGCGTTTACACTGCCCATGCCCGACTCGCTCACATAAACCGTTAACGTTTGGTGTTGATATTGTTCAACGGATACTTGCAGTGCTTTACTTAATGTATGAGTGTGCTTTAAAGGTCCGAGCAAGTTTGTAAGCGCCGTTTTTTCTTCATTGAGGGCGCAAATAAACAGTATGTTTTTCATTTTTTACCCTAAGCTATAAGCTGATGAATTTAGTGATAGCAGGCCAAGGCATGCTGTATAAACCAAATAATATAATGACACTACCGCTTACCTGTTGGCTGATGCGCTTGCTCATTAGTCCTTGCAGTTGTGTGGCGAGCAAACTGGTTGTCATCATCGCAGGTAGTGTACCTAAACCGAAAAACAGCATCAGCAAGGCGCTGGTACTGCTGCTATTTGCGGCACTGCTCCAAATCAGTGTGCTATAAACTAAACCGCAAGGTAGCCAGCCCCAAAATATACCGAGCAAGAAAGCTTGTTTTAGGTTTTTCACAGGTAAGAGGCGACTAGCTGCTGGGGAGATAAAACGCCATAGCTTATGGCCGATCGCTTCTACTTTAGTGAGCCCGCGCCACCACTGAGCAATATAAAGGCCCATTGCGACCAGCATAAATGCCGCAAAGGTACGCAGCGCCATTTCCATTGCTCCGTAGCGAAAAAGAAAGTCGACAGCACCTAAAATTGCACCGGCAAGTGCGTAGCTGGCAATACGGCCAATGTTGTAAAGCAACAGGCTGAGTGTTTTGTTTGCGGTCTGTGTCAAAGCAATGCTTGATGCTATCCCACCACACATACCAATACAGTGGGCGCTGCCAAGTACGCCGAGTAAAAAAGCACTGACTAAATTGAGGTTATCAAACATTATGGGTTATCTGATTTATCGGCAGGCTTTTTGATTTTGCTGTCATCGGGGATCATGTCATCATCATCATCAAACAGAATTTTATGCGCAGGGGATTCTAAATCATCATATTGCCCGTTATTGACATTCCACAGAAAGAAACCAATGGCACCAAAGAAAAAGAAGACGGTTAAGCCGAGAAGGTAGGGAAGGATTTCCATCGTAAGATCCTGTTTTAGTACTATTCTAGTACAATGCTAAGTTGCATTGAGTTTAGCTCGGTCAACAAAAAATATGTTAACCGGCTAAGCGTTTTGGGTTGTTTGTTGAGTACTTGCCTGGGCTTTTTTGCTCGATAAGCGCAGCGCGTTAGTAACAACAATGAGTGAGCTCAACGACATACCAATGGCAGCCGCCCATGGCGGTATCAAACCGAAAGCCGCAAGGGGCAAAGCAGTAAAGTTATAACCGATTGCCCAGCCAATATTTTGCTTGATGATACGTTTTGTCTTTTTAGCCAGCGTTAAACTGGTGACTATAACGGCTAATTCGCCTTTTGTAAGCACTGCATCTGCATGGGTTTTGGCAAGATCTGATGCACTGCCCATGGCAATAGATGTTTGCGCGCCTGCCAGTACAGGTAAGTCATTGATGCCATCGCCTACCATTACAACTTTACGCTGATTATCTTTTTGCAGATCAGTGATATAGCTAATTTTATCTGCAGGGCTTGCGCCTTTACAAACATTTGTTATTCCCAGTTGCTCAGCCAGTGTCTCAGCGCTAGAGGAACTGTCACCTGTGAGCATATGTACATTGATGTTAGCTTTGTTTAGGTAATCAATACAGAACTTGCTATCTGGACGTAACGTATCGTCAATTGAAAACCATGCCATGATTTGTTGATTATCACAGAGTAACAGCCAGTGGCTTTGATCATCAGGGGGGCAAGGCGCGGCTTGTGTCAAAATTTGAGATGCATAAGCAGCTTTGCCAATACGGTAAATCTTACCTTGAAATTCCCCTTGTATACCTTGTCCGAGTGTCACTTCAAGATTGCTAGCACTGCTCTGTAAATAGGGCTTAAAGGCCTGGGCAATAGGGTGCTCAGAGTTCGCTTCTAAAGCGGCGGCTATGGTTAATACCTCGGACTTTTCAAATTCAGTAATGGTTTGCTCAATAGAGAGGTTGCCTTGCGTTAAAGTGCCGGTTTTATCAAACACAATATCAGTGGTAACACTGAGGTTTTCTAGCACATGTGAGCGCGTAATGAGAAAGCCGTGTTGCCTTAAGGTGCCTGTGGCGGTTGTCAGTGCCGTAGGTGTTGCAAGAGATAGCGCGCAAGGGCAGGTGACAACAAGTACTGATAGCGTAACCCAGAAAGCTTGTTCCGGATCGATAAAATACCAGCTAATGCTAACAACTAGAGCTGAAAGTAAAACGAAGGCGACGAAATAGTTAGCAATGGAGTCAGCTATTTTAGCGACAGCGGGCTTTTCTTCGCTAGCGCGCTCAAGTAAACGAACGATTGCCGAGAGCTGTGTTTGAGCACCTATTTTAGTAATTTGAATATGTAGTGGGTTCTCTACATTTATTGTGCCACCGATGACGTTGTCATCTAAGTTGCGTCGCTGAGGAAGGTATTCACCGGTTAACGCTGACTCGTCTATACTGGAATATCCCTGAGTAATGATGCCATCAGCAGGAATAGTTTGCCCAGGTTTTACCAGTACAGTATCCCCGACACTCAAATCAGATGCAGCCACGAGCTGCTCTGAGCTTTGACCATCTTTGGTTAATATTTTGGTGGCGGCCTCTGGCAATAAATTTTGTAAAGCATTTCCCGCACGACCCGTACGGTGGCGTGCCTGCATTTCTAAGTAGCGGCCAAACAATAAAAAGAAGGTAAACATAGCCACGGAGTCAAAATACACTTCACCACTGGCAAATATCGTCGCCCAGGTACTGGCGATATAGGCCGCGCCGATGGCAATTGAGACAGGAACATCCATACTGAGGTGACGTGTTTTAAAATCGCGTAATGCCGCTTGAAAAAAGGGCCTAGCTGCATAAAAAACAATAGGTGTGCAAACGATCAAACTTATCCAGCGAAGATTGTTTTTAATATCATCTTCAATACCACTAAAGGCACCGAAGTAAAGTGCAATTGCAAGGGTGGTAACTTGCATCATGCCAACACCTGCAATCCCTAAGCGGCGCATGGCACGTTTATGCTCTTTTGCTAGCAACTGCTCTTCAATATCAGGGCGATAAGGGTGAGCAAGATAGCCGATGTCGTGAATCTCACTGAGTATTTGGCTTAGAGGGATTTGCGCTTCGTCCCAGCTAATTTGGGCGCGATGGTTAGTCATATTAACGCTGAAAGATGCGACACCTGGCTGTTTTTGAAGATGGTGCTCCAGTAACCAAATACATGCAGCGCAAGTAATGCCTTCTATAACGAGTGTGGCTTCTTTGGTGCCTTTTGCACTGAGTGTGACAAAAGATTGTTGTAACTTCTCGCTGTTATAAAGGGCGAGCTCTTCAGGAATAAGTGCGCTGCTATTACGCGCATTCGCTGATGTAGGTAGTTCATTGATTGTGCGGTGTCGATAATAATTATCGAGCCCGCTATCAATAATTGTTTGAGCAACTGCAGCGCAACCAGGGCAACACATTGCGCGCGGTTTCTCATCAATAATTACTGTTAGGTCAAGGTGGTCAGGAATAACAAGTAAACAGTGATAACAGTGGTTATCGGGTACATCAGTGCTGTTCATACTACTTTGGTTGCTCTGCTTTCAGCTCAAGGTTAAATGAATCATAAGGCGGCAAAATGGTATCGCTTAAGCGCCAGTTTTGCGCCTGTGGGGTAACCATTAGATAGCGCTTTCCTGCCAAAGGAGAGGGGAGGGAGCCTAGGTAAAAAGCTTGGTCAGCAACCTGCTTTAAAATAACGTTGATATCGTACTTTTGGTGAGTGGGCGAGACAAAGTCGATACTGAGCAGTTTTGGCAGCGGAGTTAAATCGCCACTGAGTTTGATCGATAGATCCCCCGTAATATTGTCAATGGCAATATTGGCGGCAATTTTTTTATCAAAGGCAAGTTGCTGCTTGGTTGAATCTTTAAAATAGCCTTTAGATTTTCGATAGTGATCTTCTTTGACAATACCGTCTGAAGATTGAATAGAGACAACTAAAAAGGTGGTACCGGCAATGACTGTCGCCACCAGAGGCACTAATGCAAGTAGCAACCAAGGCTGCTTGTACCATGGATCTGCGGCGTATTCTTGTTCAGTTTTCATTGTTCACTTTAATATGTAAGTTGAAGGGCGCAGCGCTTGGTTGCGCTAGTGCGTATGTTTTCTAATACAGTAAAAAAATTGGCTAGCGACGTGAGCCGATAGCCAATAATCTATTTTACCTTGTTTAGAACGTTGGTGCGATAAATCTACTCTCTATTTCTGAGCTTATGCTTGCATCGGAGTTTGCTTGAACTTTGATCAAAATATCAGTTTTGCGTTGCCCAAGTGCTTCAGTGCTTGCTCTTACTTGAATAGGATAATCAATTAACTGACCCGCATTGACTGAGATTGTCGGATCGTTAATAAGTTTCATCCCATCAATACCACTGACAGAAATAGTGTAAATAAGATCTTTGTTGCTCTTATTAGCTATTTTTAAGGTGTATACGTTTTCAATTAAATCGTCTTGCACTTCAATAAATAACTGGCCTCTGTCTCTGTGTACATCAACTTCAATAGGTACACGACTAAAGATAACAAAAGCGAAATAGATCATCATCGCTACAACCGCAACGATGTATGCAATCAACTTAGGTCTGATTAAATGCGTTTTTCCGCCTTCTAAGCTTGTTTCAGTGGTGTATCTAATCAAGCCTTTCTCGTAGCCAACACGTGACATAATGTCATCACAAGCATCCACACAAGCACCACAGGCAACACACTCAATTTGTAAACCGTCACGAATATCGATACCAGTAGGGCAAACATTAACGCAGTGATTACAGTCGATACAGTCACCTAAGCCTGCGGCTTTATAATCGATCTTCTTGCTGCGCTTGCCACGACTTTCTCCGCGCTTTTCATCGTAAGAGATGATCAAAGTGTCTTCATCAAACATTACACTTTGAAAACGTGCGTATGGGCACATGTAGATACAAACCTGTTCACGCATCCAGCCTGCGTTGCCATATGTGGCCACAGCGATAAAGCCGATCCACCAGAATTCCCACGGACCAAGGGTAAAGTTAAAAAAGCTTGGCGTGAGTTCGCGAATAGGCGTGAAATAACCAATAAAGGCTATGGCTGAGGTGATTGCTATCACCAGCCAAATTATGTGTTTCAGTGATTTTCGCAAGAATAACTGTTTCGTCATTGGTTTTTTATCTTGCTTGATGCGCTGGTTGCGATCGCCTTCAGTGATCCGCTCGGCCCATATAAAAAGCCAAGTCCAAACAAACTGTGGGCAAGCATAGCCACACCATAGGCGCCCGGCAAACACAGTGACTACGAATAGCACAAAGGCGAGTATGATCAGTAAACCGGAAAGTAACATAAAGTCTTGCGGCCAAAAGGTCGCGTTAAAGACATGGAATTGGCGGTTCGGTAGATCAAATAAAATGGCCTGACGATCCCCCCACTGGAGCCAAGGAAAGCCATAGAACATGACTAGCATAATAGCGCCTGAAATAATGCGCAGGTTCTTGAATAGGCCTTTATAAAATTTAACGTAGATGTGTTCACGTTTTGAATAGAGGTCGTAAGTTTCAACGGCCTTTTTGTTGCTGGGAGTGATGTCGCTAACTGGGATCTGCTTCATGCTGATGCTCACTGTTTGGCTAAGTTCTGTACTGTCAATTGTGTTGCTTTATAGTTATGTTTGTTATGTGTAGTTTAACACTAGATCAGTGGTGGCTATTATAAAAACGAATATTTAAGGTTAAAAAAGTTTAAAGCAAAAAAAAAGCGCTATAACAAAGTTATAACGCTTTTTTATTAGCAAATTAAAATTACTTGTCTTTGTTTGAAAGGCTGTAAACGTAGCCTGAGATCAAGTTGATTTTGTTTTCGCTTAGAAGGTCTTTGTGAGCAGGCATCGCACCGCTACGACCCTTACGGATAGTATGTGCAATCTTCTCGTAAGAACCACCATAGAGCCAAACGTTATCTGTTAGGTTAGGTGCACCAAGTGCTTGTGTACCTTTACCTTCAGCGCCGTGACAAGCGATACAAAGCGCTTGGAACTGCGGCTTAGCACGTGCTACTGCTTCTTGGTCAACATCGGCAGCACCTGATAAGTTAAGTACATAACTTGTCATATCGCGCACCCCAGCTTCACCTAGAACAGAACCCCATGCTGGCATAGCGCCAATACGACCGTTTGCAATAGTTTCCTTAATAGTCTCAACAGAACCGCCATATAACCAATCTTTATCAGTTAGGTTAGGGAAGCCGTAAGCACCTGTTGCTGCTGTGCCGTGACAAACAGAGCAGTTGTTAGCGAACATGCGCTGACCCATTAATAAACCTGGGCGGTTTTCTTCTTTTAACAACTCTTCAGGCTTAAGTGCTGCGTATTTAGCAAATACGGGCGCGTAAGTGTTGTTAGCGAATTCTACTTCTTCTTCCCACTGGCCTGTTGAAGTCCAGCCAAGAACGCCTTTAAAGTTACCTAGGCCTGGGTATAGCACTAAGTAAATTAAAGAGAAGATGATAGTTCCCATAAACATTTGGAACCACCAACCCGGAAGAGGGTTGTCGTATTCGCCGATACCGTCGAATTCGTGGCCAGTTGTTTCTTTTGTCGCTTCTTTATACTTTTCACTTTTACGTGTTGAAAGTAACAGCGCTGTACAGCCGAAAATTACGGCTAGTGTAATGATGGATATCCAAGCACTCCAAAAAGGGCTCATGGTGTTTCTCTCCTGTCATTGTTTTCAGTCATTACATTGCCGTCTGTATCGCGTGCTTTATCTTCCTCAAAAGGAATGTTGGCAGCTTTATCGAAACCTTTCTTGTTGCCTGGTAATAGCACCCAGACGAATAAACCTAAGAAAGTAATTAACATCACTACGACGATGTAAGGACCGAGAACTTCGTAACTCACAATTATTTACCGTTTGTTGTTATAAACTGAGTGTTTCTTACCTAGCGACTGCAAGTAAGCAATAACAGCTTCTATTTCGTATTTGCCGGCAACTTTATCCTGTGCTGTTTCAATATCTTCAGCTGTATAAGGTACACCAAATTTAACAAATAACTCTAACTTAGCCTTAGTGTCTTCACCCGTTAGCTTGTTCTTAAACAGCCAAGGGTAGCTAGGCATTTTCGACTCAGGAACAACGTCACGTGGGTTGTATAGGTGAGCACGATGCCAATCATCAGAATAACGACCGCCTACACGGGCTAAATCTGGACCAGTACGCTTAGAACCCCAAAGGAAAGGGTGCTCCCATACGAACTCATTTGCAGTTGAGAATTGACCATAACGTTCAGTCTCTGCTCTGAAAGGGCGAATCATTTGTGAGTGACAAACGTTACAACCTTCACGGATGTAGATATCTCTACCTTCCATTTCAAGAGCAGTATAAGGTTTTAAACCTTCGATAGGTTTAGTGGTAGATACTTGGAAAAACAGTGGAACAATCTCTGCTAAACCACCGCCACTGATAACTAAAATAATTAGCAGTGCCATGATTCCAACATGTTTTTCAATACTTTCATGCTTTAACATTGTGTTGGCTCCTTAAGCGGCTTGAGGGATAGTATTATCGATTTCAACTTCGTCAGTGCTGCGAACAGTCTGCCATACGTTGAACGCCATGATTAACATACCTGTTACCCATAACATACCACCTAACCAGCGTACGAAGAATCCAGGGTGGCTTGCTTCTAACGCTTCAACAAAGCTGTAAGTCAAAGTACCGTCAGAGTTAACTGCACGCCACATTAGGCCTTGTAGAATACCGTTTACCCACATCGCACAGATGTATAGAACCGTACCAGCAGTTGCTAACCAGAAGTGGATGTTGATTAGCTTAGTGCTAGCCATTGATGCTTTACCAAATACTTTAGGGATCATGTGGTATGTTGCACCGATAGAAATCATAGCAACCCAGCCAAGCGCACCAGCGTGTACGTGACCGATAGTCCAGTCAGTGTAATGCGATAAAGCGTTTACAGTTTTGATTGCCATCATAGGGCCTTCGAAGGTAGACATACCGTAGAAAGACAATGATACAACTAAGAAACGTAAAATAGGGTCAGTACGTAGTTTGTGCCAAGCACCTGATAGCGTCATCATACCGTTGATCATACCACCCCAAGAAGGTGCTAGAAGGATCAGAGACATAATCATAGAGACTGATTGTGCCCAATCTGGTAGTGCTGTGTAGTGAAGGTGATGACCACCTGCCCACATGTAAGTCGCAATTAGCGCCCAGAAGTGAACTATAGATAGGCGGTAAGAGTAGATCGGACGACCTGATTGTTTAGGTACAAAGTAGTACATCATACCTAGGAAGCCCGCTGTTAAGAAGAAGCCTACAGCGTTGTGTCCATACCACCACTGGGTCATTGCATCGATAGCACCCGGGTAGATAGAGTATGATTTCCACATTGAAACAGGAATTGCCGCGCTGTTAACAACGTGCAGAACTGTTACAACGATGATAAAAGCCATGAAGAACCAGTTACCAACGTAGATATGTGATGTTTTACGTTGATGAACAGTACCAACAAAGACGATTAGGTAAGAAACCCAGACGACTGCAATCAATAAATCGATTGGCCATTCTAGCTCTGCGTACTCTTTACTTGATGTGAAACCAAGTGGCAAAGTGATCGCCGCAAGAAGAATAACTAGTTGCCATCCCCAGAAGGTAAATGGAACTAACCAGCCGCCAAACAGTCTAGTTTGACATGTGCGTTGTACCACGTAGTAGGAAGTTGCAAATAATGCGCTTCCCCCGAATGCAAATATTACTGCATTCGTATGCAATGGGCGCAAGCGTCCAAAGCTTAACCAAGCGGTGTCGAAATTTAATTGTGGCCAAACTAATTGTCCAGCAATTAGGACGCCAACAGTCATGCCGACTATGCCCCAAATTACTGTCATAATTGCGAATTGGCGCACTACCTTGTAGTTGTAAGTCGTGCGAGTAGTTTCAATGCTCATGTAGGTTTCTCATCAATAAGCGGTTATAAAATTATTATTCAGTTAATTATCTTGGAATACCCCTATTATTTCAATGGCATTCATTCAACTATTGTACAAATTTAACCTTTTAATCGGAAAAAAACTGTTCTATATCATTTAATCGCCAAAATCGAAAAAATAGTTGCTTTATAAAGTTTGCTGTTTTTTGCTTAATATGCTGGCGTGAGAAATAAATACCTTTGACCCTATTATTTTCTAATGATATCTGGTATTTAGTCGTTTTTCTAAAGCTACAGTTTTATCGTTTTAAGGGGCTTTTATTAAGAGCTTAAAAAATGTGTTTAGGTGAAAAATTGGGCAGGTTGCGGGCGATATTTAGCGTTTGTTTTTATCGCGCTTTTGCCTTTAGCGTGGTTAAATTGCTGGCTTTTTTTGAGTGTGAAATATGAGGTGTGAGCCAAGTGAGTGATGTGAAATTATTAATAACTGGTGAGGTGGACAAAGGGCGGATAATCCTGTCGCATGGCTCTGGAATGGCGATGGATCATGAATTTATGGATCAATTGTCCGCTTTGCTGGTTGGTATTGGGTTGCAGGTGATTCGCTTCGAGTTTCCTTATATGGCTCAGCGAAGAATAACGGGTAAGCGAGCGCTGCCTAATCAAATGCCTATTCTTATCGATTGTTATAAAGAGGTGACGGCAGCTGTAAACGAAATGGCGCAAGTAGACAGTAAGCCTTTGTTTCTAGCAGGTAAGTCTCTTGGCGGGCGTGTTGCAACCTTAGTTGCGGATGAGCTTCTAGCGTCTGCTGTTTTTGTGTTTGGCTATCCATTTCATCCAATCAAGAAGCCTGAAAAGCTTAGAACTGAGCATTTGAAGACAATATCTTCCTCTATCATTGTTTTTCAGGGCACTAGAGATGCTCTGGGTAATGTAGATGATGTAAAAGAGTATGATCTATCGGAGAATGTTACCCTTCACTGGCTTGAAGATGGTGATCATGATTTAAGTCCACGCAAGCGATCAGGCTTTACACAGCAGCAGCACATGAAGGCGGCGGTTAATCAAATTGCTGAAATAATTTGTCAGTAATTGCTTGTCAATAATTCGGTTATCGAGAGCTTTCACTTGAGAATCTAATTTGCGACAATGCGCAGGCTTAAGTAAACGTATCTATCAAACAATTTAGGAAGTTTTAATGGCTAGTGTTCCAGTCGATGATGTTTTAGACACTCAAGGTTTGTATTGTCCTGAGCCGGTTATGATGCTGCACAGTAAAATTAAAGATGTCAGTGTTGGTAATACGCTATTGGTTGAGGCAACGGATCCGTCCACGCAAAGAGATGTGCCTAAGTTCTGCCTGTTTTTAGGGCATGAGTTGTTAGCGCAAGAAGAGGAAGATGGCTTGTATCGCTATTACATCCGTAAAACAGCTGAACAAGCTGATTAGCGTTAACTTATGGTATAAAAAACGTTATTTGAAAGGCTTTTAAGCCCTGTTTATGTGTTATTCACTAAATGCTTAAACAGATAATATATTTTTTAAAAAATCAGTATTGTCGACAGACATTAGATGCTACCCTAGCATGCGATTTAATATGAGTAATTGTGAAATCAGTTGTTTCTTTTATTTTGGTCCTGCTAAATGTATGGATCTTGAATCAAAGATTGTAGGTTTTAATTAATCACTCCCCAAAATTTTATAAAAATCAGTTAGCTGTGGGTAACTCCAGTCAGTAACTGATTGTGAAACTAGCTAATTAAATAGCTTTCTAACTAAATAGATATCTAATTAGTAGCTAGCTAAGTAACTATCGAGAGTAGTGCTGTGATCCAAGAAGTAAACAAAGTTGAAAACGAAGAGCCAAATAAAGCGGCTGTGAGTAAAAACAAAGCTAAAAATAGAGCAGGGAATCAAGCGGCCTTAGCGCTTTTAATTGAAACCTATCCGAGCACTTTTAGTCGTACTAATATTCGACCATTAAAAATCGGTATTCAAGATGACTTAATTGCTGATGAAAAAGTGGCTAAGAACAAAATCAAGCGTGCTTTAGCTTCTTATGTGCGTGCGCCGAACTATTTTCGTGCGATGAAGCTAGATGCTGACCGTATTGATTTAAAAGGTGAGGCTTCAGGTAAGGTTACTGAAAGTGAAGCTGAATATGCTAAAACACAATTGAAAGAATTCCATCAGCGTCGCCGAGATAATCAGCGTCGTGTTGAGAAAGAAAAGAAAGAGCAAGAAGATCAGCAGCGCATTAGCAGCAAGCTAGAGATGTTGTTATCTAAGAAAGGCTAATTTTAGCTTTGCGCACAACGAAAAACGATGCAGCTGCATCGTTTTTTTTGGTCTGTTGTTTCTGATTCGTTCAATTTTTAATGGGCGAATGAGAAAGGTTTATACAAAGCCATTTATATATCTGTTTAAAAAGGAAAAGGCGCTAGCGAGTGCTAGCGCCAAGTGTTTCTATTAAACAAGGTTTTTCGGTTTGCCGTGAATGAAGCCTTGAGTGGCTGTGATACCGAGTTTCTGTAGTTGCTCGATCTGGCCGCTGTGCTCTACGCGCTCCGCATAGCTTGGTATGCTTAAGCTGTGTGCTACAGTGATCAGGCTACCAATGAAGAATCTATCTTCTGCATTATTCTCAATTTCTTGACACAGTGATCCATCAATTTTGATGTAATCAGGCTGTACTTTATAGAGATAGCTAAAGCCACTTGGGTGTACGCCAAAGTTGTCAACACCAAACCCTATATTGTTGCTGTTTAGTAATTGTCTGAAGCTTACAATGCGTTCTACATCGTTAAGTACAGATGATTCGTTGACCTCAATGCTGAGTCTGTTAGCGATCGAGCGCCCTTTAATAGTTTCTATTAGCCATTGATCGAACTGATCAACGTGCAATGTATCTTGAGAGATATTGACCGCAAGTGAGTCGCAATCAGGTTGGCGGTTTAAGTGCTCAACTGCATGTTCTATGACTGCTTTATCTAGGGCTTGAATTAAGCCAAGCTCCTTAACGATTCGGATGAAGCGAACGGCTGCACAAGGGTCGCCTTCTTGATTGAGTATGCGTACAAGAAGCTCTTTATGAACAATGCTATCGTCCTTGCTGTCGAGTACTTCTTGATACTGCAAGAACAGTTTCTTGGTGTTAATTGAGTCAGCTACGTGAGCTTTCCAATCTTCTGAAGAAGCATCAGTGTTTTTATTCGCCGTTGTTTTGTAAATACTTGGTACTTGTGTATTTACAGCCTCTTCAGTGCCGACTCGGGCAACGGAGAGTATTTGCGCAGCGCTATCGCCTTCATCGGAGAATACAATGCAGATATGCAGTGCTATCTTAGCTTCGTTTTCTAGGTTGTAGAAACTAAATAGTTCTTTATACATATCCAGTAAGCTGTTTACCTCGCGGGTAACGGTTTCGTTATCCGGGCGTGGCATTAATAAAACAAGATCAGAACCTGTGAGGCGTCCAACGACACTTTCGCTGTGATTGGAGGCAACAGTGCTGAGCTTTTCAGCGACTTGTTTTATTAGGTTGTTAACATTTTCTTGGCCAAGCTTTTCGTTAAGTTCTGTCAGGCCTGCTATATGTAGGTAGTAAAGTGCAGAAGGGCCTTCATCATTGCGCTTATCTAGTCTGTCGTAAAGTTGCGCTTTGATAGAGCGATTGTTTGCAAGGCCAGTAAGTTCGTCGATATAAGCAGTTTTACGCAGTTCTTCAATGTTTTTGCTCTGCTCTTCAAACATGATTTGTACGCGCTTAATCATGCTGTTCATTGTGATGACAACGCTCTTGAGCTCTTTTGTTTTGGGTATATCAGTAGCTTCTAAGTACTCTTTATTGCTCAGCGCGTTTGCTTGGTTTTCAATTGATTTGAGTGGGCGGAGAATTAGGCGTATCAGGGTGCTGAGGAAAACAACACACACAAGAGAGAGTGTAATGAACCAAATTAACGTTGTTTGTGTGCCTTTCCAGAGTTCTTCATAAGCGTATCCAGCACGGCTTTTAACGATCACGAAGCCTACTTTAGACCAAGAGTGGGTTACCTCGCGCTCGATGATAGGTGTATCAAACGCGACGAGCTTGACAAACCAGTTGGGAACATCTTCTGAAATTTCTGGTGAGCGTAAGGCAGTAAACAGGTCTTCGCGATCATAGTTAGTGACTTGGATCTTCTCATAGTAGCCGCTGTCAAAAATTGCGTTAACAATGGTTTCTATGCCGGCTGAATCCTGCTCGGCAATGTAAGGTGCCATATATAAACCTAAATGAGTGGCAGTATCTAAACTGTGGGACTCCAATTGGTTTAATAACATAGATTTTGAACTGTCAGACATTATATAAATAGTGCCGGACACCAAACCAATCAGCACTGCAAACACAGCAGCTATTATTTGGTTTAACAAAGACATGCAGATCTCCTGAAATTCTATAACAATGTGTTATTGAGTTTTTAATCGTTTTTTTAGCTGGACCCAAGGCCCAAGTTTATCGGAACTGCCAACTAGATTTGCGCGACGTCCTTTCTTTGAAATCCATAGATTATCACCGTTAAAGCTATACACGTGCAACAGGTCTTTGCGCTTTGATGCACGTTTAATTTGAGGGATAAGGTTATCTAAAATAACGGGTTCTGCTCTTGGGGATGAGTAGTAAGTAAGCACCATGTGAGCTTGGTTGTAATCAAGCGCTTTTACATAGGCGATACTCATTTTAGACATTTTAACCCCCAGTGCTTTAAGGGTGTAATACTTGGCAATAGTAAAATCTTCGCAATCACCACCATTGGTTACTAAAAACTCTACGGGAGTTGCCCAGTAGTCGTTTTTCTTCCAGTGCTTTATGTCGTCTAAAAATCTCACTTTATTGAAAAAATTATTCACTTTTTCGAGCTTTGATTTTTCACTCTCGTTGCGAAGGTCTTTGATGAGTTTTTGCCAGCGGTTAAGCCTGAGCTTGGCACGCGTGCCATATTTCTTTCCCATTTGCTTTATAAAGGCAGCGCTGAGGTTTACGCCTGGTTCACTTTTGACAACGAGCGGTACTGAAAGTACCCCCACAATAGTTACGGCAACCAGTAATAGATTGAATTTAATATGACTTGATCCATTACTTTTTTGTGCTTTTGAGCTATTGAACACTACAGATTCCTGTCAAAGTAAGTTGTTGATTGAAGCTTTGCACTTGTTATCGCTGCTCAAAAAAAACGGAGCTCTGTGTTAAAGCTAGCAAGTTCTATATTTAACCTGAGTGACTGCATGGTTAGCAGTGCATGTTTTTTATCAAAACTGTTTTGCTGATAAGACAGATTTAAGTTAAAAGCTAATTGTGTTGATACACATAAATATTTAGCGCTCTTTGTGGTATCTCTCTTAGCGTTATTCTCTATTCTTTTGCAAAAGCTAGCACTATGACAGTGTTGGATGCTCATAGTTCTTCATAGCTATAATAGATGCTATTTATATTAGTTCATTATTTTAAAAAGTGTAAAACTTTACAATATTTTATCTTAATCGTTATAATGTTATGGCATGTTAGAGGCTGAAAGCTAGCAAATTTTAAACCAGCTTTGAAATCAGTTTTTAAATCAAAGTCTGCTTATTTTTTCTATGTGTTTCTTATTCGTAAATAAAAATATAAATTAATCATACAACAAGAAAAAACCTATGAAAAACTTTATTTTATATAGTACAGACCATTGTCATTTGTGTGAAATTGCAGAAGGTATTTTAGTCACGCAATTAAGTGGTGATTTGCATAGCGTTGAAGTTGAAGATATTGCTAATGATGATCTTTTGCTTGCTCGCTATGGGATTCGCATTCCTGTTCTGCTCGATGTAAAAACCAAAGCAGAATTGCAATGGCCTTTTGATGATCAGGCAGTTTGTGATTTTATTGCTGATTAGATTTACCCAAGTTATATATTGAAAAGTGAGCGCGTATTTTTCACTGTTATTTCTTTTATATGCCCAACAGATTGTTTGCGCAGCTCTCCTATAATCTCAGCAATATGGCCTAAGTTAGCAGGTACGTTTTTAGCTTTCTTTCGTTTGCCTGTTAGTGTTCTTGGTGTTAAATAGGGCGAGTCAGTTTCGATTAAAAGCCTGTTGTCGGGGATTAACGTGACGATTGATTGCAGCTCTTTGCCTCTGCGCTCATCGCAAATCCAGCCAGTGATTCCGATATATAAATCAAGTGCTAAATATTCAAGCAGTTCGTGCTTATTTCCGGTAAAGCAATGAACGACCCCTCCGTTAATGTTGTCGCGATGCTTCTTTAGTAACGGGTATTGGGCATCAAATGCTTCACGTTCATGTAGAAAAACCGGTTTTTGGCAGCCTGTGGCAAGTAGTAGTTGTTTTTCGAAGGCGTAGAGTTGCTCATCTGGTGTTGAAAAATTACGATTAAAATCCAATCCGCACTCGCCAACAGCAACGATATTTTCTTCTTTTAGCATTAGAGCAAGTGTTTGGTGAGTTTCTTCGTTATAGCTACTAGCATCATGAGGGTGAACACCAGCAGTGCAATAAAGACTTGTGTGGCTGTTACATAAGGCAAGTGCTGCCTGGCTGTTCGCTAAATCGGTGCCAGTGACAATGATGTTGCTAACATCTTGAGTAATGGCCTCGTCAATGACGAGGTCAAGGTCTTTTTCAAAGCGTTTATTGGTTAAGTTTGCACCAATGTCGATCATGCTAATTCCTTAAGCCACAGCTCATTATCTTCGAGCAAGTGTCAGTTGTGCTTTTTCTCTTGTACTAAAGAGTGATGCTTTTTTGTTGTCTAATAAGTCGTAAATGACAGAGTAGGTCAGTACATTTTGTACATATTTACGTGTTTCATTAAATGGAATTGTCTCTATCCAAATGTCTAATGGTAAATGCCCGCGAGATTTTAACCAGCGTTCGGCTCTGTGTGGGCCTGCATTATAGGCTGCACTTGAGTGTGCACGGTTGTTGAATTTATCCATCATTTGGCTTAAATAGGCTGTACCTAAAGCAATGTTTGTATGAGGGGTAAATAGATCTGACTTACTCTTATAAGGAACGTTGTATTTCTTTGCCGTGATTTTAGCGGTCGCAGGCATTAATTGCATAAAGCCTCTAGCGCCTGCTGACGATTTAGCATATTGATTGTAAGCGCTTTCCTGGCGGGCAATAGCAACTGGCCAAGTGCTGCCAATATTGCGAGACTTTCCCCATTTGGCAAAGAGTTGGTTTTGAGCTCTTGGGAAACGAATATCTAATTCATCCCAAGCTTTTAGCTCAGCGGCAATGCGAATTCCCTGGATGTACCATCCCCAGCTGTTAACTAAGTACCCCATTGTGAGTTTTTGTTTGTCATTTAAAGAGGTTCGTAGCAGTTTCCACTCTTGATAGGCGAGGTTTGTCTTTTGAATTCTAGCAAGTTCTGCAATACGTTTTACTGCTGGTCGCTTTAGAAGATCGTTTTTGTCATTTTGTGAAATTGCACTTTGCTTATGATTGAGCTTAAACGGTTTCCCTTTAAGTTGCGCTGCCATGAAGCCGTAAAAATCACGTTCATTGATGACTTTTGCGTATTTAGCAGGGTACTTTTTAGGGTTGATTTTGGTCAGTGCTGTTTGCTGCCAATATAACCAGCGGTTTTGTTGTCGAAGCTTAGCCGGCATCTTGTTGATAAGCTTGTTAACCAGTGGCCAGTTTTGAGTGATTAAAGCGAGTCTCACTTTCCATTCGCTAATTTCATCAAACTTGTATTTAGGATCAATTCTTTGCAGAGTTGCCAATGCATTGGGATCATAATAAGTCTGTTTCGCGTATTTGTTGCCAAAGTAGACATTCAGATATTTTGTTTGCTCTTCACTGAACTTGAATCGCTTGCGATCCCTTAGCCATGTTTTAAGAGCGGAATCACGGTTCTTTGTGGCTAATTTGCGTATAGCATAAGCTGCAATGTCGGCGTTGTGCGGTGTATGGCGATTAAGGGTTTTAGGGTTGGCGATGAGTGATACATCTTTTTTTACACGCCAAAAAACATTAAGCGCATTTTTTTGAATTGTTTTAGTGACTTTCTTTTGAGCAAACTGTGCAATTTTGTAGTTCTTCGACGCAATAGCCTTCCAGCTTCTTTGGTATGCAATATCGCTTGTTAGTTTTCCGCGCTTTATCCAATAGTTAAAGACAGGATCGCAAGGTTTGGGCTGAGATTTTCCGACATTCCACAATGTTTGAATTTGCTTATCTATATTATTCGTTTGACCGGTGTTGATCTTTGCTTGCAAGTTGTAGCAAGTATAATAGCTGCTCTTTAGCGGGAGTTGGTTGTATGTGCTTGAAAATAAGCGCCATTGCTTTGAGTTTGCGAGGTGTTGTAAGTAACTTGCTTGTGCTTTTTTGGCGACAGGTAAGTTCGCGTTCTTTTGTATGAAACGCTGCACAGTGTTTCTCGATACTGTCTTAATATCTCTTTTTATTTGAGATAAAACTAAGTAAGGATGTAAAGGGTACTGTTTAAGTTGGCTGGTTAATTGATCTGCAAGAACATTGTTCTTTTGAGCAAAGGCGGCCTCTGCTTGTAGGTATTTTGCGCGTTGCTCTTCAATTGAAAAACCTTTGTTGGTCTTTTGTATTGCTGCGTTACTAGTAAGTGGGAATGTACAGATAAAAGCACATAAGCTTATGTTGATTGCGCGTGATGTTTTGCTATTCAATTTAACTAACCTTGTATAATTAAAGCATAATTTAATGAGCAGAGCATGACTCAAAGTGGGCTCGATAGACAGTATCGAAAAGCATACATAGGTGCAATGAAAATTTACACGCAGATTGAGTGCAAATGGCTAAAGCTGCGTACAGATTAAGCTTGCTCACTATGGCTGTTAACAATATCAAGTATATAAACATTAATTGGCTGCTAAATAAGTATTAAGTGCGTTAAAATGCGTCCTCGAAAAACACCTCCAGGTAGTTAAACCTAAATTTCATCGCTTTTTAGTAGTGCCAAGCAGCATTAAAGCACGCTGAAATCGAGCAGATAGTATTGAGAAAGACATGCCTCTTATAAGATTAGAAAAAGCTTCGGTAGCTTTTGGTTCTAGACCTTTGTTAGATAACGCCGATTTATTGATAGATCAAGGTGAACGCGTTGGTTTGGTCGGCTTGAACGGAGCCGGAAAATCAACATTAATGAATGTCATAACATCGACAGTGCATTTGGATAGCGGTGAAATTTGGGTTGATCCTGGGTGTAAAATTGCAGTGCTAAATCAGGTGCTTCCTGCGGCTGATGAGCGAAAAGTATGGGATGTGGTTGCTCAAGGTTTAAGTGAAACCGTCCGATTAAGAAAAGAATATGATGCATTGGTGAATAATACTGATGATCAAAGCATGCGCCGCTTAGAGAAGCTTCAGCACGATTTAGAGGCGGTAGATGGCTGGTTGCTCGAACAAAAAGTAGAAAGGGTGCTGACGCAGCTTAAACTTGACGGTGAAGTACTGATGAGTTCATTGTCAGGAGGTTGGAGGCGCAGGGCTGCACTTGGAACAGCGCTAGTAACTGAGCCTGATTTGCTGTTATTAGATGAGCCTACTAACCATTTAGATATCGATACGATTGAGTGGCTGGAAAAACAGCTGTTGGAATTTAAAGGCGGTTTGTTGTTTGTATCCCATGATCGCTCAATGGTGAATGCGCTTGCTACGAAAATAGTCGAGCTTGACCGCGGCATAATTACAGCTTTTAGTGGTAATTATGAAAGCTATGTCGAGCAAAAAGAAGTGCTGTTAGAGCAGGAAGCTAAACACAATGCGCTATTTGATAAACGTTTAGCTGAAGAAGAAGTGTGGATACGCCAAGGTATAAAGGCACGTCGTACGCGTAATGAAGGACGTGTGAGAGCGCTCAAAAAATTGCGTGAACAGCGCTCTCAACGCTTAGATCGTCAAGGCAAAGCTAATTTTAACTTTGAAGAGGCGGCTCGTTCAGGAAAATTAGTCGCATCCCTTGAAAACGTTAGCTTGAGTTATGATGATAAAAAGGTCATCAATAACCTTACTTTGGATGTGCAGCGAGGTGATCGTATCGGTCTTATTGGTCCTAACGGTGCAGGGAAAAGTAGCTTGCTAAAGCTTATCTTGGGTGAAACTCAAGCAGACTCTGGATCAATAGAGCTAGGGACCAAAATAGAGGTTGCTTACTTTGATCAGCTAAGAGGTCAACTAGAACAAGAAAAAACCGTTATAGACAACATTGCAGGTGGCCGGGAATCTATAGAAATCAATGGTAGAAACCGTCATATCATCAGCTACCTAGGTGATTTTTTGTTTGCACCAGAGCGCGCTCGCACACCGGTGAAGGCTCTGTCGGGTGGAGAGTGTAACCGTGTGTTACTGGCAAAACTGTTTAGCATTCCCGCAAACGTGCTTGTTTTGGATGAGCCAACAAACGATCTGGATGTTGAAACACTAGAACTGTTGGAGGAAATTCTGCTGGAATTTAAAGGGACAGTTTTACTTGTTAGCCATGACCGTGCGTTTTTGGACAATGTAGTGACAAGTAGTTTGGTGTTTGAGGGGAATGGACGTATATCGCCTTATGTCGGAGGCTATCAAGACTGGTTGCGCCAACGTCCAGACCCTGCTGTTTTAAAAGCTGCGGCTAAAAAACAAGCGGTTATGCAAGCGCCTGTAAAAGAAGCTGTTAAGAAGAAAAAGCTAAGTTACAAATTGCAGTTAGAGCTCGACAACCTGCCTAAACAGATGGAAGAGGCTGAAGCGAATCTTGAAAAGTTACAGAATTTAACAGCGCAGGTAGATTTCTATCAGTCCGATGCGCAGTTTGTTGCTCAAACTCTACAGGAGTTAGGGGAGGCAGAGACGGCGTTAGAGGTGCTGATGGAGCGTTGGGTAGAGCTTGAAGAGCAATAATTGGAAAGAAAACAGCGCTGTTAGGCAATTTAGCTACAGCTAAAATTGTTTAATCTTGATCGGTGTGGAAGTTGTTTGTTGATGTTAAAGAGTAGTTGAAAAGCTTGAGATGCGTGATAAATAGTTAGTCACGTATCTCAAGTAGCTGAAAGGCTAACTGAAGTGATTACTCAGAGAAAACTCTCACAGCAAGCACGTCACATGGTGCTCCGTGCAATACACCATTAGCAGTAGAGCCTAGAAGTAACGCTAAACCGTGGCGGCCATGGCTACCAACCACAATTAAATCGATTGACTTTTCTTGTGCTACACGGTGAATTTCGGATTCAGTATGCCCAGTGATAACTAGCTGCTCTGAAACAGGGTAGTCTAGTTTTTCACAAAATTGCGCAAGATTTTTGGTGGCGTGTTCTGATAATTGATCTTGTGTAGTGGAGAGATCCATTGGAACATCGCCACCATAAGCAAAGCTCAAAGGTTCTATAACATGGATCACGCTGAGCTCTGCATTGTTGTTGCTAGCAATGTTGCAAGCTTTTGAAATTAGCTGGTCTGATTCGTCAGATAGGTCTACTGCTAATAAAATTCTAGGATAAACTATCATAAGAAATTACCTTCTGTCTGTGGGGTTGATTAAATCTTAACATAGCAGGGTTGATAGTCTAATAGTTAAATATTGATTTGAGTCTAAGTATATGAATTATTTTATAATTGCTTTCGTAGTTGTGTCTTTAGTAGGGTCGGTAATGTGGGTGATGCCAACTAAAAGGGATAAGTTTTTAGCGGCCTTGAGAATGGAGGCTAAGCGTCTAGGTTTTCAGGTTCAATTATTGAAGTTGAAATTCCCTAGAGAGAAGGGAGTGCTGGAAGCAAGAGAAGTGTCAACGATTGCCTACCGCTTGCTAAGAGGGAAAATAGACCAAGCGCAACACAATGGCTGGCAAAGTTGGCGTGTAGTGAAATGCGAAACAAATGCCTGTGAGGGATTACTTAATGGATGGGGATGGGTTGTTGGAGAAAGGGAGCTATCAGTAGATAAGCTTGAGCAGATAAACGCTTTGCTAGCAGCGTTGCCTGACAGCGTGATTGCTTTAGAATCAACACCGGTTCATGTCTCGGCGTTTTGGGGGGAGCAGGATGAGCAGCAAATGCACCAGATTAAGGAATCGCTTAATCAAATGATAACGATGTCTTTATAATGGATAGCTAGTAGGTCTTTAGTTTTATAGATTGCTAGGGATGGATACCAAAAATAAATTTTCAGAAAATAATTTTAGAAGAAGTTTGAATAAATGAATGATCAAAACAGCTCAGAAGGGTTAGTAAAAGCGTTTAAAAAAGGTTTGTATCAGCACTATAAAGGTAATAACTATAATGTAGTAGATCTGGTTAGGCATTCTGAAACTGAGGAATGGTTAGTGTTATATCAGCCTTGTTATGGTGATAAAGCGTTATGGGTAAGGCCTATCGGGATGTTTTTTGAGTCAGTGCTTGATTCAAACGGTGAACCGGTCGATCGGTTTAAATTTATAAAATAAGTGTGATAGCGCCTTGGTTGTTCTTGTTAGCTTAATAGGCGCTATTGTAAGAGTGCGATCTAATGGATAAATCTCAAGTAGTCGTGCTTGATTAGGTTTTTCTAATAATAGTTGTTGTTTGAGTCATCATCCTCTTCGTCTTCATCAAAATATACGGGGTGAGCAGGGCGTTGCGGTTCAAGTTCAATAAGTTTAGCTTGGATGTCATCCAATCTTTCCTGCTTGGTCGATTGAGGAACTTGCGCACGAAAAAGGATCGCTTTAGCATGTTTTAAATGTGATATAGCAGTCAGTATATCTTTGTTTTCCATAACTCTTTGAGCTTGGGTACGGTGCGCATCCACTACGTTGCGTATATTTAACCAATAGAGCTCGCTCATATAGCTTTTGCCAAGCTTCATGTTGATGGTGCGATGCTTTACCATCTGCTTTATAAGCTTTTCTGTGTAGGTTATGTAAATCTGAATGCGCTTGAGCTCTCTGTCATTATTTAAATGTGTAACAGAGGCGCTGGTGTTATTAGTAATTTCTTTGGTTTGGTTTATTTGGCTCATAATTTCTGAGTCAGGTGCTAAAGTGCTAATTTCTTCAATTTGTATTGTAACGTGTTGATTAAGCTTCTCGACAATTTCGGGTTTACAACCTGCTTCTTTAAGAGCCTTAATTGCTTCTAGTGTGCGAGTTGCTTGCTCATTAAGCCAAGTAAGTCGCTCTTGGCGATTTTTAGTGTCTACTTCTCTATTGGTAATGTAATAGTTAACCGCAATTGCTATAACGCCGACACAGACGATGGCAATGATGTATCCTATATTTTCAATTAGCATAATATCCAAATGTTTGGTCAGTGGATTAGTCGATGGGTGTGGTAATTATTAGCACTATATCGAAAAGGATTATAATCGTATTTATCAGAATAAGTGAATATGTTGCTTAATTATTTACTGTTTTAAAGAGTATTTATGGAATATTGCTGATTTTGCATCAGCGGTACAAAAAGTTATCAATTAAGCTGTTTTTAAGGAATTAACCAGTTATTTTAATGCTCTTGCTTGACGCTAGCGCTATTAGCACTTATATATGCACCAAAGTTTTCGTCTTATTTAATCTGGGAAAAAAATATCAATGGGAAAGTCGCTCGTTATTGTGGAGTCCCCGGCAAAAGCCAAAACCATCAATAAATATTTGGGTAACGAATATGTGGTGAAATCAAGTGTTGGGCATATCCGAGATTTGCCTACCAGTGGTAGTGCCTCAAAATCTGATCCAAAAGCACGTGCTAAACAAGCAGCACTGACGCGTAAAATGTCGCCTGAAGAAAAAGTGATTTATAAGGCTAAGAAGGCAAAAACGCAGCTAGTAGCACGTATGGGTATTGATCCTGAAAATGATTGGGCTGCGCATTATCAAGTATTACCTGGAAAGGAAAAAGTAGTAGACGAGCTAAAGCGCTTAGCAAAAGATGCCGACACTATCTATCTCGCGACCGATTTGGATAGAGAGGGAGAGGCGATTGCGTGGCACTTGCGTGAAACAATTGGCGGTGACGATAATCGATATAGCCGAGTTGTATTCAACGAGATCACTAAAAAAGCGATTCAAGATGCTTTTAGTGAGCCGACTGTTTTAGATATTCATCATGTTAATGCGCAACAGGCAAGGCGATTTCTCGACCGTGTTGTGGGTTACATGTTATCTCCTTTGTTATGGGAGAAGGTCGCCAGAGGGTTATCAGCGGGGCGTGTACAGTCAGTTGCTGTAAAGCTTGTTGTTGATCGAGAGAAAGAAATTCGTGCCTTTATTCCAGAAGAGTTCTGGGAAATGAGTGCAACTACGCTTTCGCAAAATGCGGGAGCGATTACTTTGCAGGTGGCAAAGTATCAAGATAAGAATTATCGTCCAAATAGTGAGGAAGAAACCCTCGCTCACAAAGCTATTCTAGAAAGTGCTGAGTTCGAAGTTAAAAAGCGCGAAGATAGAAACACTAGCAGTAAAGCATCAGCGCCTTTTATCACTTCTACTTTACAGCAGTCAGCCAGTACAAGGCTTGGCTTTGGTGTTAAGAAGACGATGATGATGGCACAGCGTTTGTACGAAGCGGGTTACATTACCTATATGCGTACCGACTCTACTAACTTGAGCGCAGATGCGGTTGCTGCTTGTCGCGATTATATATTAGAAAATTTTGGTAAGAAATATTTACCAGAAGAGCCGAAAAATTACAGCAGCAAAGAAGGTGCTCAAGAAGCTCACGAAGCGATAAGACCTTCTGATGTAAATGTTGAATCTACCAAGTTAGTGGGGATGGAGCGTGATGCAGAGCGCTTGTATGAATTAATCAGGCGCCGTTTCTTGGCATGTCAAATGATGCCAGCTTTGTATACTAGTAGTAGGATTACAGTACAAGCTGATGAGTTTGAGTTGCAAACAAAAGGGCGCATTTTGCGCTTTGATGGCTATACCCGTGTTATGTCTGGTAAAGATGAAGATGTCATTTTGCCGGATGTTAAAGCAGGCGAGAAGCTAGCATTAGAAAGCTTAGATCCTAAACAGCACTTTACAAAACCAACAGCCCGCTTTACCGAAGCGAGTTTAGTTAAAGAACTTGAGAAGAAAGGCATTGGTCGTCCTTCTACATATGCCTCTATCATTTCTACCATTCAAGATCGCGGTTACGTAGAAAACCAAAATAAACGTTTTTATGCCTGTAAAATGGGCGATATCATCATTGAGCGCTTAAATGAGAATTTCGCTGATTTAATGGATTATAGTTTTACTGCTCGCATGGAAACGGCCCTTGATAATGTGGCTCAAGGCAGTAAGGAATGGAAAGCGCTACTCAACGAATTCTATAAAGAGTTCACTGAGAAATTAGAGATAGCATCTGGTGAGAATGGGATGCGCCCTAATGAGCCAACGATGACAGATATAGCTTGTGCTGATTGCGAGCGTCCGATGACGATTCGTACGGGCACAACCGGTGTGTTCCTCGGTTGTTCTGGATACGCACTACCCCCTAAGGAGCGTTGTAAACATACAGTGAACCTTACATCGGGTGATGAAGTGGTTAGTGTTGATGGTGATGATGAAGAAGAATCAAGAATTCTTTTAAATAAGCATCGTTGTGCGATTTGCGATAGCGCAATGGATAGCTATCTTATTGATAGCTCTAGAAAGTTGCATGTTTGCGGTAATAATCCAGATTGTTCAGGGTTCGAAGTAGAAGCTGGCGAATATCGTATCAAAGGATATGAAGGCCCTTCTATAGAATGCGATAAGTGCACTAATGAAATGCAGCTTAAAACAGGGCGTTTTGGGAAATTCTTTGGTTGTACTAATGAAGAGTGTAAGAATACTCGCAAGCTATTAAGAAGCGGTGAGGCTGCTCCACCGAAGATGGATCCAGTGCCAATGCCTGAGCTTGAGTGTGAAAAAGTAGAAGATACTTATATTTTACGCGATGGCGCAGCAGGTCTGTTTTTAGCTGCAAGTAAGTTTCCACGTAATCGAGAAACAAGAGCGCCAAAAGTGTTTGAATTGTTGCCTCATAAAGATGCGATAGATGAAAAATACCACTTCTTGTTAACGGCTCCGGTTAAAGATAATGCGGGGAACGATACAATAGTTCGCTATTCACGTAAGACCAAAGAGCAATACGTGATGACGGAAGTTGATGGTAAGGCAAGTGGTTGGAAGGCTTACTATCAGAACAACAATTGGGCGATAGAGATACCAAAGCCTAAAGCCAAAGCTAAGAAAGCTGTCAAAAAGCCAGCTAAAAAAGCGGCTGCTAAAGTAAAAGAGACGACAGAAAAGTAATTGTAATCAACGCCATTGCTTAATTTATATAGCGGCAAATATAAGCTAAGATTTTAGGGGTGCTCTGAAGAGTGTTCTTTAATCTTAGCTTTTTTTTGCGCAGTGATGTTGAAATGTAAATGCTGGCCCACTGTAGATAGAAGTATACTTTGAATAATCAGATTATCAGCATAACCAATCAAAAACTAAGTGCAGCTAAGCAGCATTTGATATGTTTAGAGCGCTTAGATACGAATGCCTCTAAGCGCTTGATTGCTGCGTATCACGAAAGCATTGTCTTCCAACTTTATTTGGCTTGTGAAAGCTTTGTACAAGAAATTGCAGCTGATTATCAAGTGGGTGTCCCAAAACAGACAAGCTTTAATGAGCTGGCAGAGTTGCTGGATAGAAATGAAATCCCTTGTGTGCATTGTTCGCAGCTTGCTTTGCTGCAAGAAAATCGCGGCAGTTGGTTAAGTTGGTTGCACAGTCGCTACGCTAAATGCTGGGAGCTTTATGAGTATTCATCACCTAGCGAAGTGCTTGAAAAAGACTTGTTTGCAGCAGGTGCGTTAATAGCAATCGCTGATGTTGATAAACTCAGTGATGAGCAAAGGCTCAAGCAATGTGTCGAAGAACTGGGACAAGTTATTAGCGATTACCGTGAGTTAATGCAGCAATGGTAATTGGGCTTTGTCAGTTAATGAGCTAAAATGAAAGTAGTATAATTAGAAAAGACAGGAATTATGAAAGATTCAAAAGTAACCGCATTAGAAATCATACAGCTAGCATCAGATGAGTTTATAGTCCGTAAAGCGGGAGATGAAGATGCGCTATTAACGATAAATATTAGCGAAGAGTTTAAGCAGAAGTTGGATGGTTTGCAGATCGATTTAGCAAGTAAAATGCTGATCGCAGGTATTGAGTATTTAGCGGAGTCGAGTCAGATAGAGGCGGCGGGTATTGAATCAAAATCACATACTATCCACTAAATTATAAGTGATAGCTGCGAGTAAAATTTTGTGAGATTGCTCAATGAGTGCTTTGTCTATATTTTGAGGATAGCCTTTAAAGGAGTCGCTGCAATTTAAAGTCACAGTTATAAGCCTAATTCTAAAAGTGGTTAAGTCTAATGACCTCTACGGCGAATCACAATTGCATGGCTTGCGCCAATACTGGCTGATTGTTCTAGATTAGCCAATTCATGTTCCGATAAATCGCCTGCCCAACTGATTACTGCATGACAAGTGCCAGCACTGAGAGCTTTTTTTGCTAGTTTTAATGCACTATTTTGATCATCAGGATTAAGTAGCAGGATTTTGTCTAAAGCTATTCCCGCTTCTTTTAGTAATGCTTTGGGTAAGTTTTTCGGAGGAGATACCCAGGCAAAGCAGCGATCATCTTTGCTTAGTGTTGCAAGCAGTGGTAATAGCATTGTAAGGCTAGATGCTTCTTCATCTGAAGTGATGATTTCGGTAATCTTGCCTGAAAGTTTTGAGTTGCTTTTAGGTGTATCGGTTTTGATTGATTTGTAGTCTTGATTATCATTATTTGCCATCTCTCTCTCTACTCCCTGTAAAGAAAGTTGCTTTGGTGTGTTTTCATGGAAGTGTTTTTCCAAGAAAACGGGCAGAGTGTTTCCTTGCGAGCTAGTATTTGGCTTTTCAAAGTTGATAATCACGGCTCGCCTCCCTGGCGAATAACTCCTACACCAAGGCCTTCAATGGCAATATCTTGCTCTGCAAGGTTGATGACAATAGGGGAGAAATCTTCATTCTCGGCAAGTAGGTATACAGTATCGCCTTCTCTTTTATAGCGTTTAACTGTTACTTCGTCATCCATTCGCGCCACTACAATTTGGCCGTCGCGCGCTTCAGTGCATTGGTGTACTGCCAATAAATCACCATCCATGATACCTATATTCTTCATGCTAGTGCCTTGCACGCGTAAGAGATAATGTGCGCTAGGATTAAAAAAATCAGATGAAATAGTGCAGTGCTCTTCAATGTGTTCCTGTGCCAAAATCGGAGAGCCGGCAGCTACACGTCCAACAACGGGTAGACCAAGTTCTTCTTGTTCAAGCATTGGGATACGAATACCACGTGAAGTGCCGGGGATGATTTCGATAGCACCTTTTTTTGCAAGTGCCTTCAAGTGTTCTTCAGCAGCATTGGTAGATTTAAAGCCTAAAGTTTTGGCAATATCTGCACGAGTAGGCGGGTAGCCAGTCTCATCAATATGATCTTTTATGCAGTTGAATACATCAGTTTGTCTTTTTGTAAGCTTCGGGGTATTCATCATATTAAATATCTCTTATCTGTTTTTTTATACAGTACTTGGATTATATACAGTATTTGAAAACTGTAAAGCTTTTTTCTGTCTATATAATCAGTGTTTTGCTATGCTTTGTTTTTCTGAAAATGCGTATGTATCGTCAATTTAATTTTGATTTGGTTATAACGAAATACGCTTACCTTTCGTTTCCTACCGGGTTGCAAACATTGTTAAATGATTCGTTAAAAAAAGTTATCCAGTCCAGTTATCGCCAGTTTCTTGACCATAGAGATTTAAAACCTCGAGCGGGACAAAAGCATATGATTGCTCAAGTGGCTAGAGTGTTAGGTAATATCGAGCAAAATGGCAGTGGCGAACGCACTAGCGATGATTATCTATGTGTGGTGGAAGCGGGAACGGGTACCGGTAAAACGATGGCTTACCTGCTCAGTGCAGTGCCTATAGCGCGTGAAAAAGGCTGCAAGCTAGTTTTATCAACGGCAACAGTTGCGCTTCAGGAACAGCTTATCCATAAAGACCTTCCAGAGCTTAATGAGATTACGGATTGGAAGTGTAACTATATTTTAGCGAAGGGCCGTGGCCGATACTTCTGTGTATTACAAGCTTCAAAGTTTCTAGCGAATCAAGATGATATGGGGCAAATGGCACTGTATGAGGATGAGCAAGCCTTCAAAGTAGATGAGGATACTATTTCTTATTATCACGACTTACTTAATTCTTACTCAAGTGGGAAATGGGATGGGGATAGAGATTCATTGACCACGGAGTTGAGTGAAGATGTTTGGCGGCCCTTGACTAGTGATCACACACGTTGCACCAATCGCCACTGTGAGCATTTTAGCAATTGTCCTTTTTATAAATCTCGTGATGCGCTAGATAAGGCTGATATAGTCGTAGCCAATCACGATTTGGTTTTAGCTGACTTATCCCTCGGTGGTGGGGCTATTTTGCCAGAGCCTGCCAATACTATTTATGTTTTTGATGAAGCACATCATTTAGGTCAAAAAACAACAGGGCATTTCGCCTACAATTTACGCATTAAAAATAGCCTTAAATGGCTAAAAAGTAGTGTTCGTCAATTTGACCAACTAATCGCTGAAACCACTGCTAACCCCAGTATAGTTCAGTACGTAGAGCGCATGGAGTTTCCACGCAGGGACCTTGAACAAGCGTTAGAATCTTTGCTTTCAATGGTACGTACACTGTTTACAGAGCAGCAGCCCGATAGAGACAGAATGCGCTTTCCCAATGGTTTAGTGCCTGAATCAATCATGGTGCAAGCTTCTGCAATAGCCAGTGCTGCTGAAAAATGGTCTTTAAAAGCTGAGCAAATTGTCGATGTTTTAAAAGAAGCTTTGGATGGATCAGTCCCAGAGATCGATCGAGAAATAGCAGAGCGCTGGTACCCGGTTGTTGGGATGCTGTGGTCAAGAGGGCAGTCAATGCATTGGTTGGCCAAAAGTTATGCAAGTTTTGACAATCCAAAATTCACACCGACTGCTCGGTGGATTAACGCTTTAGATACATTAGACGGTACTGATTTTGAGTGTAGAAGTTGTCCGGTTTCAGCTGCAGACACATTAAAAGAGCATTTGTGGGATATTTGTTTCGGCGCTGTGTTAACATCTGCAACAATGACAGCGTTAGGCCGGTTTGATCGCGTTGTTAGTGATTTGGGATTACCTGAAAATACTCAGTGTGGACAATTACCGAGCCCGTTCGACTATGCTAATTCTGCGCGTTTGGTTATTCCCAAAATGTCAGTTGAACCAAGTAACCCTCAAGAGCACACCCTTGAGGTTGGGCGCTGTTTGAATAAGCGCTTATTAGACGCGAATGCTTCCTTAGTATTGTTTAGTTCATGGAAGCAAATGGGAACCGTCATCGATGAGCTTGATAAAGCATTAAAAGCGGATGTAATGGCGCAAGGTGATCTGAGCAAAAACGAGATTTTGCGCAGACACAAAGAAAAAATTAATAATGATCAGCGCAGTATTATTTTTGGTCTTGCCTCGTTTTCTGAAGGTGTGGATTTGCCGGGTAAGTATTTGACCCAGGTGATCATTACAAAACTGCCTTTTGGAGTACCTGATGACCCTGTCGATGCGACAATGTCTGAGTGGATTGAAAACGCAGGTGGTAATGCCTTTATGCAGTGGACTGTGCCAGCAACGTCGATGCGATTGACACAAGCGGTTGGACGTTTATTGCGCTCTGAATCAGATACAGGGCAGGTAATATTATTAGATAGACGGGTTGTAACAAAACGTTATGGTAGACAATTATTAGATGCTCTTCCGCCGTTCAACCGTCAAATAGAAAATTGATTTACGATCACGTAAATCATTAATTATAAGAGATTTTAAACATAGTGACTAAAACCAACACGAACAAGAAAAACTGGTTACCTGCGGATTTTGTCGTCGAAAAAACCGCTGATAAAAAGCGCTTTCATGACTTTTCATTACCTGACGATTTAATGCACGGTATAGCCGATCTAGGTTTTGAATACTGCACACCTATTCAAGCTGCAACGATTGAACATGCCCTACAAGGTCGAGATATCATAGGTAAAGCGCAAACGGGAACTGGCAAAACGGCTTCTTTTTTGGTCGGTATTATTACCGATTTGCTTGATTTTCCCTATACACATAAACGCAAGTTAGCAGAACCAAGAGCGTTAGTAATAGCACCAACACGTGAACTTGCCTTGCAAATTGCCTCAGATGCCGAACAGCTTTGTAAACATACAACATTGCACACCATTTCTATGGTGGGTGGTATGGATTACACAAAACAGCGTAAGGAATTAGCTTCTAGACCTGTAGATATCATGGTCGCAACTCCTGGGCGTTTAATTGATTTTGTTCGATCAAGAGAAGTTGATTTATCAAATGTTGAAATGCTGGTGCTAGACGAAGCAGATCGCATGTTGAGTATGGGCTTTATTCCTGATGTAAGAACCATTATCCGCAGCACCCCGCGTAAAGGTGAAGAGCGCCAAACGTTATTATACAGCGCTACCTTCACGGATGAGGTGATGAACCTTGCAAACCAGTGGACTGATAATCCAGTTGTTGTTGAAATAGAATCTGAAAGAAAAACCACGGATACTATCTCTCAGCAAGTCTTTCTCGTCGAGAATAAAGCTAAGTACAAGTTACTGCGTAACTATATTGTTCAAAATAATATCGAACGCGTAATAGTGTTTTGCAATCGCCGCCATCAAACGCGGGAGTTAGCGGAAAAGCTTAAGAAAGATGGTGTTAAAGCGGCTTTGATGTCAGGTGAGATTCCTCAGCATAAGCGGGTTAAAACGCTTGAAGATTTTAAGAATGGCAAAATTCAGGTGATGGTTGCCACTGATGTTGCAGGACGCGGCATTCATATTGATGGTGTATCCCACGTAATTAATTACCATTTGCCTGAAGATGCTGATGACTATGTTCACCGCATAGGCCGTACAGGTCGAGCAGGAACTAGTGGCGTATCAATTTGCTTTGCCTGTGAAGATGACTCTTTTATGATCCCCGAAATCGAAGAAGAAACCGGAGTTAAGCTTAATTGTATTCACCCAAGTGCTGAGTTATTAGCTGATTTATAATTACAAGAAAACTAGGATAGTCTCTGGTTGGCTATCTTTGTAGAGAAATACACGCATATTTATGGTTAATAAACAGTTAAAAATTGCGGTACTTGGCGGAGGTAGCTTTGGTACCGTTATCGCAAATATTTGTGCAGAGAAAGTTGCTGATGTTCGCCAGTGGATGCGCAGTAGCGAATCTGCTCAAGAGATAAATACACGTCATAAAAATAGCCGCTACTTACCGGGCCATCGCTTATCTAGCAATATAGTGGCTTATACGGATTTAGAAGCGGCTCTTAAAGGTATTGATGTCCTTTTTGTCTCTATTCCGAGTGCGCACTTTCGTGACGTATTAAAAATGGCAGCACCTTTTGTGTCTGAGAATATCAATGTTATCAGTACAACAAAAGGTGTTGAGAGCACAACGTTCTATATGATGAGCCAAATCATCAGCCAAGAATTGCCTCAGGCCAAAGTGGGTGTGCTCAGTGGCCCCAACTTTGCTAAAGAAATTGCTCAAAAGCATCTTACAGCGACAGTTATTGCATCATCTGATGGTGAGCTCAGAAACCAAGTTCAGGACTTGTTGCACCAAGCGTATTTTAGAATATATGCCAGTGATGATATTTACGGTGTTGAGCTTGGAGGCGTTTTAAAAAACATCTATGCAATTGCATCGGGGCTCGGAGCTGCGATGGGTATGGGTGAAAATACTCGTAGCATGTTGATGACCCGTGCTCTAGCTGAAATGAGTCGGTTTGCGGTAAGTATGGGAGCTAACCCCATGACATTCCTTGGCTTGGCTGGTGTCGGTGATTTAGTGGCCACTTGCATGTCGCCTTTGAGTCGAAACTATCGTGTTGGTTACCATTTAGGTAAAGGTAAAAACTTGACCGAGGCTGTCGAATCTTTAGGTCAGGTAGCAGAAGGGGTGAATACGGTACGTCTGGTGCATAATAAAAGTAAAGAGCTTGGGGTTTATATGCCTTTAGTGGAAGGCTTGTATCAAGTGATTTATCACGATGCCGCACCAAGTGAAATTGCGAATACAATGATGCTGAGTGAGCAAGGATCAGATGTCGAGTTTGTGCTAGCGACAAATGGCACAAAGTTCTAAGCGACTGTTGTTCAGTGATTATGCTACATAAATTTTTAACTTTCATGCATATCGCCATTTTGTGGAGGGTTTAATGTGTTCTATTTAATGCGACATGGTCATGCGAGCTGGGCTGCTAGTACTGATCAACAGCGGCCTTTAACGGATAAAGGTAGAGAGCTGCTGCAAGCAATGGCGAAAGAGCATGTGCATGCATTAAGTGGAATCTCTAAAATAATTTGTAGCCCGTATTTACGCACTCAGCAAACAGCGGCCATTATAAATCAGAACCTCGCTGTTGAAATTCTGCTAGAGCCGAGTATTACGCCGAGTAATAGTGTGAAAGAAGCGCTATTGGCGATTGAAAAACATTGGTGTGAAGGGTTGTTGGTTGTTACCCATCAGCCCCTTATCGGTTGTCTTATTAATTACTTAGAGCAAGGTGGTGATAATGCTACTCAGTACCCTGAAATGGTTGAGCCTGGCTCTTTATATTCATATTCCCTGCCTTGGCCTGGGCCTGCTTGCGCGATTCGTGAGTCGTTATTTTCTGCTTGAACTGAGAAATAGGTAGATTTACAGTTACTTCCTTTAGGCGTTGCTCGATTTCTATATTCGCAGGATATATAGCAAAAGCTTTCTGAGCTATTTTTATCGCGGTCTCATTGTCATCTTTAAATGTATAAGCGAGTGCTAGGTCGTTAAAGGTGTTAGTTGCGGGTGTAAGGGCCAAGTAATTGTTAGCCCAATTTATATATTCATCTATGTGCTTTTTATCACCTACAGCAATGCTCTGGTAAAGCACACTGGTGTAAAAGAGCACTTGGCTGACATCTTGAAAATATAGATTGTTTCTGCCTGCCTCAAGAGAGCTGTATTTAATCTTAGGTGAACGCATAAATTCTACAATCCCGAAAAGCGATATTATCGAGTGGAGAAAAAAACCGATAATTAGCGAGCTGACAGAAAGGGTCGTGAAAGTAAAAAAACGATTACCTGTCTTAGAAAGTTTTACCTGAAACTTTCTAATATTATGGCAGTGGCAAATATAGAGTAGGGTGAGCCATAAAAACCAAAGGGCAGCAGAATGATAAAATGGCAGCTCAACTTGGGTGTGAAAGCTAATAGGAAATATTAGCCCAATATAGAGAAAAGCTCTTCTCCAGCTAGTTTGAAAAACAGCAACAAGCGTTGCTATTGCCGCTACTAAAATACCGATTAATGAAATGATCCCGCTTTCAATAAGCCAGAAAAATAGCTCATTATGGGGGTGGCTATAGCGCTGAGTGCCAAGCTTCTTAGCCTCTGGGTAGTCAATTTTCGCATCTTGGAATACTTTCTCAAAGCTGCCAAGGCCATAACCAAGTAGTGGCTTTTCTTTGAAAACCTGCCAAGACAAGTCATAAATATATGTGCGAGCATGTCCGGTCTCTTTCTGTAGCTTTGTCTGGTAGCGTTCGAAGCCATTTGACATGTTGTTGCCGCCAATCACTCCGCACAGAAGAGCGATTAATATTAAAAAGCTCCAAGATTTAAGCGCTTTAAATTGAGAGAATCGCGCAATAACAATCAAGGGCAGCGACACGGTACATGCAACAAGCGTAGTTCTTGAGCCAATAGAAAGTAATAAAGTGATAGTGCTAAATATACAGAGTAAAAGAAGCGCTTTTAAAAAGAAGGAACGCTGGCGAATGCTTGGGCAAGTTCCCAAGAATAAAGCTATAAATAGGCTGGTTGTTAAATAGCTGGCATGTACATTTACTTGTTGAAATATACTAATAGGTGCGTTTGTTAGCGTTTGTGGGATGAGTGTTGTGAAGTACCAGCCGCTCATTTGGGTATAAGCGACAAAGCTATGGACAGTGGCTATGGCACATAAAGTAAAGAAGATGTTTTCAATTTGTCTGCGGGACAGGTTAAATTGAAAAAGGCTAATAAAAAATAAAAAGCCACCGAGCACATAGCCGATTCTAAAAAGCCATTGGGTGGGTGCAAATACCCCGACAATAAAGCCGCTAATCAGTAATCCTATAGGTAGAGCAGCTATCATAAACCAAAAGCGAGGTAGCGCTATTTGCTTTTTTATGAATATTTGAAAACTGGCTGCGCATATTACAATTATGGCAAATATCCAAGTAATGTTGTTGTACGGAATGAATAGGCCTTCTCCTCCAGGACTTTGCTGAGAATAAAGTGTTGAAAATATAAAAACACAGCAAATAATCAAAGGGTAAAAAATAGTCCGGTTTTTTAATGCTGTCAGCATAAAAGGAAAAATCCATTAATCGTGGTTATAAGAGTAACCGATTTAAAATAGGAGAAGGCAGTCATCATTTCAAAGTAATT
The DNA here is from genome assembly GCA_937136055.1 of uncultured Oceanospirillaceae bacterium. GTDB lineage: Bacteria > Pseudomonadota > Gammaproteobacteria > Pseudomonadales > Balneatricaceae > Rs1. The sequence continues at coordinate 17,264 of CAKZOD010000089.1, read as the reverse complement.
AAAAGCGATTGAAAAGCCGAAACTGCAGTATTGAAGTGCTTTGAATTAAGTGCACAAACTGCTAGCTATCAAATTACTTTGCACATAATCTAGCATCTTTTACAGATTGTAGTTTATATAGGTGTGAGATTGAATATAAAGCGCGAATTTAGTTTAGATATCAACGGAATAACTGTTGCAGGTATTGCCTATGGAAATTCTCAAAACGCACCTTTATTAGCACTACATGGTTGGCTAGATAATGCGGCGAGTTTTGAGCAGCTTGCTAAAGAGCTACCAGAGCGACATGTTTTAGCGATTGACTTCGTGGGGCATGGTAAGTCCTCTCATCGAGACGCTAACGCTTCGTATTATATTTGGGACAATGTGGTAGATCTCAATAACGTTTTAGATGCGCTTAAGTTAGAGCAGGTAGATATAGTAGGGCATTCGATGGGGGCCAGTATCGCAATGATGTTTGCAGCTTGTTTTCCAGAGAAAGTAAAGCAGCTCTATTTGATTGAAGGTATAGCTCCGCTTAACTATGCAACACAAGAGTTGCCGCAATTAATGCGCAAAGCGATACGCCAGCGTGTAAAAGCTCAAAATAGGCAAGCGAGAGGATACCGGTGTTTTGATCAAATGGTAGAGGCGAGGGTGAATGGTCGTTTTCCTGTCTCTATTAATGCAGCTCGCTTACTCGTAGAGCGTGGAAGTGTTAAAAGGGGGGAGGATTTTTTCTGGAGTAGTGATCCAGCATTATTGTTACCTTCAATTAACCGCATGAACGAGACGCAAATAATGGCGTTTTTAGAGCAGGTAGACGTACCTGTTATTGTGTTTTTGGGTGAAGATGGATTGCGTAGTGATTTGTGGAATCAATATTTTGAGAAAATAAAAACACTGAAAGTTGAGGTTTTTTCAGGTAATCATCATCTACATGTATATCCTTGTGGAGCCAGGAAAATAGCGGCTTTGGTTGATTGAATGGCGCGTAAAAAAACAAAAAACTTACTTTTTTTAAATTTGTTTTTAATTATTTTGAATCTATTGTTAAAAAGCTCGCGTATAAATTATCGAGTGACGAAAACACTCATGTGTTATCCAAAAGTATAAACAAAATTAAAGTAATAGGAATTCAATATGTCAAAGCAAAACTTAGCAGCAGCAACAGCAATCACAGGTATTATCGCTTTAGGAGCGACAATGATTTCTGTGCCAGCAATGGCAGGTAGTAAAGAAAAATGTTATGGCGTAGCAGCTGCAGGAAAAAATGATTGCGCCACTAACAGCAGTTCATGTGCTGGTACTTCTAAAACTGACAACCAAGGCGATGCTTTCATTGCAGTACCTAAAGGTTTGTGCGGTAAATTAGTAGGCGGTAGTTTAGAGCCTAAAGCTTAATCTGATTTCAGTTTAAGCCTTTAGCCCAGAAAAGAGTTTTCTACTTTCTGGGCTTATTTCCTTACTAATGACAGAAGTATTTATTGATTATGAGCGCCCAACAATCTAAAGCCTTATCGATAAAAGCCAATGCCATTGGCATTGGGTTAAGATCTCCACATCATCAACAGATAGTAGAAGAGTTACCTGCAGTTGATTGGTTAGAGATCCATAGCGAAAATTTTTTTACCGAAAATACCCTTAATCGGCGTATTTTGGATCAGCTAAGTACAAGTTATCCGTTAAGTATGCATGGTATCGGCTTGTCCTTGGGCTCAACAGACCCTGTTAACCAACAGCATTTATCACAAATGAAAGCGTTGATAGATTGCTATAATCCAGCGCTAATATCAGAGCACTTGAGCTGGAGTTCAGTTAATTCTCGATATTTCAATGATTTATTACCAGTACCTTATACAAAAGAAAGTCTTGATGTTTTTTGTGATAAATTAAATCAAGTGCAAGATGTGTTAGGGCGTGCGTTACATATTGAGAATCCGACAACCTATTTAGCCTTTAAAAATAGCAATATTTTTGAATGGGATTTTTTAAATGAAATTGAGCAGCGCTGTGGTTGTGGATTATTGCTCGATTTAAACAATATCTATGTTAACAGCGTCAATCTAGGTTTAGATGCACAGCAATATTTACGAGAAATTAATCTTTCTGCCGTTAAAGAAATACACCTAGCTGGATTTACACGTAAACAGCTAGATAACGGTGAAATCCTTATTGATACTCATGGCAGTGAAGTCTCCGAACCCGTTTGGCAGCTATTTTCTCAGATTCGTGAGCATTGCAATGCACCTGCGTTAATAGAGTGGGACACTGATATCCCGGCATTAGAAATACTCTTAGAGCAAGTTGCTATAGCTCGAAAAGTACAATCAAAATTTGAAAGTATTGAGGCGGTGAGCGCATGAAACTAAGCCAGCTTCAAAATAATTTCTCTAAACATTTGCTTCATGAGGCTGTGGATATTGATGCGCTGGATATCACAGGGCCTTTTCCACCTGAGCAATTATTGGGGTTGTATCGCAATAACTTCTATATGAGCTTTAGAGATTATCTGCTCGCTTGTTTCCCAAGTGTTGAAGCCTTAGTGGGTGATGAGTTTTTTGAGCAATTAACAAAAGCGTTTACGAGAGATAAATCGCTAGAATGTGCCAGTATTGAATATTATGGCGCACAGTTTGCAGATTATATTGCAACTTGCGAACAAACCAAGCCATTGCCTTATCTTGCTGATATTGCACGATTTGATTGGGCGGTTGATAGAGCCAAATCCGTCATTGAGTTTAATGAATTTCCATTTGAGCAATTAGCCCAGTTGAGTGAGCAGCAGCAATTAACCATTGTTTTCTCGACACCACCGAATACATGTTTGATAACCTCGCAGTCACCTGTTTTTGATATATGGTGTGGTGTACAAAAGGGCGATGTGGATGGCATCGATATGCAACAGTCACAATCGATTGTTATTTTTCCCAATGCAACTCAAGGTGCTCAATACCAGGAGTTGTCGGTACCGCAATATGAGTTTATATCAGCCGTTTATCGAGGTGAAAGCTTGCAAAGCCTTGCCCAGATGAGCGATTTTCAGCAACTTTTACAATACTTTATTAGTATATCTTTAATTAACAACTTTCGAATACAAGGTGAATTATGATTCAAAAAATACTAGGAATTTACGACTGTGCAGTAGCATGTCTTGAAAAGTGGTTAGCGCCTGTTGTTTTACTGGCTGTACGTGTAGTTCCTGCTATTGCTTTTTTTAAGGCAGGCCAGACTAAAATAGCCAGCTGGGACAGTACTTTATATTTATTCGAAGAAGAATATCAGGTTCCTTTCTTGCCATTTGAAATGGCAGCTTATTTAGGAACTGCAGCAGAGCTGATTTTACCGCCGCTATTGTTACTTGGCATATTTACTCGTGCAACTGCGGGTGCATTATTCCTCTTTAATATTGTTGCTGTTGTTTCTTACCCTGCAATTTGGGGTGGTGGATTTTATGATCATCAGCTTTGGGGCATGATGTTATTAGTAAGTGTTATTTGGGGGCCAGGTAAGCTTGCAGCTGATAATTTCATTAGAGGCTTTTTTACTAAATAAATTAATAGATCGTTTTTTTAGCATTATTGCTAAATATCTGTTGAGTGATTCCTGTAGTGGTCACTCAATAGTTTTTTATATAGAAGTTTCAATGTGTTCAGATTTTGTGAAAAATGCGCAGATTGATCAACTTATTAATTGAAACAACAGGCTATCACTTCCTTCGGCTAGGCTTTTATATTAATGTGTACGTCCTCTCTACCTCTAAAATATTTGTAAATAGGATTACTACATTATATGTCATTGTTGAGTGGCAATAGCTTAGATAAGCAAGTGTTGCTAGAAAAGTGCTTACTTGAATGTGCAGATGGGAAACATAAAGCGTTAAAACGGCTATATGATCTGTGTTCTGCGAATCTATTTAGTGTTGCACTACGTATATTAAAGGACAGGGCACTAGCAGAAGACTGTTTACAGCAAGTGTTCTATAAAGTTTGGAATAATGCTGGTAGCTACGATGCATCTAAAGCGCGTGCGCAAACTTGGTTAAATACGATTGTTAGAAACCAAGCGTTAGATATCTTGAGAAAAAACAAGCACAGTGATCAGCACGATACCGATGATGCACTTGAGTTTGTGGCAGATGATGCCCCTTCTCATGAACATCATGTAGCGCTTGCTCAAGATAGTGCAGCAATGCATAAATGTCTTGCTGAATTGCCTGAGCAGCAAAAAATATATTTAGAAATGGCTTTTTTTGAAGGTCTGACTCATCAAGCTTTATCTGATCGAACAGGTACTTCGTTAGGAACAGTGAAGACCTGGATTAGACGCGGGTTAGAGAGGTTACGAAAATGCATGAGTACGATTTAAGCGATATAGAACAGCGTAATCAAGCAGCGGCAGAATATGCGTTAGGTTGTTTGAGCGCTAGCGAAAAAGCGAAAGTTGAAGCATTGATGGCAGTAAGCCATGATTTGCAAGCAGAAGTTGAGCACTGGCGTGAAGTGTTAGATGTTTTTAATACGAGTTTGGAGCCAGTAAAGCCTTCTGCTGATGTATGGAAGAACATAAATCAACGTACCAAAAAGACAGAAAGTATTTGGTCTTGGAAAGCGTTGGCGGGTTTTTCTTTTGCATTAATGTTATCGGTAGGGTTGTTTTTGCAGTGGCCGCAAAATGTTGAACCTGAAAATATGGCCTGGGTTCCGCTTATTAGTAATGATAAGAAAGAACCGGGTTGGATAATGAATGCTTCCGTTGAAAACCAACAAATAACCATTGAGTCTAAGTACCCCGTCTCAATGCCAAACGATACATATTATGAATTGTGGTTGATGGAAGACGGTCACGAGCCTATGTCATTAGGCTTTTTACCGGACTCAGGTAAAAAGGTGATTCCTTTTGCAAAAGCCTGGGCTGATAGATTATTAAACTGCGAAGTTGTTGTAACTATGGAGGGCCCGAAAGGCGCACCTGATGGTTACAATATGGGACCGGTTTCTGATAAAGCGAAATGGAAACGCGTCTCCTTTTAGAGTATCTAAAGCCCACTTATTAGTGGGTTTTTTATTTTATAGCTGTTTAAAAGTGGAAGCGTTAGTTTTTAAAGTAGCTCTTTATTAGAAAAAGTTATTAATAAATAAGTATATCTTTAGCAGATTTTTAGTGGTTAATCTGTGAATTTAGCCAAAGTTGCACATTCAGTATTTTTTTATTTAAGCGTTGGTAAAAATATTCTAAATACTTTAAACGATATAATAATGAAAATATCTCATGGATAGTGTGCATCTGTCATCTAATACGCTATATCTAGTGGTCTTCTAGCCCAGTAAACTCAAGCTTTGTAACTCTCAATTGTTTTTATGTCTGATATATCTCTCAGATAAGTTTTTTTGCGTCTATAATAGAGATTATGACTAGACGTTAATGTTAATTGGGAAGATAATAAGCGTGTTTTTAGTCTGTGCTTTGGGCTTAAGTTGTTAATAAATTCAAACTGAGATTAATTGTTTTTTTAAGGTGGTTAGCCTGTACAGCTTAAAAATATCCTTTATGTTTTTGAGTAAGTAGTCGCTAAACTATTTTATAGATTGTTTAAATTATCTAGGTTAAGCAAGATGCAAGTAGAAAGCTTTATACACCATCCAGCAGAAGTACCTGTAAAGTTAGCGGTTAGTGATAATCAATTTCCATTACAAAGTATTGATGAAACAGCTTGTATGGGGGTCTATATTCATACCAGTACCCGGTATCCTGTAAATAGTTGCGTTGAAGTTGAAATTAATGTTCAGTCGCCTGCTTTTTTTGCTAAAGGTTATATAAGCAGTAGTGAGCCAGTAAAAGACGGTATTGGCTATGAAACAGGTGTAGTGTTTGATTGTCCTGAAACGGCCTTTGCCGTAAGAATGATTGAACAGGTTTGCTATATTGAGCAGTACAGGCAGAAAGTGAGTTTGACAGAGGGTAGGGAGCTAACAATTGATTCTGCTGCTACTGAATGGATTACCCAGTACGCTGCAAACTTTCCAGAGTTAAGCGTAGTTTAAAAGCTTGTATGTAATTATACCTTACACTTCCAGATAACTAATTTTGATATTACTATCTCCATTTAGCTCTTTTAGAGCCATTTCTTAGTTTTTTCATAAAAATCATCACACCCTTTGTAGGTTCCAGTTCATTAGTTGGATGAAATCTCTTGTAGAAAAAACGCTTAATATTTGGCCTTAAGTTTTGTTTCTTCACAGTTTTCTCACATCCTTAATTTAATCACTCCTTAATGTCGCTACCTTCTTTGTAGCAGCCCTAATTAAATAAAAGGCTGCTGTTGTTAACGGACGCTTATGATTGTAGAGCAGAGCTTTTGAGGGTTTCGAGTTGGTCACGATAATGTGCAGCTAGTTCAAACTCCAAACTTTTAGCAGCTTGGTACATACTATCTTCTAATGCTGACATCTGTTTAGATAGCTCTTTAGCTGACATGCTAGAGGCATCAACTTGATAGTCTGTTGCTTGTTCTGCTACGCGTTTCACATGTTTAGATGCTTTGCGACCCGGAATGGTAGAAGCTCCTTCCATGATGTCGGCAACGGATTTAATGATGCCTTTGGGCGTTATGTTGTTGAGCGCATTATGCTCAAGCTGCTTTTCGCGGCGGCGCTGAGTTTCATCGATGGCGCGTTGCATTGAGCCTGTGATTTTATCGGCATACATAATAGCGCGGCCGTTAACGTTTCGAGCTGCACGGCCAACGGTTTGAATCATTGAGGTTTCTGAACGCAAGAAGCCTTCCTTGTCCGCATCTAAGATAGTGACAAGACCTACTTCTGGCATATCGATGCCTTCTCTGAGTAAGTTGATACCCACAAGTGCATCAAATTCGCCTAAGCGCAGGTCACGGATTATCTCTACTCGCTCTACAGTGTCTATATCTGAGTGTAAATAGCGAACCCTTACGCCATTGTCCGTTAGGTATTCTGTTAAATCTTCGGCCATTCTCTTGGTTAATACAGTGACTACAGTACGTAGCTCTTGAGCGGCCATTTTATTGATTTCGCCTAACAAATCATCGACCTGTGTTGTAGCGGGGCGGATTTCAATAATAGGGTCAAGTAAGCCAGTAGGTCGAACGACTTGTTCGACGATTTGTCCGGCGTTGGCCGCTTCATATTTGCTTGGTGTTGCTGATACGAATATCATTTGTGGGACGATTTTTTCCCACTCATCAAATCGCATTGGACGATTATCAAGTGCTGAAGGGAGACGGAACCCATAGCCGACAAGGTTTTCTTTACGGGATCTGTCGCCTTTGTACATGGCGCCGATTTGCGGGATGGTAACGTGGGATTCATCGATAATGACCAAGGCATTTTCGGGTAGATAATCAAACAAAGTGGGTGGTGCTTCCCCAGGGTTGCGATTTGATAAGTAGCGTGAGTAGTTTTCAATCCCAGAGCAGTAGCCTAGTTCGCGAATCATCTCTAGATCATAATTAGTGCGTTGCTCTAAACGTTGAAGCTCGACCAATTTATTGGCTTCCTTCAGGTAAATTAATCGCTCATCAAGCTCTATCTTAATTTTTTCAACGGCGTCTAGCAGCTTTTCTCTAGGGGTGACATAGTGAGATTTAGGGTAAACGGTAATACGTGGGACACGACGCAGTACTTCACCTGTTAATGGGTCGAACCAGCACAGATTCTCTACTTCATCATCAAATAGTTCAATTCTTACCGCTTCTTTTTCCGATTCAGCGGGGAAGATATCAATCACATCACCACGGACACGATAATTAGCACGGTGTAGCTCGATATCATTACGAGTGTATTGCAGTTCAGCTAAGCGCCTGACTATCGCCCGTTGATCAAGTTTGTCACCACGAGAAACGTGTAGCATCATTGATAAGTAAGATTGCGGATCACCTAAGCCGTATATAGCAGAAACCGTTGCGACGATAATACAGTCTTTGCGCTCAAGCAGTGCTTTAGTTGCAGATAGCCGCATTTGTTCAATGTGCTCGTTAACAGAGGCATCCTTCTCGATGAAGGTATCAGATGCGGCAACATAAGCTTCAGGCTGATAGTAGTCGTAGTAGGAAACGAAATATTCAACAGCATTATTAGGGAAAAACTCTTTAAACTCGCCGTAAAGTTGAGCAGCAAGAGTTTTGTTGTGAGCCATGATGATGGTGGGTCTTTGGATCTCATCAATAACTTTAGCAACAGTAAAGGTCTTTCCTGAGCCTGTTACGCCAAGCAGTGTTTGAGAAAGAAGACCTGAGTTGATGCCATTGACTAGCTCTTTAATTGCATTGGGCTGATCGCCGGCAGGCTCGAACTTACTCTGAATATTAAACACATTTGACATTATTGAAACCTATCTCGAAAAAGCGATGCGTGAAAACTGTTTGGATATTTTTGGCTGTTGTTTATCCAGCGCGAAATTATAGCCTAGATCGTCGTTTTATACCTATTGTTCACGTCAATATTTTAACTTTTAAGGGGTTGGTTTGCGTCTTGCTAAAAGTGTTTTTTATAGCGCTTTTACCAGCCGCTTAATAAAGGTAGCTAAATAAGTCAAAGCAGGGGATACGCCTTGAGAGTCTGCCTGATTCCCAGTAAAATCGCGTTTTTTATAAATAGCTTTCCCCATGATCAAAAAAATAGATAACCTTTATGCACAAGCCACCGATAAACAGAGCTTTAGTTTTGACGGGCAAGTCGCGCAAGTTTTCCCGGATATGATTCAACGATCAGTGCCTGGATATAATCAGATATTGCAAAATACCGCAAAATTTGCAGAGCATTTCGTCACAGATAATAGTAATTGTTATGATTTGGGTTGCTCTCTGGGGGCGTCCAGTCTTGCCATGAGTAGTGGTATTACTGCGAGTAATGTGAAAATTATCGGTGTTGATAATTCTGCTGCTATGCTTGAGCGTTGCCATCATCATATCGATGCATTCAAACACAGCACGACGATTGAGTTATATGAAGGTGACATTGTTGATTTTCCGATCGAAAATGCAACGATGGTTGTGTTGAATTTTACTTTACAATTTATCGCCCAGCCTCAGAGAAAAGCACTCTTAGAAAATATTTATAAGGGAATGAAGCCTGGAGGAGTATTGTTGTTATCTGAGAAAATTTGTTTTGATTCAGCGTTAGATAATCAGCTGATGATAGATTTACATCATCAGTTCAAGCGTGAAAATGGATATAGCGAACTGGAAATAAGCCAAAAGCGAAGTATGTTAGAAAACGTACTGGTGCCAGAAACTCTCGATGATCATCTCACGCGTTTAAAATCGATTGGTTTTAGTCGCTACCAGTGTTGGTTACAGCAGTATAACTTTATATCAATGTATGCGGTTAAATGAGGTTTTAAGACAAGTCGTATGATTAATTATCAAAACCTGGTTAATGATTTACAAGACACAGATCTTGTCGATTATGCGCAATATTGGCCAAGAGCAGTTGAAAAGAAGCTAGCTGGTTTTACACATGGCTATTTAGAGCAGTGGCAGCAGTTGATGAAGGATTTGCCACAATTAGAAACACAGCAGCTTAATTTAAAAGACAGTGTCAGTGTGGGTAGTGCAGAGCAGCTCGATCAGCAGCTTACTGCTCATCAACAAACGCAGTTTATAGAGCAGTTGAAGACCTTAGCGCCATGGCGAAAAGGCCCTTACGATTTGTTTGGCATCAATATTGATACTGAGTGGCGTTCTGATTGGAAATGGAATCGCTTATTACCGCATATTTCTCCTCTTAAGGGGCGCTCAATAATTGATGTCGGCTGCGGCAATGGTTACCACTGTTGGCGTATGCTTGGAGAGCAGGCAAAAGTCGTGCTGGGCATTGATCCTACTCAGAAGTTTCTTGCGCAATTTGGTGTGATAAAACGCTATTTAGGCGCAGATTTACCCGTTCATTTGCTACCTTTAGGCATTGAAGATATGCCAGCTCTGGCTGAGAAAGAGGGGGTTGATACCGTGTTCTCGATGGGGGTGTTGTATCATCGTAAATCACCTATTGATCATCTATATGATTTAAAAGCACTGCTAAAGCCTGGTGGTGAGCTAGTATTAGAAACTTTAGTGATTGAGGGTGATGAGCAAGCTGTGCTGGTACCTCAAGGGCGTTATGCTCAGATGCGTAATGTGTGGTTCTTGCCTTCAGCTGCTGCGCTGTCGCTTTGGTTAAAAAAATGTGGTTTTAAGCAGGTTGAAATCGTAGATGTCGATGTTACTTCACTAGAAGAGCAGCGTGCTACACAGTGGATGGAGTTTCACTCACTGCGTGATTTCTTAGATCCTGTTGATATTAGTAAAACGATTGAAGGGCATCCTGCACCGCGTAGAGCTATTCTTGTAGCGCGGTTATAAAAAAGCTGAAAACTTGTTATATATAAGCTATAACTGTATGAATGTTATAGTGTTTGAAATATAAATGGGTTGTTTGCATAATTGCAGCGATGCTGGGATTAGATAGGAATTGTTTAACAGCTGCCTAGAATTAAAAGGTCTCTTAGCTGTTCATCGAAGATAAATTGACTGAGCAAGGTGTTGCTCTTAACGAAGGCCAAGGTATGCCAGATAGAGATGATTTAAAAGTTGAAGTGCCGTTTTTAGGATCTGCTAACCATGATGAACCTGAAGATAATATCGTTGAAAAGCAACAGCAGCTTGCCAGAAAACAGTATGAAACGAAGAGCAGCAACTGGGTGCATACACTGCTTATTTTGTTGTTGATGGGTAGCGTTGGCGCAATGGCATACTGGGGTTATGACTTTAAGCAAGACCAAGAGCAAAGAGTATTGCTAGCAGAGGCAACTGAGGCGCGTATTGCCGATCTTGAGCAGCTGCTTGAGCAGTCTCAGGAAGAGGCGAAAAAATCGGGTCAAACGTTGCAGCAGCGTTTAGATGAGCAGCGTAAGTTAGTGAGTGAGCAAAAAGCGCTAATGGATGAGCAGTATTCACAATATGAGAATAAGTTTGCCCAACTTATTGAGACAGCTAATCAAAAACAAGCAGAACAACTAGCGGTTTTTAATGGTGAAATTGATAAAATTGAAACCAAAATTAAAAATGCTCAAGAAGATGCCCAAGAAGAAATGGGATTTATGACGTCTCAGCAAAAAACAGCATTGGCAAGTTTAGAGGATCGATTAACTGAACTTGATGGCTTGCGTACTAGCTTGACGAACATTGAAATTAATCAAACTAAAACGGGTGCCATTCAAAAAGAGGTGGCAGCTGAAATGAAGACATTAGCTGATGACTTAGCGGCGTTTGATGCAAAGCTAGTTAAGCAAGAAAGTGACTTAAAAGCACAAACCGCTGCAGTAGAGTCAGGGTTAGAGCAATACAAAGCTGACAACCATAAGTCGATTAAGTCACTGGCAGCTAAGGTTTCAGTCATTGCAAGGAAAGCTGCACCTAAGTTAGATGCTAAAGTCGTTAAGCGTTTGAAAAGTACAGAAAGCGCGATTCGCGCAATTGATGGTTCGCGCGCGCAAGTTAACAAAGAGATTCAGAGATTGAAGAGTAAAGTTAATAAAATTCAATTGCAGTTACAGTAATTGCTTGGATAGTGTGACCTCAGTAAAAGGTTATTTAAGCAATGTGTGATTTGTGGCCTATAATTACAGGGTAATGCCTCTGTTTTAATAGCGCTGGTTTATCAGTAGGGCTAAAGAGTGTCGTCGGATATGGAATCAGGCTTGCTCTTTGTTGATATTAAACAGTAGTATTGGCGTAATGACGTATAAAATTTTTGCTAGTAAAAAAATAATTATAAATTTCTAGCTAAAAGGAGTTTAGATTGACAGGCGAACCCCCTGAAGAGTCGACAATAAGAACTTTCTTTGCGTTGCGTTTGAGAGATCCAATTGCTCGACAGCTAGCCAGCTATGCGGACAACCTAGCAGTTTATGATAAAAAAATAGAAGTCGATTGGGTCGATTCTGATAATTATCATTTAACCTTGTGTTTCTTAGGCGATCTCACCATCGAAAAAGTTGAAGAGATGACGCAGGCGGCTAAGAAGTATCTGTCGAATGAGTTATCACTCAACATTCATTTAGAAAGTATCGATTCTTACCAGTCCGCATCAAATTGGACTCTCATCGTTGCGAAGACAAGCAATACACCGGAGTTAGATGCTTTGCACTCTCTGGTTGTCACATTTGCAGAGCATGCGGGTATCAGTATCGTAAAAGAAGGCTTTTCGCCGCACATTACACTCGGGCGGCTGTCCTCTCAAAACAGCTTTGATAAACCTGATGAATGGCCGAAAATAGACCTGTATAGTCTGGCTGATGCTGTGGTGCTATTTCAAAGTAAATCCGGGGAGCGAGGTTCTATGTACACTCCTTTAGCAACTGTTGAATTGAAGGATCTGGCTTAGTTACTAGGTCAGTTAATACCGCTTTGTTTAATATCTTATTTTGATATATATGCTATTGTCCTACCGCTAAATTGTCCTACCGTTTAAAGGAAGTTCTTATGTTAGATCGCTGGAGCCTTAAGCTAGTTGCCCCACCGTTGCAGAAAATAGCTGTTGTGCTTAATGAGCGTGGTGTAAGTGCTAATCAGGTCACTATTACGGGCTTTGTTATTGGTTTAAGTGTCATTCCATTGCTGATTTGTCAGTTTTACTTGTTGGCAGCATTGGTGATTGTTTTTAATCGAATTTGTGATGGAATTGATGGCGCACTTGCACGCCTATCTGGCCCTACAGATGGCGGTGCTTTCTTAGATATTGTATTAGATTTTATATTCTATGCCGCCGTTGTATTTGGGTTTGCATTAGCGAACCCGGAGCAAAATGCTTTGGCGGCCGCGTTATTGCTGTTTTCCTTTATGGGGACAGGGAGTAGTTTTCTGGCATTTGCTATATTGGCTGAAAGGCGATCAATAGAGAGTATCGTTTATCCAAGCAAAGGGTTTTATTATTTGGGTGGTTTAGCAGAGGGGACAGAAACTATTATTCTGTTGCTGGCTTGTTGTGTCTTCTATGAATCGTTTGCGTATATCGCTATATTTTTTAGCGCTATCTGTTGGTTGACCACAGTGACACGTATTGTAGGGGGGTACTTTTCTTTGAAATCGAATACTTAGCGGTATTTAAGGTGTTCATAAGCTTATATAAATTATAGGCTATTTGCGCTGTTGTTATTCCAAGGGAATGGTTTAAAAACCACTTTGTTTCTTCCTGTGCGCTTCGCTTCATAAAGGGCATCATCGGCACTTTGTAATAAAGTGTTGGCCAGTTGTGAGAAATTGTCGTTCGATTTAGAGAACAGTTCGAACGCAAAGCTGCTAACCCCGATAGAAGTGGTGATATGAATCTGCTTTCCTGTCGAAGTATCAAATAATTGCTCAGAAACCTTTACCCTTAGGTTGTTGGCAATTTGTTCCGCTTTTTCATGATCGCAGTCCGGTAATAGCAAGGCAAACTCCTCCCCACCAAAGCGTGCAAGAAAATCGGTATTGCGAATCGTGCTTTTTAAAATATAAGCAAATGCTTTTAGAATGGCATCTCCACCTGGGTGGCCGTATTTGTCATTAACCTGCTTAAAGTGATCAATATCGAAAAACAGTAAGCTTAAGCATTGTTGCTGTCTATTTGCGCGCTGCAAAGATTTATCTATTTCAAGATCAAAGCTGTGCCTGTTGTTGAGTTTTGTGAGCGTGTCTGTGCTGCTTAAATAAGCAAGGTTTTCATGAATGATACAGTTTTCGATACACACCGCGAGTAAGGCTGACATACGCTCAAGATAATCGTAGCGATACTCGCTATGGTATCGGTTAGTGTCTCTTGCCCCTAGATGTAAGCTACCTATTATTCGCCCTTTGTTTGTTAAGGGTAATAAAACGCAACTGAGGATGAAAGGGTGATTTGGGAAAACTGTTTTTCGCAACTCTCTGCTGATTTGGCCTGCGCGAATACGGTTGTCAGGGTATATTTCGTTAAGCAGTTGCGTGTCATTTAATAATCTTAAGTGCTTGCTGGCATTGATGTCGATGTCAGTTAGCAGGCCTTGGGCTAGATCGTCTTTATTGTGCAAAAAAATGGATACGACGCTGAGCTTGAAAATGTCTTTGAAATCATTGAGTAATAAGCTGATTAGGTCTACAAGCTTGGCGCAGTTGAGCATTTTAACTTCAATGTCGATAAAGCGTTTAAGCACTTCTTCATTAAGTTTGGCTTCGTTTATTGCAGTGTTAAGTGTCTTCTTAAGCTGCTGGTTTTCGTTTTGTAAACTGCGAATATCCATTTGTCGAACTGCTAACCTTTGTATGGGATTGGATTTTAAGCAATCATCGCGATGCCAATTGTTTCTTTTAAGCTTTGTATCCTGCGCTAAACAATATTGCAAATATTAACCAATATATTCAGCCATTAATATTCATCGGCTAGCTTTTTGTAAACTTGATGATGAACTCACTTGATATTGCAGCTCGACAATAAAAATGAAGTGTGTTTTTAAAGCTTGTCACTCATTCGCCTTGCCAAAGGTAGGTTTTTAAATTGACTTTATTGTTGCTAAAAGCGATGTTTTCATCTTGTAATTTGAGTTTTTGGGTCACAAAGCGATCAGAGCCAACTTCGAATGATAGTTTTCCTTGGGAGTTAATCACCCGAAACCAAGGGATTTTACTGTCTTTTGGGAGCTCTGAGAGATAGCGGCCGACAGCTCTTGCCTGTCTTGGTAGTCCTGCCATTTCAGCGACTCGGCCATATGTACAGACTTTTCCTGCGGGAATGGAGTGAATTACTTGCCAAACTCGCTCTCTGTTCGTTGGGGTCATAGTTGATTAGCCTTACGATGGTTGCCTTGATAATCGAAGATTCTATCAACGACTTTCCAAAAATGTCCATTTTTTCTGGCGATTACAAAGTCTGGGGCGACATATTTCTCACTCAAGCTAAGAATCTGCTGCAGCGTTTTGGGTTTGTCACTCTTATGATTTTCCGCTAAACGGCGTTCAAATAAATCATCAAAGATTTTACGCGCTTTGTGATGTTCTAGATTAAAGAATTCATTGAGCGTTTCGCCGTGTTCATCATGGTAGATGATTTTTAAAGATTCTTTGTGTTCGGACATGCTGATCCCTGCACAGCGAATAACTTTTGCATCTTTTAGTTGTAACGCTTTTTTTAATTGCTTATCAGGGTCGACCAATAGGTGTTGGCATGTTGCGCATGCTCTAGCAGCGATATCGTTTTCTGCATTACAAGTTGGGCAGCTTTTGAATTTAAAACGATACTGGCACCGAGGATCGTTCACTAAGGGAGAATCTGTTGGTGTGTTAAAAGCAAGCTCGAAGGAGGACTCAAGGGGTTGTTCTGTTGGTATGCCTGTTAAGCCTTGGCAGCGTCGGCCAAAGTGTTCAATAATTTCACCTTGTGCATCACACTTACCCCAAAAAATGTTAGCGAAGTTGCATTGTGGGCAAAACACTTGAACGGGCTGGCTGTCTGAATCCGGCTTACAAGAGCCTACTTCAGGATGGAAAATATCAAAGTGACTGCCAGTGTAATCAAGTACTAAGCAATCGGCCTTGTTTTCACTTAAGCGCAAGCCTCTACCAACAATCTGTTGAAATAGACTAAGGGATTGAGTAGGGCGAAGCAGTGCAATTACATCCACATGGGGAGCATCGAAACCTGTCGTCAATACTGAAACATTAACGATGTACTTGATGTGTTGTGCTTTGAATTGGTTAATTATTTGATCGCGATCATTGTTGTCAGTTTCGCCTGTGATAATGGCTGATTGATGTTTGGGTAAATATGCCAATATCTCTTGGGCATGTTTGACAGTTGCCGCAAATATCATCACGCCTGCTCTTGATTGAGATTGTTCTATAACTTGTTCAATAATAGATTGAGTGACACGTTGGTTTGCTTTTAATAAGCTATTTAGGGCAGTGCTTGAGCAGTGGCCTTGAGCATAGCCTGGCAATTGAGAGAAATCATATTGTGCAACAGCTGCATTATAGCGCTTGGGTGGAGTTAGATAGCCATTTTTGACCATATAAGTCAGTGGTAGCTCGTAAATACACTGTTGAAAGAAACAAGGTTGGTCAGAGCGGGCATAACCATGATAGTGGTATTGGTAGATCCAGCCACTATCGAGTCGGTAAGGTGTGGCGGTAAGGCCCAGTACTTTGAGCTTAGGGTTTTCAGCTTGCAGCGTGTTGATGACCTTGGCGTACTGGCTGTTATTGTCATCACTTACACGGTGGCATTCATCAATAATAACTAAGCTATATTGTTGCTTAAAAGCATCGAGATTTCTAACAGCGGATTGGATGCTGGCAAAAACAACTTTTGCACGGTTATCTTTTTGTTTTAAACCCGCTGAGAAAATACTTGAATCAAGACCGTAAAGGGCGAATTTTTGTTGGTTTTGTTGAACAAGCTCTTTTACATGAGTTAGCACTAAAACACGAAAGTTGGCAATGGCGGCAAGTTCCGCAATAACTAAGCTTTTTCCTGCGCCTGTTGGCAGCACAATAACAGCAGGCGTGCTGGATTTTCTAAAATAGCTTACAGTGGCAGCAACGGCTTCTTTTTGGTAGGGGCGCAATATTAATTTGTTCATATAAGTATCGCAGGAAAATATTTGGTTTAGTTTATCAGTAACAAAAATAGATAGTGTGGATAATATAGGATGTTGAAAAGAAAAATCGAGTTATCAATTGGTTAAACAGCATGAAAAGTGAATATGTTGATCAGTGAATGAGCAAACAATCAGTGAAAAGTACTGCAAAGTAAATTATTTATATTTTTTTCGAAAACATGCTTGACGATTGTGGGAGGCGAGATTAGGATACGCACCTCTCTTGTAGCGGAACAGTTTTTCACGAAACTCAATGCTAAAGACAGACAGACTGAGCGCCCATAGCTCAATTGGATAGAGCAACGCCCTTCTAAGGCGTAGGTTCCAGGTTCGAGCCCTGGTGGGCGTACCATGTTCAATGTCGCAAGTTGTGGTGAGCGTAGCTCAGTTGGTAGAGCTCCGGATTGTGATTCCGGCGGTCGCGGGTTCAAGCCCCGTCGTTCACCCCATTTAAAATGGGCGCAACAGCAAGAAAGACCACGCGGGAGTGGTGGAATTGGTAGACACGCCAGATTTAGGTTCTGGTGCCGTAAGGTGTGAGAGTTCGAGTCTCTCTTCCCGCACCATTTATTCGTATCTACAGTGGTGAGCGTAGCTCAGTTGGTAGAGCTCCGGATTGTGATTCCGGCGGTCGCGGGTTCAAGCCCCGTCGTTCACCC
>CAKZOD010000088.1 GCA_937136055.1 uncultured Oceanospirillaceae bacterium | reverse complement strand
AAAGCCGTTGCCGTTGAAGGCGAAAGCGTTGCTGAGTTTGAAGTTTCTCAAACGAATGAATCTAACTTCGCGACAACTGTGTTGTTCAAGCTTGATCTAGGTGAAATTGAAGCGGCGGATATAGCAGCTATTAGCTATACCGATGCAACAGGCAATACGATAATTGTTAATGACATTGCAGGCTTTATTGCTAACGGTGTGCAGCTAACAATTCCTGCTAATTCAACTGCTAAGCCGGTTGTGACTATTACACCAGTTGATGATGATATTTTTGAGAAGAGCGAAGCGTTCTCAGCCAATATCACTGCACCTGTTAATGCTGAGATCGGAACTGGCAATGCAAATGCACGTATCGATGATGAAACAACACCAGGTGAGCCACCACGTGAAGGTGACAAGCCAACAGTTAATATTATTGCAACGAAAGCTTTAGCAGTTGAGGGTGAAAGTGTTGCTGAATTTGAAATTTCTCAAACTAATGAGTCAGATTTTGCAACAACGGTTCGTTTTACTTTAGATCTTAATGAAATTGAAGCGGCCGATATTGAGTCAATTAGCTACACTGATGCGACAGGTAATACAGTACAAGTCAGTGATATAAACAGCTTTATTACCAATGGTATTGAGTTGGTAATTCCTGCCGGATCTAATGCTAAGCCAGTTGTGATAATTACGCCAAAAGATGATGCGAAGTTTGAAAGTATAGAAAACTTCTCAGGTAATATCGCAGCTGTTGCTAATAGCAATGCTTTGATAGGTGTAGATACAGCAGCAGCTCAAATTACAGATAAGCCTTATGTGAAGCCTGAGGTGGTTGTTACTAGCGTTGTTGTTTCTGAAGAAGGTTTAGTAAAAGGCTTGGCGGATACATCAGGTAGCCCAGAAGATACAACAGATCTAGTGAGTACATCAGGCGCAATAACTATCACAGATTCAGATAGTGCTGATTTTACTATTTCTCTTAGTGGTCCGACGGGGATTACTTCCGGTAATGAAGATGTTATTTGGAATTGGGATGCTAGTTCCAAAACTCTATTAGGCACAACTGCAAGTGGCAAAGAAGTAGCAACGATTACATTAGCGAATCAGGTGGATAATGGTTCAGATCACACTATTTCTTATACAGTAACCTTGAAAGCGCCAATCGATCATTCTGAAAATAGTGTTGAAGATGTTAAGGCGCTGAAGTTTGGTATCAGTGTTACTGATGAGTCTGGTCAAACTGATGATGCAAACTTTGTGGTGAAAGTCGAAGACGATATGCCTGAAGTGAATGACTCTGAAAAGTCGATCAGTGTGCCTGAAATTGATACTAACCTAATGGTTGCTTTGGATTTGTCAGGCAGTATGAGGGATGGATCAGGTGTATTTGGTCCAGGTGGTGTTGAACTTTCTAGATTAGATCTTGCAAAACAGTCTCTTGTGAAACTCATTAATCAGTATGATGCGCTTGGTGATGTCAAAGTGAGAATAGTCACATTCGGCACAACTGCTGCTAAAGCGGGTGATGTTTGGGTAAGTGCTGCTGACGCTATTAATTATCTCAATGCAATCAGTAGTTCTGATGCTAATGGTTGGACTAACTACGATGCTGCACTAAATGTATTGCAAGATTCATTCGATGATGCGGGCAGCATTTCCGGTGGCCAAAATGTATCGTACTTCTTGTCAGATGGTGTGCCGACAGCCTCTGATGGTGATACTGATGCCCTTGGTAATACATCGCAAAACCCAGGGACAGGCTCCTCTGATGATGGTATTCAGTCTCAAGAGGAAGGGCTTTGGAAGGCTTTCTTAGAAGCAAATGGCATTAATTCTATTGCTTTAGGTTTAGGTGGAAACTCATCACAAGGTGCGTTAAACCCGATTGCTTATAACGGTTCCAATAGTGATGATACTGGCGCTGTAAAAGTGACTAATTTAGCTCAGCTCGATAGCGTGTTAGAAAACACTCTACAAATAAAACCAGTAGAAGGTGTGATTTTTGCCAATGGTGAAGGATTCGGTGCAGATGGAGGTCGTATCTCTGCTGTTACCTTACTCGTTTCAATTGACGGGGAGCCAAACCCTGTATCGGTAACCTTTAGCTTTGATGGAAACACTATTTCTAATGATTATAGTGGCAGCGGCTCATTGCCAATTGTCAATGGTTCATTACTGATGGTTAAGTTGGGCACAGGTTCGTTGTTCGGGTTAGATTTAACTACAGGTGAGTACAAGTATCAGTTGAAAGCAATTTCTGAAGTTGATTTCTCTGAAACTATTAGCTATACCGTGACGGATAGTGATGGTGATTCATCAAGTGCGAAAGTTCAAATAAATGTTAAAGGACTTGATTTAAATCTAGATCCTGTTGCTAATGATGATTCTGTTGATAATGCAACAGGTAATGTTCATACGATTAATATCTTAGGCAATGACAGTGACCAAGATGGCACGCTAGATGTTACTTCAGTGCAGCTGATAGATAATAACGGTAACGCTACTAAGCAGTTAATTGTTGCTGGTGAAGGGAAGTGGACAGTTAACAATGATGGTTCAGTGACTTTCAAAGCACAGCTTGGTTATTCAGGTAACCCAACACCTGTTAAGTACACAGTTGCAGATAATGATGGAGCAGTCTCTAATGAAGCAACAATAGATCTTAACTTTGTTAATGGTGGCGTGACTGAAAAACCAATAGGCTCTAACATCGTATTAATGTTGGATGTTTCTGGCAGTATGGATCATGAAGTTAGTGGAGGAAAAGACCGCTTAGAATTTGCTAAAGAAGCTATTAACAATTTATTAGATACCTATAGTGATGCTAGCAAATACGGTGATGTGAAGGTGAAACTGTCTACTTTCAATACCGAGTTGCGCTCTCAGTCTGATTGGTTGACGATCGCTCAAGCAAAACAAGTGTTGGCGGCTATACAAATTGTTGGTAATCAGAGCACTAATTACGATGTTGCTGTAGAGGGAATGAAGTCTGCCTTTAATACAGGTGATCCTGTTGTGGGCGGTAAGAATGTTGCTTATTTCCTATCTGATGGACGTCCTAACTCTCCTTCAGGAAGTGTAGGGATAGATGCAGCAGAGGAAAACGATTGGCAGAACTTCCTAAGTAGTAAAGATATCGTATCGCATTCTATTGGCCTTGCGATGAGTGACAGCGATGCGCATAACTTGAATCCTATTGCATATGATGGTGTGGTAGATGCAGGTAATGCAGATACAGCAGTCCCTGTTAATGTGACTAACTTGGCAGATCTGTCGGATACCTTGCAAGATACCATCATTGCACCAAGTGGCAAGACTTACACTGGCACTGCAGGCAACGATGCGATCTTAGGTGCAGATACAGATGATCAATTATTTGGCGGTTTAGGAGATGATATCTTAGATGGCGGACAAGGTGATGATCTTCTGATTGGTGGCTTAGGTAGTGATCAAATGACAGGTGGGGCAGGTGCTGATACCTTTAAGTTTGCTGCAGCTGATGTCGATGGTACGCTAGCTAAAGATACCATAATGGATTTCAATACAGCTGATGGAGACAAGTTAGATCTTGCTGACCTTCTAAACGGAGAAACAGCGAGTAACCTAGACGATTACTTAAACTTTGAAACACAAGGTGCTGATACATTAGTGCATGTAAACAAAGCGGGTGATTTTGGAGCGGGTGCTCAAGCAGATCATACTATCTTGCTTAAAGATGTGAACTTGGCAGGCTTGGATAACGAAATAATTAATGACTTGTTATCAAACAATAATTTGATT
Organism: uncultured Oceanospirillaceae bacterium; assembly: GCA_937136055.1. Lineage (GTDB taxonomy): Bacteria > Pseudomonadota > Gammaproteobacteria > Pseudomonadales > Balneatricaceae > Rs1. The sequence goes on along the minus strand of CAKZOD010000088.1, from coordinate 88,174 downwards.
ATCGATTAATCAACAGTAAGCCCCAAAAAAGCCTCATCACTTGATGGGGCTTTTTTATGGGCGTTTTATTAGCTCAAAGCCTAAGAAGCGAACCACTTGCTGGTTTGGGTGTCATTTCTTAAGATTTCACACTTGTATTAAAAACTGAGTAATTAATTTCCCTCAGCTCTGTTTAAGCCTTTTTTGTCGATCAAGACTAAGCTAGAATCTGCTGTTACAAAGTGCTGATCAAATTTACTGGCTGTTAAAATAATAAGTTTCGGGTTTCTAGGCGTTTATGTAGACGTTAGTTTACTGAGAAATCTGCAATAACCGCGTCGCCAGTTATCGCTTTAAGCACTGCAATTACAATACCCTAACGATTTTAAACTAGGTGATAGATGCTTTTTAATAAGCTTCCAGAGGATCTATTTGTCCCGCTTTCGGGGAAAAATAGACAGATATATCAAAAAGTGCTGATCGAATTAGCTGATTTGTTCTTCGATGAAGATTTAATCGAACCTTTTATTGCAAAGGATTTGGTGAGATCGACAATCGAGGATACTGTGGTGCGTATTGGGCTCAGAATTTGGGAACGTGAAGAGGAAGATAATGATGAAGATTATCAGCCACCGCGCTCCACCGCTGAATATGCTAGCAGAATTTACCGTCGATTAGTGGCTACCGGCTGGCTAGAAGAAGAGCAGCAAATTTATAAAAGCTATGTGTTGATGGCGCCGTCTAACAGTTATTTGCTGAGATCGCTTGTCTCCATCGCGAAAATGGAAAAGCGCTCGTATGGCGGTGCAGTACTCAATGTGCTGAGTTCGCTTGAAGCGGCAATTAATGATCCCGAAGGGCGCGGTATTACATTGCAAGAAGCTGCGCAGTCATCAGCTGAATTTAGTGCACATTTAACCGATATGTTGCTCGGTCTACGTGAGCTAAAAATTACCTTAGCAGATGCGAGCAGCCCGCAGGAGATCGTTAGGCAATTCTTTGATACTTTTGTTGAGCAGATCCTGGTATCTGACTATAAAACGTTAAAAACAAAGAATAACCCTTTTAGATTTAGACGCCAAATTCTAGCTATGCTGAGAGATTTACAGTTTGATCCAATCAAACTTGAGAAGTTGATTCATCATTATCAGTTACAGTTTGAAAATGATTATATTGATGCAGAAGCTATGGTGCACACCCATATCAATCGTATTATTCGTATTTTTGAATCTGTTGATAAACGTTTAGATAGCATCGACGACTTCAGATACAAACTCGAAAAACGTGTAGCAGACACCGTGCGTTACATGGATAAAACAACCCCAGGTATGGCATCTCGGTTATCACGTTTAATCAAGAGTGTGAGCGAGAATCATCAGTTGTTAGAAAACTGTCCAATTACTCAGCTCGAAAGCACTGGTTTCTTATCACCAAGCAGTATTCGCTCGCCTATGAAGCGACGTATTGAAATTGCCCCACGGGTTATTCATCAGCAAATCATTGATCCAAAAGTAATTGAGTTACGTGAGCTATTTAAGGCCTACAAAGAGCGTCGTGAAGTAAAAGTGGAGCGCATTGAAAATTATCTTGAGCGTCACTTTGAAACAAGCTCTACCTTACGTGCTGATCAGTTTAAAATTGAGAGTATAGAAGATTACATTTGCTTTAGTTATATCAGGCACTTAGCCTCGTTAGGTAAAAAAGGTAAAGCAACCACTGATAAGTACAAAATCGCTTTTAAAGATAAATATATTGAAGTCGATGAAATGGTCGAATGCCGTGATTTCACCCTTCAAGTGTTAGAACAAGGAAAAATTTGATGCTCAGCGATTTACAAAAAATCATTAGCCGCAGTGATAAATACCAAGAAGATGATTTTGTACGTGCGGCAAATTTATTGATGACGAATCAATTTATCCATGCAGATCGTAACTCCCACCGTGAGAGCTATTTTTTAATCTCCTCCCATGTGGATTATTATAGAAATTTGTTTGCTGCTATCGGTTGGTCATTTATATATCAGCCAGATGAAGCTTATTTAGGTATTTTGCCTCAAGGACACGAGCGCAACCTCAAGCTTAAACTGGATGAGTCTTTAATTTTGCTGTGCATGCGTCAAATGTATGAGCAAAAGTTAGAAAACTTTGAGATTGAAAACGGACGTGCATTTACCAGCTCCGACGAATTATTAGCGCTTTATGAAACACTGACAGGCAAAGATATTCCGAATGAGACGCGTACAAAAGAGCTTATATCTCTTTTTAGTCGGCACGGCTTAATCGAGCGTGGTAAACCTGACGAGTCAGACCCTAAGAATAACTTTTTCAGTGTATTACCCACTATTCGCCAAGTGGTTGTGGAAGATCATATTAAACAAATTGAGTTGTTGTGTGATCCACAACAAAGTCGCGATGCTTTAAGTGATGAAGAGGAGCTTGAAGCGCAAGCACAAGAGCAGCAAGAAGATGCTTCAAGTGCTGAAAAGCCGTTAGCGGGCGAAAGCAATGACATTGAAGAAACTATAAATAGCCAAGAAAGCGCGTCGGAGAGCACTGATGAAACAGCTTAATCGCATAGTCTTAGTAAACTGGTATGTACTGGGTGCGGTAGAAATCCCGATTAAAGGTAATGTGGCTATCGTTGGGCCCAATGGTTCAGGTAAGTCATCTTTACTCGATGCTATTCAGACGGTGCTGCTAGGTGGTAATAAACGCCATTTGAGCTTTAACGCATCAGCGGGGCAAAAGAGTGAGCGTTCATTGCGTACCTATTGCTTAGGTTTTATGGATGATGGCGGCAAGAAGGTCACTGCCCGTGAAGATTCTATTTCTTATTTGGCACTGAGTTTTTTTGATACTGACACTGCTACCGAAACCTGTGTCGGTGTGGCAATTAGTGCAAATACAGCTTCTCCAGATGAAGAAGTACTGGGCCGTTTTATATTGCCAAACTTTAGTGTTCAATTGGATGACTTTAGTGTCAAATCCGGTGATGGACGTTTACCAAAAGATTGGGATCAGGTTAAACAAGAGCTGATGAAGCAGTGTCCTGATATGGTACTAGAGAAACGCGCTAGTCGTTATATTAAAGATCTTGTTACCCATTTATCAGAAGATCATGCCAGACCAAATGATGATGAGAAGTTTATTAAAAACTTCAAAAACGCATTGCGCTTTATTCCTATCGATAGTCCAACGCGTTTTGTACGCGAGTTCGTTTTAGAGGAAAAAGTGGTACATGTAGGGGCTTTTCGTAAATCGCTGGAAGAATATCGTGCGATGGAGACGAAAACCACGGAAGTGGCCAATCGTGTTGATGAGCTGGGCAAAGTAAAAGAGCTTTGTACAGGGATTCGACGCAATGTGAAAAACGCCGTTGAGTACGAGTGGGTAGTTCACGAGACACGCTTTGAAAATGCGGACTTGAAAAAAGAGGGTTCTGCTGAGCGCTTAGAAAGTAATCAGTTGAAAGAGGCAAAGTTACAGCAAGAACTTGAGGCGCACTCTGCAAAGTTGAACACCATCATGCAAGACTTAGCTGATGCACGTGCGCAATTGAACAATACTAATAGTGCTCATCAAATCAAAGCCTTAGAGTCAACAATTGCCGCGAAGCTACACGAAGAGGGGATTGTTAAGGATCAAATTCAAAACAGCTATAATTTACTGCGCACAACGGTTGGTTTCGCTGAGCATAAAGATTTACTGCCTGAGAAATTTGGCCCATTGCTCGATAAGTGTGTCACGCTTTGGCGAAGTGGTGAAGATATGCTGGCAAGTAGCTGGCCTTCGGAACCTGTCGAAGTGGATACCACACTTGGTGAGCTAAAAGGTCAGATAGATACGGTAAGACGCGAAATCGGCCGCAAATTTGAAGAGTCAGTTATTCGTATCAATGAACTGCGCAGTAAAATTCAAAACCAAAAGGGCCAGGTAGAGCAGCTTAAACAAGGTAAAGCACCGGTGCGTCATAACACCCGTGAGCTTATGGCTTTATTATCGGATTATGGTATTGAATCAACACCTGTTTGTGAAATGGTTGATATCAATGACGATAAATGGCGTATCGCGATTGAGTCATTTTTAGGCGCAAGACGTGAAGCGTTGATTGTTGATGCAGAGCACGTCAAAGAAGCGATTACGCTTTATCGTCGTAAAGGGCGTCATTTGAAAGGCTGTCGTATCATTAACAGCACACGTTCTAGTGATTGGTTAGGTAGACGTAAAGCGAATTCGTTAGCACAGTTTATTGAAACTGATAACGATCATGCGTTGGCGTATATGAACCGCGCATTAGGTTCAGTGATCGCCGTTGAAACAGAAACCGAGCTATTAAAGCAAGAGCGCGCTTTAACTTATGACTGCATGTTACAGACAGAGGGCTCTACTACCTCTATTCATGAGCAAACGCCAATTATGGGAGTTCGCCGTCGCGGTGATCAGCTTGCCCAACAAGGTAAAGAAGTTGATGCTATGGTGGCTGAATTTACAACCATGGGACAGCGTCATCAAAGTTTAGAAAAATTACGTGATAATTTGATTAACCTGACGACGAGCTTAGTGGGTAGTACCGAAAGTACGTTTGAGTTGGTTAACCAGCGCACCCAGTTAGATACTGAAATTGCAGGGCATCGCCAGGCAATAGAAGATTTACGCAATCATGATGATACAGGTATTCAAGAGCGTATAGCGGAGCTTGCTATAAATCAAAAAGATGCCGATGTTGCTCATAAGCAACTAATGGATCAGTTGCAAAAAGCACGTACTGCAATGATCAAAGATAACGCAGCCCTTGAAGTGCTTGATCAAGAATTGCAAGAGCATGCTAAAGCGCGTTCAGTGTGTGAACAAAAGCCAGAGTTTGATGCACAGTTTGCACAAGAAAAACGTGACTACCTCGATGAGAGTTGCTCAGGAGAGCTTGACCGAATTATTTTCGAAGCCGCTAAAAAGGCACAGTCTGAGTTACAGCTACATGAGAAGAAAAAGTACTCAGTAAGAGATGCAGTTGCTGAATATAAAGCGAAATACCATGGTGGCGGTTTGTCACACCAAGGTTTGGATCAAATCAGCCCAGATTCATCTCATGAAGAGTTAGAAAGTTATGTGAGCGAAACGCTGCAGTCTCTTGTTGAGACTGAGCTTGCACAATATCGTGAAAAAGCAGAGAGCGCGCGTAAAGAAGCAGAATCAGCCTTTAGATCTGATTTTGTGGCGCACTTGAATGATCAAATCAATCAAATTAAAGACTTGATAAGAGAGCTTAATCAGCATTTAAAGAATCGACCTTTCCACAAAGAAATGTACGGTTTTGAAATGACACCTAACCCTGAATTGAAAGATATATTAGAGTTAGTTGAAGCTTATACGCGCATCGATCAGGCAAATGTCGGTTCATTATTTGATATCAGTTACGACCCTGAGAAGCCTTATCAAAATGCGCTAGAGAAGATTCACGATGTGCTCAAGAGTGAAGGTGAGAGCAGCTTACTGCAAGATTACCGTAACTTCTATAACTTTGAGCTAGTGATTAAAGATTTGAAGGGTAATCGTAAAACAACCTTAACCCAACGTATTAAAACAGGTTCTGGTGGTGAGCACCAAGTGCCTTTCTATGTGGCTATGGCAGCAGCATTGGCGGCATCTTACCGTCTTAAAGAAGGGCCAGAAGGGCGCGCTGTCGGTGGTATGAGTTTGTCAGTGTTTGATGAAGCATTCAACAAACTTGACTCAGAAAACACCATGACATCCCTGGGCTTTATGACGGATTTGGGCTTGCAAACCATTATTGCCGCGCCCGATGAGAAATATTCACTGCTTTCATCTTGCATGGATACTATCATTAATGTTTGTCGTGATGATCGCGTGGTCGACATTGATGTTGAGTTCCCAACGCTAAAAGCAAAGAAACTGTTGAACTCTGATAATCCGAAGCGTGTTCAGGAGCAGCAAATGCAAGAGGCAGCGTCTCTGATTTAGCACTTATCTATGCATCATAAAATGCAGCTTAGGCTGCATTTTTTATTTCCTCTAGCGAAGCTCCCATCATTTTCACAAGGTTAATCTAGCATTATTAAACCTGTGGCTATGTAGCTTTCAAAAAAGCTAAATCATTTCTACGCCTTTTGATGAGTTTCAATCATCTATCGTTCATTGGCAGTAATATGCGGGTAAAACGGCTGATGGGGTTACTGTGTTAAATGGCTCTTTTTTGATTTTTCAACGTAATTATTTTTATAGTGAGGTGCTGTTATGGCATTAATATTTTCAACGGCAATTAAATTCTTTTTCTTATTTGCTCCTTTTTTTGTGGTTTCAATGTTTTTGGCAATGACCAAATCAAAAACAGTTAAGGAGCGCGCAACCATTGCTAATAGAGCAGTGGGCGCCGCTGTTTGTATCAGTTTGGTATTGATGTTTTTTGGTGAGGCACTGTTTTCAATTTTAGGAATTACGTTAGATTCGTTCAGAATTGGCGCGGGCTCTTTGCTGTTTTTATCGGCGGTAAGCTTAGTTAGTGACGGTGTAAGATCTCATGCAACAGGCACTGAATCTGTGGATGATGTAGCGGTCGTACCACTGGCGATACCGACAATTATAGGCCCTGCAACAATAGGTGCTATCTTGGTAATTGGGGCAGAGCTTGAAAGCGAGCAGTTAGTTTACGGGATCCTGGGTATGCTAATTGCGCTGTTTGCACTATTAATTTTGTTGCACATCTCTGTGCGTATCGAAAAAGTATTAGGGCGAACAGGGTTGAATATTCTGAGTAAAATTACGGGTTTGATTTTGGCCGCAATGGCGGCTCAAATTGTCTTTAGTGGTATAAAAAGCTTCTTAGGTCTCTAAGTTTTAGCTCAGTCAGAGGGAAGAGTGGTTCTCTACGCTCGCAGGTGCATTCAGGAAAAAAGGTGACTCGCTTAGCATAAATTGCTCAAAGGCTTTAGCTTCTAATGGTTTGCTGTATAAGAATCCTTGAAAATATTGGCAGTTATTGGCAAGCAGGCAATCTGCTTGTCTTTGATTTTCTACCCCTTCTGCAATCACTTTTAGGTTTAGGGATTCAGCCAGTGATAAGATTCCTTTAACGAGATCGCTGTTTTCAGAATTAATAGCTAAATCTTGAATAAAGCTTTTATCAATCTTGAGCGTATGGATTGGGAATCTATTAAGGTAGCTCAGCGATGAGTAGCCCGTTCCGAAATCGTCAATTGATAAGCAAACGCCTAAATTTTTAATTAGCTCTAGTTGTTGTTTTATTTTTATATCATCAACCATTAGCAGGCTTTCGGTAATCTCAATCGATAGCCGTTGAGGTTCAAGACCTGTGTCAGCAAGCGTTGTATAAATGGTGTTGAAGATATCATTTCGCTGAAATTGTTTGTAAGACAGGTTGATGGACATAACAATATCTAGCCCCATCTGTTGCCATTGAGAGGCTTGTTGGCACGCAGTTTTTAATACCCAGTCGCCAATTTTGATGATTAGCCCTTGCTCTTCAGCAAGAGGGATAAACAAACTGGGAGGGATTTGTTCCCCTTGCTGGTCCTGCCAGCGAATCAACGCTTCTACTGCAATGATTTTACCCGTATTGGACTCAATAATTGGCTGATAGACTAAGTTGAAGTCTTGATCCTTAACTGCGAGCTGTAGCGCATTTTCCAAATGGCGGCGGCGATTAGATTCCGTTTCCATTTGTTCAGTGAAAAATTGAAATCTGTTTTTACCTTGCTCTTTCGCTTTGTACATCGCGATATCTGCTTTGCGGGTCAAGGTTTCATCGTCATTGCCATCTTCAGGGAAGATTGAAATGCCAATGCTTGCGGATATATTAATTTGTTGTCCTGAGAGCTCCATTGGTAAGCTGAGCTCATGTAATATGCGCTGCGACACCTGTTCGATATGGTTAATGCCAGATATCTCAGGAAGAATTACAGCAAACTCGTCTCCACCAAACCTTGCGGCTGTATCACCTGCGCGTAAGCAGCGGTTAATACGAATAGCGCAGTTCTTGAGTAATGAGTCTCCTGTGCTATGGCCTAAAGTATCATTGATATACTTAAATCGATCGAGATCTAAAAAAAGCAGTGCGACTTTTGTTCTCTCGCGTCTAGCTCTAATGAGTGATTGATTAAAACGATCGCTAAATAAAATACGGCTGGCTAACTGCGTTAACGGGTCGTAATTTAATTGTTGTATCGCTTGTTCTTTCGCAAGCTCTGTTTCTTGCTGGCTTTTAACCAGTGCTTGTTCAACTATATAGCGCTCTTGTATTTCTTTGTTGAGAAGCTGGTTTTTTTCGCGCAGAGCTTGTGTACGTTTACTGACGCGCTCTTCAAGCTTAGCCTGCATATTAAGCAGCTTGTTATTGTTGCGATAGAGAAAAAACAGCACAGTTAGCCCAAGTATTAAAGCGAGTGAGCTTAAGAAGAAGGAGTTTCTATAGTAGTTGTAAATAGTGTTTTGTTTATTTAACTGTGTCTCTTGATACAAAGCATCGCGCACTTGCTGGAAAGCATGGGAGGCACTGGTTAACTGGTTAAATTGGTTGCGTACGCGCATTAATTGTTGTGGGGTTTTCGCTTCTTTGGTGTATAAAATACTGTCGATTGTTTCTATGCTTTTCTTGGCATCAACTGCGTTAAACCCTTCTTTTATGATGATTTTGCCTATTTTACCTAAATGAATGCTTTGTACTCGGCTCCATAATACGTTGAACCATTTGTCGAAATCAGCCCGGCTATTGATTGTTTGTGGAATGGGGTAGGCTTCACTAAATGCATTGTTGGTACGTAATAGTTCATATTCGTATTGGCGCATAAAGAGTATTTGATCGACTTTAGATTTATCGGATTTTAGGGTCGAAACTTCTTTGAATAGGAAGAAGGAGCTGACCATACTCAATACAATAACAGGAAGTAAAAGCGCAGTTATTGAAAGTTGTATTTTCGATTTACGTCTAATCATGAATGCGCATACTAACTAGGTGCCAAATTGAGCGAGCGTAGAATTTATCTTGTTTTAGTTTTTCTGAGCCGGACCAAGGATAAATCAACCAGATAGGCCCTTTGTTACGTATTGATAAGGGTTTTCCATCTTGTTCAATTGCCAGAATGACTGAAAATTTTTCAGCATCACTTATGGGGATTTTTACGGCGTATTCATTGACAGCTTTGGCAAAAACATAGCGACCTGAACTACCTGTTGCAGCTAGTACGTCTCTTAATAGTGGGCCTTTGAAGTGGGTGAGTTTATCTGTCCAAGGTGTTGTTGTTTTTACATCAAATTGCTTAAATGACAGTAATTGCTCACGATCTAAACGCAGAGTTTGTTGGTCGTTAAACTGTGTGATTTTCCCTGTTATTTCTAGGATGACTGGCTGAGTTGGTTGTTTAAAATCTCTTTTTTCAAGCGATGAGGGAGTTAATAGCTCAGCTGTAGTTGCTTGCTCATCATTTTCTATGCAGCCAGACAGAGTCATTGATAGTGCAATTAATGCTGTGATAACAAATGTTACTCTTGTTTTCAGGGGCTGCAACAGGGATTGGCTCATGTGAATACTCTTAATCGCAAAAGCTGCTAGTTAGTACATAGCTTGTTGAATAGAAACTAGTTTCTAAGGCTATGAATAAAACTGACACTCTATAATAGTTTGTATATCAAATGAATTTTTTTTTCTTGAAATAGAGTGTTTATATTCAGTTAATGATGTATTGGCTAAGTTGCTGATCGATAAGTGGTAAATGCGGTTTATAAGGAAGCTGGAAGTTGTTTTTATGTTTGAAAGTGTAGTTGAAATATAAGGGGAAAGTAGCAAAGCTGTTAGAGAATTAAACGGCTAGTAAATTAGGTTGCTAGCAAATTGCGTAACTACAGAGCTAATGAGTTGTTAAAAGTGATAAGTTGCTAAAAGGTAAAATTTTATGCTCATCAATCACAAGTTATTTATCGCTTGATCATGATGAGCAGATGATCGTTAGCCTACCAAGGCCAAAAAATTAGCGCCCAAGTGAGACCTGCTAGGCCGAGGCTTAATAAAACTGCAGCGGAGCCCATATCTTTCGCAGCTTTACTTAAATCGTGAAACTCTTTGCCAAAGCGATCAACTACCGCTTCAACGGCAGAATTAAGTATTTCAACAATAATTACAAACCCCAGGCTTAGAATCAGTAACACCTTTTCGATGCTGCTAGTATCGCTGATGATAGCGATGAGGGTCCCGACAATACAAAGGATCGTCTCTTGTCTGAAGGCAGCTTCGTTTCGCCATGCGTATTGAATGCCTTGCCAGGAATAACCCGCTGCTTTAATGATTCTGGTAATCCCTGTTGTTGGTTCTGGTACTTGCTGAGTCATTGTATTTCCTTTGTTTGAAAAGTAGCTGCTGGCGGCATTAAATTATCACTTTTTAACCGCTTTTATGACAATAAATTTATTATTAGTTGCAACGGTTTGGCAATTGCCAAACAGTTTTTTTAGTTTTTGGGCATAGTTGAGGTGGCGGTTGCCAACGACCCAAAGTTCTCCATTTTTTTTGAGTACACCTTGAGACTGCTTAAACATTCGCCATGCTATGGCATCAGAAACAACGTTTTGCTCGTGAAAAGGGGGGTTGTTGAAAATGATATCGGCACTGTTTTTGGGGCAGCTACTAAGGCAGTCATCGAGATGAAAATGACCATTGTTAAGAGCTGGAAACAGTGTCTCATAATTTAACTTAGCGCTGGCCACTGCCATGCTTGACTCATCATAAAAAGCAATTTGTGCATTTGGATTAAGCTTTGCGGCGCTGAGCCCAACTAATCCATTACCACAGCCAAGATCAATAATAGTTTGTGACTGCTCGCTGGCAGGCAAATGCTCAATAAAAAAGCGACAACCGATGTCTAATTTCCCTTGTGAAAATACGTTTGCATGGCTTTGAATTTTCCAACTGCCGTCATCTAAAGTGAAAGATGAAGGGTAGGGGTTAGTGGGGATTCTAAGTGTTGTATCTAAGTTGCAAAAGATAAGGCGGGCTTTTTTCTTAGCAAGCGAGGTCGTGGTAGTGCCGATAATATTACTGAACAAATTCAACGTTGAGTTGTGAATCATTTTCACCATACCAGCGCCTAGGATAAGGCTGTCTGCTGTTACATGTCCTCGGATTTTGTGCAACAAGTCTTCGAGCTGCGCTAAGGATTTATGAATTTTTATGATAACAATATCAAATGTACCTTCTAGTGCATCTAAAGGTGCTCGCTGTTCAACAGGGTTCAGTGAATTGTTTTGTATATTTTGTTTGATAGCCTGTTGAGCGATAAAAGAATCGTTGATAACTACGGGCGCATAGTGGTTAAGAGCACAGCTAAGGGCGCCAAATTGATCATTTATAATTAGCACTCTAGGGTTTGTAGGAAGTACAGTGCAATTGGAATCATTGGGCGCAGCGGGTGTCTCTAGTTGATTGATATGAGCAAGCATAAGCTCATCGGCCGCGTCCCATGCTCTGAGAGTGTCGTTTGATTGACGAGGATAGCGATAAAGTGTGAACTCACGGTGAGCAGTCGCTAATTGTGTTTGCATCTTGAATACTTTTACCTGTGAAAATTGAAAGCGGATATTAGCATGTTTTCTTGCTGTTTCGCTGATGCAAGTGCTGATTTAGTTAAAGAATTTAGTCGTTTTTTCGATGACTACTCACTTTGATAATCGGTGTTTTTTAAACAAGCGTTAGAGACGCATAAGTTTTACTCAGTCAGTTGCAAATAAAGGTTAGGGTTTCCCTATAAGTAATTGGATTAACTTACTTTTAGTAGTCGAAATAAATTGCTTGTAGTACAATTTAAAAAGCTTTTAATCAAGGAGATTTATCAGTGAAGGCATTAACTTTATTGACTGTTAGTATCGCTACTAGCCTTTTAGTGGCTTGTACTGCAAATACCCCCAAAACTGAGGGCCAAGAAGGCGAGGTAGTAGGGGATACCACTGAACAGCCCGAGGCTGTTAGCCCTCAGCAACAAAGTGTTGCTCAGCCACCAGCTGCTCCGCGCAATACAAACAATCAAATAGCACCGCCTGATGCGCTGTCTAAGCTGCAAGGTCAGATTACAGCTCTACAAGAGCAGGTCATAAAGTTAAGCAGTGATAGTGCAGCTAACTTGAAAATCAATCAGCTGCTGCTGGCAAAGGCCCAAGTGCAAGCTGTGACAGGTGATACTAAAAATAGCCAGGTAGCTGCGCCCCAAAAAGTGAGTTCATCGGGTAATAATCAACAACTTAAATCAGTTTTGAGTAAACTTGAAGCAATATCCCCTGAAGATAATGGCGCGTTTGGTATCGTTTCTAGCTACACTGCTCGTAAACAATGGGTATTAATACGCTTTGATCGTCAAACGGGTGAAACTTGGCTGGCTGATAATTCAGGTTGGAATGCGTTAGCTGAATCAACTGAGTTAGGCGTGTCTCAGTACGATGTGCATTTAATACGAGCTGATCAAGATAGTAAAGGCTATGTGGCATCGCGCATTGATAGGCGCACAGGTGATACTTGGTGGCTGAATAAAAATCGTTGGGTGGTTTATCAATAAGTGTCTAGTTTAACCGTCTTTCCACAGAGCGATTGTGGTAGTGAAAGTAATAGTCAACAGCAAAGTATCGACACTCACAGTAATACTGAGAGCGATAAAGTCGATAAATTGATTGAGCTGTTTAATCATACATTTGCACTTACTGAGCAAACAGTTTTGGCGCGTTCTGCAGATGAGCCTATTTATATCCCAGCAAATAGTGATCAGCTGTATCACACAATCTATTTTGCACACGGTTATTTCTCAAGTGCCCTCCATGAAATTAGCCACTGGTTAGTGGCGGGTTTGGCACGCCGCCAATTGGAAGATTTTGGATATTGGTATAAACCTGACGGGCGCAGCAACGAAGAACAAAAAGCATTTGAAAAAGTTGAAGTAAAACCACAGGCAATAGAGTGGTTCTTGTCCAAATGCTGTGGCCATAAGTTTCATTTCAGTGCGGATAACTTAAGTGGTGAGGCGCAGGCAAGTGATAGTTTTAAGCAAAATGTTCATCAACAGGTGATTCAGTTTGCAATGCTTGAAGGGATGGAGCCGAGAATGATGAAGCTAGCGACGGTATTAACCCAAGCGTTTTATCAGCCTATGCCTTATGCTCAAGATTTTGTTTTAGAAAATTGATTAAGATTGTAATGAGTAACAATAAAAGAGCGCTGTTTGCAATCAATAGCGTGAGAGCTCGATTTTTAAAAAAAGGCATAACAGTGTCACAAAAGTTACGTGGCGTTTTTGCGTGTTTGTTGCTAAATTGTTTATTAGTCAATGATTTGCAGGCGCAAACTTTATATAAAATTGAAGTTGAAACTGTTGCTATACACCAACAGCCATCAGTGGAATCAAATGTGGTTCATCGGTTGTATTTTGCTGAAAATATTCAACTATTAAAAATACAGAATAAGTGGGTGAAAATTCGATTCCAGTCTCAAGACGGCGAAATAGAAGGGTGGATCACTAAAACAGATTTGAAAATACAGCACCAAACGTCAGATGATGCAGCCATTTATGGAGTGATTGATAGCCCGGAGGATGTGATTCCGGCCAGTTGGGATTTGCGCAAATTTAAAGTTAAAGCCATTAGTGGCGATATATATTGCAACCGCTCAAAAGATAAAAAAAGTATTAGTGGTTGCGTCGTGGAAATTGACCTGGAAATTAAGGCGACAGATAAAGCAAATGCAGCACAGGTCTCCTGTGACGCCCAACTAGAGACTTTAGCCGTCGACGGTAGTAAGAAATTACGCGTTGAACAAAAAAAGATACGCACGCCCCTTAAAAAAGGGATGGGTGCTGCGCGTATGCAACTTGCAGTGATTCCACTGAAGGATAAGCAAGTAAAAGCTATAAAATTGTCTTCATACCAATGTCAGTTAACGGCATTGTTTTAAAAGTACTGAAATAAGCGAGTACTGTTTTGCAGGATAAAAGCGATAATAAGCTACAACAGGGATTAAAGTTGCTATGAAATTAATTGAAGTATCACAGCCTAGTCGACTTTTACCTAGTTACTTTGGCAATAGAAAGGGACGCTGGTTTCGACTCATGTATTTTGGGTTGGTGGCACTTATGGTGTTAGCGCTGATTGTTGTAGGGTTAAGTATTTGGAACAGTATTTATATTAAATCCCGCAGTGCGCTTTCTCCCCATGCAAGCTCTCTTACTGAAGAAATGTCACGCTTTCTTACCTTTCAAGAAGAGGTGTTACTGACCACTGCTGAAAAGTTTGATATGAGTACAGCAAATACCTTGTTTGCTCAGAATACTATTGCTGAATTTTCCCGTGTTAGTAAACAAATGAAAGCAGTTGCTATTCTCGATAAAGAAAATAACGTTGTGATCTCAGAAGGTATTTACGACGGTGGAGATTGGGTAAGGCTGTTTGATCATCGCACTGCAAACCTTTCTTCTGTCGGCTTGCCTTTTAGAATGACATCTTTTGGGGAACATTACCTCCCGTTGCGAGTGCCTATTTTTGATGGCAACAATGAAATTAGTGGCTATCTAGTAGCGGCTTATCAAATTATTGGGCCAGACGGTATTTGGAATAAGTCGGCTGTCTCTATCGATAACGCTAAGGTATTGCTCACCAATGCCCAAGGTTTTATTTACGCCTCTTACCCTGAAAAGAAATCATTTCTACAAAGCTTTGGTACCGCACGTATAGCGCCAAAATTGTTACCAGAGCTAGCCTTGATTGATGAAAATAATGTCAGTTTAGGCAGTGTTGGTACGCCAGAGGGTGATATTTTTTATAGTGCTAAAAAGTTACCCAATTTTCCAGGCTATGTCATTGTCTCTATTCAGTACAACAAGCTGTGGGATGTGTGGTTTACGCGAATGCAGTTTGCCACACTTGTTATTCTCGCTGTGGCGTTGCTGGGGCTGTTGGTGCTACGTATCAGTATTCGTCGGGCGTATATGTTCGAAGAAGAGAAAGTGGTGGCACAACATAGTGTGTCTAAGTTATCTCGCGCAATTGAACAAAGCCCAAGTAGCGTCATTATTACTAACAGTCGATGGGTAACAGAGTATGCAAACCGTAAGTTGTTGGACGGTACGGGGCAAATTGTCGACATAAAACCTAAGAGCATCTTGGTTGAGTCAAAGCCTCACGATCTTTTAAAACCCGATTTAGAAAAGATACTAGTGGCATTGCGCTTAGGAGAAAACTGGTATTGTGAGCGATGCGATGAATCTCAACAGCAGTGGTTCTCATTTTCTATTAGCAAAATGACAGTGGAAAATGATCGTGATGAGAGCTTTATCATTATCACGCAGAATATTACAGATCGTAAGAAAGCAGAGGCAAGGCTCTATAAGCAAGCTTATTTTGACTCGTTGACAGGCTTACCTAACCGTCGTAACTCCTCAGTACTACTACAAAAAGAACTCGTAGAAGCTCGTAAGAAAGAAGGAAAGGTTGCGTTGATTTATCTCGACCTTGATAACTTTAAATCAGTCAATGATAGGTTTGGTCATGCGATTGGGGATCAGTTGCTGCAAGGAGTGGCTCGTCGTTTAGGTCAGGTAATGCATCAAAAAGGTACCGCTTGTCATATGAGTGGTGATGAGTTCTTGGCGTTTTTGCCTTATAACCACCGTGATGAAATTGTTGATTTAATGGACAATGCTATTGAGGTAATTACCAAGCCGATCACTCTAGAAGGTAAAGAGCTATTTGTCACAGTCAGTATGGGGGTTTCGTGTTTTCCTGCGGATTGCTCTGATGAGTTGACGATGCTGAAAAATGCAGATATAGCGTTGTATTTCTCTAAAGACTCAGGGCGTAATTGCTATAGTTTTTTTGATGAAGATCTTGAAGAGAAAAATAAACGTAAACTTGAGCTAGAAGCAGAGATTCGCGGGGCGCTTGAGAATAAAGAGCTGTACATGGTCTACCAGACTAAGAATAAGATTTCAGATTACACAGTGTGTAGTTTTGAAGCGCTAATGCGCTGGAAGAGCCCTAAGCTTGGTCATGTCGGCCCGGATGAGTTTATTACTGCTGCTGAATCAATTGGTGCCATTCAAAAAATGGGCGAGTTTGCCCTTTTTCAAGCGTGTAAGGACCTTAAACGTTTTCAAAGAGAGACTGATCAGCCTTTGACTATGGCGGTGAATTTATCAATGCGCCAGCTCAATAATGATGACATTGTGGGTATTGTCAAAAATGTTATTGATAAAGAGCAAATCAATCCCGCAAGTCTAGAACTTGAAATCACAGAGACGCTCTTGGCTGAACGCTTTGATGTAGTGTTACCGATATTGAATAAACTACTAGCCTTAGGGGTATCATTAAGCATTGATGACTTTGGCACAGGTTATAGTTCATTAAATTATTTAACGCGCTTCCCTGTGAATACGCTTAAAGTCGACCGCTGCTTTATTACCAATATTGTGAGTCAGCCGAAGGATGCGGCACTTACCGAATCTGTTATTTCAATGGCGCATCGCTTAGGTCTTAAGGTGGTTGCTGAAGGTATTGAAGATAATGATCAAATTGAAATGCTACAAAAGTTTGGCTGTGATGTTGGCCAAGGGTATTTTTACACTAAGCCTATTAAAGCGTTAGATATGATCGAGCTATTGCAAAACCAAAGTGAAATAATCGCTAAGATTCTTGCTGAAAGTAGAGCGAAAGTTGTACCCCAAGACAGTGGGTTTGAGATCGAAATAGAGACGAATCCAGGGTTTCAGCTTGAATAATTGAGCATAGATCTGCATGAACAAAATGACTGGCATATCTATAGACAAGATATGCCAGTTAACCTTAGCTAAAAGTCTCAGCAATCGCCAATACTTTTAAATATTCCAGCTATTGCTAGGGCGCATTTCTCCCGTTACATGATTAAGCGAGTTTTTGATTGCAGGGTTAAAGAAGTCTTTTAATCTTAAGTTTTCATCAGCACTCAGTGTATTCATTTTATTAAGCAACGCACCTAGTGCGACCTCACAACCACGAATGCTGCCATCATCAATTTTCAGAGCAAAGCCAAGGTTTAAATGGGGAATTACCCCAGCGTAAACGGCTTCAGCGCCTAATTTTGTGATGATTTTTCCTTGCGTTTCTTTAATGACTGCTGAGCAGCAGCGCTCTGAGCCTGCGATCATTTCTGGGTGTTCTGTCAACGCTTCAATGATTTTTTTCATTGCTGCACCGCGAGTATCACTTTGTTTTTCAGGTTCACTAAAGCGCGCAAAAGCGAGTGCGAGCTTTTGCATTGGCATGTAAATCGCTGGTAAGCCGCAGCCGTCTTGTTCCCAATGCATTTTTGAAACATCTTCGTCGATGAGTTCTGACATTGTCTGCATCCATGTTTGCTGCACTTTGTGAGAGTGAGCACTATAGCCTTGCACTTCTGGCATCAGATGCCGAGCTAAGGTCAACATACCACTGTGTTTTCCAGAGCAATTGTGATGCGCTTTGGATGAATCTTTACCTTCTTTAATCAATTGGTGTGCTGCTTTTTGATAACTTGGAAAAGCTTTGCCGCACTCTAAGTTTTCGATGCCAAGATCTATTCGATTAAGCCATTGGCTGACAGTGTCGACGTGAATGTTTTCGCTATTATGAGATGCGCAGCTCAAAGAAATTTCTTTCAGGCTTAGCTGAAACTTGGTGGCTGCACCAGATTCTATAATCGGCAGTGCCTGAATAGGTTTAATTGCAGAGCGTGGGTAAATAGAGCGATCAGCGTCGCCTATTGAATATACGACGTTTCCTGCATTATCGACGACGACAGCACTACCACGATGGCAAGATTCAACCACCCCATTTCTAACAACATCAACAAGTACTGGATTTGGCATAAAAGGTTTTCCTTAAGGGGCTAAAGAGAGAGTGTAAAAGTATGTATACAGCGCTACCGCTAATTTTATTACAGGCAGTTCTAGCGACTGTATGTCCATTTTCAATAGGGTATATCACAGTGTCGCCCGCTGGGCTAATGATTCTTGGCTGTATATTTAGATACTAAATTTGCGCCATTCTAGTGCTAAGAATAGATGAGCGATATTTACTGTATATCTGAGTTTAGTTCGCTCTGTCGACTCAATAAACGTGGATACTCAGTGCGAGAGTGTTAAAATTCTGATACTTGAATACCTAGAAGGATTTAGTTGTCGCAAGTATCATAGATTGGTTGAATATCTAAAGCACAGCAAAGAGTGCTGGGTAATTCGCTATATCAATTTTCAATGAATATTCCTTAAGAGGTTAAGTTAAAACTATGTCTGTATTACCTGAAAAAACTCCCGCATTACGTACAATCGCGATGCCTGCTGATGCTAACCCAGACGGCGACATCTTTGGTGGGTGGATTATGGCGAAGATGGATTTGGCCAGTGGTAATTTCGCAGCGCAAGTTGTTAAGGGAAGAGTTGTCACAGTTGCCGTTGATGCAATGACATTTCTAAAACCTGTTTACATTGGAGATGATGTCAGCTGCTATTGTAGTGTTAGCAAAACTGGCAATACCTCTATTGTTGTTACTGTTGATGTTTGGGTGAAACGACACCATAGCGAAACCGTAGTAAAAGTGACAGAGGGTTGTTTTACTTTTGTTGCGATTGACGAGCACGGCAAGCCAAGAAAAATAACGGACTAACGTTATTGAATTTCAAAGCATTACAAGATTATGTGATACAAGGTAGGTAGCGTGAGTCAAAAAAGCATATCCATTATTGCGGATGAAAATATTCCAGGCGTTGAGCAAATGTTTCAAGTTGGCGCTAACGTTAGCATTACAAAAGTCGATGGGCGAAGAGTAACAGCAGCACAAGTTCGCGATGCTGATGTGCTATTGGTTCGCTCTGTGACGAAAGTAAACGAGGCGTTATTAGCAGGGAGTAAAGTGCGCTTTGTGGGCAGCGCAACAATTGGTACTGATCATTTAGATAAAGCCTATCTAGCAGCCAACGACATTTATTATTGCAGTGCACCAGGGTGCAATGCAGACGCAGTTGTTGAGTACGTACTATGCTGTTTAAGTACTTTGCTAGATGAAGGGGTGTCGTCGCTGAAAACCAAGACTGTCGCTGTTGTGGGAGTCGGTAACGTAGGTGGTAGGCTGGTTAAAAGGCTGCAGCGCTTGGGTGTAAAAAATATCCTCTTGAATGATCCATTGCGAGCGCAAAAAGAAGCTGGGTTTAGTGATTTAGAAGACTGTTTTGAACAGGCTGATATTATCGCTATGCACACTCCATTAACCAAAGATGGTGAACATCCTAGTTACCATCTGGTTACAGAGCGTTTATTGGCAAAGCTAAAGCCAGAGGCGGTATTGATCAATGCAGGGCGTGGGCCTGCGATAAAAGAGCAAGACCTGTTAGCTTTTTTGAAAGCGCGTTGTGATGTCAAAACAGTGATGGATGTATGGGAACATGAGCCGCTTATCAATAGTGAGCTAGCCGCTTTAGTGGATATTGCGACCCCGCATATTGCCGGATACAGTTTAGAGGGAAAGGTGAGGGGGACTTACATGCTAAGGTGTGCTCTTTCTCAATGGCTAGGTGAATCCTTTGAACAACCATTAACTCAATTTTTACCTTTGCCTGCACTTAATGCGATTAGCCTCTCTCAACGGGCAACAATTGCTGATGTAATGCGGGTGATTTATGACCCGAGTGCTGACGATAAACGCTTCAGAAAGAGCTTGTGTGCTCCAGACCAACCCCTTGCTTTTGATAAATTGCGCAAAAGCTACCCTGAACGTCGTGAGTTCTATTCACTTAATATCTTGTCAGGCAGCGATATTGTGATAGATACAGAGCTGCACAAGTTAGGCTTTAGTGTTGCTTGATTTTTCAATGATCGATCGCATTAATAAACTATTATATTTTATATAGCATTTGGAGATTATTGAGCATCGCCATTAAAGTAAATTCATTACAATCGGTTAATCCGGCGATAGGTAGTAATGTGATTATTCAAATCATATCACCTAGGCGTAAAGTTGCCTTGCAGCTAATCGGTTTTATCGAAGGTAAATCGTTAATCGTCACGCCTCCTAAAAAGGCGATAGCACTGTCTCCTTCAAGTTTGGAAGGTGCTAACGTAAAAGTACATATTATGTTGCAAAGTCGCATTTGCACCTTTATTTCCCGTATCGTAAAAATCATGCCAGAGCCTTATAACTATTGGCATATCGCTTATCCTAGTGAAATTGAGGTGAGTAATATTCGAAAAAACACCCGCGTTGAACTGAAAATGCCGGTGGCGATTGAGTATAAAGACAGCCAGCTTGCACTTGCCCGAGAAATTCCAAATATTGCGCTGTGCACCGATATCTCAATGCAAGGCATGGGGGTTGAAGCCCCTTGTGAGCTGGGCAAAAAAGGTGATGAATTTTCGGTGAGTATGCGCTTATCACTGCTAGATATTGATCAGTTAATATTGTGTACTATCGTGTTGCGCTCAGCCAAAGAAAGTGAACCTGGAGTGTTTCAGCACGGTTTTGAATTTGTAAACTGGGATGATGACAGTAAGGTGCTGGCGGCGGCTTATATTTATAGAACAATGTTAGTTAACCTAGGTTACCTTGATAAATAATGTAGCGTATCTAATTGGATACCTAGACGGATACATAAATGAAAAGTAAAAGAACATTTAAATTAGGGTTGTTAATCAACCCAGTGGCTGGGGTTGGTGGAAGTGTCGGCCTTAAAGGCAGTGACGGTGCAGATACACTAGCAAAAGCATTAGCCTTAGGGGCTAAGCCTTTAGCAGCCGAGCGTGCATCTCAAGCATTGCAAGTTTTGCAGGGTATGGATGTTGAAATTGTTACTTATCCTGCTGAAATGGGTGGCGATGTTGCAAATCGTTTAGGTTTTAAAACCACTGTGATTGGTGAGATTGAATCAGGACATACGACTGCATTAGATACTCAGCGAGCGGCAAAAGCGCTGGTTGCGTCACAAGTCGACTTACTGCTGTTTGCAGGTGGCGATGGCACCGCCAGAAACATTGCAGATGTGCTCGATGATAAAGTCAGTGTGCTGGGTATTCCAGCGGGTGTGAAAATTCACTCAGGGGTTTATGCAATTACACCAAAAGCGGCAGGGGAAATTATCGCATTGTTAGTCTCTGGCAATATGCTGACTTTAGGGCACCAGGAAGTGCGTGATATCGATGAAGTGGCTTTTCGTGAGGGAAGAGTGAAAGCTAAGTACTATGGTGAGTTACAAGTGCCACAAGAGCATCGTTATCTGCAGAATGTGAAGAGTTCAGGCAAAGAAGTTGAAGAGCTTGTGATTGCCGATATTGCAGCGGATGTGGTTGAGCAGATGGAAGATGACACTTACTACGTCATTGGATCAGGCACTACCGTAAAAGCGGTGATGGATGAGCTAGGTCTAGACAACACTTTATTAGGTGTTGATTTAGTGAAAAATGGTGAGCTAGTGGCTCAAGATTGTACCGCTGAGCAGTTGTTAACGCTAACACAAGATCAACCGACGAAAATTATTATTACGATTATTGGTGGTCAAGGGCATATCATAGGTAGAGGTAATCAACAGTTAAGTGCTGACTTGCTAACTCGCGTTGGTAAGGAGAATATTTTATTGCTGGCAACTAAGACAAAGCTGAATGAGCTAGAAGGACGTCCATTAGTGTGTGATAGTATCAGTCAGTCTTTAAATCAAGTAATGAGCGGTGTGATCCCTGTTATCACAGGTTATCACGATAAAGTGCTATACCGTATCGCCGAGCCGTAAATCGGTATTCTAAAAAGTCTTTCAAACACCAGGCGCTTAACTAGCGCTTGGATATCTCTCGCATGATACTCGTAAGGTCTAAATCGAGATTATCTGCCATTGTTTTGATATTCAGGTTGCTGTTCGGCATTTTAGGCTGGGCTTTCGGGGTGGTATTTTGCTCTGAAGAAGAGGTTTTTTGTGTGCTCTGAAAATCCAGTTCACGTTGTTTTTGTTTCTGGCGCTTGGCTTCAGAGCGAACCTGTTGGATTTTCTTGAGAACATTATCATGAACGATACTAAGTTGCTCAAGGGATAAGGTTTGTAATTGGGTGAAGAAATCTGTTCTGGTCATAGTGAAAACATAACTTAAAAAACGGCAAAACACTGCATGCATAATGCGACAACAATTTTATTCTGCCATTTGTGTTGAAATTCCACAACCTTTGAGCACTATTTTTATCAATGTATCTGTTGCCACCTCAAAATCCTGCGCTTGCATCTCGTCAGATTTTAAATGTAGCTTTATTTGCCAGCTAAAGTCCGCATAGGTTTGTGTCGATGCCCACAGCATGAATAGCAGATGCAGTGGGTCAATATCATCCATTAATTCTTTGTCTATCCACTGTTGAAGTTTAGCACTGGCTAAACAAGTTTGCTGAATTAGTTTTTCAATAATGTCGGGCGGTAGGTGAGGCGCGCCATGCAGTATTTCGTTGGCAAATACTTTGGATGCATTGGGGTGGTTTTTAGAGATTTCAATTTTTAGTTTGATGAAATCAGTCAGCGCCGCTGCGGGGTGATCATATTGATCGAAGGGCTGCGTCGCCATTAAAAGTGGCTGTATAAAACTCTCTAATACATGACGGTAGAGAATTTCTTTGCTTTTGAAGTAATAGTAAATGTTGGCTTTGGGGAGTTCTATCTTTGCGGCGATGTCGGCAATTTTAGTTCCTGCATAGCCTTGCTTGGCGAACTCTTCACAGGCAGCGCTGAGTATAAGGGCTTGCTTTTTATTACGAATACGGCTCATTGTTTCTTCATTTAAAAGTTTAATTTGATCTCAAGCATTAGCGATCTTTTATGTATGCCGAGAAGCGCTTGCTGAGCGCCCGCTTCTCATACTTTTATTTAGTGTAAATCAGTTAAGGGGACTTTTTGTAAACACATTGTCCAAAGCTGTAGGTTTCAGCAACGGCTCTATCATCCCCAAGCACCATCAATACAAAAAGTTGTTCTTCAATAGAACTAGCGCGCTGCATACGATAATCCATTAGTGGCGTAGATGCGAGATCAAGTACCACAAAATCTGCTTCGGAGCCTTTTACTAGATTACCAATCTTTGATTCCAGCTTTAATGCTTTAGCACCTGCTAATGTAGAGAGATAAAACGCTTTAAATGGATTGATCTGATTACCTGATAACTGACAGACTTTATATGCTTCTTGCATAGTTTGTAACATTGAAAAGCTCGTGCCGCCACCCACATCTGTACCTAGTGATACGTTGACATTATGTTGCTCTAGGCGAGATAAGTTAAACAATCCGCTACCTAAAAAGGTATTAGAAGTAGGGCAAAAAGCCACCGCAGAATCAGCTTGTGCTAAGCGCTCACATTCCGAATCTTCCAGGTGGATTCCATGGGCAAAGACAGATCTAGGGGTGACTAAATTGTATTGATCGTAAACATCGAGATAATTTTTATTATCAGGGAAAAGCTCTTTTACCCAGCTGATTTCATTTTTGTTTTCACTGATATGGGTGTGCAGGTATAGATCGGGGTACTCTTGCAATAATTGCCCTGCAAAGCTCAGTTGCTCGGGGCTACTTGTCGGTGCGAAACGCGGTGTGACAGCATAGCTTAGTCTGTTTTTGCCATGGTAGCGCTCAATTAACTCTTTCGAATCTTGATAGCTGCTTTGTGGGGTATCTGTGAGATTACTTGGAGCATTTCTATCCATCATCACTTTGCCGGCGATCATTCTTAACTGGCGCTTGTCGGCTGCTTCAAAAAATGTTTCTACGGATTGTTTGTGAACAGTACCGAACACTAATGCGGTTGTTGTGCCGTTTTTCAATAGCTCATCGAGAAAGAACTCAGATGCCTGGTTGCAATGTGCTTCATCGTGAAACGCGGCTTCTGCGGGAAAGGTATAATCTTCTAGCCAATCCAGTAGTTGCTCTCCATATGAGGCGATTACCTCGGTTTGTGGGTAATGGATATGAGTGTCAATAAAGCCCGGTACAATGAGCTGGTTAGGGTGTTCATGGACTTCAATCTTCGGGTATTGTTGCAAAATATCTGCAGCTTCACCGAGTGCACAAATATGGCCATTTTCCATAACCATGACACCATCTGCAAAATACTGATAGGAGTTTTCCAGCTCGGTGCTGTCTGGGTCTGCAAGGGAGTGAAAGATTGCACCGCGGTGCGCGATAGCTCGGTTGTTCATTTAGAGTCTCTTATTCAATTTGAAATTATTGATGCTCACTGCTTACCAGAGATAAATTACAGCTGCTTTGAGCTTGATAATATTTGATAAACTGTGCGCTGATGCTGATAGCAACTTCCATCGGAAGCTTGCCTTGTAAACTAGATTCGCCCACTGGGCAACAAATTTTCGCTATTTGTTGCTCACTAAAGGCTTTGCGGGTCAGCCTAAGCTTAAATTTTTTCCATTTGGTTTGGGAGCCAATTAGCCCGATAAAATTACACTGTTGAGATAATATGAGTTGCTCGCAAATCCGCTGATCAAGCTGGTGGTCATGTGTCATGACTAAAGCATAGCTGTTATTAGGTATTGCTTGCACTTGTGTTTCTATATCGATGGCTGAAATACATTGCGTGTTCTCAGGTACTGTTTTGGGAAACAGCTCATTACGATTATCAATCCACTTAACCTGGCAGGGCAGTTGTCCTAGAATCGGCACCAGAGCATTAGCCACATGACCTGCTCCAAAAACAAGTACGCATTGTTTGTGCTCTATAAAAGCTTCAAACAATAGCTCGACATGACCTCCGCAACACTGGCCTAAGCTTGCACCGAGTGAAAATCCTTTAATTAGTGGTTTATCATCCCCGCTGGCAAGCTTGTTACGGGCAATATCAATCGCTTCATACTCCAAATGCCCACCGCCAATGCTCAATTGGCTAGCTTCTTTTGTGACTAACATTTTGCTACCAATGGCGCGCGGTGTAGAGCCTTTAGTGCTGAGTATGGTCACTAAAACACAGTTTTCATTGCGCTCAATGTGCTGATCGAGAAGCTTGCTCCAGCGCTTATCCACTATTGAGCACCTTTACTGTTTGTATTGCCCATCGATCTTGCATCGTGTATTTCTTGCATATGTTGAGCCGCCCACATAACAGCTTCCGGGGTGGCGGGAGCATTCAATGTAACCGGTGATTGGTAATTATCAATACTAGCAACGGCGTTTTTAAGTGCACACCATACGGAAATGGCAAGCATGAACGGTGGCTCGCCTACCGCTTTAGAATGGTAAACGGTATCTTCTGGATTTTGGCGATTCTCAACCAATTTGACTCTGAAATCATTTGGCGTATCTGTCATCGCTGGAATTTTGTAGCTCATTGGATTACTGGTCATTAATTTACCCGTATCATTCCAAACCAGCTCCTCCATGGTAAGCCAGCCTAAACCTTGCAAGAAGCCGCCCTCAACTTGACCAATATCGATGCGAGGATTTAACGAATCGCCCACATCATGCAGAATATCAGCCCTTAATACTTTGTACTCGCCGGTTAAGGTATCGATGATTACCTCTGAACATGACATGCCAAAAGAGTAGTAATAAAAAGGGGTACCACACGCTTTATCACGATCGTAAAATATTTTAGGGGTGCGATAAAAGCCAGTACTTGAAAGTGAAATCTGACCGAAATAGGCTTGCTGAATTAATTCTGTAAAGCTGATGATTTTCGTGCCGAGCTTTACATGATTGTTTACAAACTGTATCTCGCCTAAGGCCACGTTATAGTGCTGTACTGCGAACGCTAGCAAGCGCTGTTTTATGGTGCGTGCTGCATTTTGAGCAGCCTTACCGTTAATATCGGTGCCAGATGATGCCGCAGTTGGAGAGGTATTGGGGACTTTGTCGGTATTTGTTGCACTGACCAGCACTCGATCAACATCAACTTGGAATTCTTCAGCAACTATTTGCGCGACTTTGGTATGTAGGCCTTGGCCCATTTCGGTGCCACCATGATTCAGGTGAATGCTGCCGTCAGTGTAGATATGAATGAGCGCGCCACCCTGGTTGAGGAAAGTGGCCGTGAATGAAATGCCGAATTTAACGGGCGTAAACGCAATTCCCTTTTTCAAGTGAGAGTCTTGTTGGTTAAAAGCGGCTATTTCTTGTTTGCGCTGCTGGTATTGGGCGCTTTCTTCAAGCTGTTGTGTCATTTCATCTAATAAATTGCCTTCAACCACTTGCCCGTAATGCGTTAAGTTTCGCTGCTCTTTCTGGTAGTAATTTCGTTTGCGCACTGTGAGAGGATCGATTTTTAAATAACCGCTGATTTGTTCAATAATCTCTTCGATTGCAACCATGCCTTGTGGGCCACCAAAACCACGATAAGCGGTATTTGAAGCGCGGTGGGTTTTGCAGCGATAACCTGTAATGGATGCGTTGCCAAGGTAGTAGGCATTATCTGAGTGGAACATAGCACGATCAACAATGGAGCCTGATAAATCAGGTGAATAGCCGCAATCCGCTAATAGATCGAGCTTTAAGCCAAGTAGTTGACCCTGTTGATTAAAGCCTACGTGATAGAGCACTACAAAAGGATGGCGCTTGCCTGTCATGCGCATATCAAGCTCGCGGGGCAAGCGCATTTTGCAGGGTTTTGCAGTTAGGTGAGAGACAAGGGCTGCTAAGCAAGCAGGTTGTGCCGCCTGTGTTTCTTTGCCGCCAAAGCCGCCGCCCATTCTACGCATATCAACGACGACTTTGTGCAAAGGAACATTAATCACTTGAGCGACTAGCTTTTGCACTTCGCTAGGATGTTGGCTAGAAGTGTACACTTGCATGCCACCTTCCTCTGTTGGGATGGTGGTACATATTTGTGTTTCAAGATAAAAATGCTCTTGCCCG
Organism: uncultured Oceanospirillaceae bacterium; assembly: GCA_937136055.1. Classification (GTDB taxonomy): domain Bacteria; phylum Pseudomonadota; class Gammaproteobacteria; order Pseudomonadales; family Balneatricaceae; genus Rs1. The sequence continues at coordinate 61,320 of CAKZOD010000088.1, read as the reverse complement.
CCAATATTGAGCTCACCCTTTAAGGTGTGCGGTGCATCCTTTAAAGCTTGCTTAGCATCACCAATGTTGTGGCTGTGTGGCTCCATCACGTAATGTTGCTTTTGATGTGCTTCTTTTACATCGAGAATAGCAGGCAGGGGGGCAATGGTGATTTTAGCTAATGCGGCTGCTTGCTGTGCTTGTTCAAAAGAGCGAGCTGCCACAATGGCGATTACTTGGCCAATGTATTCAACGGTTTTATCTGCCATTAAAGGATCTCCTGGAAGCACCGGTCCAATGTCACTTTCCCCAGGAATATCAGCCTCAGTATAGACAGCTTCAACGCCATCAGCTTGGGTACACTCATCAAGTTCTAGCTTTTCAATGGTGCCGTGAGCTACATCGCTGAGAATAGGGTAGATATGCAACTGATTAGCAAACTCTAAGCGATCATCAATATAGATAGCTTCACCTGTCACATGCCGGCTAGCACTTTCGTGGGGAATTTTTTTACCCACACCGCTTTGAATATCACTGCGTACTATTTCTTGCATTTCAGTGTGGCTAAGGGGGCTTATCGGAGCGTTAGACATAATCTGAAATCCTCGTCTTAGCAGTTAATTCATCACTTTTATCGGTTACTTGTGGTGTCTCAATCAATAACTTATGTAACACGTTTTTTGCCACCTGCATCCGATACTGACTCGATGCGCGAAAATCTGACAAAGGTGTGAAATCTTGCTCAAGAGCAGGTTGGGCACTTTTGACAGCGGCTAAACCCCAGTGCTGATTTTCAAGCGCTTTTTCTGTGTGATAGGCGCGCTTTGCGATGGCAGCCATACCACCAAAAGCCAGGCAAATTTTAGTTACCTTCTCATTTTCAAGGCTCAGCAGACAAGCCGCTGATAGCGCTGAAATATCATCATCTAAGCGTTTAGAGACCTTATAAATCTTAAATAAATATGGCTGGGTGGGGATTGGAATTAAAATTTTCTCAATAAACTCACTGCTTTCTAAAACTGTTTTACGATAATCGACAAAGAAATCCTCGACTTTAACAGAGCGCCTGCTGTCACCGCGGCGCAGTATTAAAGATGCCCCCAATGCAATCAGCGCGGGCGGTGTATCGCCGATTGGAGATGCATTTGCGATGTTTCCCCCAATGCTGCCTTGGTTGCGAATTTGTAAGGAAGCGAACCTATCTAACAATGCGGCAAACTCGGGAATCGTTTGTTGAAATATTTTTTGGCATTTTGTGAGTGATAACGCCGCACCAATTTCTATTTGGTGATCTGAAATAGTGTATTGATGTAATTCTTTTACATTGCTCAATGCAATCAGCTGAGAAAAACGGGTGTTGTGCTGGGTAATCGCAAGGCTTAAGTCTGTGCCCCCGGCGATTAAAGTGCTTTGAGGGTTGTTAATTAAAAGGTGGGCGAGGGTGTCGCTATCGTTCGGCAAATGGCAGTAGTTATCGTTTAGGGCAAGCATTGCACTATCGCGCTGGGTATTAAGGTTTATCTGCGCAAGTTGCTGCTGAATACTCTCTTCTAAAGGATCAAAATGATCCACTATTGGCTGTTCAAACATTTGCTTAGCAGCATTTTCGATTGCGCGATAACCTGTACAGCGGCATAAATTACCGGCCAGTGCTTGGTGGGTTTGATGACGATTAAAGTGATCGTGATTTTTTTGCAAGCCAAACAGAGACATGACAAAACCTGGAGTACAAAAACCACATTGTGAACCGTCGTTATCAACCATTGCCTGCTGCGAGCTATGTAGCTGTGATTGCTTGAGTGCTTCGATGCTGATCAGCTGTTTACCTTGTAATGCACTCACCAAGGTGATGCAGGCATTGACTGTTTTATACCGTAGTTGATTATTTTCATCTAACTCGACAAGGCAGATAGTGCATGCGCCACAGTCTCCGGAGGCACAGCCTTCTTTAGTACCGGTGAGTTTCTTGTGAACCCTTAAAAACTGCAAAACAGTCGTATTAGGGTCTATATCTGTCAGGGTGATTTTTTCATTATGGAGCAAAAACTCAATCACTTTTGGTCTCCTTTTTTATCATTATTATTGAGTGGCGCTGGCTAAGGAATACACTCCTTATTGGATTTGAAACTGGCTTATTAAAGCTGAATCCGGCGCTAGTAAGGCGTAACTAGGATAAGTATTTCATCAATTAGACTAAAAGCTGACTTTTGGGTCAAGTTTTTCTAAGAAAAAACAAATGAGTTGTGTATTTGGCTGTAAAGAGAAGATAGTTAAAGGTAATTGTTAAGTGTAGTTTTTGGCTAGTTCACTAAAATTAAAGGGGTAAAGGGACTTATGTGAAAGTAATAAACCGATAAAGCAATTGTTTCGCTTTGGGGAGATCGTTATTAATAATAGCTTCAACCAATAAATTAACATTATCAGTCATAGTGCTAAGGCGCTGGCTCAAGTCTTGTAATTTCACGACGCGAAATCGGAAGCCTTGTTGGTACATTTTCGCTTGCTTTTGGATGAGCTCTTCAAGGTCACAGGCGCAGCACAAGCTTTGATGGAACACTCTATTGCTTTCTTCTAGCGCAGGGGCATATTGTTCAAAATTAGTTTGGGCTAGCGCTAAAGTATCCAATAAATTTCTTTTAGCTGATAGCAATAAACCGTGCCAGTGAATATTACCTTTTTCCATAGAGCAAGCCAAAATAGTGCACTCTAAATTTGCGCGCATTTCAATGAGGCCTAGTGCATCCGACTCCCTAGGATTCGCAACATAAAAGTGACCGCTAGCTTGTTGTATCGTTAAGCCCTCAGTACTCAAAAGAGCAAGAGCTTGAACGATATCTTGAACATTTCCGCCGTATTCTTTTTGCAAGTCAGTTAAAGAGAGTTCTACATCAGGGAGTAATATTCCCGATAAAATTTCACGGCGGATTTGATCGCTTAGCAAATAGACGATGCGGTGAGAGTCAGTGTTTTCTATGCCTTGCAAAATAGTATGCCTTAATGGACTTGTAAGTCCTGTATTTTATGGGTTATTTGCTTAACGTTAGGTTGATAATCGATAGCGAAGTGTAAAACATATATTTAGAGGCTGAAAGACCTTAAATTAAAGAGCTTAAATGAAAGGCCTTAGATGAAAGGCTTTAAATGAAAGACCTTAAATAGAAGTCAGATAAAAGTCGCTCATTTAAAACTGAATCTATAATTTTGCAGTGAAACGGTTATGAAGCTGAAATCACAGTATGCTGATCCAAATATCATAACAAACCGCTGTAATGTTACATTTTACTACAGCGGTTCTGTTTTTGTTGAGTCTAAAACTCTATTTCAGGTACATGATCAGGTACGATCAATTTACCCGCGGTTTTAGCAACAATTTCATCCACGGAAACACCTGGAGCACGCTCTTTTAAAATAAATGCTTGGTCTTTAATTTCTAAATATGCGAGATCTGTGAGCACCTTATTAATGCAGCCAGCACCGGTAAGCGGTAGTGAGCAGCGATCTAGCAGTTTTGATTCACCATGCTTAGATGCATGCGTCATAGTAACAATAATGTTATCAGCGCCTGCAACCAAATCCATTGCGCCGCCCATGCCTTTAATCAATTTTCCTGGAATCATCCAAGATGCAATGTTACCCATCACATCAACTTCAAATGCACCTAGAACCGTTAAGTCAACATGACCACCGCGGATCATGGCAAAAGATTCAGCAGATGAAAAAATAGAAGCGCCGGTTGCCGCAGTAACCGTCTGCTTACCTGCGTTAATCATATCGGCATCTACTTCACTGTCAGTTGGGAAAGGTCCCATTCCTAACAAACCATTTTCAGATTGCAGCATAACTTCGATATCATCAGGGACGTAGTTTGCAACTAAAGTTGGAATACCGATACCGAGGTTGACGTAGTATCCATCTTTTAATTCACGAGCGACACGAGTCGCAATTTGTTCACGTGACATTGCCATAATTTTTTCAGCTCCTTGCTATGCGATATAGCGGCATAGCTTAATGTTTAAATCTGCGCAAAAGTAACTTCACTTTCTTAAAAGTGTGCGTTTTATACGTGTAACAGTTACTCAGATCTAAATCGATAATGGGTTTGTTAAACTAGTCGCGAACGGTACGTTGTTCGATTCGCTTCTCAAAATTTCCCTTAATAACACGATTAACGTATATGCCAGGGGTATGTATTTGAGTGGGATCTAACTCACCAGGCTCAACAATTTCTTCTACTTCAACGACTGTGATTTTGCCTGCAGTTGCAGCGAGTGGGTTGAAGTTCTGAGCTGTGTGGCGATAAATAACATTTCCGAACTTATCTGCTTTCCAGCCTTTTACGATAGCAAAGTCACCGGTAATAGATTCTTCTAGAATGTAAGATTTGTCAGCGAACTCTCTGACTTCTTTGCCTTCTCCCACTGGCGTGCCAAAACCTGTCGCGGTATAAAATGCAGGGATCCCCGCACCGCCGGCACGCATTTTTTCAGCAAGTGTACCTTGAGGAGTAAGTTCTACTTCTAGCTCTCCTGCGAGGAGTTGCTTTTCAAAAAGTGCGTTTTCACCGACATATGAAGAAATCATTTTTTTGATTTGTCTATCTTCAAGTAATACGCCTAAACCGAAGCCGTCGACCCCACAGTTATTTGAAACGACAGTGAGATCTTTAACCGCTGATTTTTTTATTTGTGCGATTAAGTTCTCTGGAATACCACAAAGGCCGAAACCACCTGCTAGTACAGTCATGCCGTCTGTTAATCCGGCCATTGCTTCTTCGTAGCTATCTACGACTTTATTAAAACCTGACATTCGTTTACCTCCGTTTGCTTTTGAGATGCTTATCCCGAGTTTGTCTTATGATCTAGTATTTATCAAATAAAAAAAATATAATCATTTATTAGAATATTTTATGAATGGTTTTGTTAATACTTCTTTAAAAAGGGCAGTAATCAAGTTTCATAAAAGTATCTTGAACGTATTGTAAAATAATAAAAACTTTAAATACCAGAACCGGAAAATTGAATTCTTAATTCAGTAACAGAAGCAGGAAGATAATTGTGAACCATCATTTTACCGTGAAGCAGTTAAGAGCCTTTATTGCAGTTGCTAAAACACGCAGTTTTACAGAAGCTTGTGAGCAAGTGCATTTGTCTCAACCGGCACTTTCTATTGCAATAAAAAATTTAGAAGATGCGTTGGGTGGGAAATTACTAGTGCGAACCACACGTGCTTTGCGACTCACACCTGAAGGAGAAGCATTTTATAAAACAGCGATGCGCTTGATTACTGATTGGGATGATGCTTTTGAAGAAGTGCAGAGTCGTTTCTCGCTCTTTAGAGGAAAAATTGCAATATCTTGCATGCCGTCGTTCGCGGTTAATCAGCTGCCAAATGTGCTATTGAAATTTAGAGAAAAGCACCCGGATATTAATGTCGCTGTACATGACGTTATTGCGGAAGAAGTGGTCGAAATGGTTCGTATTGGACGAGTCGAAGTGGGGATTAGTTTTGACCCTGGTGATGCGCAAGATTTGTTGTTTGAACCGTTGTTTGAAGATAGCTTCATCGCGGCGCTGAGTGCAGATCATCCCTTGGCGAAGGAGCGTCAATTGACTTGGTCCCAAATGGTAGATCAAGAATTGGTAACCCTGCAACGCCCCTCTAGTATGCGTTTACAAATAGATAGAGAGCTGCAAAAAGAAGACATCAATTTAACTGTCTCGTTTGAAGCGCACCAGTTTTCAACGGTAGGTAGATTAGTTGCTAAAGGTCTAGGTATTGGATTGGTTCCTACCATTTGTACGCAACAAATGAAAGAATTAGGCTCTGTTTGTGTGCCCCTCGTAGAGCCTACTATCTCACGCAAAGTGGGTATTATTACTCGTAAAAGAGCAGCGCTATCTGCCGCTGCACAAGGGATTGTCAATGAGCTTAAAAATGTTGTGAACGGTGCATCATCATAAACAAATCACTGTTGAAAATGAAAACAGGGAGGAAATCGGCTAAAAAATATGACAAATAATGATCATTGTCTATGCTTTATTTATCAAGCTTGACCGCTCAACAGTCCGCATTACCTGTGAGTTTTGAAAACGGTTTAATCGACTCTAGGGTTTGCAAAAGCCTATGACGCTATGCCTATAAAGGATAAAGCGCAGGCATTACTGTATACATAAACTCTTTAGTCGCTCTATTAACTCAAGATTTATATTTAATTTCAGTGATATCAATCGCTTTTTGGGATTGGCTGGTTTGAGTTTCAGGTTTAAGTTTATTCAAATAAGTACTTGGTTGTGATCACGAAAGGATGCATATGTTAGCTGCTGATTTTAGACAAATTGCCGTTGAAGATGAACGAATTTGGCGCCAAAACGATCGAGAAGAGGAGAGCGAACTCGTTAAAATGCTTGAGCAGCGCGCAAAAACGGGTATCGCGATGGATGGTTTCAAGCTTTCGCGGGTCGATTTGAAAAATATTTATTTGGTCAACAGTAATTCCCGCTCTGGATACAATTTCAGTAACTGCGATTTTTATCGTTCTGACTTTCAATCAGCCCATTGTTTTATGGTTGATTTTTCTGGCTGCTCACTAATGAAAGCCAATTTTAAATATGCTAATTTGCACTGTGCCAATCTAGAAGATTGTAACTTGCTCGGTGCAAATTTTGAGCATGCTAAGCTGGAGCATATTCAATGGGGGGAGGATATTCTTCAAGAGAAAATGGCCAGAAAAACCACGGATTTCAAAGAGAGAAACGATCTGTATCAACAAGCTGAAGAGATCTATCGTCATTTACGTATAGTGACAGAAGACGAGGGTTTGTTTGATTTGTCAGGGCGTTTTTTTCGCAAAGAGATGGTGACTCGACGAAAGCAACTACCACTCTATTCAGGTGCGAGAATCCTCTCTAAAACGGTTGATTTATTTTGCGGTTACGGTGAAGAGCCTTTACGCATTATTGGTTTTACATTGTTGACGATTTTTATTTATGCTGCCATTTATCTCTTTTCTGGGCTGAACTATGCAGGTGAGCTGCTGCAAATTAATTTTGATGAGAGCTTAGGTCAAAATCTGTATTATTTTTTAGATGCTTTGTATTTTAGTGTGGTGACGTTTACAACATTGGGTTATGGGGATATTACCCCACAGGGTTTTAGTCGTTTTCTTGCCGCAACAGAGGCTTTAAGCGGTAGCTTCACGCTGGCACTCTTTGTCGTTGTCTTTGTTAAGAAAATGATAAGATAACAAGTAGTTGGCTGATTAAGGTGTGATTTTACGATTAACAATTAAAAAATTTTAATAGGGATTAGGAAAGGCTAGCCATTTGGCTTATAAGGCTACTTCGTTGATAGTGTTTTGTTGTTATATCTCTTATTTAATAGCTATTGCGGATGAGAATTTTAAGCTAAACTGTATCGAATAATACATTTACAGTACTGAATATGCCAAAAAAATCAGATACCACCGAAAAAGTGCAAAGCGCTGCCGATACTTTATTAGCACAAGGTAAGAGGCCAACGCAGCAAGCTGTTAGAGATTTACTGGGAACTGGCAGTATTACAACTATCAATCACGCTTTGAATCTGTGGTGGGCGAATTTATCTAAGCGTATAAATCGCCAAAGTGAACATCCTGCTTTGCCAGACCCTGTTATTAGCGCAGCGTCAAAACTATGGGATCAAGCTTTGGTGTATGCACAGGCATCCTTAGATAGCCAACGCGAAGAAATTTCACAGGCGTTTGAGCAAAAGCGCAATGATGAAAATGAGCAATTGGTTCAAATACAGGCTCAGCTAGGTGAGTTACAACAGCAAAATAATCGCTTATTACAAACGAATGAAGAGCTCCTAGCAGATAAAAATACTCTGGCTCAACACAATCATCAGCTTGAATCTGATTTAATAAAATCAATGGCGCAGTGCGATGAACTTAAAAGAGACGTAAAACAGCAGCAGCTACTACTTGAAAAGCAGCCAGCTGGGAGCATCAGTGAGCTCGATACTCATAAATTGCTGGAAGCTCAGGTTGCGCTAAAGGTCAACGAAAGCTTAGTTGCGGATTTAAAAACAGAAGTTTTAATGAAACAGGAAAAGTTGGGTGATCTTCAACAAACGCTGTTTGATCAAGAAAAAAGTTACTTAAAACAAATTCATAGGCTTGAGTTAGTGATTGCACAACAAGACGCTAAATATAATAATGTAAAGCAGCAACTGGATAAATACGAATCGTCATTTGAGTAAAGTAGTATCGTGTGACCGATTCAGGATAATTTTGAAAAACTGTAGAGCTCATCAGAGATTGGATGTTACATGGAATATGATTTAACTGAAGGTGCAACGTATGAAGACATTAAAGCAGTCTTGCTGAACTGTCTTGCTGAGGATGTGATTAACTGCTATTCGTTAGAGGTTTTTGACCTTGCAAAATCAGTCTTGATTGGTGAAAAATTAACGGAAAAAACCGTTCAATTACTCGATGAAGATGATTACGTACTGCAACAGGTGACAAGCAAAAAGCGCGAAGAAGCAGATAAAGAAGCTGAGTTTTCAGATCGTCAATTAGCGGTTATTAAAGCGATGGAGAAAGTATTTGAGCATTGCCAGCGCGAGGGTATAAAGTTTGTCGGTTATTCTGATGAGCTGGTGGCTTATCCTGCAAAATGCGAAAGTATTGAACAAGCTTCGGAATATTGTTTAGAAGTGCATACCAGTCAAACTTACAAAGGTGCTTGAGTAAAAATTGCTATATCAATAGCTTTGATGAATATCAAATTATAATTTTAGATTTATTTGCATATTCTTTTAGGCAACTTGAGGCAAAGTACGCTATGTTTATAAGGCTGTTGTTTGATAATGTTCGTTTTATTCGACTTTGAACAACAGTCAGTGAGATTCAGGAAGAATTTTCACAATGTAAGGTATAGAAAACTAATATTTCTAGATTAAAAAATGAGTAGTTATAATGACAATAAAAGTTTTATTGGTTGACGATCACGAGGTAGTGAGAACAGGATTTAAGAACATCTTAGATTCGGAAAAGGATATTGATGTCACCGCTGAAGCAGAATCGAGCAGCGAAGCTTATGATATATATAAGACAAAGTTGCCAGATATTGTTGTGATGGATTTATCACTACCTTCAGATTCAGGTACTTCTGATAGCACCCATGGTGGTATAGAAGCAATTAGGCGTATTCTCGCGTTTGATAAGAATGCAAAAATTCTCGTATTATCGGGCTTTGATTCAGCGCCATTTCCAAGCACGGTCATTAAAGCAGGTGCGAAGGGGTTTTTAACAAAGCGTGGCCCGGCAAATGAGCTGATAACAGCTGTGAAGACAATTGATAGCGGGCAGCAATACCTATCACCGACAGTGAAAGCGCAATTAGATGGCAACGAATCTGAAAGCCCATTGTCGATACTGACAAAGCGCGAAATTCAAATATTTTCGCTTTTAGCTGATGGGCGAAAAGCTTCTGAAATCGCGGATAATATGTGCTTATCAAATAAAACAGTGCATGCGCACCGTGCTAATATATTGAGAAAATTATCGCTTACTAATAACTCAGAGCTCGTGCATTTAGCAATTCGCCATGGTGTCGTTCGCCCTTAACATCGCTAATATCGCCGGTGAGTTGTTGTTTACACCGGCGAGTAATTATTTCAATCCTTGATAGATAATCACACACCTTTGATATTAGCTGAAATTTAGTCGCTAATAAGCTATTATCCCGCCTCTTGAAAACTTCTTTTTTTGTTTGCTAATATTTTTAATAGCATACGGATGTTGTTAATGCGGTATCATTCTGAAAACGTCAAAAAAACAGGTCGGCGCTAAGTTTCTACAAGGCTCTATTATGAAACATGTCATTGTGCTAACAATGACTTCTTCAATTGGCCTTGTCTCGCTATTTGCAGTTGATCTCATCGATTTATATTTCTTAACATTATTAAAAAACCAAAGTGTAGTTGCAGGGTTGGGTTTTGCAGCAAGCATTATGTTTTTTAATATGAGCTTCTCCATTGGTTTATCAATAGCGATGTCAGCCACTGTCTCCAAAGCTTTAGGGGCTGGGGAGAACGCGAGGGCGAGAGCGTTAGCGCAGCATAATTTTATTTTTAGTATCGTCATTACAGCAATAGTGGCATTGGTTACTTGGTGTTTTAGTCGCCAGTTGCTTGAAATTGTGGGGGCTGGTGGGGATGCATTGGTTTTTGCACAACAATATCTACATATTATATTACCGAGCCTGCCTTTTTTAGCGATAGCAATGTCAGGTGGTGCATTACTGCGAGCAATGGGAGCACCGAACTTGTCGATGCTTGCGATGTTAACTGGAGCGGTGGTAAACGTAGTATTAGATCCGCTGTTTATCTTTGTGCTTGATTTAGGTATAGAAGGTGCCGCAATTGCTTCTGTGTTTGCAAGACTAGCAGTAGGTGGAACTGCCCTTGGGCTCATTTATTTCAAATATGATTTTAGTACTCGTTTCAATTTCAGTGCTTTTTTAACCAGTGTAAAAGAAATTAAACGCATAGCCATCCCAACCATCGGCACCCAATTAGCAACACCCTTTGCCAATGCCTATATGACCTATGAAATGGCGAAATTCGGTGAGAGTTATATTGCAGGCTGGACATTAACAGGTCGAATTACACCGGTTGTATTTGGGGTTATTTTTGCACTATCTGCGGCTGTAGGGCCTATATATGCACAGAATTTCGGTGCTCAATATTTTCATCGAGTAAAGCGTACTTTGTTTGATAGTAGTATTTTTGTCACGCTATATTGCACAGTGGCCGCTCTAAGCCTTTATTTAAGTATTGAATGGATCATTCAATGGTTTGGTGCAGTGGGTGATGCCGCTAGTTTTATGCGCTTTGTTGCTGTTTGGATTGGCCCTGCTTTTGCATTCTATGGTTTTCTCTTTGTTGCCAATGCAGCTTTTAATAACTTAGGTTACCCGTTGCTCTCAACACTGTTCAATTTTTCCAAAGCAAGTATTGGTACAGTGCCGTTCGTACTAATAGGTGCAAACCTAATGGGGGCGAATGGCGTCTTTTTAGGGAACACTTTAGGCAATCTTGTTTTTGGAGTGATAGCACTTATTAGCTGTTTTTACACGATAAAAAAGATTTCCGAAAAAGCGATTGTAAATAATTGATTAAAAACAAGGTTTGCTAAATAGGTAGTTAATATGCATTACATTTATATTTTTTAATATGGTATATTAATAAAAACATGATTGATTTTTTACTTGTAAATTGGTTTAGCGGGAAAATTTGAACTACGCTTTAGCTGTATTAAATATTAACTAAACTATAAAACTATTTCTTTGCAGTGTTGTTTTTATAAAATGTAGAGTCATATTTAGCAGTGTTTTATGTTGAGTGCTTTAAAGCCGTCAATATAATATATAAAGTATATTCGTTATTTTCACACAAAAGTAATACCGAAAAATGGTTTTCTAACGGCTTGGGTTTTGCTAACCCTATCCCAAGTCGTTTTTTTTTATTCATCTTGCTCATACCTTACGCCTTCTATTGGCTTATAAAAGCCACAAAAGTAACAAGCTTCGACCCAATAAAATACAATTTTAGCTCGTATATACGACGCTTGTGATAAACAGTAGCATTGTGTGCTTTTTCTCTTTTCATGCGTTATATCTGCTTTTCTCGTTATCTGGCTTCATGCGTCATAAATATTTACAGGAAATTGTTATGAATGAATTGATATTCATTATATTTATAATGTTATAAGTAAATATTAATTATATTCAACTTCAGATGTTTTTTTAAATACTACCAGAAATATCGATATTTAAAATTGTGAGAGTTTAATTGAATGTTGATTTAATTTGTTGTTTTGTGATTTTGTTATTAAATATAATTTTCCTAACAGGTGTGTCCTTAAGTTTAATATTTACGCTTTTATAAAATATGATTTTTAATATAAAGGTATGCTTGAGAGTGTGATATATAGTTGCAATCATGGTTAACATAAAGAGTTTGTCGTTATTATTGCGTGTGTTTGTGAAACGTTTACGCTTTGTAGGGGTTTGATATTAAAGGGTAGATTTAACAGGGGGTAGCTTTGTCTAAGGAAACAGTGAATAAGTCCCTAGATGTTCCCTGTGGATAACTAAGAGGCCAGTACCCAAAGGGCATGCTAATCCGCGAAAGAAGGCGCAGTGAATGGCGAGTCCTTTACAAGCTTTCTGACAAAGCAAACCCAGATGAAACAAGGTTTCATCTCTGATGGCCTCTTAGCTTTCTTTGAATAAGTAAGACCCTACGGGGCATGCAGGATATTCCGTGCTCATCGTTAATGCATTTCGCCGGGCAACCAGCCCGCCTGTATGCATTGCCTTAATCACGAAAAATCCTGCATGCCAGTACCCGAGGGCATAAAGGGCGTCTAGGACTTGTTCACTGTTCCCTAAGCGCACACATAGGTGTGCGCTTAGACTTAATGACTATTGGCTTGATGCTTCAATGGTCACAAGTTGGATGCATACAGCAAGTATTTGTGTGGCTAACTCTATTTCAGCTAAGTTCGGTAAGCTTGGGGCGATACGAATATTGCAATCTCTAGGGTCGTTTTTATAAGGGAAGGTAGCTCCTGCTCCTGTCATTACCACACCGGCTTTTGCTGCCATAGCAATGACTTTAGTGGCGCAATGATCACGAACATCTAGATTGATAAAGTAGCCGCCTTTGGGTGTTGACCAGTTAGCAATACCCAGTGGCGCTAAGTGTTGATTTAAAATACGATCAACAGCTGCAAACTTAGGGGCTAAAATTTGGCGATGCTTTTCCATGTGAGCTTCAATACCTGCAAAATCTTTGAAGAATCTTACATGGCGTAGCTGATTTATTTTGTCAGAGCCAATTGTCTGTACGCTAGCATGTTTTTCAAGCCATTTAATGTTTTCGATACTGGCGCCAATCATGGCGACACCGGCACCTGCAAAAGTCACTTTAGAAGTGGAGCCAATCACCAGCGCACGGTTGTTATTATGAGCATCTTTACAGGCGCTGAGTAAATCTTTGATCTGTACTTTTTCAGCAGTGAGATGGTGCACATTGTAGGCATTGTCCCAGATAATGATGAAATCATTGGCAGCACAGCTCATATTTGCCAGGCGATCAACACATTCATCAGATACGCTATGGCCACTTGGGTTGCCGTATTTAGGCACGAACCACATGCCTTTGATACTGTCATCTGTTGCAACTAGACTTTCGATTTTATCCATATCTGGATCACCGTTTGTCATCAGATCAATCGCAATCATCTCTATATTGAAATGCTCACAAATGGCGAAATGGCGATCATAACCAGGTGCAGGGCACAGGAATTTTACAGTTTTTTGACTGGACCATGGGCTGCTAGAGTTTATTGCGCCGTGGCTCATGCATCTTGCAATGATGTCATGCATTAGCCCTAGACTGGTGTTGCCACCAATAAAGAGCTCTTCAGTGGAAACACCTAAATACTCAGCAAACAGTGTTTTTGCTTCAGGTATGCCGCTTAATCCGCCATAGTTACGACAATCAGTACCACTACTGTCGGTGTAGTCGTCTCGCTCTAAAATTGTCAATAAACCATTTGCCAGATCAAGTTGCTCAGGGCAAGGTTTTCCGCGTGTCATATCAAGTTTTAAACCGCGTGCTTGGAATTCTTGATATTGTTGTTTTAAATCAGCTTCTTTGGAATTGAGTAAATCAAAATTGACGATAGTAGATGACATGTGTTGCTCCGTGACACGATAAGACGATGAACGCTTTTCTCGCTCCTTCGTGGAAAGTGCTCATTATTTTGTTAAATAGTTGCTTAAATTAAGGTCTAAAAGTGAAAGATAGGCACTTAGAACCCGCACGAATTATGAGTTGTTTTTAGCCAAACAGCTATCAATTATCTTGATATTTCACTGAATTGAGGACTTTTGCAGTCTCTGCTGTGAGTGATGTTGGTTTTCTTTGCACCAAATGGACAAATCCCATGACAATGTTTTATTCATGTTCATTAAAAGTGTTAAACTTACCCTTTGCTATTAGGAAGAAAGTGACGTCAAAAGGTTAGATACGCACTGATTTTAAAGCGTCACTAAGATTAGCCTTAAGCATAATGCACAGCGTAAAGGTTGCGCTGTGAAAATGTTAAAAAGGTGGGTGATTAATTGATTTACCTGCTAAAAAATGGCCTAGATGCGCGCATAGCTCGGGATTATCCAATAAGGATTAAGGGCTGATAGAGTGACTTATCAGCGTGAATACTCGGCTAATTCATTTAGGTTTTATACAAAAGTACTTGGAAAATTATGACTAAAAGATATATTGATGCACAACAGCTACTCGATGATTCCTACAATTTAGCGTTACAAATTATGGATAGTGGCTGTCGCCCTAACTATATAATTGGTGTTTGGAGAGGGGGCACGCCTGTCGGTATCGCTGTTCAGGAGCTGCTAGATTTCTTTGATATCAAGTGCGATCACATTTCAATTCGTACATCTTCTTATACAGGTATTGCTGAGCGTGTATCGAATGTACGTGTACACGGGCTTGACTACATTATTAAAAATGTTAATGCAGAAGATACATTGCTGATTGTTGATGATGTTTATGATTCAGGCCTATCGGTAGCTCAAGTGATTCAAGATCTTGAGCGCAAGTGCCGTAAGAACACTCCGATTATGAAAATTGCTACGCCGTATTACAAGCCTACCAATAATAAGACGGGTCGTGCACCCGATTTCTATTTATATGAAACCGATGAATGGCTGGTTTTCCCCCATGAGCTATCAGGTTTGACAAAAAGTGAACTGCTTAACGATAAGCCGGGTATCAGTGCATTGCGTGAACGCATTATGGCGATGAAAGACGACTAATCTCTTAACATTTCGTATTTTTAAACAGCGTTTAGATAAACGCTGTTTCTTTATCTTCAGTTGCTTTAAGTGCTGAAAGCTTAAAAATTTAAAAGCTTTAACACTTGATCACGATTTGCATTCGCTTGAGCGAGCATTGTGATTTCTACCTTTTCTTGAATCTGTTCTCTCGCTAATGCAGATGACGCCGTAGCATAATCAGTATCTTGGATGGCGGAACGTGAGCTAGCTTGATGCAAGCTGTCACGAATAAGTCCTTGTGCTTGGCTATTAAACTGATATTCACTGCGGCCAAAGGCGCTGGCGGCTGTATCACTGATGTTAAGTGCATCGTCGATACTATTGAGTGTTTGCGTCACAGATTGTGCATCGAACTGGATATCAAATAAACCTGCGTTATTAAAGTCTGTCGCTAAATCAAAGCTCGGTAAAGCTTGGCTAGTGTTGGCAGTGGCTGAGTGTTGAATACTGGTTTGGTCTGCATTATTAAGCTGTGAGCGGCCGTTGAACTGGCTATTTTTGAGTGCATCCTGGATGCCTTCGAGCAATTCATCCGCTTGGGATTGAAGTGCTGCTCTATTGGAATCATTGAGGGTTCCGTTACCTGCCTGAATACCCAGTTCACGAAGTTGTTGCAGGCTATCAGAGATTTGTGATATTCCCCCTTGAGCAATTTGCAGCGCAGAAACGCCATCCATTACATTGCGAAAAGCGGCAGAGTTCCCTTGAAGTTGTGATGTGAACTGCTCAATAATTTGAATGCTCGCTGGACTGTCGCTAGCTCGATTAACCTGCAGGCCAGAGCTGAGTTGCTCGCTGGTTCTATGTGATGAACTGGTAAGAGGGTGGCTTAATCCTGTTGCTGTAATATCCATTATAATCTCCCTATAGAAGCGTGTCGCCAAAGATGCTGCTTTATCCAGTGTTTGTAATATCAAATGGTATTACACTGCTATCAATCAGCAGCTACTGTCATTGCTAACGGATCGAGGTTCTAACTTTATTGAACACTGCTACTTGCAACCCGTTATCATCTTTTATCAGCGATCAATAATCAGATACTCTTAGGGTGCCCTTAAGTATCGCGATTATTGTTTACCACAATTTATTATAGTCTAGGTTTGCTGAACGCCAAGTGAGAGGCTGTAAAAGTTGTAAATGCGTTAGATGCTACTTTCTAGAGACTTGTTATCTCTCACAATCTTAGTATACGGTTAAAAACTGATCAGTGCTGGTTGAGGCGTATTGATTAGCACAAACATTGATATAGATTAATAAAAGGGTCACAGATAGAGAGAATAATATACCTAGTGACTTGTGATGAGTTTAAGGTTGGGATCACCAAAGGTTTAAAAAATGCTCTAGATAGGTGATCTATCATCATTTGAGTTGGTCAATGAGTGGTCGTTAATGCTCTTAGTGAATATTCTTAGTTAATATAAAGGTGCAAAGTGAAAGGTCAATTAGAAGTCGAGAAGAGTCAGTTTGATTGGAGCCAGATTTTACAGTCAGGTGATCGTCTATTTATCGGATCAAATGCTGCGGTGCCCAGTACACTCATTGCTGATATGTTAGCTAATCTTAAAGGGGTTAGTGATATTGAAGTTGTTCATATTCTCACTTTAGACGAGCCTGTATGGGCGCAGCCGAAATACCGTGATGTATTCAAAATTAATTCACTGTTTTTAGGGGCAGGGGTACGCGATGCGGTAGCAGCAGGCTATGCTGATTACACGCCGTGCTTTCTCTCGGAAATCCCCTCTCTGTTCGAAGATGATATTTTGCCATTAGATGTTGCCTTGATCATGGTGAGCCCTCCCGATAGCTTCGGCTATTGTTCAATGGGCGTCTCTGTCGATGTTGTCAGTGGCGCAGTAAAATGTGCAAAGACAATCATTGCCCAAGTGAATGATCAAATGCCGCGTACCGGTGGTCAATCCTTTATTCATGTGGATGAAATCGATTACTGGCAAGAAGGGCATCAACCGATTATTGAGCATCTACCTAGTAAAATTGACCCTGTGACTGAACAAATTGGTCAGTATGTTTCACTATTGATTGAGGATGGCGATACATTACAAGTAGGAATTGGAAAAATTCCGGATGCAGTGCTTAAGTATCTGACAGATCACAAAGATTTAGGCATTCATACTGAAATGTTCAGTGATAGTTTGATTGATCTTGTTGAATCTGGGGTGGTTAATAATCGATGTAAAAGTTTTCATAGAGAAAAAATCATCACGAGTTTTTGCATGGGCAGTAAAAAGCTCTATGACTTTGTCGATAATAACCCTCATGTTGAATTCCATCCTTCTGAGTATGTTAATGCACCGGCTAATATCGCTAAAAATGACAACATGGTCTCGATTAATAGTGCCATTGAGGTCGATTTAACCGGGCAAGTGGTCTCCGATTCAATCGGTTATCAATTCTATAGTGGTATCGGCGGACAAGTTGATTTCATTCGCGGTGCATCAATGAGCAAGGGAGGCAAGCCTATTATTGCGCTTCCATCGACGGCCAAAAACGGCACCGTGTCTAAAATCACTGCACTGCTTACAGAGGGCAGTGGCGTTGTTACCTCTCGTGGAGATGTGCACTATGTTGTGACAGAATACGGGATTGCCAGCTTGCGCGGAAAGAGTATCCGCGAGCGTGCCCTTGAGATGATCAAAATAGCCCACCCTAAATTTAGAGACGAGCTATTGGCACAAGTGCGCCAGCATATGCGTGTACCGCACTATCAAACCCAGTCTCCAGGGCAAATACCTGAGCTGGGTAGGGTGTCACAAAAAACACTAAAACTACAAAACCAGAAGTACACTTTAAGGCCTTTAGTACCTTCTGATGAGCGGCATTTACAAGAGTTCTTTTACTCTCATAAAAAGGAAACCTTGTTGATGCGCTATAACTATCGGCCAACCCGCATGTCCAGAGAAACCTCATCAAGTTTAGTGGCTGTTGATCAAAATACGGATGTTGCTTTGTGCATCACAAGCAGGAAAGGGCCACAGGAAACCATTCAAGCTGTAGGGCGTTATTATTTTGTGCCAGCGGCGAATAGCGCTGAAGTCGCTTTTGTTGTCAGAGAAGAGCAGCAAGGTAAAGGCATGGCTAGAACGTTGTTACGATGGCTAATAAGTATTGCGACATCACGGGGCCTAGATGCGGTGATTGCGTATACGCGCAAAGATAATAAACCTATGCAAAACATATTTTTAGGTTTTGGTTTTAAAATTGTCGATCAAGATCTAGATGAAATACACTTCTCCTTACCTTTAGCTAAAGAGGCCCAAGAAACAGGCGATGAAGGAAAAGAGAAGCTGGAAAATGAAGCCGTCTCTAATAAGCCAGAATCATCATAGGATTTTAGAGCGGCCCTAATGCCATAGTCGTATATGGGTATTTTTTCCAAGCTGGTAAAGTGCTGTAATACTGTAACGTTATTGAGGATAAGGAGGTTTAATGTCTGTCGCAATCATTTCCCACCCATCGTGTATTGAGCACAATTTAGGTGAAGGCCACCCAGAGCAACCTGCAAGACTTAGTGTGATTAATGATCAGTTGATAAGTTCTGGGTTAAGTTTCGTCTGCCCTCAATACTACAGTGAAAAAGTGACGAAAGAGCAACTATTGCTCGCCCATGATGATGCGTATATTGAGCATTTGTTCTCAAATGCACCGTCACAAGGTATCTTTGAAATTGATGGTGATACCCATATGATGGAGGCGACCTTGCAAGCGGCGCAGTTGGCAGCAGGAGCAGGGGTGATGGCAGTTGATTTATTGATGAAAAAGGAGCATCGAGCGGCGTTTTGTCCAGTAAGACCACCAGGACATCACGCAGAGCGAAAGCGTGCTATGGGTTTTTGTTTTTTTAACAATGTGGCAATTTGTGCTAATTATGCCATTGAAAAATATGGCTTAGAGCGTGTTGCTATTGTCGATTTTGATGTGCACCACGGGAATGGCACGCAAAATATCGTTGAAGGCAATGAAAAAATTCTATTTTGTTCCAGCTTTCAACACCCGTTCTATCCATATTCAGGTAGTGAAGCGAGCGCCAGTAACGTCATTAATATTCCGCTAGCTGCAGATATCAGTAGTGAGGATTATCGGGAAGCAGTAAGCCAGTGGTTTAAACAGATTGATGAATTTGCACCGCAACTTATTATCATATCAGCGGGGTTTGATGGCCATGTAGCTGATCAAATGTCTTCTCACAGTTTAATTGACCCAGACTATCATTGGCTAACCAGTGAGCTTGTGGCCCTTGCCGATAAGCACGCACAAGGAAAAATAATTTCTATGTTAGAAGGCGGCTACGCTATTAATGCACTAGGTCGCACAGCGGTAGCTCACCTTAAAGCCTTGATGAAATCTTAAGAGATACGATTGAACATGCCAAACATGCGCTTTAATAAAACACTATTTACTTTACTAGCTATTACGCTAGCGAGCCCAGTTTTATCAGGCGTTGCAAAGGATAAAAGTCAAAGTCATTCAGTCGCGTCTCACTTAGAAAAGATAGTTATTGCCCATCGCGGTGCAAGTGGATATCAGCCGCAACACAGCTTGGCATCTAAACAGCTTGCGTTTGAAATGGGTGCTGATTATATCGAACAAGATTTGGTGCTGACTAAAGATGATAGATTGATTGTTCTGCATGATGTTTATTTAGAGAAAGTGACCGATGTGGCAGAGCGTTATAAAAATCGTGCCAGATCTGATGGACATTACTATGCCATAGATTTCACTTGGGATGAAATTGCCACTTTAGAGCGTAAATCTTTACGTAAAGGTGTGTTTAAGGTTCATTTGTTTGAGCAAGAATTGGCGTTGATTCAAAAATTGAACCGTATAACAGGACAGGATGTTGGCATTTATCCTGAAATAAAGAACCCGAGCTTTCATCGTCACGAAGGCAAAGATATCAGCCGTAAAGTATTAAAGGTATTAGCAAAACACGGTTATACCAAGCGCTCATCTAAAGTGTATCTGCAAAGTTTTGATGCTAGTGAATTACAAAGGATTCGCTATACATTGCTCGATGAATATCAGATGGACATTAAGCTAGTTCAGCTGATTGCTCAAACTCGCTGGGGAATAACGAGCGTTTACTCTGAGCAAGGTGTCATTAACTATCAATATGATTGGATGCTTAAAGCAGGTGCAATGGAACAAATAGCGCAGTACGCTCAAGGTATTGGTCCCTATAAAGAAATGCTTATCAAGAACTCAGCATCAGCCGACAAGCTGCAAATATCTCATCTAGCCAAAGAAGCGCACAGTGCAAATTTGGTGGTTCATCCTTATACATTTCGGCGCAATGAAAGACGCAAAGCTAACTACGCTTCTTCTTTAGAAGAGCAGTTAGAAATCTTTTACTTTAAGGTGGGAGTTGATGGTGTGTTCACCGACTTTCCAGATGTCGCAGTTGATTTACTTAAATCAAAAGCTGTAAACAAGCCTTAAGCGACGTTGAGCTTATCTCTTTCCCAAAAAACATGCTTGGTAAGGTGGCCTAATTGCAGATTTTCAAAACGAGCAGACTCCAGTGCTTTACTTCTATCAAGGCTGCTTTCTTGTAACCATTGCAGCTGATTAGACTGGCCTATGGAGTAATCATAATCTTGGCGAAAAAAACCGAGTTCAACCCCTTTATCCGGGTTGATACTTACTTTTATCGTCGTTGGTGGGCATTCTTTTACTTCACAGTTATTGCTTTTGCTAGCGAACCAAACAGTTACTTGAGTGAGTGCTCTATCACAGGCATAACTTTTAAAATAAGCATGAGCGAGCTTTTCAGTATTACACAGTGTTGAATCAAGTAAAGGTGATGCATCAAAATCCTGTTCAATCAACTGTTTTGGAGAGCGTTTATGGATGTTGATGAACTGTGAGTTCAGTACAAAACTTTGGTCGATATGTTCTAGCCATTGGGTTCTCAATGCGCTAGCAAAGGCTTTTAAACGCCATAACTCTGGTAGTTCTTCCAGTTTTTTAATAAAAGATGGCTGACTCATTTCAAATGCGAGATTGATAATGATGTCATTCACGGTTGGGAATGCTTTTTTGTGAGAAAAACTGTTCAGTAAAATACGCAATAAAGAAGGAGAGGCTGCTAACGATGCTGCTAGATTGACAGACAAAGTATTTGTATCTCTAGCAACTTTGGTAAATGTTTTTAGCCAAGGCCGGGGGCTAATACCATAGGAAGCACTGCGTTTCCAGTTGGGCATTATTATCTGTAAGAATACATCATTGGCGACTTTGTTGAGCATATCCCTGTCTCGTATTGAGTAGCGTTATCAGCTACTTACTTCCTTGAGTGTCAATTAGCGAAAAGTATGATGCTAATTTTAGATATATGTTCTACTTTACATTTGACAACAGTTCAAGTGTAAACTATCAGGATTTACAATTGCTTTATTTTCAATGATTTTCATATAAATAGATGATGGAACTGTTGTCTTTCACAGTCACTATTTGTTGTTGGTAGTTAATTTCTTCTCACGATTAAAAATTTATTCATCGCAGAGTCGATATAAATTATCTGTCAAAAAGTGATCTGCTTTACGGATGTAAAATTAATCTATATATTATTTTATAGCCTTGTATATACAACTGTATGTGGCGTATTTTCATACTTATTCTATCGATTAAAAATAATTAAACAGAACTCTAAAATTGACAAAGTACTTTCATTTGGGGTTCTTGAAATGATTTGGAGAAAACATGAAAAGAAGAGCATTCCTTAAAAATACTTCTGTTGCAGCATTGGGAACAGCAGCGGCAGCGACTTTGTCAGCCCCGGCCATCGCCAGTGATAAAATTAAATGGCGAATGGTGACTTCATGGCCTAAAAACCTCCCAGGTCCAGGTGTTGCTGCGCAAACTTTAGCCGATCGAATTACTGCACTTTCTGGTGGTCGCATTGAAGTAAAGCTTTACGCAGCAGGTGAGATTGTACCCGGGCGTGGGGTGTTTGATGCGGTATCGGAAGGCACTGCGGATCTTTATCATTCAGTACCTGCGTATTGGGGATCAAAATCAAAAGGTTTTCTATTATTCGGGTCACAGCCATTCGGTTTAACTGCCGATGAGCAATTTGGGTGGATGGCACACGGCGGTGGTCAAGCACTATATGACGAGCTATATGCTAAATTTAACCTTAAGCCTTTTTTGTGTGGTAACTCTGGGCCACAGTGGGCGGGCTGGTTTAGAAAAGAAATAAACTCCGTTGACGATTTAAAGGGGTTACGCTTTCGCACAACTGGTCTCGCCTCGCAAATGTGTTCGAAAATGGGTATGGCAGTTCAAGCAATGGGCGGGCGTGCAATGTTTCAAGCGTTACAAACCGGCACCTTGGATGCAGGTGAGTTTATTGGCCCGTGGACAGATAGCGCGTTAGGTTTTCATCAAATAGCTAAATATTATTACTGGCCGGGTGTTGGCGAGCCATCTTCTGCTGAAGAGTGTGTTGTAAACACTGATGCATTTGCCGCATTGCCTGAAGATTTACAAAAAGCAGTCGCCTATGCTTGTGAGTCACTTTACAACCCAGTATGGACTGAATACACCACAAATCATGCAAAAGCCTTACAAAAGTTAGTGGACGAAAAAGGCGTAATTGTTAAGAGACTCCCTGAAGATGTCATTCTTGCTATGGGTAATGCAGCCGGTGAAGTTATGGAGGAGCTCAAAGCGGATGATGATGAGTTAGTTCGCCGTATTACAGCCAGCTACCTTGATTATCGCAGTGCTATGCGTACCTATAAAGGCTATGCAGATAATGGCCAAATGAATGCGCGTGGTTTAGATTACAAATATTAAACTTTTGAATCACAGCTATTAATTGGCATGTGAGCTATGGCGTGTAAGTGATTAATTATAAATAGATAATCTCTTATGCGCTGCTTTGTAAATTATCTCTAATTGAGTGATCACTAATTGTTGAAATATGCCATTAGCACTCACCTACCCACAAAAATAACAAGGTTATTAAATGGCTCAATCTCATGATCAATGGGTTTCAATGATTGACAACATTAACAAACGAGTGGGAGAGAGTATTCGCTGGTTTGCCATCACAATGGTGCTGTTACAGTTCTCTATCGTTATGCTCAGATACTTGTTTGGTATTACTTTTATATTCTTAAGCGAAGCTGTGCTTTATATGCATGCTGCAATGTTCATGATAGGTGCTGGCTATACCATGCTGGTTGATGGCCATGTACGTGTCGATATTTTTTATGCAAGCTTCAGTGCGCGAAAGCGCGCCATGATCAATCTTTTTGGTCATCTCGTTTTTTTACTTCCAATGTGTGTGATGATCGCCTTGATGAGTTGGAAATTTGTATTTAACAGCTGGAAAATCCTTGAAGGCCCAATATCAGTAGGGGGTATACCTGCTTCATTTCTTCTAAAGACGATAATCCCTGTCTTTTGTTTTTTACTGGTTATTCAAGCGATTGCGGCTATAAGCCGAGATGTTTTATTGATTGTTCGGGGAAGTGACGTTCAACAGGAGCGCTCAAATGCTTGAATATTTAGACATCATTATGTTTGTGGCATTATTTGGTGCCATTATGCTGGGCTACCCTGTCGCATTTACCATTGCCGGAATTGCCGTTATGTTCGCTATTATTGGTACCTATACTGAGCAGTTTGACTTTGTGCTACTTGGCGCACTTTCTCAGCGTATCTTTGGAGTGATGACAAGAGATGTACTAATAGCGATTCCGCTTTTCGTGATTATGGGGTTAGTGTTAGAGCGCAGTCGCATCGCTGAAGATTTACTCGAAGAAATGGGGCGTTTGCTAGGGGGGCTAAAAGGCGGGCTTGGCCTATCAGTCGTCATTGTTGGTGCATTGTTGGCTGCATCAACCGGTATAGTGGGGGCGACTGTGGTAACAATGGCGTTAATTGCGTTGCCGACCATGTTACGCAACGGTTACTCCCCAAGTTTAGCGGCGGGAACTGTAGCAACAGCAGGGACTTTAGGGCAAATAATTCCACCTTCTACGTTGCTTATTATCCTTTCTGAGGTGATGTCGAACGCCTTTCAACAAGCACAGATTAAACAGGGGCTGTTTACGCTAGAGACAATCTCAGTTGGTCAAATGTTTTCTGCAGCGTTACTACCGGGGCTCGTTTTGATTGCCCTGTATGTTGTATACATTTTGGTTTATGCCCGAATAAAACCTGAAGTGGCTCCAGCACTGGCAAAAGAGAAACGAGAACAAGTTAATGTTAAGCGAATTATAACCATCTTAATCCCGCCATTAGTGCTTATTATTTCAGTACTAGGTTCTATTCTCGGTGGTATAGCAACGCCAACGGAAGCGGCGGCTGTGGGGGCAATTGGTGCAATTTTATTAGCGGGGTTTCGGCTGCAAGGGAGGGATTCAAATTTTTGGTTAAGTATAGGAACAGCAGCGTTGCTGGTGGTAATAATACTGGCGGGTAATGTGACAATACGTTTGCAAAAAGACCATGTTGAAATGAGTGAGTACCTATTAGTTGGATTGGCTATCGTGCTGCTTATATTGGCGGTTAATGCGATTTATATTTCAATAAAACGCTTGATACGTCAAAAAATGCTCGCACCTGTTTGTACTAATACGATGACAATCACCTCAATGATTTTTGTCACTATCATTGCTGCAAGCTTATTTTCATTGGTGTTCATAGGTATTGGTGGAGAAGCGCGGGTTCATCAAATTATTGAGCAAATGCCTGGTGGAGAAGTCGGCGCGCTAATCTTTGTGATGCTACTTATTTTTGTCATGGGATTTTTTCTCGATTTTGTCGAGATATCAGTAATCTTATTACCGATAGTCGTCCCAAGTTTGATTTTAATGGGGCATGATCCCATTTGGCTAGCGGTGATTATTGCTATCAATTTGCAAACGAGTTTTCTCACCCCGCCTTTTGGTTTCTCTCTCTTTTATTTAAGGGGAGCTGCACCTAAAGAGATCACAACAGGGCAAATATACCAAGGAGTTGCGCCCTATGTTGCATTGCAGTTGGTTGGCATTGGTCTAATTTGGATGATGCCTCAAATCGCGACGTATCTGCCTGAGTTACTTTATAAATAATGCAATAAATATCACAGCAGTGGTTTGTTTTTAATGCTATTGAAAAACATTAATAGTTTTTCAATAGCGCTGCATCATATTCAGGGTATTGGGTGATTTGATACTGATCGGCCCATTCTTGTAATTCTCGCTTTGATTTAGCAAGGTCTTCCAATGTAATGGTATTGTCATCAAGTGAATATACAAAATGTGATGCACTGTAACTGAAATCTAAAATACCCATTGCAACAGGATCACCTTGTTCAGCAGCTTCTTTAATTGCGCGTTGCTTGCGATAAATTGCATTCATCTGAGCTTTTAAGCCTCTGACATACATGATTTCACTAAAAAAGGGGTGATTGTTGAATTTTTGATAAAGTAATGCAAAGCCGCAAACAGCAATAATAACACCGGCAACATTTAACCAAAAATTACCGCCATCCTCGCTACCTACAAGGGCGATGAGCAAGGTTGATACGCCTAGAGCCGTGATCAGTAAATACGTACAAATTGCGAAAAAAGTAATTTTTAGATGTTTACCGTAACGTGTTTTATCAACGGGTTTTAGCGGCATATTCAGTGTTCTCAAGTGGATTAAGGTGCATTTTCATACTGGCGCACAGTATAAAAGCCTTGTCTTTAGAGTCAAACTTAATGCATTAAATTTAAACCTTATTCGCTATTTTATCGGCATCAGGAGTTGCTTCAATATTTTGAAAAGTACTGTTACGCATTTGTCGATACTGTTTAGGTGATATGCCCATCACTTTTTTGAACAAGCGTGAGAAATAGTAAGTATCTTCATAACCTAAGTTATAGCTGATTTCCTTAATGGGTTTGGTGGATATATCTAATAAATGGCAGGCGCGTTCAATTTTAAGATGCAAAAAGTAATTGATAGGCGTGGTGTTAGTCAGCTCTTTATAGCGCTTTATAAAATGAAACTTAGAGAGATTCACGCTGCTGGCTAGTGTTTCTAAATTAAGTTGGCCGTGTAAGCTTGATTGCATAATGGCGTGTACTCTCTCCAAATCAAACTGATGTGAAAGGCGTTGCGCTTTAGCTAGAGGCTTAAGTAATGGAATATGCGTTAATATTTGGCGCAGTATGCTAGCTGCATGGATGTAAGAAGATAAGTGAATGCTGGATTGTAAACTCTCAAGTAGTAAATCAAAGCTATTGATTAAATTGGAGTTAACGCCTACAGGAATGGTTAAATGATGCTTTTGATGCTGCAGGTAATCAATAAATTGATCACTTTTACTGCCACTGAAGTGAATCCAGTAAATACTCCAAGGGTTATCGTCACTGGCGCGATATGCATGAGGGACACCACTGGGTAGAATTAATAAATCACCTTTTCCTATGCTGTGTTGTGTCTGCTCAACACTAAAAGAGCCCGCCCCTGCAACACAGTAGATTAATAAGTTATCATCATGTATACGGCGCAACATAGTATGTTTATTCGCCTGCTTATAAAAGCCTGATGCCTTGGGGTATAGCTCACATGAAAGTGGGTTGGTGCTCAGTGTTTTAGTGACAGTTCTTGGTACTACAAGGCGATGGCTACCTGGAGGTAGTGGCCAGTTGGAAAGTTGGCTCATAATAAAACCTAGACTAAAGGACGAGAGGTATCGCAATATAATCCATTAAATGAGCAAGATTATCAATCCTTAGTCGCCCGTCATTGTGGTTAAATCCAAATCATACAAACATAATTAAATGCAGCGAACGGGAAATTACTATGACGCATCAAGTACCATTGTTAATAAACGGTGAATTCATCACCAGCCAGAGCACTCAATTAATTGATGTGACAAATCCTGCGAATCAAGAGGTTATTGCTCAAGTACCTTGCGCAACAGATGCAGAAGTTAACCTTGCCATCGAGACTGCTAAAGAAGCATTTGAAATATGGAAAGAAAAATCAGTCGGTGATAGAGCGCGCTTGATGCTTAATTACCAAGCACTACTAAAAACTCATCAAGAAGAAATTGCGACAATTTTGTCACAAGAATCAGGTAAAACATTTGCAGATGCGATGGGCGATGTATGGCGTGGTATTGAAGTTGTTGAGCACGCTGCCAACGTTGCATCTTTATCAATGGGTGAGACACTAGAAAATGTCGCACGTAAAATTGATTGCTACAGCTTCACTCAGCCTTTAGGTGTGTGCGTAGGTATTACGCCTTTCAACTTCCCAGCGATGATTCCATTATGGATGTTCCCAATGGCAATTGCTTGCGGTAACACTTTCATTTTGAAGCCATCAGAGCACAATCCATTAACGCCGATTCGCCTAGCTGAATTATTCATGGAAGCGGGTGCGCCTAAAGGTGTTTTACAAGTATTAAATGGCGGCAAAGAAGTGGTACAGCAGCTGCTTGTTCACCCTGATTTACCTGCAATCTCATTTGTTGGATCTTGCGATGTCGGTGAATACATTTACCGTACCGGTTCTGATCACATGAAGCGCGTACAAGCGTTTGCCGGTGCTAAAAACCACATGGTTATCATGCCAGATGCAGCTCAAAAGCAAGTTGTTAACAATATTGCGGGTGCATCAGTGGGTGCTGCAGGTCAGCGCTGCATGGCTATATCAGTCGCCGTTTTTGTCGGTGAATCTAAAAAGCTTATTCCAGAGATTAAAACGGCACTTTCACAAGTACGTCCAGGTGCTTGGGATGATCCAGAAGCTGGCTACGGTCCGCAAATCACACCACAGGCAAAGGCACGTGTGCTTAAGTTTATCGAACAAGGTAAAGAAGAAGGGGCTAACTGCGTACTGGATGGGTCAGATGTGGTTGTTGAAGGCCTTGAAAACGGCAACTTCGTTGGACCGACTATGTTCACCGATGTCACCACTGATATGTCTATCTACAAAGAAGAAATCTTTGGCCCAGTTCTAGTGACGATTGAAGTTGATACCCTTGAAGAAGCGATTGCGCTTATCAATGAAAACCCATACGGTAACGGCACTTCTATCTTCACATCTTCAGGTGCTGCAGCACGTAAATACCAGCATGAAATCAAAGTCGGTAACGTTGGCGTAAACGTACCTGTACCTGTGCCTTTGCCGATGTTCTCATTCACAGGCTGGAGAAAGTCTTTCTACGGTGATCAGCATGCTTACGGTAAGCAGGCGATTAAGTTCTACACCGAAACTAAGACTATCACTGCGCGCTGGTTTGAAGATGATATCGATACCGGTGTGAATACCACTATTACAATGAAGTAAATGAAGTAAGAGTCTCTAACTTCTTGGATACAAAGTGGCTTGTTGCGGGTAATCTTTACATTATCAATGCGCAGGCCGCTTTCAATTTAAACTACCGATACTAAAAGCTTATATTAATAATAAAAAGTGTAAGGTATTGTATGGCGTACCTATTTTGCACGCTGCTGAGATAATTCATCAGCGATGTGATACCTCAACAATAACAACAGGGTAGAGTGATATGGATTTTGAACTTAACGAAGATCAAATAGCTTTTAGTGACATGGCCAAAGCGTTTGCTGAGAAAGAGTTAGCACCGCTCGCAGCTACTTGGGACGAAGAGCAGCATTTCCCTGTTGATGTATTAAAAAAAGCGGGAGAAATGGGACTTTGTGGTCTTTACACACCAGAATCTGGTGGCGGTTTAGGATTACCACGCTTAGATTCCAGCATCGTCTTTGAGCAAATGGCCATAGGCTGCACCTCGACAACTGCTTATATTACTATTCACAACATGGTTAGCTGGATGTTGAGCACCTTTGGTTCTGAGCAAACAAAAGCGCAATGGAGTGAAGCACTCAGTAGTGGTGAAAAGCTGGGTTCATACTGTTTAACAGAGCCCAATGCGGGATCAGATGCGGCATCATTAAAAACAACCGCCAAAAAAGTTGGTGACAAATACATCATCAATGGCTCAAAAGTATTTATTTCAGGTGCTGGTTCCACTGATCTTTTATTAGTAATGGCGCGTACTAGCGATGAAGGTGCCAAAGGTATTTCGGCATTTGCGGTAGCTGCAGATAGCCCGGGAATTAGCTACGGGCGAAAAGAGCAAAAAATGGGTTGGAACTCTCAGCCTACCCGTATGATCACTTTTGAAGATGTACAAGTGCGCGAAATCGATTTGCTGGGCAAACTGGGTGAAGGCTTTAAAATTGCCATGCAAGGGCTTGATGGTGGCCGTGTCAACATCGCTACTTGCTCAGTGGGAACTGCACAAGCAGCGCTAAATTATGCGATTGCCTATTTACACGAGCGCAAACAATTTGGCCGTGAATTAGCAAGTTTTCAAGCGCTGCAGTTTAAAGTTGCAAAAATGAGTACAGATCTTGTGGCAGCACGCCAAATGGTGCGATTGGCCGCATCAAAACTAGATAACAATCACCCCGACAAAAGTACTTACTGCGCCATGGCTAAGCGTTTTGCGACAGATGCTTGTTATGTCATTTGCGATGAAGCCCTACAAATATTTGGCGGCAATGGCTATATGAAAGAATACCCATTAGAGCGCTACCTGCGTGATGCTAGGGTGCACCGCATTCTTGAGGGCACCAACGAAATTATGAACGTGATAATTGCGCGCAGAGTATTAATAGAAGAAACCAATCAAATTCTTTAAGCTTTCACACAAATAGCGGCTTTAGCAATTGAGCAACTGTTGTATTGTTTACGATAACGATTATAAAAAGAGCACACGAATGAATAATTACCCAGATACCTTACAGCTAGAAAAACGCGGCAATGTTGCTGTATTAACCTTAAACAACCTGCCTGCCAATACGTGGAATAAAGAGAGCTTAATCGGCCTAATTAATATCGTTAATGACTTAAATGCAGACAGTGAAATATATGCGTTAGTGATCACTTCTGCGAGTGATAAGTTTTTTAGTGCAGGCGCAGATTTAAATCTATTTGCCGATGGTGATTTAGCGAATGCCCGTGATATGGCGAAATATTTTGGGGAAGCGTTTTACGTGCTAACTCAGTTTAGAGGCGTGTCTATTGCCGCGGTCAATGGCTGGGCAATGGGCGGCGGTTTAGAAGTTGCTCTAGCTTGTGATATTCGTGTGGCAGAAGAAAAAGCGGTTATGGCTTTGCCTGAAGCGAAAGTGGGTATTTTGCCTTGTGCTGGTGGCACTCAAAACTTGACCATGTTGGTAGGCGAAGGCTGGGCGAAGAAAATGATTCTATGTGGCCAGCGCGTCGATGCACCGACTGCACTGCGCATTGGCTTAGTAGAAGAGCAGGTCGAAAATGGCTGCGGCTTTGAGCGCGCTTTTGAGTTGGCTGAGCAAGTGGCTTTACAAAGCCCGAAAGCTGTTGCTGCTTGCAAGACCTTGATTCAATCAAACCGCACGCGTACTTGGGAGCAAGGGTATATTTTAGAGCGTGAATTATTCGTTGATCTGTTCCATACAGAAGATCAGCAAGAAGGTGTTGCAGCGTTTTTAGAAAAGCGCCCAGCGGTTTGGAAAAACAAATAATCCATTGAATAAATGGTGATTAAGAGAGGAAAGCTTGTGAGTTGCGTGATATTTAAAGAACATCCTACCGCCTGTGGCAAAAAGATCGTTGAAATTACGTTAAATGCTGAGCGCGCATTGAACGCTTTAGCTTATGAAATGATTGAGCTAATCGCCCCTGCTCTAGAGCAATACCGCAATGATGATAGCATCGCAGCGATTATTTTAGACAGTGTAGGTGAGAAAGCGTTTTGTGCCGGTGGCGATGTGGTTAGCCTTTATCATGCACTTCAAGAGCCTTCAGGGGTGGAATTTGCCGGTCGTTATTTTACTAAGGAATACCACTTAGATTATCAAATACACACTTATCCTAAGCCTATTATTGCCTGGGGAGCAGGTATTGTGATGGGTGGCGGTTTAGGCCTGTTATCAGGTTGTTCGCACCGCATTGCCACTGAAACAACCATGGTTGCAATGCCAGAGGTAACGATTGGTCTATATCCTGATGTGGGCGCGAGTTGGTTTTTAAATCGAGCTCCTGGGCGCAGCGGCTTGTTTTTGGGTATTACAGGGCAGCGCATTAACGCTGCTGATGCAAAATTTATCGGTATTGCAGATCGCTTATTAGATAACACGCAAAAAGATGCATTCATGTCTGGGTTGCTCAGTGCTAACTGGCAAGACACTGAAATGGCAGGGGATATCATCAATGCAATTTTGCGACCTCTAGAGGCTAGCAGTGCTACAAGTAACCAGCATTCACTCGTGCGGGAGCACTATGATTTAATTGAACAGCTAACGGATGTCGATAATGCTGTTGAATTGATGAGTAATATCACAGCACTTGAAACAGATGATAAATGGTTGATTAAAGCGCAAAAAGCTATTGCTCATGGCAGCCCTATGTCGATTGCGATGATTTATCGACAGTTTTACGCAGCCAAGCACTATTCATTAAAAGAAGTCTTTATTTCTGAGTTAGCACTTTCAACACAATGCTGTGCCATTGGTGAAATTGCAGAAGGAATAAGGGCTTTACTGGTCGATAAAGACGGCAAGCCTAACTGGCAGTTTAAACAGGTTGAAGAGGTGACAGATGCGTTTCTCGATCAGATGTTTAGTTCGCCTTGGCCAGTTAGTCCGCTAGCAGACATGTAATTTACAACGCTCAGGCTATTTCTGAGTAAAAAATAATAAACCCGAATACAGTGCTCAGTATTTGACTGTTTCTTCGGGGCAACGTTTGAAATACAAATAGGATTCACAATTATGGCTAAGATAGGTTTTATTGGACTGGGTAACATGGGCGGTCCTATGGCAATCAACTTGGTTAAAGCCGGTCACGATGTGGCTGTCTTTGATCTATCTGAACAAGCAATGCAAGCTTTACAAGAAGCAGGTGCGAGTGCGGCTTCTTCTGCGGTTGATGCGGTAAAAGGTGCTGAATTTGTCATCAGCATGCTACCGGCAGGTAAACATGTGCAAGGCTTATATGTCACAGGTGATCAGCCATTGTTTGATCACGTCTCTAAAGATGCCTTAGTCATCGATTCTTCGACCATTGATGCGCACACCGCTAAAAGTGTTGCTAACTCAGCACAAGAGCAAGGGCTTAATTTCATTGATGCGCCCGTTTCTGGTGGTGTGGGTGGGGCGACAGCAGGTACATTGTCATTCATGGTAGGCGCTAGCGAACAGCAATTTGCAAAGGCAAAGCCTATTTTGGATATCATGGGCAAAAACATTTTCCATGCAGGTGTTCAAGGCAGTGGCCAAGTTGCAAAAGCCTGTAACAACATGCTGCTCGCAATTTTGATGAGCGGCACTTCTGAAGCGCTAAATATGGGAGTTAACAACGGGTTAGACCCTAAAGCATTGTCTGAAATTATGCGTTTGAGCTCTGGCGGTAACTGGGCATTAGAAGTGTACAACCCATACCCAGGTGTAATGGAAAATGCACCGGCATCGAATGACTACCAAGGTGGTTTCCAAGTTGATTTGATGGCGAAGGATCTGGGTTTAGCGATGGATCTTTCTGAGCAAAGTGGTTCTCCAACGCCAATGGGTACAAAAGCCAACGAGTTGTTTAAAGAGCACTCTCAAGCTGGAAACGGCGCTTTAGACTTCTCAAGCATTATCAATCAATATAAAAAATAATGTAATTTCAAATAGCTTAGTGGTGAATGCATCACTAAGCTATCCTCGCCACTCGCCACTCGCCACTCGCCACTCGCCACTCGCCACTCGCCACTCGCCACTCGCCACTCGAGTGTACTATTTTCACCTTTAACATTTACGACTAAAGCACTATGTATTGTCGACAATAGCTTGATTAGTATAAAGCTATCAGATGAATATGTTTGTTTATGATTAATTTTGTTAACAATAAAAATAGATCCCACTTTCAAATCGCTATTTTCTTGTAGGATGTACTAAAGCAAAAGCAGATTGACTAGTGCGGTTCGCTATAACGACAATCACCGTGGAGCTAACATGGAATACAGCGCGCAATATGCTCAATCACTACAAAATTCAAGTGAATACTGGTTAAAAGAATCACAGCAATTATCTTGGTTTCAAGCGCCTTCTAAGGGGCTTTCATTTCAGCCAGATAACAGCTATCAGTGGTTTGAAGATGGGCATATTAATACTTGCTACTTAGCGGTTGATTATCATGTAGAGCAAGGCCGTGGCGATCAAGTTGCGTTCTATTTTGATTCACCTGCTACTAACGCCAAGCGCAGTATTACTTACAGCCAGCTACAGCAGCAAGTGAGCACGTTCGCCGGAGCGATGCAGCGCATTGGCATAGAAAAAGGCGATCGAGTCATTATTTATATGCCGATGGTGGTTGAAGCTGCTGTTGCGATGCTTGCTTGTGCCCGTATTGGCGCGGTTCATTCCGTGGTATTTGGCGGCTTTGCACCTAATGAACTGGCTGTGCGTATTGATGATGCTCAAGCTAAACTTATTATTACCGCTTCATGTGGCATTGAGTTTGACCGTGTTATTGAATACAAGCCATTAGTCGATAAAGCGATAGAGCTTGCTGATAATAAACCGTTAAAAACCATAGTGCTGCAAAGAGAGATGAGCACGGCTGCGCTTGATAAAGCGGGCGATATGGATTGGCAAAGTTTTATTAAAGATGCGCCCGCTGCCAGTTGCACGCACCTTAAAAGTAATGATCCACTTTATATTCTTTACACTTCAGGCACCACAGGTAAACCTAAAGGTATTGTCAGGGATAATGGCGGTCATGCGGTTGCTTTAAGGCTCGCCTTTAACGGCATTTATGGCATGAATGCAGGTGATGTATGGTGGGCAGCGTCTGATATAGGCTGGGTAGTTGGGCACTCGTTTATTATTTACGGGCCGCTAATTTGCGGTGCTAGTAGTGTGTTCTATGAAGGAAAGCCTATTCGCACCCCCGATGCAGCAGCATTTTGGCGAGTAATTAGTGAATATAAAGTCAATTCGATGATTTGTGCGCCAACAGCGTTTCGCGCAATACGCAAAGAAGACCCTGAAGGTGAAGGGGTGAATCGATATAATTTAAAGAGTTTACGCTGGGTATTTGTTGCCGGTGAAAAGCTAGACTCATCGACCTATCATTGGTTGAGTGATTTGTTAAAAGTGCCAGTGTTAGATCACTGGTGGCAAACTGAAACAGGCTGGCCGATCACAGCCCCTATGATGGGGTGGAATAATCCTTCCAGCGCTCGTTTAGGCTCGACGAATAAGTGTACGCCGGGTTACGACATTTGTGTGGTCGATGGGCAAGGTGAGCAAGTAGCTGACGGCGAAGTTGGGAATATTTGTGTCAAACTGCCGCTGCCGCCTGGGGCGTCTACCAGTATTTGGAACCAGCCTGCGCGTTTCCAAGAAGCGTATCTGGCAGAGTTTGAGGGTTACTATCACACAGGGGATGGCGGTTATAAAGATGAAGATGGCTATATCTTTATCACAGGTCGCACAGATGATGTGATTAATGTGTCAGGGCATAGGCTTTCAACAGGTGAAATGGAAGAAGTTGTTTCAAGCCATGAAGCGATTGCAGAGTGCGCTGTTATTGGTGCTAGCGATAGCTTGAAAGGGCAAGTGCCAATTGGTTTAGTTGTGCTCAAAGCGGGTGTGACAATTTCAAATGAGCAGTTACAAAATGAGTTGATAGCAAAGGTGCGTGCACAAATAGGCGCATTGGCGTGCTTTAAGGATGTTTTTGTGGTGCAGCGTTTACCTAAAACACGCTCGGGTAAAATTTTGCGAGCGGTGCTGAGAAAAATAGCGGCACACCAAGATTACCAAGTGCCTTCAACGATTGATGACCCAGCAATATTACAAGAGATTGAGCAGCATTTAACGAAATTTAAAAACGGCTAAATAAACCTCCAGTTAGAGCTTTTTCATCCTACCTTAAATAGGGGATAGATTATTCGATCATATCCCCTACACTTTTCATTTTCTTAGCTATACTTAATTCATAATAGAAATTGGTGCAAACTCTCGCTCAATGTTTGCGACCGTTCTGCTGTTGTTCATAATTCTGCGGTTTTGTCTTTGTTACTTGCCTTTACTGACTTGTTAGTCACTCAAGGTGCTGTCATATGTGAATTTGATGGCGTTTTAATATTTGCAAAACAGCAGGTTTACTATTCTTAATACTCGATTTACATTTTCCAATGGATAAGCTGTAAAACAAATACAGTGTGAAGCGAGTAGTGTAAGCAGAGGCATTTATATATGTTAGCGCCTAATACAGCATTATTATTGATAGGGTTTCAAAACGATTACTTCTCTACTGACGGTATTTTGCACAGTGTGTTTGAAGATCCTGAAGCCGTGAAAAACGTGGTTAAAAATACGTGTCAGCTACTTAGTCAGCTCAAGCAAACGCAGGTGCTGGTCGTTGAAACACCAATCCAATTTACTGACGATTATCAAGAGATAGAAGAGCCCATCGGGATCCTTAAGATTATTAAAGATCACGGTGCATTTAAGCGAGAAACCTATGGTGCTCAAACTATTGCACCGATCAAAGAAGTGGGGGTTGATATAACTTCGCTGCCGGGGAAACGAGGGTTAAATTGCTTTTCAAACACGAACCTAAAGAGCTTGTTAGATGAAAAGCAGATAAATCATGTTGTTATTGCAGGGGCTGTAACATCGCTGTGCATTGATACAGCAGGCAGAGAAGCGCTAGATTTAGGGTTCAAAGTATCTATATTGGATGACTGTATTTTGAGTCGCACACAATTTGAACAGCAATACTATTTACAAGAGATTATGCCAATGTATTGTAATCTAATGAATAGTGAGCAGTTTATTGACTCAATAAGGTGATCGATGTCTGATACAGACAGCAAGCCCAGTGCAAATGAGCTAATATCTCAAGCCCAGAATCGCCTGATTGAGCACCTGCGTAGCTCTGAAAAAAGGTACTCGGATTTAGTTGAGCATTTGCGCGATGTGGTTTTCAAAGTAGATAGCGACTTTAACTGGCTCTATTTAAACCGCGCTTGGAAACATATGTCCGGCTTTAGTGCGCAAGAAACTATTGGCCACTCCTTCGTTGAAAATATTCGCCCTAAAGATAGCCAGTTATGCCTCACCGGCTTTCATAACCTTATTGAAGGGCGCATCAGCGATTTAACCATTCAAATTCATTTAATTGGTGCTGACAAAGCCGAGCGAGTACTCGAGTTATCATGTCGCGCCTATAAAAATGAAATTGGTGAAAATGAGGGTATCGCTGGCATTTTAACGGATATTACCCAGCGTGTAGAGGCTGAGCGAAAGATCGTTTATCTGGCATATCACGATACCTTAACAGGGCTTGCTAATCGCAGATTACTGCTTGATCACCTACAAGAAAGTACACAAAAACGCCTTGCAGAAGGCTGTTTTCAAGGGCTGATTTTTGTTGATTTAGATAATTTTAAGCAGGTAAATGACATTCACGGGCATGTTTTAGGTGACATGCTGCTGTGCCATGTTGCTGAAAAGCTAAAACAGATAGTGGCTCACCAAAACGGCTTGGTCTCGCGCATTGGGGGCGATGAGTTTGTTATCTGTGTCGAGCTTGATCAGCAAGATCCAGTGAAAGCGCGATCAAGTTTAATGGAAGTGTGTGAGCAGCTAAAACAAGTATTAGCGTCTAAAGCCTTGCTGGGAATTGTCAGTGTGAGCATCACAGCGAGCATTGGTTGTGTATTACTTGATGGTGATCAGCAAGATCATGAGCTGGCATTAAAATGTGCAGATGCTGCAGTGTGTAGAGCAAAGCAGAAAGGGCGCAATGCTATTCAGTTTTATGATCAAGACTTTGAACGTGAGGAGCAGCGCCAGCGTCTGTTCAAGAACGAAATAGAAATAGCAATTAAAAACAATGACTTTGAGCTTTTTTATCAACCGCAAATTGATATAAATACCAATAAAATAGTCAAAGTTGAGGCGCTTATCCGCTGGCGCCACCCAGAAAAAGGCCTCATTTTACCGGACGATTTTATACCTTATCTAGAATCTAGTGGGCTTATTATTGAAGTGGGTAGCTGGGTGTTAGAGGAGGGGTGTCGTGAGCTCGCCAAATGGGCAAGACAGGGGATTACTGACATTTGTATGTCTATCAATGTCAGTGCTCATCAATTTATGAAGCATGATTTTGTGATGCAAGTAACAGAGTTATTGAACACCTATGAAATTCCACCGCACTTGATTGAGCTTGAATTAACAGAAAGTGTTGCGGTTGCTGATATAGAGCTAACCATCTCGCGAATGTCGATGATCAATCAATTGGGAATGCGCATAGCGCTGGATGATTTTGGGACGGGTTATTCGTCGTTAGCCTATCTAAAGTACTTCCCTATCCATACCCTTAAAATTGATAAATCTTTTGTGCAAGGTGTGCCCAATGATGGATATGATGCCGCGATTGTTGAGACGACAATGGTAATGTCGAACCATTTAGGATTAACTGTTGTAGCAGAGGGCGTTGAGGATTTACATCAGTTAGCTTTTCTCAAAGAGTTAGGCTGTCAGTTGTATCAAGGCTTTTTACACAGCAAACCATTACCCCGTGATGAGCTGCTCGTTCAAATTGCTAAAGGTAGTCAGCCTTTGCAGGCATGCTTACCCGTAGTCCATGGGTAAGCAGCAGAAAATATCATAGGTGTTAAGAGGTGCTCTTTCGCTTTTTCGCGAGCATTAACATGATTTCATAAACAACAGTGGCCGCCAATTGTGCAGATATACCGAGTGAGTCATGGGCGGGGCTAATGGTATTCACATCAGCACCGACAATATTCAAGCCGCTACACTTTCGTAATAGAGCTAAACCCTCTCTGCTTGTTACGCCACCAAAGGTAGGAGAGCAGACACCAGGTGCAGCACTTGGGTCAAAGAAATCCATATCAAAACATAAATACACAGGTCGATCAGCGATAGTGTTTTTTACCTCATTCATCACTGAATTAAAGCCGCGTTCAAAAAGTTCGTCTGAGTCAATTAAGTTGTAACCTAGCTGACGGCAATAATCGACCACCCCTGATACTAAGTGACTACCGCGTCGACCAATATGAAAGCTCTTTTGTGGGTCTATGAGTTGTTCGTGAGCGCCATGGCTAAAAGGTGTGGCATTGCTGTATTCATCCAGCGGATAAGCATCTGTATGCGCATCGAAATGCAGAGCAACTAAATCAGGGTACTTTTTTGAAAGGGCACGCATTTGTGGGAGTGCCACAGCGCCATCGCCACCTAGAGTAATCGGCACAGCGTTATTCTTAATAGCCTGCATCATCGCCGCTTCTATTTGTTGATAGGTCTGCTCGATATTATTAAGTGTAACAGGGCTATCACCGAGGTCTCTTACTTTAAGTTCTGTAATAGGGTTGATATTACTGGCACCGTCAAAAGGACTGATTAAGCGCGATTGTTGGCGAATACTATCGGGGCCTGAGCGGGCACCAATACGTAACGGATCAGAGCCGCAATCATAAGGTAGGCCCAAAATTACGGCTAATGCATCGCCCGCATCATCAGTAAGCGGTGCTTGCATGAAACTCGTTGTTGTAGTCATTGTTTAATCTGCTTTTATAATTACTAAGTTTTATAATTACCAAACCTTACGGAATCGTCGGGTTACAACACTTAGTTGCGCAAGTGCTGGCAATTAAGGCCTTATGCCATTTTGCTAACCACAGCCGTGACTCCTGATATGATCATTTGAGTGCCAATCACCGCAAGGATTAATCCCATCAAACGTGTCACTATACTTAGGCCACTTTTGCCAATCACGGTTAAAATGTTTGAGCTAAAAATAAAGCAGACAAAAGTGATTAAGCATAAAACAGCAAACACAGCGACAGTCACAATGATACCTGTCATCCCGCCGGTTGCCGAGTAGTTCATCGTCGTTGCGATGGTGCCCGGACCTGCCAGCAAAGGTACTGCTAATGGGGATACTGCAATATCAGAATCATCATTTCCCTCAGTGCTGTGTAGCTTTGAGCTATGACCATTGAGCATGTGATAACCGACTAAAAATACTAGAATGCCGCCGGTGATTCTTAAGGCATCTATAGTGATGCCAAATAAGTGAAAAATAGTTTTACCTAGGATGGCAAAAGTTAAAATAATGAAGAAAGTGATCGTAAGCGCTTTAGCGGCAATCTTCACTTGTTCCTGCTTACTTTTGCTCCCCGCTAAACCTGCAAATGCAGCAGTGTTAGCAATGGGATTCATGATGGCAAAATAGCCTAAGAAAACGGTAATTAATTGGGTGTATAAATCGCTCATGTTTGCATCTACTTAAAGCTGGTGAGTAGTTAAAGGGCTGTTATTAAACGTTATCCTTTAAAAGATAGCAAGATGCACGCGCCGTAGCTTCTTAAGTGCAGCGACCTTTCAAAATATAATAAAGACATGAGCACTTAATAATTTGATCAAATATGTTAGGGAATGCAATTTCATCCCCTAGCATATTGTCAAACAGAGCAGTGATAAGTAGGCAACAGTGGTTTAGTGATGGATTAAACCACCATGTCTACTTGTTGAATAAACCCAGCTTTACCCGATTCTGTTAAATAATAGCTTGAGGCTTTCACTTGGCCGTTAAATTGATTGCCTTCGCCTTTTAGATCAAAGGATGTATCTGCTGCACCTAGGTAGATTGCGCCTATATCCATTGTGCTTAACGCATCTAGTGAATCATTATCTGCTGATTTATTCCAAAGTTTCAAATCTTTGAAAATACTATCGCCTTCATCGATGTAATTGTTGCCATCTTCGTCATAGAGCGCTAAATCAGCAAAGCCGTTGCCGGATAGTGCGCCAAATAGCTCTGAGCCATCATTAACTATACCGTCATTATTTTTATCAAG
Organism: uncultured Oceanospirillaceae bacterium; assembly: GCA_937136055.1. Taxonomy (GTDB): domain Bacteria; phylum Pseudomonadota; class Gammaproteobacteria; order Pseudomonadales; family Balneatricaceae; genus Rs1. The sequence goes on along the minus strand of CAKZOD010000088.1, from coordinate 21,531 downwards.
CGCAAGCATAGCACCCTGTTGGAAATAGCTAATCATTTCCTCATTGCCATCGGCATCGATATCAAATGCGAATTTATCGTTGGTGAGCTCTGCTGCATCACCGGGGAAGTTGAGTACTAGAGGGTCTTTAAATATCACGTTTTGGGTGAACTCTGTGGTGCTTGTATAGCTGTATTCGCGTTGCATATTCATATCGAGATTGAAAGAAATCTCTTTGCCATCCAAGGTTGAAATTGTACCTGTTGAGTTAAATGATAGGCTTTCTTTTTCCTCAATGGTTTCAGTTGTTTTTAAAGAAAGCTGCAGGGATATTCCACTGCCTAAGCCTTGGTAATCGTCCTCTAAAGCACTCGCTTTAGTTTCGCTGGCTTTAGCGATTGGTTGATTGCTTAGTGAGTCATCGGTAATGGCATCAACGCCGCTGATGGGTTTTTGATAGTGAAGTGATATAGCTTCTAACAGCTGTTGAAACATCTTTATGCTAGTTAGCATTTGTTGATCAATAGTATCGGTTTTATCTTCAGCAGTTCTAAACTTTAAGCCATCTTTAGTCATTACTAAAATTGAGTTTTGCGGCTGATCAGTACCTGCATTATCACTATTAATAGGCTGAGATACTTTATCTCCTCCAAGGAACTGGTTAATCAATGCGTTAAATTGATCGGAAGGGCTGGTTAATACATTACTGTTTGCAGGCTCATTATTTATATCGCCACTAAATACGCCAAAGTTAATATTTGACTCAGAAGAAAAAGTGCGAGTTTCACTCTTTTCGTGCTTTGAAGTCATATTAACTTCACTGCTTTGAATTATCATAAGTTTCTCCAATAATAAAACGTTTGGCTGACGATAAATTAAAGGCGAGCAAGTTTATTGCTAATAATATATAAGCAAAAAAACAATATAATTATATTAATAAATTATATAAGTGCTAATCTTTATTTTTACATCAACTAAATGTAATTACCTCTTCATACCAATGATATTATGCTTATTTATAAACAACTGAGGTACGGGTGAGCCTCTGCTATTCTTTTTGCAAATTTTGAGCATAGCTATCTTATAATATGAAAAAATATTAAAAATCAAATATCTATGTTTGTCTGGCTCACTGTGTGCCAATCTTTTATGGCTCTAACGAGGGGGCTCAGAGGTGTGCTATGTATTTAAATCTACGATAAAGGCTCCTTGAGAATATAAAAATCATTGAAAGTGGATAATTATAAAAGCAATATGTGTGCCATGTTTTATCTGGATTTATGGAGTCGTAAAAGCGCACGCCATTTAAATGATGAGTTTTAAACGAAGAATTTAAATAAGCACTAATGATTATCAGCCAGTATGCTTAATATAGATTGATAAGTGGGTGTGCAGTTTGAATGAGGGTTTTTGACAGGCTAATAAATAATAATTTTCTATAGCTAGATAAGAGGTGTTATTACTAGAAATGTTGATAAGAGAAAATAGTGTGGCAAAGAATGTCGGCAATTATTATTGCCGACGGCATGACATATAATAGTATCGGCAAAAATTAGCCTTTTAGTTTTTTCCAGGCAGTATCAGCTTGCGTGCGGTAGCTCTTCCAATCTCCTTCAAGCCAGCGTTGTCTGCCTCGTTCAGCATAGAATAAATGCAGTTCATCGCCAAAAAACTCCCAGACTTTGCCATCAGTGGGGATTAATCCTTCGCCTAAGCTAAGTGCATTAGCACAATGGCCATTATAGAGTGGTTTATACTTTGCAGGATTAGCAGCAAACTTGTCAGCCGATGCCTGGCTTGCGAAATACCAATTCGCCCCTAAATATTTAACGGTGAAACGCTTCTCTCCAAGCACTGCTTGATGGGCTGATTTGGCTTGATCAGTGTGATAGGCAACGGTGTCATGGCTGCCAATCGCTTTGTCTCCCCAATAGCTTTTACTGACAGCTTCAGCATAAACTGAGCTACTAAGTAGGCAAAAGAACAGGGTGCTGATAATTGCTTTCATATTAAATCCTTTAAATCAGTTCACGAAGCGTTTAAGTGCTGTATTTTCTTGCAAAAGAAATGTAATACTAGTCTATCCCTAGACCTTTATTGCAAATACAAGTTCCTGATTTTATGCGCTAAATCACGTTTTATTGCTCGTTTTCAACAGGCTCAGGTTTGCGATGTCGCCACCACATTGCGAGTCCGTATAAGCCAAAGATGTAACCTAGTGCGCCAATGATATCTTGCACTTTTGCACGCTCTTGGAGTGCATTAATTTGTTCAGATAAAGGCTGAATTTGAGATGAGACAATTTCAGCAAGCATTTGCTGCATCTGAGCGTGATCAATATCGGAATTGGTTGTTTGCTCAATTGCTGATGTAGATGCGCTGACCTTAAGTGTACTGCTCTTAGGCGGCTTTATTGACCATTTTGCAAGGTGGCCATCTTGAGTGTTAGCTTGCAGCTGATAGTGGCCACTTTTAAGTATCACATTGAATTTACCTTCATGATCGCTTTTGAGCGTTTCTACTACTTTGTTCTGGCTATCAATAATGTCTAATTTAAGCTGAGCAACGCCAGCGCCTCCAGCAAAGTACACTTTTCCGCTGGTGGTCATACTTTGCATATCAGCACTCATTTGCGTATAGGCAAATACCTTCAAAAGGTGCGCATTGGCAGTAGCGCTGAAAAAAAATAGTATGAGAGCGAATGGTTTTAAAGCAACAAGTTTAAAAGGCATATTATCGACTAAATGAAGGGTTGAAAGTTTGTGGTGAGGTACGTATTAAGAAGCTCACAATAACAGCAGTGACTGCTGATTCAACAATAAGTAATGGGACATTCGTGGCGAGTAATACGTTAAGCATAGGTGCGAACTCTTGGCCACTCAATACTAGGCTTGCACTGAGCATCGCTGTGGTTAACGCGATAGAAAAGGCGCCAGCAAGTGCGCCAATACTCATTGAAAGGGGTTTACTTAGCGCTGCGCTGTTCATTTTAGCCAGTAGTAATGGGCGCAATGTCAGTGCCACGATAATAGCGGGTAAGGCCATGTTGAAAGTATTTAGGCCCAGAGACAGCAAGCCGCCATAGCCAAAGAACATCAGCTGTAAAGTTAGCGCGACAAAGATAGCGGGCACAGCGGCCCAGCCAAGCATTAATCCCATCAGGCCATTAAAGAGTAAATGTATTGAGCTTGGACCAACTGGGAATGTGATTAAGGATGAGATGAAAAAAACCGCAGCCATCATTGCTGTTTGCGGAATTTTATCACTCTCAAGCTTTCGCACTCCGTAGCTAATCGCGGCGATTGCAGCCACACTCGATACAATTAAAATTTCGTTACTCACTACGCCGTCTGGGATATGTGCCATGGGTATTCCTATTTCATGTCTTTTGCGTTAATCCAAATTAACCCGCCAAGCTCTACGGGAACTTGTTTGCCAGTAGGTGCGGTTAATTGGTAGTCGGCATCCACAAGTGCTGCAAAGCCCCACCATCCTGCTTTTGCAAGGGTGTAATGGAAGGTGCCATTGGCATCAGCCTTAATGACTTGAGTGACATAGCTATCAGACGGAGGTGTTACTGAGCCATCGTTACGCCATTCAACTTCTACTTCTGCAAAAGGCACCGGTTTGTTGTTCTGTTTTACAATGGCGCTGAAAGTGTTACCTGTCCATAAACTGTACGGGCGTGTTAGCGGTTCAATCTCAATCGGTGCGCCCACTAAACTATCCCAGCTGCCAAAATCACCATAGCCATCGACAATCACTTTGGTGTGATGGATTATCATTTTCCCTTCAGTTTCTTCCCAATAAGGCATTGGTTCAACGTAAAACTGCAGGTCAGCAGGTTCTGTTACTGTGTAATTAAACTGCCACTGATCAGCTGAGCTGTCAGTACTTTTAGTTAAGCTAGGTAGCAAGTCACTGCTGTGACCATTGTTAAAAACCTTCAATTGCTTAGGTTTTTGCATGCTCATTACCGGTCCCTGAGACATAGGGTGGGTAAAGCGTAAAGAGAATGAAAGAGGCTGTTGTGTGTTTTGATCGAGAAAGTCTCTATCGGGAATGATTTCTTGAAAATGTCCCCAACTATAGCTTGAAAGCAATAATGCTGATAACGCAGTCAGTGATTTTGTATGATTTTTAAGTGTTGTACGGTGTTGATGGAAATTAGAAAACATATGAGCCTTATGAAGAATTTAAAATTTGTATGAATATTATTTCATGTCATACAAATTTGCAATTGATCATACAAATATGTCGCATTCGCTTTTAAAAAGGTCGAATGCAGATCTCATGTGCTGAAAAATCGACCTATGATCATGCTTTTATGACTGATTTTTATTCGGTTGCGTTTTTTGGGGAGTGTAATCTCAGGTTTTAGGGGTGCTATGTACGTGAGATTTTCCTTCATGATGGTAGTGCTCAACTTCAACAGGTACTAAGTAAGCTTTGCCATGGCGAATGCCAGGTCTTGCGATTATCTCGTTGCAAAAGGTGCGTACTTTCTCTGTATCACCATTGAGCATTACTGTTTCCATACAGTGGTTATGGTCCAGTGGGACGCGCAGCGTAGAGACGGCAATATTGTGATTATCATGTAGCGCTTGGGCGAGCTTAGCTGCTAATTCACGCTCTTGATGATTGTAAACATAAGTCATTGAACCGATACAGTCACTGTTGTGCTTTGAGTCTTTCGCCTGTTTCGCTAAGCTTTGTTGCTCTAGTTTGTCGCGGATTAAATCACGCATTCCTTCGGAGCGATTCTTATAGCCTTGTGTGCGTAAGTACTCATCAAACTGCTTGGCAAGTTCATCGTCGAGAGAAATTGTTAACCTTTCCATTGTGTGCTTATCCTCAATCTTCAATGATACGGTGGGGTGGCAGGTAGAATCGATCAATCGTCAAACCTAGCATAATCACTCTGCCTTGGTAGCGTTCATCGCCGGTGGCTGAAAACTCAAATTGATACTCGCGCAATAAGCACAAAGTACCTTTCTGATTGCGTTGAGGTTTGAATTTCTTAAGGCTAACGTTGCCATCAAGTAGCTGAAGTTTATGACGCTCGCACTCACCTCTTGCAGCTTTGAGTGCAACCTCTCGTACTTTTTGAGCTTGAAGCCAAATGTAAATGGCCAGACAAACAAGGGAGAGCAAAAAGATATCGAACAATTCAAAATACATACGTGTCCTATAATTAACTAACGCGTCGAAGGCCTTATAAATTCAGCTGCTAATATTAACGCGTTATCTGTAGATTGCGAACGAAAATGTCTATTTTGATAGGATTAACAAAGTGTTGGATTTGATGCATAATAAATTAAAACATCGGCGTTGAGGGCGATAACTATGGCAAAATGGTTACTTAAATCAGAACCTTCTGATTATTCCATTGATGATTTACAAACAGAGGGCATCACCCTGTGGACAGGTATTCGCAATTTCCAAGCACGCAACTTTATCCGTGATAAAATGCAAAAAGGGGATGATGTGCTCTTTTATCACTCCAGTTGCAAACATGTTGCAGTCGTTGGCAGGGCAAGTGTTGTCAGTGAAGCCTATGCAGATCCTGATCAGTTTGATCAGAGCAGTAAATATTTTGATGCTAAAGCGACTAAAGCTGAGCCGAAGTGGTTTGTTGTTGACGTCGCCTTTGTTTCTAAAGCGTCTAAACCGTTACCGCTCAAAGCAATGAAAGCGGCACCAGAGCTGTCGCAACTGGCGTTATTTAAACAATCGCGTCTATCGGTTATTCCTGTCACTGATGCGCAGTGGGATTATATTGTCTCTCAGCTGTAGCGCTGTAAAGCGCTTTTATCAAAGTTGAACGTCTGAAAACACGCATATTCGCATCTTTTATTGATGTATCTTGATTTATTCACACAAAGCACTCTTGCTTATGAAAATTGCGTTGACTTTGTAAGATTCAGTTATCAATATGCAACGCTACTGAGAATCATTATAAATTAACTTCACATTAAGACGCTTTAAAGTGTACTTTGAAGTAGTGAGGTTGAAGTGTGATGAAGTCTAAAAAATTACTTAGCTGAATGGATGATTGCTACTTTGACATTACGGATTCAGGATAAAGTAAGCCCGTGAAAAGAATCGAGTGTGAGTTCATGTTTAAAAAAAGAAATACCTTATTAAAACCTGTATTAATAGCCGCTTGTGTTTCAGCGTTAATAGCTAGCAATGCCTCTTCGGTAAGTGCGCAGACTTATTCAAGCCAAGAGCAGTTAGGTTCTGCGTTGTATTTTGATGAAAATTTATCGTTAAATCGCAATCAATCTTGTGCAAGCTGCCATGCACCTACCAATGGTTTTGTTGATACATCCACTAACCCACAAACCTTGAGTGGCTCTTTAGGCAGCGATGGAAAATCGATAGGGGATCGAAATGCGCCAACCGCCAGTTACGCAAGTTTTATTCCTCCATTCTCAAAAAAGAGCAATGGTGAGTACGTGGGTGGTCAATTCCATGATGGCAGGGCAAGTTTACTAAAAGATCAAGCGGCGGGCCCACCACTTAATCCGGGTGAAATGGCGATGCCAACTAAACAAGCAGTTTTAGAGCGTCTCCTTGAGAATGAATCTTACAAGGCCAGTTTTAGTGCGTTATTTGGTGCCGATGTATTAAAAGATGCAGATAAAGCGTTTGATGCTATGGCGTTAAGCATTGCCAGTTTTGAGAAAACAGAACTGTTTGCGCCATTTGATTCAAAGTATGACCGCTATTTAAAAGGGGAGTACAGTTTTACTGAACAGGAGAAACTAGGTGAAACTCTGTTCTTCTCGCAACAGTTTACGAACTGTAATCAATGTCATCAATTGCGTAAAAACCCGGCTCAGGAAAAAGAAACGTTTAGTAATTATGAATACCGCAATATCGGCGTGCCTGCCAACACTGCGCTGCGTAAGCTGAATGGTAAAAGTGACGATTTTGTTGATAATGGGTTACTTGAAAACCCGCAAGTGAGCGATCAGAAACAAGCGGGTAAATTTAAAGTACCGACACTAAGAAACATCGCATTAACAGGACCTTATATGCATAATGGGGTGTTTGCTGATTTGCGAACAGTGGTGTTGTTCTACGATAAGTACAACAGTCGAAAAGCAGCTCGAAAAATTAACCCTGAAACCGGTAAAACTTGGGCTGAGCCAGAGGTTCCTCAAAATATTGCATTGGATGAGCTAACAAAAGGAAAGGCGCTCTCGAATAAACGCATTGACGCGCTGGTTGCTTTTATGAAAACCTTAACTGATAAACAGTATGAGCACTTATTAAAAGACAGCTCTAAAAGCGAATGATTAGATTGAAAGGTGATGAATGAAATACGCCATATACTGCGGTTCAAGTGCCGGTAGTGATCCGCAGTTCTTACAAGCGACACAAGCGTTAGCAGCTGAAATTTGCCAGCGCAAACACTCCATCGTATACGGTGGGGCAAGTGTTGGCCTTATGGGAGCTGTCGCAGATGCTGTGCTTACAGGCGGGCAGCGTGTTACTGGTGTGATGCCAAAAGCACTTATTGATAAAGAGCTACAGCATCAAGGCTTATCTGAATTGCACATTGTTGAGGATATGCAGCAACGAAAAGCCAAAATGGCTGAGCTTGCAGATGCTTATATCGCAATGCCTGGCGGTGTTGGTACTTTAGAAGAAATCTTTGAAGTATGGACAGCAGGCCAATTAGGCTTTCATGCAAAACCTTGTGCTTTTTACAATGTGGATGGCTATTATGATGAGCTCATAGCTTTTGCCCAAACCATGGTTAAAAAGCAATTTATGAAAGGTTTGTATTTAGATAAGCTGATCGTTAGCGATGATCCGCAAACACTGCTGACTCAAATAGCAGAGTATCAAGCACCTGCTAGTAAATGGGGTTAAGCTTTAGTGTGATATGTTAAGGGCTCGATAGCCCTTTTTTATCGCCTCAATAAGTGAAATTAACGTGATTCTAGAGTACAGCCAGCGTAAGAAAGTGGATTTGTGCTAACGCGGAACAATGAGCTTTGCTTTATTATTCTCCAAAAAAATCATAATATTATCTCGATTTTCTAAAGGAGTTTGATGGGGGGCGAAAAAAAGCATGAAGTTTTAATTCAATTTGAAATATTAAGGTTGCCGAAAATGCCTTACTATTCACATCCAGAACCCTCTTTATCTCCTATTGCTTAAGGCTCTACAACAGAGGGCTTTTCAAGCGAAAGGCAATGAGTATTCATTCGATGTTACTTTTAACAGTATTTTTCATTTTTTCGCTAATACTACTTAAGTAACATTGTTTCTTTTATTTCATCGCTCGTGAAACCTTTACGTGTTAAATACGCATAGGCTTTTGATTTTTCTTTATAGTCAGATAAGTCGTAGTTCTTTTTGGCTAATTGATCACGGCAACTTTGATAAAAGTCTATATCTCCCGCAAGGCTGAGTTGATATAGCACTTCTTCGAACTCGCTGACATCTATTAAGCGCTGCTTTAATTCATGAAGAATGAGGTTTTGTCCTTTGCCCTTGCGATACAGCTTCTTTATTTCGTTAGTAAGATCTGCTTTTTCTGCACTAATTTCTAGCTTAGATCGTAATGAGCTACGTTCAGAGTGTTGAGCTAACGCTTGATCGATTTGTTGACGAGAAAAGCCACGGTTTGTCATTTGCGCGTAAACTTTCTCTTTACTCACTCCCTCGAAGGTGAGGTAGCGACTCGTTAATTGGTTGCTTGCCAGCTCATTGAAGTCAATGTTTTCTCGTTCAATCACTAGCTCAAGTGCTGTTTCTATATCCCGGGGAGAGATGCCACGCTTAGTTAATTTTGGAGGTATCGCCGCCTTGCCCATTTCGTTGCTAAATGCTGACTCACAAAAGTGTATCGCAAATTCAAGGTCGTTTTTTATATAACGATTGTCGATGAGATGTGTCAGTACCGTTTCAATCCATTCAAGATTCTCTGTTTTTCGCGCTAACTTCAGACGGATTTCTGCAATGGTAAAATCTTGTTGGCTAAGGTGCCAATAAGCACTATTGAAAACGGTTTCGATGTTTTTAGCTTGTTTAAGTGGAAGGCGCTGCATAGATAGGTTCTTATTTTAACGATTAGCAAGGCGAGTGTAGCAGAATCATTCGCACAGACACATAAGGGCATCGCTAAAAAAGTTATAACTAATTGTTGGGGTATGAAGTGAAGGTATACGACTAGCTTGTTGAAACGTATCACTAATGTATCTATTTACATAGTAATTCAACAGGCAGCAATTGCCGCTTTGGCTTAAAACTAGTGCTGGCGGCTCATTACATTAAGCTACCTGATGAAGCTGAGAAATTTATAGTCCTTTACAAGTGTTTTGATAAAGCAAACCCAGAGGAAACAAGATTTCATCTCTGATGGCCATTTAGTTGTCCACTCTTAGAGACGAACTGGATACTCCGTGCTCTTTGTTAATGCTTTCACCGGGCAACCAACTCGCCTGTCATCGTGCCCTTTAGGTGAAGCATTACCTTAATCACGAAACATCCTGTAAGCCAGAGGTGTTGAAGGACTTGATTGCATATTCCTTAGTATAAGGAGTCATAATTGATGAAAAATCTTGTTTCTCTAGCTAATTGTTCCCTAAATGCTCATTAATAAAATCTAAGAAAACCCGAGATTTCGGTGACATTAAATCGCGCTTTAGAAAGATGGCATAGGTTGCGCTTAAAACCTCATAAGGGCTAAAGGTGTGGTGTGGTAATACATGAATGAGTTGGCCGCGCTCTAACTCTTTATTTATTGCCCATAACGGCATCAAGCCTAAGCCTGCATTATTGAGCAGTAATTGCTTTTGGCCGTTCACTGAGTTAACCAATAAGCTTGAGTTAATCGGTAATTTCTCGGTTTCCTCATCCATTAAATACCAGTCTTTCCAGTTCGGGTAGCTATAGCGAATACAGTCAAACTCATTTAAATTGTAGGGGGAGCTAGGAGTGCCTTTTTGGGCTAGATAATCAGGGCTTGAACAGAGTATAAAATCATTATAGGCCAAACGTTTAGCTATCATTGTTGAATCTGGTAAGCGGCCACTTCTGATCGCGATATCGATATTTTCTTCCACCATATCTACCACGCGCTCTGTCAATTCGATATCAACATCGATATGGGGGTACTTTTTTCTGAACAGAGGAATAAGAGGAAGAATAACGCTTTCACCGAAACCAATGGTAATACTCATCTTAAGTACACCTTTAGGACTTTCCTGCAAGTCATTGACAACTCGCTTTGCCGCTTCAAGCTCGGCGACGATACGTAATGAGTATTCAAAGTATTTACGACCGGCTTCTGTTAAGCCGATATTGCGAGTGGTTCTGTTTAAAAGCCTGACGCCGAGCTCTTCTTCTAACACTGCCAGTTGTCTTGATATAGAAGAGGGTTGAACATCAAAGATTCGGCTGGCCTCAGAAATACTACGTGTTTCAACCACGGTATTAAAGTAGCTTAATCGGGTGAAAGTACTCATTTTATTTACATCTCTTGGTTAATAGTTAACGGCGCAATTGGCAAATCAAGAGTTAACCTTCGGCTTTTAATATAAAGTTTTGTTAAAAAAGCACAATACCTTAAATAAATAAGGTATTAAATGCTTTTATTACAATGATTAAATGGCCTGTACTTGAAGCTATATGAGTAAGTTATGCAGGTAGTAATCTCTCCCCATCATTTTCAATATTCGTGCTATCGCTTAGTAAATTTGCGTAAACACCAGCCATTGCCAAGAGCTCTGAGTGGTTGCCACGCTCTACAATCTTTCCTTGGTTGAGTACCAGTATTTGATCGGAGTGACGAATAGTGCTCAAACGATGGGCGATGGCGATGACTGTCTTTTCTTCAAATAGCCTGCTAATCGCTTTCTGGATCAAGTTTTCGGTGACTGAATCTACCGAGCTGGTTGCTTCATCGAGCATCATAACTTGCCCACCTTGTGCAACTGAGCGAGCAAACGAGATTAACTGTGCTTGGCCTGCTGATAAATTACCGCCATTATTAGTGAGTTCAAATTGATATTGGTTTTCTAGCTCTGTAATAAAATCGTGGGCGTAAACGTATTCAGCAGCATTTCTAACAGCATTTTGATTGATGTGTTGAGCGCCGAGAGAAATATTGAAGTGGATATCTTTCTCAAATAAAAATACATCTTGTTGCATCAGTGAAAACAAGTGCAACATGGCATCTTTGGGAATACTAGAGAGCTCGATACCATTGAGCAAAATACTGCCTTGGTAATTCATGTAGGTTTTATTCATCAGACGAATGATGGTGGATTTACCTGAACCTGTAGTACCAACTAAGGCTAGCTGCTCGCCTTTTTTGAGGGTAAAGGAAACATCATCTAAAACATAAGGGCCAACGCCACCATACTGAAAGCGTACGTTTTTAAACGCTAGAGATTCAAAATGCTCGAGTTTTTTCTTTAGCGATTTTGCAGGTAAAAGCGTGAGATCTTGTTCTTCAAGGGCTTCAATGAACAGCTCTTCAATATGCTCAAACGCGGCAAAGGAGCGTTGAATTGAGGCGATTTGCGAGGTGAAATCGCGCAGCGGTACGAATACCTTTTCCAGTGTGTTAATGAACGCGATTAATACCCCAAGGCTGACAAAGCCTGCCAGCACTTTACCTGAACCATACCAGATAATCAGCCCGATGGTGATTGAGGTGATGCCTGTGATAATTGAGAACAAACTGGCATCGTACTTGTTGGTTTTTAATTGGGCGCGCAGAAAGTCTTGCGTATAGCTTTTGTATTTAGCTTCTACTTCTGCTTCAGCACCGTAGAGTTGTACGGTTTTAACGCCGAGTAAGCACTCTTGCAAAAAGCCAGTTCCTTTGGCGAGTGAGGAGCGGGTGATGACATACATTGCGCGCAAGCGGTTGCGTACATACTGAGTCAGTATGAGTACCGGTGGAAAAACTAACAAAACAATTGCGGCGAGCTGCCAGTTGATGAAAAACATAAAAACAATCACCGCTAGGGTGTTGATGGAGTCCTTCACTAAACTCAAAATGCCCAGCACAAAAGAGTCGCCAATCACTTCTAAATCACTGGTTAAGCGCGATAAAGTAACGCCTGTGGGAGTTTTGTCGTAATACGTTTTTGGAAGTTGTAAGAGGCGCTTAAATAGAGCCATGCGAATATCGAAAATGGCTTGTTGGCCCGTTTTTCGCAGGCAGTATGTATAGATAGCATCGGCAAGGTAGTTAACAATCAGCACAGCGACCATGAAGGCAATTAGCATCATTAGGCCATCGTACTTGCTAGGTGTTAAGTGTTGATCAATGACTTGAATCACTAACCAGGGAAATAGCAAGTTAGCTGCAACAGAAATGGGCATCATCAGTATGCCGATGATCGCTGTTTTCTTATAGCGGGAAGCAAATTGAAAAAAGTGTTTAAGGTAGTGTAAATCAAGCGTCTTAATCATGAAGCGATCTCCTGCTCGATGGTGGGTTGCTCGTTATCCAGTTCGCTTTGCACTTCAGTCGATTCGCCTTGCAATTCATGGCGCTGTAATTCCCATGTTTCACGGTAGTAACGGGATGATTTAAGGAGTTCGGCATGGGTTCCCCGTGCTGTGATTTCTCCTTGCTCCAGTACTAAAATATTGTCCATATATTCTAGAGCGCTCACGCGATGCGAAACTACGAGTAAACTTTGTTCCTGCATGCGTTGGAATACACCTTTTAGGATGGACCGCTCAGTATCGTAGTCAACAGCCGATAACACATTGTCCATAATGATGAGATCGCAAGGCGTGAGTAGGGCGCGGGCGATGCTCAAACGCTGCTTTTGCCCTCCAGATAGCATAATGCCTTTTTCACCAACCAAGGTTTGCTCTTGATCACGAAAGCGCTCAACATCTTCAATGAGCTGGCTGAGTGTGAGTACTTGATTAACATCCATTTGCGCGCGTTGTTTGGATCCAAAAGTTACATTTTCATAAACGGTATCTGAGAACAAAAATGGCTCTTGAGTAATCGTGCGTACGTAATGTCGCCAATCCTGACGTGATATTTGAGTGATGTCTTTCCCTCCCCAAAACACGTACCCTGATTCGAGTGAGAGGTGGTGATTTAAGCAGTTCACTAAGGTGCTTTTGCCAGCACCGATACTGCCGAGAACACCTACTTTTTCCCCCGCTTTGATTGAAAAGCTGAGGTTTTTCAATACGACATCATTTGCGTTGCTTGTCGATTGGGGGTAGCGGTAACTAAGGTTTTTTACCTCGAGTGAAGATCCTTTTAAGGCGGCTTTTTGATCATCGCTCATTCTGTGTTTATCAGTGCTTGGGATCGCCTGGTTTAGAATACTTTGCACACTATCAATACTGATCATGCCCATTTGGTAAACAGTGGCGATTCGTCCTAAGTGCATCAACGGTAGGGCTAAGAGAACAGAGTAAGATAAGAAGGCAGTAATCTCACCAATTGTCAGTTGCGCTTGTAAAAGGTAATAGCCGCCCAGTCCTAATATCAGTACTTTCATAAAGTGGTTAGCATAATCCAAAATGGGCATGAAAAAGGTCTGTATCTTGGCAATCTTCATTGTGCAGTCAAATAGTTGACGATTCACTTTATCAATTTCACCCGTTGCCCAAGCTCCTATTTGTTGGTTTTTAATTAAGTCGATACCGGATAAATAGTTCATCAACTGTGCTGACAAATCTTGCAAGTTTTTTAATCGCTGAGCTTGTAATGCACGGAGTTTTCTAAAGCCTAGCCAAAAAATGACAGAGGCAATAACAATCGGGAATACAGAATAAAGCGTTAGTTGAGGGGAAATACGCCACATCCAAATAGGGGTTAGTGACAATGCAAATAGAATATTGAAGAGTTGTAAAAAACCAATGCCATAGAACAGGCGAATACCGGTTAAATCATTGTTGATAATCGAGATCAGCTTGCCTGAACTTTGCTGCTCATGAAAGAGGGAAGGTAGGCGATTTAACCGATGAAAGAGGTCATTTTTAAGGGCCGCTTCTGTAATGCGGCCAGGGTTTAAAGCATACATACGCGATAGAATACGAATCACCACCATAATGACAGAGAGGGCAATAACCCATTGCACGTTTTCAACTAAGCCCGCTTGTGATTGCACGTTTGACTCATTGAGTAAGTCGACGGCTAGCTGGATGTAACGTGGGATTTCCACTTGTAAGTAATTCACCGCAAAAATGCAAACAACCGCAAACAGGTACGAGTATTTATTCAACAGTAAATAGTGAAGGATAAACTGGGGCTTAGTCATTACTTTTTAAACACTCGTTACTAATTTCAGGCTGTTGAACAGCGGGATATTGGGCAAGACAAGCCTGAAGAATAAGCTGTTTAGGATCACCTTGTAGGCTCAATTGTGTTAACAACCACTCAGGTAGGCGGATGGGTTGAGTCTTGATGCCGGGTTTGCGCCCGCAACCAATACGTTTGCCGCCGTGATCACAGCAATTAGGCTTTGTTTCATTAGTCATATTGAATGTTGATGTTTATCTTGAGAAGGAGAGGAAGTTCTAATTTGATAAGTGTACATTTATCAAGAGATATTAGATAGAAGTTATTAGTAATGAGTAGAATCAGTTTAAGGTGTCGTTTAGCTAGGTAAGATTTCCTTAGCGTTAAGAGAATGATATACAAAGACAAAGAATGAAATTACTGTTTAAAATACCTTTCGGTTAGCTCGCGATGAAGCTTTTGAGTAGGCTTATCTAACCAATAAGCATAATATTGCACGAATTGCTTTCTAATAGAGTCCAGTTGTTGGTTAATGCTTCTAATTACTTGTCGACCTTGCTTACTTTTAGAGCAGCCTATATAGCCTAAAATATAAGGGGTATGTAACTCAGAAGCCGGGTAGAAAACTAATTCGTTTGGATTAATACCCTGTTGGCGAGCAACGTATTGCAGTTCATTAAAGTAGCCAATCAGGTAATCAATCCGGTTGAACTGTAACATCTGTAAAAGCCCTTCTAGTTGATTGCTTCCGCTGCGATGATAAACAGCACTTGTATCTCGATATTGATTAATTATTGCGTTCAATTGGTTACCATAGCTTCTGTTATTAGAAATGCCTAAAACTGTTTTTTTCGACTGTAAAACCTTAGACAGTGAGATAGATTTATCTTGATCAATAAATGGGCGGAATTTGGCTAAGCTTGAACGCTTGAAAATAATTCCATTAGATAGAATTAAATAGATAGGTTTAGAGAACTCAATGTACTTTTCTCGCTCAGGCGTTTTAAATAGCGCAGCACTGCAGGCATCGCTGCGGCTTTTTAATGAAGTGAGAATTCTGGAGAAATTAGCGTTTTCGCTAGAGTGTTGATACTCGCTTAAGCGGTGCTTTAAATACTGCTCAATTTTGTCGATATGTCCTTGGTTTGCATTGGGTCCCTTCTTAATAAAAGCGGGAGGAAAGTCAGCACCCAGCCAAATGAGCTCTTCTTTCGCGATACAAAAGCTCGCGGTACAACAAAGGAGAGGGAGCAGAACCCTACTGGCAATTTGTGTTCTTAATCTACATATTTTTGGCATGAAACACTCAATCGCTAATTAGTATAATAAGTGCCGCATTACAGGCGTTTAATAAAGCGTATTAATTAAAGAATAGTAATAAAAGTATAGAAATCAACTTTCAAAGAAGTGTCAGAAACCTGTGTCAGCAAAAAGGTTTGCGGGGTGATGTGTAATACTTAGGGGAATAGCGAATAAGGTCAAGACGGTCTTAGCGCGCATGCCCCTTAGCTATCCGCAGAGAATATCAGGGGGGCTTGGTCGCTTGTTATTGAGTTTAAGAGGCTGCTTTAAGTAATGTGAGGTGGCGCTTTAAGCTAAGGCACGTTTGATTAATTCAAGCTGTGTGGCTGAAAAAGACAGTTTGAGTGCTGCATCTTGCCCGTCTTCTGACATTTTATGCCAGGTTTTTTGCACGATAGAGATGATTTTCTCCGGTGTGTGTTTTTGACAAAAATCAGCGAAGTAAAACTCTAGGAAAACTAAGCAAGCTACATCTTCGAGACTCTGAACTAGCGGGTCTCGTTTGATTTGCTCTTTCCTGATCATTTTGCCAATGGTAGCTACCGTTAGCTCATCACAACCGACTTGTTTTGCAATCGCCATTGCTTCATTCGCATGCATGATGCTTAACGATTTACGCCATGCTAAATATCCTGCCCGCCCCAATGGGTGTGTATCCCGAGGAACAGTCCAGCGTTTGATGTGTTGAGCTCTCACCGCTATTTGTAGTGAGACGGGTGGCTCTTTGCAAAACAGTGATAATCGATGACTCATACGCTGCCCGTATAACAGAGCAGCGGGGTAGGGCTGTTCGCCATCGAGTTCACGTTTAGGGTCTTGTTGATTAATATCGTCAATCAGCGCTATTGCTTGATCTATTATGTCACTCACAAATGTACCTTTTATGTCCAAGGTGTTTCTAAATACAGGTCAGTAAAAACGATAGTGAATTAATGATCTGTGTGTTTTCTCAATAAGCTGCCTATAATGTTTGCTCACAGCTCACAGCTCACAGCTCACAGCTCACAGCTCACAGCTCACAGCTCACAGCTTAGTTTTAGCCTCTAAAGCGCCACTTATCCCGCACGACAGTATCTTTTCTGCCATTAAGTTCATCCATCCGTTTTTGTAACCTTGCTAAATTCACTGCGCTCGAGCGCACGGTGAGTTTAGTATGTTCATATTCGTATTCTTCTTTAATGACATTCATGACAGATCGAATTTCACCGATGATGCCATTGGCAGTGTATGGCACAATGATCTCTTCTTCGATCATTCCATCCAGTGAAATATCCTTGATATATCGGTGCAACTTAGTGATATCTGAAGCGTTGCGAGCGGAAGTTAGCATAGCAGCGGGGAATTCTTCGAGCAGTGCTTGTTGTTGATCATCGCTTAATAGGTCTGATTTATTGAGTACCAGTAATTTGTTACTGTCTTCAACACCGACGTCGCCTAATACTTGATGAACGACATCTAACTGAGTACGAAACGAAGGGTCAGAGGCATCTACCACATAGAGTAACAAGGAAGCATCTTGCGCTTCTGCGAGAGTTGAGTGGAAAGAGGCGACGAGATCATGGGGGAGCTTTTTAATGAAGCCGACGGTATCTGAGACTAAAATTCGCGGTTGAGTGGGAGGGTACAAAGCGCGTACTGTCGTATCTAAGGTCGCAAACAATTTGTTCTCACCTTCTACATCACTACCGGTGATGGCCCGCATCAGTGATGATTTTCCCGCATTGGTATAGCCAACTAAAGCGACACAATAGTTATCTGAGCGCTGTGTACGTCGACCTCTCATCTCATCTTGTACACTTGCCAACTCGCGCTTGAGTGCCGCTATTTGATCGCGTACTTTACGGCGGTTTAGCTCTAAGTTAGTCTCGCCAGCACCTTTACCCATTTGGCGATCACGATCGCCGGTCGAGGTCTCACGCAAGCGCGGAGCAACATAGTTCAGGCGTGCTATTTCAACTTGTAGCCTAGCCGTTTTAGTGCGCGCATGACGGCTAAATATTTCAATGATAATACCTGTTCGATCAAACACTTCTACGCCTAATTGATTCTCAACGTTGCGTAGCTGAGAAGGGCTTAAGTCACAATCAAACACGACGACATCTGCACAGCCGTATGGCAAATCTTGTGACTCAATGTTCTCAGGAATAGAATCTATATTTATTTCGTCAGGGGGGATTTCTGTTTCTTGGTTCTCTTCAATTTCGCCTTGATTGCCTGTCAACTGGGCGACATCTGCGAGTTTACCAGCGCCTAAAACATTGGCTTTGTTGGTTGAGTTCAACTTTTGTGTTTGGCTACCGACAACTTTAAAGCCAAGAGTCGTTACTAATCGTGCAAGTTCTGCAAGGGATTCGGCTGCCTCATCACCTTTAAGTTCTGGAGTGCAAATAGAAATAAGTAAAGCGTTAGGCAGTGAGGCTTTTTCTGTAAGTTTCATAATCTTTTCTGTTAGTGCACCGCAGTGCATCCCTTGTTTTCTGAAGGGCGCTAATTCTACGCTGTTACCTGCTAATAGCGAATTAAAAATAAAGTTTATCTTTGCTTGTTAAAAAAGCACAATCAACTTATATCGTTAGAATTTGTTGATCATAATAAGTATTTTATCTATCTTGTTGATTTTTAATATTATATAGGTGTATCGAAGGGTGGGTGTTTTAGCGAGCACTAAAACGTATTTTATGAATATTAAAGAGTAAAAAGGATGACGGCAATTGTATGCTTCGGTGATTCTAATACATGGGGGACAGTGCCTTGCGAAAGTCGTCGTTATGATGAGAATGAGCGCTGGCCGGGTATTCTCAAACACCTACTACATAATGCAGGGGTCGCCGCTGAAGTAATAGAGGAGGGCCAGCAAGGGCGCACTCTTGTTCACAATAATCCTTTTCAAGGGGAGAAGAGTGGTCAGCGCTATCTAAAGGATTGTATTGAAAGGTATATGCCAAGTTTAGTCATCATCTTATTAGGCACTAATGATTTGAAAAAGCGCTTCTCGCTGTCTGCTAAAGCCATTGCTAAAAGTGCCGCAGAGCTTGTGACAAAAGTGCAGCAAACAAATAGCCAAGTATTACTTATAGCGCCACCGCCGATTCATGAAGTGGGCTTTTATGCCAAAATGTACCAAGGTGGAGCTGCTAAATCTCTTGAGCTTGCGAAATACTATGAGAGACATGCACAGCAACTCGGTTGCGCATTTTTTGATGCGGGGTCTGTGATTGCATCCTGTTCACAAGAAGGTATTCACTGGGAAGCTGATCAGCACCAATGTTTAGCTGATGCCTTGGCGCCGTTAGTCAAAGAATTACTGTAAAATCCTTGAGTTACTGCTTTACATTGTTTGTTTTTATGTTCGTGTATTTGAAGTACAACTGCTGATGTATGATGTACAGTATCTTTTAACATTGAGAAAAGTTATTTATGCGAGAGTCGATAGATCAGCGCCAGTTGATCACTCTAGAATCTGTTGCACGATTAAGATCATTTGCGGCAGCTGCAGATGAGTTAGCTTATACCCAGTCTGCTGTGTCTCAGCAAATATCGGAGATAGAGCGACGAATCGGGATGCGAGTAGTTGAGCGTCGACCGGTTAAAATCACTCAAGCAGGGAAAATTTTATTAGATGCTGAGCTGTCCGTTCGCACAGCTACTGCCAAAGCAATACAAGCTTTGGCAAGCTTGAATGAAGGCTTGCTCGGTGATATTAAACTAGGCGCTTTTACGTCTGCTGCTGCGACAGTAGTGCCGCCGGTTTTAGCGCGTTTTAGAGAGCGGTTTCCTGATGTTCAGGTTATTTTGAATCAGCTAGAAACTCAGTCGAGCTATGCACGCCTTTTACGTGGGGATCTGGATTTAGCACTCACCTTTGATTACGACAAAGAGCCAAGAAAGCCTCCGGCTAGTATTTCCCGGACATTAATTACTGAAGATCCGGTGTATGCAGTGTTACCATTTAATCATCCATTGGCTGCAAATAAAGCGATCGACCTTAATGACTTAGCAGCAGATAATTGGATTGGCTCACAAGTCACAGTGCAGCAATTAGAGTTGATTCCTAATTTCAAAGCATCAGCGAAAAGTGTTCCTGAGTTACAGTTTGCAGGTGATAATTTACAAATCGTTTTAAGCTTAATAGAGCAGGGACTTGGGGTCGCCTTGTTACCAAAGCTCACTACCTTGTTAGCACCTAAAGGTGTGATTGCCAGACCCATTGTTGGGACTCCACTGACGCGCTACATTTATAGCGCTAAACTGCGCACGGCAGAGACACCGGCCGCATTATCAGTTTTTGAGCGACAGATCGCAGAGGCTTTAAGTGAATTGGTGGATAATTAAGGTAATAAGTACCAAATCCGATCAACAGCAAAGTGAGTGATAATAAGCGAATTAATTAGATAGCTCAGCGACAGTATCAAGCAGCAGATTAGCGCCGTCGATTAGTTGTTGGGCATCTGTATGTTCCTTCGGGTTATGACTAATACCATCTTTACTCGGCACAAAAATCATCACAGATGGGCATATTCTTGCCATCATTTGTGCATCGTGGCCAGCACCTGACGTCATTCTCATAGTGTTAAGTGCTCTCTTATTTGCCGCTTTTTCTAACTGTTTAGCTAAAGTTTCATCGAAGTTTACGGGCTGAAATCGCGCCAGCTTTTCACTTGATACTTTAAAGAGACCTGTATTTTCAATCTGCTTCAGGCATTGAGATAAATAAGCTTCAGATGCCTGTAAGTTTCTTTCATTAGGAGATCTAAGATCCACAGTGAAAACGGCTTTAGCAGCAATGACATTGATGATATTGGGGGTGAGTTGCAAGGTGCCAATAGTTGCAACACCGTGATTGTCATTTTCAACAACAAAATCTGAAATATAGGCAGTTATTTTAGCGGCTGCTAAGCCTGCATCTGAGCGCATTGACATAGGAGTTGTTCCCGCGTGATTAGCCACCCCTTCAATAGTGATTCTCTGCCAAGATATACCTTGAAGGTTCTCGACAATACCAATGGGGATATCGCAACTTTCAAGTACTGGGCCTTGTTCTATATGTAGCTCAATATAAGCTTCAGGTTGAATAAACCCAGGTTGTACATCGCCAGCATAACCAATGCGCTGTAATTCAGAGCCTATGGATACACCTTCGCTATCAATGGTTTGCAATGCTTTATTCAAGCAGTAGCCAGCACAATACACTAATGATCCCATCATATCAGGTGCGAAACGAGCCCCTTCTTCATTGGAAAAGGCGCTAATGACAATGCCTTTTTCAGGCTGATATCCAGATTCTTGAAGTGTCATAATTACTTCAAGGCCTGCTAGTACCCCATAGTTACCATCGTATTTTCCCGCGTTAACCACGGTATCTATATGTGAACCCATCATTATCGGTTTTTTACCGTGTGCACTATTAGGCTCCCAGATACCGTGGATATTGCCAATGTGATCAATTTTGACAGTTAAATTTACCTGTTGCATCCATTCAACTAATTTATCCCTTCCTAGTTTATCTGCATCAGTAAACGCGATTCTGGATAACTCTCCTTGCTGATTACGGCCAATATCTCCCAGTTCATTTAACCTTTTAAGCAAGCGAGTGGAGTTGATGTTCATAATTGAATCCTCTGTGAAATAGATACTTTAGTTGGTAGTCCAATTAAGTATGGCTGTTGCTCAATCATAAGTGTTTTTGTGATTAGTACAATTAATCAATATTAAACCTGACATTAGAATTTTTTAACTATGGATGGCCACTTATTTTCTACTTTTTATAGAATGTTTGATGCGTGTTTTTCCAATCTTTTCTATCAAAAAAATGTTAGGATTCGGCGGGTTTTTAATGCTAGTTGTCAATGTGAGTGTAAGCTCTGTGCATTAAGAATCATTTTTAAGTCGATGTTTTCTAGTCAGTTAAAGGTAATTATGTATGGCATTTAAGATAGCTAAGGGATCGTTGTTCGCTTATTTATTACGCTCTCCATGGTGGTATAGCGCACTGATCG
>CAKZOD010000087.1 GCA_937136055.1 uncultured Oceanospirillaceae bacterium | reverse complement strand
CCATTTAAAGTGGTACGCGAGCTGGGTTTAGAACGTCGTGAGACAGTTCGGTCCCTATCTGCCGTGGGCGTTTGAGATTTGAGAAGAGCTGTTCCTAGTACGAGAGGACCGGAATGGACGAACCTCTGGTGTTCGGGTTGTCACGCCAGTGGCATTGCCCGGTAGCTACGTTCGGAAGGGATAACCGCTGAAAGCATCTAAGCGGGAAGCCCCCTTCAAGATGAGATCTCGCTGGGTCCTTGAGACCCCTAAAGAGCCGTTTAAGACTAAGACGTTGATAGGCTGGGTGTGTAAGCGTTGTGAGGCGTTGAGCTAACCAGTACTAATTGCTCGTGAGGCTTGACCATATAACGCCAAAGGCGTTTGGTGAAACTGAAGTAACGAAAAAGATAAAATCACTAGGTCACAACATGAAATGTTGAGACGATTAGCAACATGTTTAAGTTGCTAATACATGTTGATTTAATTACATAAAAGACTAAGATACGCATCCTTATAAAGATGTAGTGTTAAAGATAGACATCAAATCCAGATTGATCTTTAGAGGCAGGTTACTAATACAAAATAGATATTAGTAATGAGAAAGCCTTTAGAGATAACAGTTTATGTTTGGCGACCATAGCGAATTGGACCCACCTGATCCCATCCCGAACTCAGAAGTGAAACGATTTAGCGCCGATGGTAGTGTGGGGTCTCCCCATGTGAGAGTAGGTCATCGCCAAGCTTTTATACGTAAAGAAAACCTCAGCTACATAGTAGCTGGGGTTTTTTTTCGTCTAAAATTTGTGGCGATGACGCATTTACTCTCGCATGGGGAAAAGTAAAGAGTGGCGCTTGCGCCATTAAAACATGTGCACCCAAAGGGCATGATAATAGTAGGGCAGCCGAGGAAAGAGACAAAGCACAGCCTTGCCCCGAGGAAAGCTGCCAATAGACGCTAATTACACTCCTACCCATATCCGAAGTTACTTATTTCTAGAGAACCATTAAGTAATCACACACCGAGCCAGAAATAGTCCCTATCTTCGCTAAATCAATTTACTAGCCTGATATTTTCTTACCAAATCTTGCTTTCTTAAGTGTTCTTCTCATCCAAAAGCTTAGCTGTTACGTAAAGCTTTATATTCTCATTATTTAATTTTTAAGGAGTTAACATGAATGTTTTTAAAAGCTCAGTAGTGATTACTAGTTGCTTAATGTTGCTTGCCTGTGCGAACTCGCCGGTTGTTGATAAAAAAGCGGTGTTTGCTCAAGCTCCCTTAACTGACCAGCAAATTAACACCTTGATAGTGGGGCATAAGTTTGCTGCCCAGGTTAAAACGGGTCGCCATACAGGTTGGTATGAAGTGAACATTCGCTCTAATGGTAAGTTGATTATTGATGATGGAAGATTTACTCGCCGTTGGACTGCGTCTGGTAACCAGCTTTGTATCACTCCTTGTTTCAAATTCTATAAAAACCCTGAAGCTGAAAATCAGTATTTTGCTGTGGAGAATGACGAGATAGATGTACTTCTAAAATTGCGTTGATTGCTAGTATTTAAAGACCATAAGTGCGTAATGAGATTTTGTTTTAAGATGGTTCAATGAGTTGAGTTAGAGGTGTATATAGGGGTTGCTGGGTTTCTACTAAGTAATAAAAGCTTCAATTGTTATATTCTAAATTTCAGGTATAACAATTGAAGCGACTGTATGAGAGGTTTATTTTGAAAGATAGCTTATAGCTTCGTTTAAGCCCGCTAATGTTAATGGATACATATGGCCATCAAATTGCTTGCGAATGGCTTGCGTTGTATTTGTATACTGCCAGTAGCTTTCAGGTGTTGGGTTTAACCAAATCGCTTTTTCCCACATATCTAACACCCGCTGCAACCAAACCTCACCAATCTCTTCGTTCATATGTTCGACACTGCCATAGCGAGAAAACAATTCATATGGCGACATAGCGGCATCACCGATAAAAATAACTTTATAGTCCGAACCGTAACTATTGATTACATCAAGTGTTGATAATGTTTCGCTGAATCGACGTTGGTTATCTTTCCAAAGTTTTTCGTAAATACAATTGTGGAAGTAAAAGTATTCTAGGTGTTTGAACTCTGTTCTCGCGGCTGAGAATAGTTGCTCACATAAATGAATATAAGGATCCATGGATCCACCAATATCTAAAAAAAGTAGTACTTTTGCAGCATTATGGCGCTCAGGGATCATTTTTATATCGAGCAACCCTGCATTATCAGCTGTGCTCTTTATAGTATCTTGTAGATCAAGTTCTTGTGCGCTTCCTGTTCTCGCAAATTGACGTAGCTTTCGTAATGCGACTTTCATGTTACGTGTGCCTAGCTCAACTTGATCGTCTAAGTTTTTAAATTGACGTTTTTCCCATACTTTGACTGCTCTTTTGTGGCTGCTTTGCCCTCCAATTCGAATACCCTCTGGATTATAGCCACTATGACCAAATGGCGATGTACCTCCAGTACCAACCCATTTATTACCGCCAGCATGGCGATCAGTTTGCTCATTTAAGCGCTCTTGTAAGGTTTTCATAAGCTTGTCTATACCGCCAAGTGCTTCTATTTGAGCTTTTTCTTCTTCACTTAGATGTTTTAGGAACTCTGCTTTTAGCCAATCTTCCGGTATTTGATCATTCGCAAAAAGAGCGTGTTGCTCGATTCCTTTAAAGTAACTGCTGAAGGCTTGATCGTAGCGATCAAAGTACTTTTCATCTTTTATCAAGCAAACTCTTGCCAGGGTGTAAAAGTCATTTAAATCCCCAAAAGCAAGGTGACTTTGTAAAGCTTCAATCAAGACCAATAGTTCTTGAAGCGTTACTGGAATGGCAGCTTTTCGTAAGGTGGTAAAAAAATCAATGAGCATAACTAGACTTCATGCCTACGTGACATAAAAGCCAGTCTTTCAAGCATGTGAACATCTTGCTCATTTTTAAGTAAGGCACCATGTAGGGGAGGAATTGCATTGGTGCCCTTGTTATTTTGAAGTGTCTCTAAAGAGATGTCGTCAGCCATAAGTAATTTTAACCAATCAATTAGTTCTGAGGTTGATGGGTTCTTTTTGATTCCATTGACTGAACGTATTTGAAAAAATATATCTAGGGCTTCTTTTACTAGTGTATTTTTTATACTTGGGAAGTGGACATCTACAATTTGTTGCATCGTCTCACGATCAGGAAATTGAATATAGTGGAAGAAGCAGCGTCTTAGAAATGCATCTGGTAACTCTTTTTCATTGTTTGATGTGATGATGATGACTGGCCGATGTTTTGCTTTAACCCGCTCGCCTGTTTCATAAACGCTGAATTCCATTTGATCGAGCTCCACCAATAGGTCATTGGGAAACTCTATATCTGCTTTATCGATTTCATCAATCAATAATACAACTTGTTGCTCATTTGCAAATGCTTGCCATAGCATCCCTTGCTTGATGTAATTGCCAATGTCGTGAACGCGCTCGTCACCTAGCTGAGAGTCTCTTAAGCGTGATACAGCATCGTATTCGTATAAGCCCTGTTGGGCTTTAGTTGTGGATTTGATATGCCATCTCAGTAGTGGCATATTCAAGGCGCTAGCGACTTCTTGCGCCAGCATTGTTTTGCCAGTACCAGGTTCACCTTTTATGAGTAATGGTCTTTGTAGTTTTATTGCTGCATTGACTGCAACCTGTAAATCACTTGTGGCTACATACTGATCACTACCTTCAAACTGCATTGCTCTGCTCCTGAATAAAAAGGTCAAAATTTGCGCTCATGTTAGCAATTTTGATTGCTATTGTCGTTGTCTAAACAGTCAAATACTCCTGCGCTTTTAATCCTTTATCCATTTTGGACATCTATCTATATTCCCTTGTACAATACCGCTTTTAATCGCTAAGTAGAGCAGCTGGTTCATTATGTCCGACACTTTTTCAGAACGCCTTAATAAGTACATTAGCCAGAGTGGTCTTTGCTCGAGAAGAGATGCTGATCGCTTTATAGAGCAAGGTAATGTTTATATTAATGGTAAGCGAGCACAAGTCGGCGATAGGGTCTTTGTTGGCGATAAAGTGGTTGTTAATGGGCAAAAAATTGAGCCATTGGAAGAAGAGTTACTGGTTTTTATTGCCCTAAACAAACCGGTTGGGGTGGTGAGTACGACTGAGCAAAGTGAGCGCAATAATATTGTTGATTACGTAGCGCACAGTGCCAGAATATTCCCTGTTGGCCGTCTGGATAAGGACTCCCAAGGTCTGATATTTTTAACGAACCGTGGCGATATGGTTAACAAGATTTTACGTGCTGGTAACCAACATGAAAAAGAGTATTTAGTGACAGTGAATAAGCCTGTTACTGATAGTTTTATTCAAGGTTTAAGCCAAGGTGTCCCAATTCTAGGGACGACGACTAAAAAATGTAAAGTTTCAAAAGAGTCACAGTATGTGTTTCGTATAACTTTGGTACAGGGATTAAACCGCCAGATCAGACGGATGTGTGAGCACTTTAAATTCGAAGTGACTCAGCTTGAAAGAGTGCGCATCATGAATATCAGTCTCAAGGGTTTAGGGGTTGGAGATTGGCGTGATCTCGATGAGCGTGAGCTTAAGGAGATATTTACACTCACTCAAGATTCAACTGAAGAGGGGGCAGATAAAAAGCATACTAAAAGTAACCCTAAGTCGAAATCCTTATCTGCGGCGATCGCAAATAGACAGCCACAAAATAAGCATCAAAAAGGTGGCAAACCAAAAGCGAAACCCGCCAATAAACCAGGGGCTAAAAGGCCTGCAAAATCGGCGTCATTTAGTAAGAAACCATCGCGCTCGAGTGCTCCGAAAAAGCAGGGTAAACGCCGATAATCTAAGTTTGATAGTTATTAGTTGAGTGACATTTGACTATCTTGAAAACGAGCATCGGTATTAAAAATTCGTATTTGCTCGTTTCGAACTGACTCAAGTTCACAATTAAAGTACTCAGTTGATTTTGCATCTAGATATGCGAAATAACTCTTACTCAATAAAGATCGGTTTTGGTGGAACTCTGTAAGCTGTTGTTGCTCTTCAGCATTTAAGTCATCACCACACTTGGCAATAATCCATTCAGAATATGCTTGTGAAGAGGTACTAACCATTGAGTAAAACTGCCTGTTTTTAAGAAATTGCATTGAGCCCGAGGGTACAGAGAACATTTTATCTACAAGTACTTTGGATGCACCCATAGAGTACATGTAGTTAGCCACTATGGCGTAGAGCTTTTTATATTTCACTGTCGCTTCTTGCATGTTCAGCGAGGCGAAGTATTTAGGCTTAAACTTAGGGCGATGTACGCCGTATTCAGCTTGCTTATTTTCGTTTTCAAATAAACTGGCAATAAGAATGAATACGCAGGCGCTGTTGCATTTTTTAGTTTCCGCACGTAGCAGGTACTTTCGTGTAAAGGTGCCAATCTTCAAAGCTTCCATTACGTTCCCACCTTTAGAATCTAACGATATTTGATAGGGAACATCTCGGTGCTTTTTAATTAAGGAGAGTACCTTCTGGTAATCACCTTTAACGATTTCTCCTTGGATATGTAGCTGTGAGAAGGGACGGTCTTCTTGGTAAAAGACATTGGCGCTAGAGACATGAGCACTGAATAATAATGGGATTAAGAGTGCAGATGCGCGCATGAAAGACTTTAACAGTAATGGTGTTTGCAAATCGTGTCCTTTTAAGTGCTAACAATAATAAATGGTCATAAAAGATAGCGTGAAGCTCTGCAAAGAAGTACTGCGATAACTACTTAAAAACCCTCTCTAACAGGGAACTTTTATTCATTAAGTGATCTATAGTTGCGCTAACAATCAATATTGAAAAGTTACTTATAGAAGCTTACTGAACGGCTGTTAAATTACCATAGCTGTTTAACGTTGTGAACTTTATTATCGGGTCAAATAGTGTTTTTGTGAGGGTTTAAAATAGTGTTTTCATTTGCTGACGAGATGTTTTAGGAAAACTTTAAAAGGTTGTTAGCAAATAGAAACACAATATCAATTTTGCTTTAATTGTCACTATTTACTATAGTGGCCGCTTTTGAAAACGTATCTCAATAGGATTTACATGACGACCTTTTCAGTCAAATCTTGGACTTTATCGAGCACACTTTTTAATCTTCTAACAGCAGTGTTGTTAGTATCATTATATAACGAGCCTTTATGGCAATTGTTACTAGGTACAAATCAACAGGAAGGCTGGCAAGGTTATTTATTTATAGCTTCGTTTTTCATATTTCTTGTTTTTATCTTCTTCTTATTGCTGAGCTTAATCAGCGTAAAATATTTACATAAGCCGCTTATTATCAGCTTGATAATATCAGCTGCGATGGCCAGCTATTTTATGAGTAGCTACGGCATCGTTTTCGATAAAACAATGATACAAAATACTTTAGAAACGGATTCAAAAGAAGTTGTTGATTTAGTGAGTCCTGCGATGCTGTTTAACTTTGCAGTGTTTGGTTTGTTACCTGCAATTATTCTCGCATGTATTAAGGTACGCTACCAAACTTTGTTCAAAGAATGCCGTTCTCGAATTGGCTTGATTATTCTCAGTGTTATTATTATCGCCGCTAACCTCGGGCTGTTTTATAAAGATTATTCATCAACATTTAGGAATAATCGTGAAATTCGCAACATGATAATCCCTTCTAGTTATGTTTATTACACCGCTAAGTATTTATCGGGTGCTTATGAGCAGCGAGACACAAAATTTGTCGAAATTGCGCAAGATGCAACACTAGGGGCTGTTTTAACTAATACCGCTAATGATCAAAGTGCTGCTAAAAAGCTTGTGACAGTCATTGTTGTTGGCGAAACCGCTAGAGCTCAAAATTTTTCATTGAACGGCTACCCTAAAGACACCAACCCGCAACTCGCTAAGCTCGATATTGTCAATTTCTCCGATACCAGTGCCTGTGGAACCAGTACCGCTGTTTCTTTGCCGTGCATGTTTTCAGTATTAGAGCGTGATGACTTTGATACTTGGCAAGCAAATAACACTGAGAATGTTTTGGATATTCTTAAACGAGTAGGGTTTGATGTACTCTGGCGCGAGAATAATTCTGGCTGTAAAGGCGTGTGTGCACGCGTAGATAATCAACCGAAATCGTTTTACATGTCAGAACAATTTTGTGAAGAAGATCGTTGTTTAGATGAAATTTTGTTGACGCGCTTAGACGAATATATGTCACAAGGCGATGCAAATAAAGTGATTGTATTGCACCAAAACGGGAGTCATGGACCTTCTTATTACAAGCGCTACCCTAAGGCATTTGAGAAATTTACACCTACTTGTCAAACTGCCGATTTAAGCAGTTGTAGTAAAGAGAGTATTCAAAACAGTTATGACAACTCTATTGTCTATACTGATTTCTTTTTAGCGCAAGTCGTGAAGTATCTAACTGAGCGCAGTGAAAGCTATGACTCAGCTATGTTGTACATATCTGATCACGGTGAATCTCTGGGAGAAAACAATATTTACCTACACGGTTTGCCTTATTATATGGCGCCAGATATGCAGAAAAAGGTGCCTTTCATTGCTTGGCTGTCACAAGGGTATAAAGAGCGCCTTAAGATCGACCAACAATGCTTAGTTGATAAATCAAATGAAGCGCTAACACATGGTAATTTGTTCCACTCAGTGTTGGGTTTACTAGATGTTCAAACTAAATCTTACAAGGCAGATAAAGATATATTTTCTAATTGTCGCAACATTTAAGTGTTGTTCTTGATCGCTAGAGTGGAGTGATAAGTTCTTGTTGAATATCTTGATTGAACTTATCACAACGAATTGTAATTAATGGCTCGTTAGGGCTTAAACGAAGTCCTACTTGCACAGCCCTTAGTAAATGGTTACGGCTTTTCAGTGTTTGGTAATCATCATCTGTTAGCCCCCATTCGCTAGCCAGGCGCTTTAAGAAGAAGTGGCCTTGATGGGCATAAATTTTATCGCCAACAATAGGTATATTTAAGTGCGCTAAATGAGCACGAATCTGGTGCTTGCGGCCTGTGTGTAAACGGCATTCTATTAGTGAGTACTCACCTTGTGTATCGAGTACTTCAAAGCTCGTTTTGCTTTGCTTTGGCTTGATATAAATATCTGCAGGCTGATTTTCCTCTACGACATACATTTTACAGCGTATCTCACTATCTTTACGCTCAGCAAGGTAGTTCTCACAAGATAGAGTTTGCCACTGAGGCGTTCCATGTACGATTGCATGGTAAATTTTTTCTTCGATGAGCGATTTAATCTGAGGTTTGTAGAGCCGGTCACTTTCGCTATTTTTACTGAGTAAAATCACACCTGATGTTTCAATATCAAGACGGTGCAATAGCTGCGCGCTATGGTGGGGCGTTTGCCTGCGCACTAGCCCTATAAGAGTGTTATGCAGATTACGTGTTGTGCGGCTGACAGCTAAAGGAGCTGGTTTATACACTGCCATTAGTTGCGAGTTCTGCCATAACATCTGCCATTGACAATCAACCGGTTGTTCAAAGTGTTCGGTTAATGTAAGACGCAGACACTTATGATCCGCAATGAAGCTATCTGGGGTTGCTACTTCATCGTCTAAATAAATGGTTAAGTTAGATAGCCAAGCGCGGCGTTGCTCATCTTCCATCGTCAGAGTAAAGAGAGCGATATAGTCAATGATCCGAGTATTTGTATGCTCTGTGTTTTGATGAAATAGCTGATACTCTAAACAAAAAGTAGAGCCTTTTGCTAACAGTGCGGTATCAGAGCCCGCACTGTTATTGGTGTGTAACTTCATTGTCGATTAAGCCATGTAAGTTTGGTTTAGCGTTTAGCCAGGGAAGTTAAGATTTTAGACGGTAACCCGTTTTAAATATCCAATACGTGCCGCCTAAACAAGCTAATAAAAATAAGAACGTCATAGATAAGCTCAAAGCGATACTTACATCCGCGACGCCGTAAAATGCCCACCTAAAACCGCTAATTAAATAAACTACAGGATTAAATAAGGTTAGGCTCTGCCAAGGCTCTGGTAGCATATTGATAGAGTAAAATGCACCGCCTAAAAAGGTTAAGGGGGTGATAATCATCAACGGAATAATTTGTAGCTTTTGAAAATCATCCGCCCAGATACCAATCATAAACCCGAATAAGCTAAAAGTTACTGATGTAAGTATCAAAAATACTAGCATCCAAATGGGGTGTTCTATGCTGAAATCAACGAATATTCTTGCTGTAGCCAGCGTTACTAAACCTATCACTATTGATTTAGTGGCAGCAGCACCTACATAGCCTACAACAATTTCAAAGGGTGAGACGGGCGCTGATAGTACCTCGTAAATAGTGCCTGAAAATTTTGGGAAGAAGATACCAAAAGACGCGTTTGAAATACTTTGGGATAAGAGTGATAACATCACTAAGCCTGGGATGATAAATGCGCCATAGCTGACGCCGTCTATATTTCCCATTCGTGAGCCGATGGCCGAGCCAAAGACCACAAAATAGAGTGATGTTGATAACACCGGTGAGGCTAGGCTCTGCATTAAGGTGCGCCAAGCACGTGCCATTTCAAACATATAGATAGATTTAATACCGTACCAATTCATTGGTGATCCTTATGACTTATCAATGCTACATTTAAGCAAAAACGTTCATGCCTTTTGCAATTTAGTGAAAGCGCATGGGTAGCGTTAGTGATGAACTAGGCTAACAAAAATTTCTTCGAGTGAACTCTCAGAAGAATGTAGGTCTTTTACCTGTAAGTTAGCTTTGTTGAGCTCTAATAGTAAGTTTGCGATGCCATTTTCACTTTGTTTAATATCGTAACTGTAGTGGATATCAAATCCATCATTCATTAGCTGAAGCTCGAATTGAGCAAGTGAATCGGGTAGTGTTTGAATGGATTGCTGTAATTGAATGACTAACGTTTTTTTGCCTAATTGGCTCATCAATGTATGTTTTTCTTCAACTAAGATGATTTTTCCTTGGTTAATCACACCGATACGATCCGCCATCTCCTCTGCTTCTTCGATGTAATGCGTTGTTAATAGAATAGTCACACCTCTATCTCGCAGCTCTCGTACCATGGCCCACATATCGCGACGCAACTCAACATCTACCCCTGCTGTTGGCTCATCTAAAAAGAGAATTTTAGGCTCGTGTGAAAGGGCTTTTGCGATCATCACGCGGCGTTTCATTCCCCCAGAGAGTTCTCGAATTTTGGCATCTTTTTTATCCCACAGTGAAAGCTGGCGTAAAATCTTCTCAAGATAGGCTTCATCAGGTGCTTTACCAAATAAGCCACGGCTGAACCTAACAGTTGCAAGTACAGTCTCAAATGCATCTGTAGTTAGCTCTTGCGGTACTAAGCCTATCTTAGAGCGTGCTTGACGATAATGCGTGATGATATCGTCACCATCGGCAAGAACACTACCGCTGGTGGCATTGACTATCCCGCAGATAATACTAATCAGAGTCGTTTTACCTGCACCATTGGGACCAAGTAGCGCGAAAATTTCTCCGCGTTTGATTTCTAAATTCACATCAGTGAGCGCGCGATGCCCTGATTTATAGGCTTTGTTGAGAGAGTCAACTTTGATAATAGCTGTCACACATGCTCCTTTGATGCGAGTTTAATGTTAGTTAGAGAAATAGAGGGCTTTTAACAAGTATGTTCTAGAGATGTCTTTTACACTTGAAATGCCATTTACCATTGCAAATAGTCGTGACATTAATGTACAAGGCAAATATATAAACGATACTTTATCGAGATTGCCAAAATAGCATATTTCGAGCAGAAAAACTGGATAGCGTTATGAGCACAAAAAACTTTGCAGAACATTCACTTGATCAGTGGCAAAAGAGTCATCCTCTGTTAGTGCCAATGTCCAAAAAACAGTCTGTTTTTTGGGCAAATACTCAGCAAAAGCCTTTTGACGAGGTGAGCCTATCCCTTGATATGAGGGATATTGAAAAAGCAAGTGAGAGGCTGCAGAGATTTGCTCCTTATATGGAAAAAGTGTTTGAACAGACGAAGGTAAATAAAGGCATTATTGAGTCGCCATTAATTGCAATTAAAGAAATGCAAGCTTACTTAGCTACATTTTCAGAGCAGCCATTACAAGGTCAGTTATGGTTAAAGTGCGATAGTCATTTACCGATATCTGGATCTGTAAAAGCGCGCGGTGGAATTTATGAGATCATTAAACTCGCTGAGAATATTGCTATTGATGCAGGCATGCTAAGCACACAAGATGATTATGCGGTTATTGATTCTAAGCCCTTCAAAGCATTGTTTGCTAAGCACAGTGTAGTTGTAGGCTCTACTGGGAACTTAGGTTTAAGTATCGGCATTATGAGCGCACAGCTAGGGTTTCAGGTATCTGTGCATATGTCAGCGGATGCTAGGCAGTGGAAAAAGGACTTATTAGGCGCGAAAGGGGTTAATGTTGTTGAATATGAAGATGACTACTCAAAGGCTGTTGATGAAGGGCGCGCCCAAGCGCTGAGAACGGCAAACTGTCATTTTGTTGATGATGAGAACTCTCAAGATCTATTTTTAGGTTATGCGGTTGCGGCGTTACGATTACAGCAGCAACTTAAAAACGAGAAAATCATTGTTGATGCTGAGCATCCACTCTTTGTTTACCTTCCCTGTGGTGTCGGTGGGGCACCTGGGGGAATAGCCTTTGGTTTGAAACAAGTCTTTGGTGATGATGTGCATTGCTTTTTCGCAGAGCCTACAGCAGCACCTTGTATGTTATTAGGGATGTACACGCAATTACATGACAAAGTTAGTGTGCAAGAAATCGATATTGATGGCATGACATGTGCCGACGGCTTAGCAGTTGGCAGGCCATCGGCGTTTGTGGGGCGCTTTGTGGAGCAAATTCTTAGCGGCAGCTACACCTTACAAGATGATGATATGTATCGATTACTGACAATAATAAAAGATAAACAAGATATTGCGTTAGAGCCATCCGCTTTAGCAGGTGTGCCCGGGATGCTAAAACTAATCAACGAAGGGCAAGCGTATATATCGAGTCATCAACTACAAGATAAAATGGCTAATGCCACTCATATCGCTTGGGCGACCGGTGGAAATATGGTGCCAAGCGAAGAGTTTGAACATTACTACCAGACAGGTAATTCACTTCTCTAAATAGGGTTTTACGCATTAAGTGCAGCAATGGCTTCCTTAAGTTGCTGCACTAATTCGGCATTATTTAATTGTTGTTTGTCAGTATCGAAGTTGTCATAAAAACTTGGGATACTTAACGATGCTTTAACATCGCCAGCGAAATAAGGAGCTGACGTTTTCGCAGCTGCTAACACACTTGCAGCACCACCAGGGCCTGGTGAGGTTGAAAGCAAAAGCATCGCTTTATTTTGAAACACTTTAGCGTCAATACGAGATGTCCAATCAAAGAGGTTTTTATACGCGGCAGTGTAAGAACCATTGTGTTCAGCAAAAGAGATAATTAGCGCATCCGCATCTTTGATCGCTTGATAAAAACGCTGTGCTTGCTCAGGGGAGGAGCCTAAAGCTTGTTCGCGATCTTCACTAAAAATAGGCATTTCATAGTCATTAATGTCTATGATCTTAACTTCATCATCACTGCAAAGGCTGGCGGTGTACTTGACTAATTGCTGGTTAATAGATTTTGTGCTGTTGCTTGCTGCAAAGGCTAATATTTTCATGCTGATTTCCTTTTGTGCTGTTTGTAGACTAATAATTTAACTGCCTGTAACCAAGCTCTTAGAGGCCTTTATAGATGCTTGTTGAATTGCCCAAGCTCAATGACATTATTGTCGGGGTCTCGAATAAAAATGGCATGCCCTGTTGAGTGATTCATTTCTCCTGTTATGGCAATGCCTAATGCTTGTAACTCTTTCTTAACAGATTCAACATCGTTAATTTCAAGGGCAACATGGGTGTAGCCTGTATGTTTTGTCTCAATATCCATTAGTACATTTTTATCATCTGCCTGATTAGCATTGAGGATAAAATTGATATTGATACCGCTCGGGTGTTCTACGATAGCCACAGGCT
Organism: uncultured Oceanospirillaceae bacterium; assembly: GCA_937136055.1. Taxonomy (GTDB): domain Bacteria; phylum Pseudomonadota; class Gammaproteobacteria; order Pseudomonadales; family Balneatricaceae; genus Rs1. Next base: position 112,138 of record CAKZOD010000087.1, on the reverse strand, counting down.
CAGGTCCTATGGGTCCTGCTATATAGTTAAAGCCTAGCTTGACATAAAATGCTGTTGAAGTTTCAAAGTCCTGCACTCTAATTCCAATGTGATTGATACTAGTGATTGCTTTCATTGCGGTGTCCTTTTATCTACATTTATGAGCGTTGTGCTTGATAGATATAATAACTGTTGCAAAAATATTGACTAGGTGGCTTATTTGTAAAACACTGTTCTAAATTTAGAACGACTAGAGGTGAAAATCATCTTTTTGTGAAGGAGAGCTACAAGATGGTTGATTTAAACGATATGGTGATTTTTGCCAAAGTGGCAGAAACAGGCGGAATATCAGCAGCTGCTAGAGTGCTGAAAGTACCGAAATCTAAAGTCAGCCGACGCTTAGCGGCGCTAGAGTCTAGCTTAGGTGTGCAGTTATTGGAACGAAGTACCCGCTCTGTCAGTGTGACTGAATCTGGGCAGCTTTATCTGCAGCACTGTCAAAGAATCGTAGAAGAAGCTAATAGTGCGCAAGAGAGTATTCATCAACTCGTTGATACTCCAAGGGGGCATTTGCGTATTAGTGCATCAGTTGCGATAGGGCAGTATTTATTGGCGCCTTACTTGGCTGAGTTTATGACGCTTTTCCCACAGATAGAATTAGATATTGAGTTGAGTAACAGGCGCGTCGATTTGATCGCAGAGGGGTTTGATTTGGTTATCAGAGTCGGCCAGCTCAACGATTCTAATTTGATTAGTCGATGTTTTGGTTCTGCACACGCTGAGCTTTATGCATCACCGTCCTATTTAGAAAATAATGGTACTCCAGAATCGCTGGAAGATCTGACATTACATAAAACACTAGTGATGTCAGATGCTTATAAACGTCATCAATGGGTTTTACAAAATAGTAATGGTGAGCATTCAAGTGTTGATATACAGCCATCTTTGAGCATCAACGATTTCAGCTCTTTGCGCACAGTTGTCAATAGTGGCGCAGGGATAGCACATTTTCCTAATTATCTGGTGCGAGACCAAGTTGAGGCGGGTCAGTTACAACGAGTTTTGAATGATTGGAGAAGCTCGGATATTAATTACTATGTGCTGTATCCAAGCCGTCGAGGGCTTACACGAAAAGCTCTGGTTTGGATTGAGTTTTTTACTGAAAAGTTAAAGGTGGTTAATATTTAGTTCCCTTCTCTTAAAAAGCTTCCCCTCAGGAGATAGATAGGCTCGCTGAGGGGATAGAGAGTAAGCTATTAAGCCGTAAACCTATTAACCTGATTTGCCAAAGTACTTGATAAACTCCCCAAGTTATCGCAGCTCTTAGTTGTTTGCTCTGCTCCCACGGCGTTTTCAGCAGATATTTCAGATATAGCAGATAAACTATTGCTGATTTCCTGAGCGACAATGGTTTGCTGCTCAGCGGCGCTGGCAACTTGCGCGTTAACTAAGTGAATGTTTGCGACAGATTCTAAAATCCCCATGAGTTGTTCGCTTGTCTGTTGCATCGCTTGCGTACTGTTCTGCGCTTGTTCGCGGCTATGGCTGATTAATCCAGATGCGTGAGATGCTTCTTTGCTGAGTCTCTCTAACAATGTTTGGATTTCAGTGGTTGAGTCTTGAGTGCGCAGTGCAAGAGAGCGAACTTCGTCTGCTACCACTGCAAAGCCTCTTCCTTGCTCTCCAGCTCTTGCAGCCTCAATTGCAGCGTTAAGGGCTAATAGGTTTGTCTGGCTAGCAATATCACAGATAACATCTAAGATGCTGTTTATATTCTTACTTTCTTGCTCTAGGGCAACAACGGATTCAGCGACTTGAGAGAAGTTGTCTACTAAGGCGGTGACAGAACTGTTTGCATGGTTGAGTACTTCTTGACCTGATTTGGCTGCAGATTGAGAGCTGTCTGTCATATTAGAGGCTTCGACAGCATGCTCGGCGACATTAGCTGCCGTGACTCCTAGCTCTTCAGCAGCGGATGCTAATGTAATTAGATCTTGCTGTTGGCGGTTCGCACCTCTGAGAGTTTGTTCGGCTACTTGCTTAGTGTCTTTTGATTGCGATTGAATATCAAAGCTACTACTGGTGACTTGTAATATAACGGGTTGGATTTGGCTCAAAAAGCGATTGCAGGCATCTGCTAGCTCACCTGTTTCGTCGCTGCTTTTCCAGTTTACTCTTTTGCTAAAGTCTCCCTTAGCTACTTGCTCTAAAAAAGCGGCAATGACTTTAATAGGTTGCGATATCTTATCTGCAATGAACCAAATTAAAGCACTGGCCAATAAAATAGAGATAAGCCCCATTAATAATAAACCATGTATCAATGCATCTGTTTGGACACTAATGAATTCATCCAACAAAATAACGTCGGCGAGAACTGCTGTTTTGGGGACAGATACAAACACTCCCCAGCTGGGTAAATTCGCAGCAACAGTGATAGGGATAAATACCCACAGTTGTGAGCCGTCAGGGGATAATAATGTTTGGTTTTTGTTATTTGCCAGAAACTCTTTTAATCGATTGTTTACAGCTCCATTGGAATCTTTGATGAGCTGATCTGCACTAGCGCTATTACCTGCAAGTGTTGCACGATCCGTGACAATTAATACTTGGTTACCAGGGTATAAGTCTTTGCTTATATTCTCTGCTAACTCACTAAGAGTCTCAAGTGCAATATCAACTCCGGTGATTCCCTTAAACTCGTTATCAATTAAAATAGGGCTAACAAGAGATGTCATCAACACATCTTTGCCATTCACAGGATAGCTGAAAGGCTCTAATAAACAGTCTTTTTTAGAGGCTTTGGGGCACAGGTAATAATCACTAGTTTCGTAATCTAAAGAAGCAGTTGCAGAGATAACATTATTTTCAGAAGTAAAATAAGGAATATAGCGCCCGCTATCATCGTAGGCCTGGTTCGTTAACCCCTGGTATTGGTCATCCTTGCTATCAATAGCATTAGGTTCTAACAGCATATAAGAGCCTAGCAGCTGTGGATTGTTTTTTAATGCTGAGCTGAGTAGTTGAGAGTATTTGGCACGAATATCTTCATTATCACTGTGAGTTTGTTTAAGGGCAATCGCAGATTGGGCGAGTGAGGCACTGACTTTCATACCGTTGCCCAGAATTTCTCTAACGGAAGCAGCACCTGATTGTAAACGGTAAGAGAGAGTTTGTTTGGCAGATTCAAGCATACTGTGGTTGATACGAGTATCGATATTTTCATGTAATTCATCGATTTGGATAACTGAAAAAAGAGTTAATGAAGTGACTGCTAGTAGAGTGGCAGCTCCACCAGCTAAGCTGATTTTTTGCTTTATTTTCATAAATAGATATTCTCATGAAGGTTTTACTTGAGCTCAAAGCATGGTCATCTAATCGCTAAAAGCCATATCCCGATTACCCGATAAAAGTGAGTTTTTGCTTACTATTAATCCCTCCTATCTCCTTGTTAAATGCTAGTTACTTAGTGGTTATATTCGTCGTTATAGTAAGTCGAAATATAGGCTTTCAAGTGCTGACTATATGAAGAGCGATTTCGATAAACCCTATTTATTACAGGGGTATACAAGATTTAATAGCTGCACTCCCAATGTAGTAAAGAAACTTTAAAAGTCCAATTTACGGCAAAATCAATTTTATGGTGTTCGTTCTGAGTGGCCAGCTAGATAGCTATTGAAGTGTTGTATTTAATTTAGTGTTGCGTTTTTGAGAACAATAAACTTAATTCTCTATATTTATTTTTACGCTCAGTCTTATTAGTCTTAAATGAAATTGATTAACGAGGTGAGCCAATGACTCAAACAATAACGAATAAAAAAATAGCCATTATCGGGTTAGGTAATATGGGTAATGGTATGGCGCAAACCTTGATAAGAGAGGGATTCAGTGTTGTCGGTACTGATCTAGGAGAATCTCAGCGTGCAGCCGCAAGAGCCATTGGCGTTGAGGTCGTTGATAGTATCGAAGCAGTGTGTGAGCTAAGCCAAGATATCATCTTGTCACTGCCGATGGCGAAACATGTGCAAGCAGTTATCAGTGGTGTGGATGGCTTGATGGAGCATGCCCGCGATAATACTTTAATTGTCGATACCACAACTTCTGAGCCAGAGGTGACCCGCAGGCTTGCTAGAACACTCAAGGAAAAGGGCCATCATTTACTCGATTGTCCTGTTAGTGGAGGTCCAGCTGGCGCTAGTGCGGGCACTATGGTGATTGTAGCTGGGGGTGAAACGTCAGCACTTGATCGCGCGATGCCGTTTTTAGATGCCCTTAGTAACAAAGTTGTTCACTTGGGAGACTCCGGGAGCGGCCATGTTGCCAAACTCATTAACAACTTGCTTTGTGCAGCTCATTTAGTGACCACCGCAGAGGCCATTTCACTGGGTAAAAAAGCGGGGCTGGATCCTGCCGCACTAATTGAAGGGCTCAATGCAGGTTCTGGAAAAACGGCGATTAGTGAAGTTAACTTTCCGCGTTGGGTTTTAAATGAAGGTTTTGACTCGGGTTTTACCATGCAATTAATGCGTAAAGATGTGCGTTTAGCGAAGCAGTTAATTGGCGATATGGGGATGGATGCAGATCTTACAATGAGTGCACAGGCAGCTGAAATTTGGGCTCAGAGCGAAACTGATATCGCAGGTGAAGATGACTTTAACTGTATCGTGAAAAAGTATTTATAGAGATTTTAGTTGCGAGCTGCGAGCTGCGAGCTAAGAGCTGAGAGCTGAGAGCTAAGAGCTAAGAGCAAACAGACAGGGCGCGAATGTTTTCCGAAATATTCGTGCCAAATTGAGAGAGAATTAAGATGACATTTACAGTAGAGAATAATGGTGAAGCGCAAGTTGCAGGGCTTCTAAAGAGCCTTTTAGGCACTGAAACTTTTGGTAGCTGGATTAATGGTGCGCTGGTGGAAGGTCACGGCGAAGTTATTAACTTAGTGAACCCAGCTACTGGGCAAGTTTTTATGCAGTATCAAGATGCTGGCGATCAAAATGTTAATGATGCGGCGCAAGCTGCTGTATTAGCACAGAGCCAGTGGTGGTCGATGACAGCGACAGCACGTGGACGTGCGATGTACGCTTGTGGTCAAAAAATTCGTGAAGCGGCTGAACAGCTCGCTAAACTGGAGTCTATTTCAGCGGGTAAACCAATTCGTGATTGTCGTGTTGAAGTGTCCAAAGTATCAGAGATGTTTGAATACTACGCTGGCTGGTGTGACAAAATGACGGGGCAAGTGATTCCAGTACCCACTAGCCATTTAAACTACACACGCCATGAACCCTATGGTGTTGTGGTGCAAATCACGCCGTGGAACGCGCCTATATTCACTGGCGGTTGGCAAATTGCCCCAGCGATATGTGCAGGCAACGCGGTGCTTTTAAAGCCATCAGAATTAACACCTTTAAGCACTACAGTGCTTGCTAAGCTAATTGAAGAGGCAGGTATTCCAAAAGGTTTAGTGAATATTGTAAATGGCCTTGGACACACTACGGGCGCCGCAGCTATTGCCAATAAAGCCAGTAAAAAAGTGGTCTTTGTAGGCTCTCCTAAAACGGGTGGCTTAATTGCAGGGGCTGCTGCACAGCGTGTGATTCCCTGTGTATTGGAGCTCGGTGGTAAGTCAGCCAATATCGTATTTGATGATGCTGATCTTGATCGCGCTGTGGTAGGAGCGCAAGCTGCCATTTTTGCAGCAGCAGGGCAAAGCTGTGTTTCAGGATCAAGGTTGTTAGTGCACAGTAATGTTTACTCCCAAGTGGTTGAGAGACTCGCCTCTGCAGCTGACAAGATAGCAGTCAATCTACCTTGGTTAGAAGATACTATGGTTGGGCCTGTGAATAATATTAACCAGTTTAATCACATTAAAGGGCTAGTTGCAGAAGGCGTTGCGCAAGGTGCGACTGTTGCATCAGGTGGTCAAGCTGGTGAAGTTGCTGGTGGAGAAGGTGGTTACTTTTATAAACCAACAGTGCTTGGCGATGTCAAAAACAGCATGAGTGTTGCCCAAGAAGAAATCTTTGGTCCTGTTGTTTCGGTGATTCCTTTTGATGATGAAGAGCAGGCAATCGAGATCGCCAATGACAGCCGCTTTGGTTTAGCGGGTGCTGTGTGGACAGCGAATGTCGGGCGTGCACACCGTATGGCTGCACAGGTAAATGCGGGTACTTTCTGGGTAAATAGCTATAAAGCCATTAACGTTATGTCTCCCTTTGGCGGTTTTGGGGAAAGTGGTTATGGCCGTTCAAGTGGCTATGAAGGCTTATTAGAATATACCCAAACCAAGAGCGTGTGGGTAGAGACAGCGAAAGATGCAGCCATTCAATTTGGTTATAGTGTTGAATAAGGGCGGTGGCGAGTTGCGAGTTAAAAGCTAAAAGCGCTGAAAGGTGAGTGAAATGGCAGATTTTGAACGTGAGATTGATGTTGATAACTTATGGTTGAATATTTTACAAGAGACTGAGCATGAAGCGCAAAATAGTCCTTTATTAAGTGCTTTTTTGCAGCGCAATATTATCGATCATTCTAGCTTAGAAGCTGGGCTATGTTATGTGTTGGCAGAAAAACTGGCGGATGATGAAAAGGATATAAGCCAGTGGCAAAGTTACCTCTACGGCATAATTAGTTTACCTGAGGTCACAATTAAAGCAGAGGCGCTGGCAGACTTGCTCTGTCAGTTGCGCTCTAATGCCAGTATTAAAGATCATTATTCGCCACTGTTATTCTTTGGTGGATATCAAGCGTTACAGTGCTATCGGTTTGCTCATTACTGTTGGCACAACGATCAGCGGGCGATGGCGAGTTTTATTCAAGGTAAATGCGTCTCTCTATTCGGGGTAGATATCCACCCTGGAGCAAAGATTGGTAGCGGAATATTTCTCGATCACTCTGTAGCGGTGGTGATAGGTGAAACAGCAGTGGTAGAAGATGATGTGACTATTTTTCAAAGTGTGACTTTAGGAGGCACAGGCAAAGGTAGTGGCGATCGTCATCCAAAGGTGCGTCGTGGAGCATTTATTGGCTCTGGTACTGTGGTTTATGGCAATATTGAAATAGGTGCAAATGCCAAGGTGGCAGGAGGTACTGTTGTTGTTAAAAATGTAGCAGCAAATAGTACCGTGCTGGGCCCCATTGCTAAACCCAAATAATAAAAACGAAGGTGTAATATGGCAGTAAATAAAAAGAATCATTTAGGTATTGATCATCCACTAGTGGCAATTGCTGATATGGATAAAGCAGCGGCTGATTTTGAGCGTTTGGGGTTTTTCATTAATCCAAGGCATCATCACCCTTGGGGAACGGATAATCACTTGTTGATGTTCCCTGAAAATTTCATTGAACTAATCAGTGTTTATGATCATAGCAAGCTAGATATGACGAACGAAAAAGGCTTTGCCTTTGGCCGCTTCATTCAAAATTCAATTGAGCGTAAAGAGGGAATATCTCTGGTTGCGCTGCACAGCGAAGATGCCAGAGCTGACCATAAAATGTTAGAAGAGCGCCAAGTAGAGAACCAAGGGATTGTTGATTTTCGAAGAGTTGCACACCGACCAGATGGATCAGAAGAGGAAGCCGTCGTTTCTTTGGTGATGCTAATAAACTCCCAAGAGCCTGCGATTTCTAACTTTTTTTGCCACCAACACAGGCCGGATTTAGTTTGGGTTAAAGATTGGATGACACATCCTAATGGCGCTAATGCTATTACCATGGTAAGTTATGTCGCTGAAAATCCAGCAGATTTTTATTCTCGCTTCACAGGCATTTACGGTGAGCAGGCTGTGAGTATTGATAATGACCGCTTAGTTGCAAAAACAGATAGAGGTGATTTTGAAGTACTTAGCCCAGAGCGGGCGAAAGTGCGTTTTGCAGGTGTTGAGATTCCTTGTGATGAGCACCAATATCCAAGTGGCATAGCAATTCGTGTGACGACAGATTCTATTGACCAAGCAAAGGGTTACTTAGAGGCTAATCAAGTCGAGTATATCCTCACAGAGGAAGGCGGTTTACGCATTGCTCCACATTATGCTGGAAATACAATAATAGAAATATACCCTTGAAGCTTTCAATTTTTCCCTGATATAGCTATGCATCAGATGAAAATATTTAAGCTGATTTAGGATCTAATAATAATGAGGAAACACAATGGGATTGATTGTTAAAGATAGCGAACTACACCAGCAAATGCGTGATTGGCGACGTGATATACACGCATATCCAGAAACTGCTTATGAAGAGCATCGCACTGCTGCAAAGGTTGCGCAGCTACTGCAAAGCTTTGATCTGGAAGTACACACTGGATTAGCGATAACAGGTGTAGTTGCAACCTTAAAAGGCAATAAGCCTGGCGATCGTTCTATTGGTTTACGTGCAGATATCGATGCGCTTAATCTGCAAGAGTTAAACAGTTTTGATCACTGCTCGCAACACAAAGGGAAAATGCATGCCTGTGGTCATGATGGGCACACGGCTATGCTGTTAGGCGCTGCTAAATACCTTTCTGAAAACAGAGATTTTGCGGGAACCGTCGTTTTTATTTTCCAACCTGCTGAAGAGGGTGAAGCCGGCGCGAAGATGATGTGTGACGAAGGGCTGTTTGAGCAATTCAATGTTGATGCTGTGTACGGTATGCATAATTGGCCGGGAATAGAGCAAGGCAAGTTTGCGGTTCATAAAGGACCGGTAATGGCATCGATGGATTTGTTTGATATCACCATTAGTGGTCAAGGATGTCATGGCGGCATGCCACATTTAGGTACTGACCCTATTATGGTAGCAGGTCAGTTAATTGGCGCCCTGCAAAGTATCGTCAGCCGCAATCTCGATCCGCTGCACTCAGGGGTAGTGAGTATCACTCAAATGCACGGTGGGGAAGCGTATAACGTGATCCCAGATTCAGTGACATTATCTGGCACATGCCGAGCCTTTTCACAGGAACAGCAAAATCAGATAGAAACATTAATGCGCCAGCGTATTACCAGCATCTGCGAAGCATTTGGTGCTAAAGGTGAGTTAGATTATCGCCGTGTTGCACCTTGTACTGAAAACCATCCTGATCACTCTAAGGTGTGTACGGATGTCACCACTGCATTAGTAGGCGCTGAAAACGTATTGCTTGACCAAGCGCCGAGTATGGGCTCTGAAGATTTTGCCTTTATGTTATTAGAAAAACCTGGTGCCTATATTTGGATCGGTAATGGCACCATGGAAGGCGGTAAAGGCTTACATAACCCACACTATGATTTTAACGACGAAGTGTTAGCGCTAGGTGCCAGTTATTGGGTTGCACTCACACAGCAGCATCTCGTTTAATATTATTGGCATCGGCACAATTGAATTTTTAGAGATGCTCTTTAGGGATTAGCTGCAATGAAAGAGATCAAAGAAAAACGTGTGGCCTATCTCTATGAGGCAATAAGTGCCGGTACCATTCGTGCTGCGGCTGATAAACTCAATGTGGCGCCTTCAGCGATTAGCCGCCACATCGCTCTTCTTGAAGAAGAGCTGTCATGCCAATTGATCGAGCGGCACCGAAAAGGTGTTAGTGCGACGCAAGCGGGTGAGATTGTACTTCGCTATTATCGTGAAACAAAAAGTAGTGAGGAAAGCTGTATTGGTCAATTGCTCGCTTTGCAAGGTTTGCAATTAGGTCATATAAAGTTAGTGATCGGTGAAGGCTTTGTTAATGATCTAATGAATGGGCCATTATCAGAGTTTACCAAACAGCACCCAAAGCTGACTTTGTCGATTAATTTGGCGAGTTCTAATGAAGTGATTCGTCAAATCGAGACAGATGAAGCTCATATCGGTTTACTGTTTCATCCTGCTAATCATCCAAATATTCGCTCCCATTTTATCAGTCAGCAGCCTATTTGTGCGGTGGTGAACCCTGAGCATCCGCTGGCAAAAAGCCACTCACCTTTATTGTTAAAGGATTTGATTGATTATCCACTCGCGCTTTCAGAGAGTAGCTTTGGGGTAAGACAGTTATTGGCTCTGGCGGAATTTAAGCAACGTTTACGTTTTAATAGCACCTTGACTACCAATTCAATTGCAGTACTCAAACAGTTTGTGAGAACTGATATGGGAATTACTTTCTTACCTGAGTTTGTCATAACGAGTGAAATTAAAGACAGGCAACTCGTTGCACTGCCCCTTGCCGATGAAGTATTAAACGCAGGTGAAGCCCATATGGTCACACGCCTAGGACGACAGTTACCTCAAGGTGCTCAGCAGTTATTACAGCATCTAAATCAATGGATGCGCGCATTTCAGTGAATTAGTCTGAAAGTCTAATCGTATCATCGCTATCGTGCTGTATTATTTAAATCATCTTTCGCTATTCTGCCTTATTCTATATTTGCCTTTACTAAGGAAAAGCTATGTATTTTAAAAGTGATCAAATTGATCCTGTTGCCTGTTATCAACTTTTAGTTGGCGCAATTGTGCCGCGTCCTATTGCTTGGGTAAGTACCAAAAGTGCTGAGGGTATTGCCAACTTAGCTCCGTATTCATTTTTTAGTGTTGCCAGCTGCAATCCACCTGTGCTGAGTGTGACACAAGTGCTACCGCGAGATTTAAAAGATAAAGATACGCTGCGTAACTTAAGGGAAACAGGGGAGTGTGTTGTCAATGTGGTCGATTTTGAAACTGTTGAACAAATGAATGCAAGCTGCGCCAACTACCCTGCAAGTACTGATGAGTTTACTGCTGTTGGTATCGAGACAACAGCTAGTGAAAGTGTTGATACTGTTGGGGTTGCTAAAGCGAAAGTACGCTATGAATGTAAGCTTAGGGAGATTGTGACTATCTCAGATCAGCCCATGGGTGGCAGTATGATGCTATTGGATGTCGTCGGTATTTATGTGGATGATGAATATGTAGAAGGGACTAAAATACAGTCTGTTGCTTTAGGCGCCGTAGGGAAAATGGGTGGGGATGATTATACAAAAACAACCCAGACCTTTGCTTTGAGCCGCCCGGTTGTTTAAATCTATTTAGAATTAGCCAGTGCAGCAAGAGCGGCACTGGCTATATCATAATTATTTCTTTGGTAAGTCACGCATCAGCATAGCGTAAGTAAGATCAATATCACCCTCTAAAGGCAATTCAACTTTCACTTGATGACCAGAACCTGGTGCCGCTTCAACATGATTGCTGTTTTTATCGAGCAAGGTATTAAGGACAAACTTGGAATTACCTTGTGGTGTCATTAGCTCAAGCGTGTCACCTTTCTCAAAACGGTTTTTAACGTTGATATCCAGCAAACCTGTTTGCTTATCGTAGCCATTGATTTCGCCGACAAACTGCTGTTGTACACCGACAGAATTGCCTTGCTCGTAGTTTTGATACTCATCGTGCACATGGCGACGATAGAAACCTTCGGTATAGCCACGACTTGCTAGGTTTTCTAGCTCATCCATTAAAGACATATCAAAAGGTCTGCCAGCTACAGCATCGTCAATCGCCTGACGGTAAGTTTGTGCAGTGCGTGATGCGTAGTAGTGTGACTTAGTACGCCCTTCAATTTTTAGAGAGTCGACACCCATTTCAGCCAGCTTATGCACATGCTGTATTGCTCTAAGGTCTTTAGAGTTCATGATGTATGTGCCGTGCTCATCTTCAAAAGCGGGCATGTATTGCCCTGGGCGGGTCTCTTCTTGCAGTAAAAAGATTTGATTGGTTGGGGTACCTTCCCCTAAAGCAGGCTCAGGCTCGTATTGTTGAACAGGAACCACATCCCCTGAATCATTTTGTGTGGCTTCATGGGCGTCGTACTTCCAGCGGCATGTATTCGTGCAAGTACCTTGGTTTGGATCTCTTTTATTGATATAGCCAGATAACAAGCAGCGCCCTGAATAAGCAATACATAAAGCACCGTGTACAAAGACTTCAATTTCCATTTCAGGGCAGCGCTGTTTGATTTCAGCGATTTCATCGAGGGAGAGTTCTCTTGATAAAATAATACGTTCAACGCCTGCGCTATACCAAAATTTTACCGCGGCCCAGTTCATCGTATTTGCTTGCACTGACAAATGAATAGGCATGTGCGGGAAAGCTTCTTTAACTAAAAAAATCAGACCAGGGTCAGACATGATCAGAGCATCAGGGCCCATTTCTATAATCGGAGTGAGATCTTTTATATAGGTTTTCAGTTTGCTGTTGTGCGGCAAAATATTACTGGCAAGGTAAAACTTCTTATTCAAATTGTGCGCGTACTGAATCCCTTCTGCGAGCGTTTGACTGTCAAAGTCGTTATTTCGTACTCTTAAACTGTACCTAGGCTGCCCTGCGTAGACGGCATCAGCACCGTAGGCATAAGCGTATTTCATGTTACGCAGTGTACCTGCGGGAGAGAGTAGTTCGGGGATGGACATAATCAAAAAAGCTCGTTTAAATTGATGTGTAAAATAAGGGGTGTGAAAAACGGCGCTTATTATAACATGGTTTCAATTAGCGCCTTTTTGAGGTTGTTGATATAGATCATAAGAATGCTAGGTTTTTATTGATATTCTAAAGCTATTTTAATAATAGTCCGCCATCTATGTGCATTAACTGCCCTGTGATATAACGACTTTGAGGACCAAGTAAGAACTGGGCTAAGCTGGCAACCTCTTCAGGCAATCCTAATCGGCCTGCTGGAATACGTGCATTAATTTGCGCCAAAGCATCGGGGGTTAGTGGTTTGTGATTAGCACCGTCTTTTTTGATGTAGCCAGGTACAATTGCATTAGCCCGTATACCGCAGTGCGCGTATTGCACCGCATAAGATTTAATCAATGCTTCTAAACCTGCTTTAGCAGATGATGATGCAGGGGTAATGTTGTTGCCTACCTGCATTTTATGCGCGAGAAAAGTGCTAACGCCGATGAAACTACCTTTAGTGTTTTTCAGAGCTTTGTTTAAATGTTTTAACAACATAAAGGTGCTTTGTTGCATTAACAGCATTGATTGTATCAAGCTCTCTTCATCAAGCTGCTCGAAATTTCCCCAGTCAGGGTATCCTGCAGTAGAAACCACGCCATTAAGAGAATTACTTTGTTGTAAGCAGTTATCAATTAAACGCTGTGTATCGGCTCTATCTGTTAAATCTGCTTGTATCGTGATCACTTGCGCGCTTTTTGCACGACAATGTTCGGCTATTTCGTTCAAGCCTGTTACATTAGATTTAGTCTGCAATATTAGTGTGCAATTGGGCCCTGCAATTTTTTTGGCCGTTGCTGCGCCGATACCACTGGCAGCACCAGTGATTAGGTAGTGTCCTGTTAGTGCCATAACTCAATTTCTCATGTGCTAATGATCGAGGGATAATAGCATGGAAAATGATCAAAAAGGGGCTGCTGTTAGATTTCCCCCACCACTGATATATCTGTTTGCTCTAAGTTCAGCTTGGGGTGTTAATTACTTTATTCCATTCGCTTTTTTCCCGATTGAGTGGCGTTTTCAAAGCACTGTGCTGATCTTTATAATTGGCGCTTGTATAGCACTTGCTGCTGTTTTAAAGCTGCACTTTTCACGCACAAGTATTGAGCCGTGGAAGCCCACCTCACAAATCGTCAATAGTGGTGTTTTTGGCTATAGCCGCAATCCAATTTATCTCTCATTTAATCTCGTTGGCATTGCGGTAGCTATATATTTCAATAGTGCTTGGATGTTGTTTTCCTTAATACCGGCAACTATGATCATTTTGAGATTAGTGATCGCTAAGGAAGAGCGCTATTTAGCGAATAAGTTTGGGCAGCAATATACTGATTATTGCGAAAGTGTTAATCGCTGGTGGGGACGAAAGTAACTAATTATAATTTTAATGAAAGGATGCTAAAAAATGACAAAGTTTATTATTGTGTATTTTGGTGGAGATCGTCCAGCTTCTGAAAAAGAGGGGCAAATACATATGGCAAAGTATATGCAATGGCTGGGGAGTTTAGGAGAGCGGGCGGTAAGTCCCGCAAATCCACTTAAAAATACACACACGTTAACAGCGAATGCTAAGCCTCAAGTGGCGAGTGAGAGTGGGATGTCGGGATACACAATAGTGGAAACTGAAACCCTTGAGGAAGCAGTGGCGCTGGCACAAGGTTGCCCTTTTCTTGAGCTGGGTGGGACACTTGAAGTATCAGAGCTGATTCGAATGCCTGGTATGAATTGACTTAAGTTTAATTTACTCGTTGGTTTGATTTGTAGCTCTAAGCAAAGATATTTAATGACAATAAATACCTTTGCTTTCTATAAACCGATACACCAAAAGAGCAAGATTACTTTTCCCTTTTCATAAAGTTAAACTTTCCTTTAATTGCTGCAATTAAGTGGTGGCAGGCCAGGGATCTCTCTTTGAGCGCCCTTTCTCTGTAGCAGTTAAGCATTTTTGCATCCAAATTAATTAAGTGTTCAGTGGCGTTTAAATTTGCAGGTTGGCAATCACTCATGAAATATACTCCTTTTCTGGTATGACCGTTGATCAATTTATAGGAGCATTTTAGAAGCTTGATTGAATGACGACAAACGAGTTATTCTATCTCTTCGGTTAAAATTATTTTAACTCAGGTTTTGAAGCATTAGAGCAGATCAGCAACATAAGCAGCTGAGGTTATAAATGTTACTGAATCTATAAAAGGCAACTGAAGTTGTAAAACTCATAAAATCGATAGAAGGAAAACTAATGAGTCCACCACGTTTACCTCCCTTAAATGCATTAAAGGCTTTTGATGCTGTTGTCAGGCACATGAGTTTTACTAAGGCGGCTAAAGAGTTATTTGTAACTTCTGCTGCGTTGAGTTATCAAATAAAGCAGCTTGAAGAGCACTTAGAGGTAAAATTATTTAACCGCCTGAACCGGTCAATTGAGCTGACAGCTGAGGGGAAGTTATTAGCACCTGGCATTGAGCAAGGCTTCGATCAATTTTATCAAGCGTTGCATTCATTGCAGAAAAAACGCAGTGGTAATGTGTTAGTGATATCTGCAGGACCTGCTTTTACTGCCAAGTGGTTGGCACCTAGGCTCTATCGTTTTATGACACAGTTCCCGCAGATTGATGCCCGTATATCTGCATCATTGACGCTCAGTAATTTAACAACTGACGATGTGGATGTGGCTATTCGCTTTGGTGGGGGAAATTATCCACAGTATCAAGTGGCGAAATTGTTTGATGATTATTTAGTACCTTTGTGCAGCCCTCAGTTTTTAGCGCTGCATGGGCCAATTACCTTATCAAATTTACAGCGGCAAACTTTGATATACGATGATACTCATGTCGATCAACGCTTTAGTATAGCGAGCTGGCATCAGTGGTTTGAGCAGATGGGAGTGACGAATTTTACCAATAAGGAAAAAGCGATGCATTTTAACGTAGCTGATCATGCGTTAAATGCCGCAGCAGCGGGTGCGGGGATAGTGCTGGGGCGCCAAGCACTAGCGCAAAATGATATTGATGCTGGCCGCCTTGTTGTCGCCTTTGATCACAAAATCAAGGTCGATTATTCATACTACGTATTGAACCTAGCCGAGCGTGCAGATGAGCCACATATCAAAGCGTTTATTCAATGGTTGCACGAAGAAGTAAGTGGTGAAGTTGATTTATCATTGCCTCAGCCTATTGCATGATTTGAATAATTAAAAGTACTGCGATTGCTTTAGTGTTTCGGTTAGAATAGCTTTTTTTCAATAGAGATCTGTATGTCACTGATTTATTTTATTCCCGGAACTATGTGTACTGAGCAAGTTTGGCAAGCGCTATGGCCTAAGCTTCCTGATCATTATGAATTAGTGCACCTGAATATCAAACTCAGTGGCACGTTAGATGATGTTGTGGGGGATTTGATTGCTCAAATTGACTCTTCTCGAAATAACCGAACTTACAGCTTATTAGGCTTTTCGTTGGGAGGCTATTTAGCGAGTGCTGTAAGTTTAAAAGTAGGTGCATCACTTGAGCGCTTAATGGTGGTCGCTAATACGCCAACTGCACTGCCTGATTCTGAAATGCTACAGCGTAAGCGTATTGTGGCAGCGGTGATGAAAAATGGTTATTCAGGGTTATCAGCCTCAAGAGTATTAAGCTTTATTGATATAAAGAGTCATGATGATCAGAACTTGATAGCGCTAATCCAGCAGATGGATAAGCAGTTTGATGAAAAGCAGCTAGCACATTTTTTAGTTCCGTTATCTACGCGTAAAGATCTATGCCAGTGCCTGGTTGATAAGATAAGGACTATTTGGTTTTGCTGGGGGGAGAGTGATCAGTTAGTTGATCCAGCTAAAATGCAGTTATTAGCTCAAACAAGCCCTGTCATACAGGCTCACCAAGTAGCAGAAAGTGGTCATTTTTTACCTTTAGAGCAACCAGAAAAGTTAGCTCAATTAATTACTCAGTGGCAGCAGTCGTAAGGTTTAGCATGCAAAGTAAAGATAAAAAACACAGTGTGTTTATTGGTTTAACAGATCCTAAAAGCCCAACTAATGTCGGGGCTGTAATGCGTGCGGCAGGTTGTTATCAAGTGGATCAAGTGTTGTATACAGGCCAGCGCTACGATCGCGCAGCTAAGTTTTATACGGATACTAAAAATGTCAGTGAGCATATTCCGCTACAGCCAGTGGATAACTTTATCGATTATAAAAAGGATGGGCGTAAGTTAGTGTGCGTGGATCTTGTGGAAGGGGCGATACCACTACCGGATTTTGAACACCCTGATGAAGCGATTTATGTCTTTGGCGCTGAAGATAGTAGCGTAAGCCAAAAGTTGGTGGATAATGCAGATGCAGTTGTTTATGTGCCTACTATCGGTTGTATGAACCTTGCGGCGAGTGTCAATGTGCTTTTGTACGATCGTTTGGCTAAGCAGCGTTATATGGATTTTAATGATGAGTTGATAGTGAGCAGTCGAGATACGAATAATAAAGTGAGTGTAAAAGGTGCTTAAAAAAACTTCGTTAAGTACCTTTTACTGTTATGTCTATTGTCCCTAATATCGAGGCTTATAGCATTACGAGCAATTTGATTACTTTGCTTTGTGGTTGCAAAGATGATGTGTTGAAGGTGAAAATCAAGCACATATCATCTACTTCGTACTCAATGTAGGCATAATAAGGAGGGTTGGTTCCGGTATTTTCTGCATTGGGTTTCCCATACTTATCAGTCACGCTTTGATAGTCGATACGGCTATTGTGCAGTGTAAATTCGAAACGATAATATCCCCATTTAAACGGACAGCTGACGTTGATATAAGTCATTGCCCCTAAATCGTGATCAACAATCCTATAGTTTTCAAAGTGGGCGTTATTTAAATCAACCAATCGCTCAGCTTTGCCACCGAGCATGTTGGCAAACTCTGGTACGGATCTAGGTACCATCTTCTGAGTTATTTCAATAATATCAAGTGTAAATATCACAGTATCTCCTAGTAACTGGTCTATCTTCACTAGTACGGCATTTAGTGAATGGTAAAACGGTAGAACTAATAAAATTAGTAGCTAAGCAAACATCCTGTTTTGTTAGCCTGAGAGGTTGATGCTCAGGAAAGGTTTGGACTTATTCGCTGCCTCTAAATATAAAAAATTAAGCTAAGCTGAATAAGATTCTGTATATAAACAGCTTAAATGAACCGGAACTATACAAAGTATTAACATTAAATGAAATCATTTTATATTCAGTTAATGTTGTTTAGTAAAATGGCTTATTATTTGACCTGTTGAATTGATTAAAAATAGATAGTAATCAGTAGTCTAGACGAGCATTTCAAGAAGTGTTTATAAATAGAGTAAATAATTTTTAAAAGTAGCAATATTCGTACTTTTTAACAGTGAAGAGAAAATATACAGGCTAGATGGATATTCAGTTTGCAGGGGAGCAGTGACAGCCATTGCAGGTCAAAGTGACTGCTATGGCTGTAGAGTGTAATGCTGAGGGTTCAAAGTAAACTTTTTAAAAAGCAGCTATATAGCCATCTGCTCTGGGCTCCGTGCCTCCACAAAGTACCCCTGTCGTAGGGTCACGTACGATAATCTGGCCACGACCAAAGCTTTCAGCATCTGCTAAGATATTAATATCATGGCCTTTATTTTTCAGGCCTTGGGCAATAAAAGGTGGAGCTTGATGTTCAATAGCTACCTCTCGTTCTTTAAGCCATTGCCACCTTGGTGCGTCCAAGGCGCTTTGCGGGTTCATTTTAAAATCAATCATATTAGTGATGACTTGTACGTGCCCTTGAGGTTGCATGAAACCACCCATAACGCCAAAGGCACTAATTGCTTGGTTCTCTTTAGTAACAAAGCCGGGAATGATTGTGTGTAATGTCTTTTTTGCCCCTTCTAAGTAGTTTGCATCCTTGGGGTTTAGCGAAAAGCTACGACCGCGATTTTGCAAGCAGATACCTGTATTAGGTATGACAACTCTTGAGCCAAAGTCATGGAAGTTACTCTGAATAAAAGACACCATGTTGCCTTCGTTATCAGCAGTAGCAAGATAAACTGTCCCGCCAGAAACTGGCTTGCCGTGCTTTGGCAGCATTGCTGTGTCAGTAATTAATTGGCGGCGCTGATCAGCATACGAGTCGCTGAGCATATCAATGACTTTAACGGCCATCTTGTCTTCTTGGGTGATGTACTTTTGCCCATCTACATAGGCGAGCTTCATCGCTTCTATTTGTTTGTGATAGGTATCGCAGCTCTCGCGTTGTTCTTGAGGGAGTGTTTTTAGGATATTAAGTGCCATTAATGCTAGCATACCTTGCCCATTTGGTGGGATTTCCCAGATATCGTAGCCTTTATAATTAACACTAATAGGCTCAACCCATTGAGCTTCGTAGCTGGCCAAATCTTCAGCGCTAAGATAACCCCCTGTGTTACTGGCGTGTTCAATTATTTTCTTGGCAATACTACCTCGATAGAAAGCTTGTGCATCGGTATTTGCAATAGTTTCAAGAGTGTCAGCATGATCAGCAAGTGTAACAATGTCTCCTGCTTTTGGTGCTTTGCCGTTATTTAAGAAACAGCTTCGCCAATGCGCTGTTGCTGTCAGGTTTTCCTCTTTATCATCAATGTCAGCAGCTTGTTGCCATTGAGCCGCAATAGTAGGGGATACAACAAAGCCTTCACGTGCAAGTTTAATAGCAGCGCTAAGAGTGTCACTTAAAGGTAAATTGCCAAATCGCTTTGCAAGTAAATTCCATGCGCTTGGGCATCCAGGTATTGTGACAGGTAACCAGCCGTGCAAGGGCATTTCGTTATGACCTAGAGCTTTAACTCGCTCAGCATTAAGCGCTTTAGGGCTAGGGCCACTTGCATTTAGGCCATGCAGTTCCCCTTTCATCCACACCAGTGCGAATGCATCGCCGCCAATTCCATTGCTGGTGGGTTCAACGACTGTCAGCGCAGCTGCGGTTGCAATAGCGGCATCTACTGCATTGCCACCGCGTTGCAGCACGGCTAATCCCGCTTGTGCGGCTTGTGATTGAGTTGTCGATACCATACCGTTTTTGGCATAGGTGGCTGTTCTTCGAGATGGGTAAGGGTAGGTATTACTAGGGTTGTGAAACATTAAGACCTCTATATAGCGATAGAGGTAACTGCTTCAAAGTTTGTAAAAAATCCCTTGAAGTTGGTTGATACCTCTAAGGGGCTATTTCTTTTTATTTTTAAAAGGGTGTTTTTTTCGATCAAACAGTTTATCTGTCAAAGTACGTGTTTTAGCTTGTGATGCTTTGTGCGCGCGATTGAGTACTAAACTATGCCCTAAATCTTCAATAGAACTGCCCTTTGGCGGCGGTACAGGTGTCGCTGCTGCAGCTGGTATTTGTCTAATCGCTTCATTTTGCGGTTCAGCAGCGCTAGGCGCAAGTGGCTGAGCAGGTTTTATGTCCGCAGCACTTGGGCTAGGTAGTTCTTGCGGCGGATATTGTTGGTTAATTTGCTCTGGCGTTGGTTTAGGGCGTTTAGGCGGATGCATTGGGATCTGCCTATCACGTAACTCATCCCGCAATGACTGGCCTGAAGAGTGTAGTTCTCGATTGAGCTCGTTAACTTTTTTCTCAGAGCGATCAAGTGCTTTTTGCAATTGCTTTTCAGACTGTTTCGCAAGTGCCAGCTGCTCTTTTATAATATCAGCGAGGCCTTGCGCTTTCGCCGCTTCAATATTGGAGTTAAATGCCTTTTGTTCTAGTGCCTGGTTTTCGCTTTCTAAATTCTCTACATTTTGTTGTAGTCGATCACGTTCAACCAGAGTATCTTGTAGAGCTTGCTGCTCACTCTTTAGCTTTTTGACCGTTGTTTGATAGTCATGATTAAGCTGCTCTGTTTGATCACTTAACTGATGGATCGTTGATTCCATCTGTTTGTTAACCGCCAATGCTTCTTCAAGTGATTGTTTAGCTTCCTCATGTGCTTGCTGTGCGCTAAACAATTTTCCTCTGACTTGCTCTTGCGCATTATCCGCCGCATCGCTCCAGATCTGATTAGCCATTTGCCCTAGTGCAGTTTGCATGTTGTACATGGACGCTTCGATATCTGTCGGCATCTGCTTATCAATAAAATCTTGATTGCTAGGTTTGTCTCTTGTAGATGATAAAGGAGCTGCTGGCGATTTGTGGGCTGCGCGATGAGAGGTATTTGTTGGCGCAGTGAAGCTCATTTGGCTAGCATTGTTATTTGCACTATTGCTAGGTACTTCTTGGGCGGGTTGATTCACAGCCGGAAAAAACTGGTCAATAATTTGTTGTATGCGTAAAAAATCCCCACCCCCTAAACGCGATTGCACTGCCCAAGGTGTGACATTTTGACCATCGGATCTGATAGCTTCAATCGTTTGTCTAATGTTGTGATCGCTAAAAGGTTGAGATTGATTCAAACTAAACAGTATCCTTAAGATAGATATTTTAAACAGGTACGCATTGATTTATCGCTAAATGCACAATATAAGATGTGTTGCTCCATTGTTGTATTTTACACGATAGCACGTCGAATCAAAGGGTAAATAGCTATCATCAGAAAAGATGTTGAGCACTGATTTTATGGAGAATTTTTACAGTTGAAGCGACAGCTTAGCGCATTGAAAAAGGTGAGTGATAAGTGTTTATGAAAGTAGATAATAAAAAGTATTAAGAGAGAGTGCTTTCAAAGAAAGTGCTTAATTTTTTAATAGTTACGGTGAATTTACAATCAAAGCTTGCCTTAGAATTTATATCTGTTATACCAGTACTCGTCTTCTTATATTTAAAAACTATCTATTCGAATACAAAACGATAGCTTTCATCTCATACTCTCCTGCGCGCAAGTCAATTAGGTCTAACAATGGAAAAAAGTGAATTTAATAAAGGCGTTATTTACGCTTTAACGGCTTACAGCTTATGGGGGATAGCTCCGCTCTATTTCAAGTATATTGATTATATTCCCGCACCTGAAATTCTAATGCACCGGATTATTTGGTCTTTTGCGCTGCTACTTTTAATGGTGGTTATTGGCGGGCAAGTGGCTGAAGTGAAAAAATTGCTGAAGATGCCTAAGCAGCTTTCAGTACTGGCTTGTACATCTATATTAGTAGGCTTTAATTGGCTCATTTTTATTTGGGCTGTGAATGATGGAAGGCTCTTAGAAGCGAGCTTAGGTTATTTTATAAACCCTTTATTAAATGTGGCGTTAGGAATGATCTTCCTGCGAGAAAGGCTACCTAAATTACAGCTTTTTGCCGTTGGCCTGGCAACATTAGGCGTTATAATTCAGTTAGTTGTTTACGGCTCTATTCCTTGGGTTTCGTTGTTATTAGCAGGTTCTTTTGGTATCTATGGGCTGCTAAAGAAAAAAGTAAATTTAAAAGCGGTGACTGGTCTGTTTGTAGAAACCACCATTCTACTGCCTATTGCTTTGTTGTATTGGGCGCAACTCTCAAGTGAAACCGCTAACTTTAGTAGTAATGAGCTATCCCTAAATGCGGTGCTAATCTGTGCAGGTATAGTGACTACTTTACCTTTATTAGCATTCTCTGCAGCTGCGACGCGTATTCCGTTTTATATGTTGGGGTTATTTCAATATATAGGCCCAAGTGCGATGTTTATAATGGCAATTACATTGTTTTCAGAAGAGCTTGATCAAACTAAGCTAACAACTTTTGCTTTTATTTGGGCTGCGCTTATTTTGTTTGTATTTGATATCTGGCGCCAATCGAAAAAGGTAAAAACTTAAAGCAATAAGATGCCTAGGTAAAAACTAATTGAAAAGCCGGATAGAGAGTAATTTAGTCCGGCTTTCTAAGATGTCGTTTTAACTTCCTTTCAAATTTCCTTTAATAATCTTCCTTTCTCTTTCTGTTTATTTTTTGTTAATTATTTGTTTATTTTTGGTTAATGTCTATGTTTTTGATTATTAATCAGATATTAAAATGTTAATAAAAAGCTATTAATTACCGATAATATTTAATAGGCTATTTGTAAGTCTATTAGATAAAAAGCTAATTATATAAGATAGTTTACAGTTTCTTGATCAAAGTGATCTTGTTTTAGGTGCTGTTTTTCAAGGGCTGTAGCCCATTTCGTGCATTGAATATTAATATATTATTAACCAAAGAATTAAAAACGTTAGATTAATAAGGAATCTAAATATTAATAAAGAATTAACGTTTAGCGAGCGTTAAATAAAAAGCAATTAGAGAAGAAAGAGTTAATTGATCTTCCGGTTTCAAAAAACATTTGGTGTACGCATATAAATAAAATTTTGTGTCTATACTAAATGACAGTTATTTGAAATTCACTGTTGAAGGAAAAGACGATGTTAAAAGATGTCTCAATAAAATCAAAACTCCTTGCCCTATTGATAGTTCCTATCGTATCGATAATATTACTTTCTGTGTTCATGCTTAATCAGCTAAATAAAACCAATACCGGTGTTGAACGCATTTATAATGACCGTGTTGTCCCCTTAGAAGATTTAAAGACCATCGCCGATAACTATGCAGTCTTTGTTATTGATGCGATTAATAAAGCGAATGCGGGCATAATCACTGTTGAAGAAGCAGGCCAGGGGATTAAAACATCTGAGAGCCAAATTACCGAGCTGTGGCAAAAATACATGTCGACAGAGCTGACCGTTGATGAGGGTAAGTTAGCAAACGAAGCCGAGGCGCTCTTCACTAAAGCCAATGCAGCGTTGGCAAATGTACATGTTGAACTTGCTAAGTTAACGGGTAATGCGCAGGGCAAGCTCAATCACTTAGACGGCCCCCTTTATCAAGATATAGACCCTATCAGTGAAAAAATTACAGAGTTAGTTAATCTCCAGCTGCAGGTGGCTCAAGTTGAAAAAGCAACTATAGAGGCAAGCTATAATAGCTTTTTAGTTATTTTGACAGTGGTAGGTTTGCTTCTATCAGGCATACTCGTCGGGTTGGGCATACTTATGCGTAATTCATTAATCGTACCTCTTAACCACATTCATCGTACTATTGTTTCGATTGTAGAAAACTCTGATTTAAATAAGCAGCTTAATGTAAAAGGCAATAACGAGTTAGGATCAATCGCTAGCAGTTTTAATGAAATGATGCTGCAGATGCGTGAGCTGATTAACAGTATTACGAATACTACGGGTGATTTATCAGAATCCGCTAACAAAATGACAGCGGTGAGTAATAATGCAAATAAGAGTATTAATACACAGCGCAGGGAAATAGAGCAAGTAGCTGCTGCGATGAATGAAATGGTATCTACCGCACAAGAAATCTCGAAAAATGCTAGTGAAGCAGATTCCGGTGCACGCGAAACAAGCGAGGAAGCAGAGTCGGGTAATCAGGTTGCAGCACAGGCAGTACAAGCAACTAATGCGTTGGTAAGTGATGTGCAAAACGTTTCGGTGAGTATTAAATCTTTAGAGGCCGATAGTGAAAGTATTGGTTCTATCGTAGATGTGATTAAAGGAATTGCCGAGCAAACTAACTTGCTAGCACTTAACGCAGCGATTGAGGCAGCAAGAGCGGGTGAGCAAGGGCGTGGGTTTGCCGTTGTTGCAGATGAAGTAAGAAACTTAGCGCAACGCACCCAAACATCAACTCAAGAAATTCAACAAGCAATAGAGAGTTTACAAGAGGGTACCCGTAATGCGGTAACTGCGATGGCAACCGGTCAAGCCAAAGCAGAAGGTGCTGGTGAGCGAGCTGAAGAGGCAGGGCAAGCATTAGATACGATTGCTAAATCAGTAAAAGGTATTACGCAAATGAATACTTTAATTGCCACAGCATCGGAACAGCAAACCAGTGTCTCGGAAGAGATAAATAAATCGTTGACCACGCTGCAGCACGCTTCGAATGAATCAAGTGAAGTGGCTGAACAAATCTCTGAAGAAAGTGGTCGATTATTTGAGCTATCTGATGAATTACAGCAGGTAATATCTCGTTACTCTAAGACCCCTCAAGCAACTTCATAAACTAGCAGCGCCTTTTTAGAATGATTAAAAAGGCGCTTTTTTGCGTTAATCTTAGGGTTATTTAGCTTGGATGAGCATGTCGATATGATCGATTTCATCCTCATCATAAATCTCGCTGATTTGTTTAAAACCAAAACTTTGGTAGAAATCCTGCAAGTATAGCTGAGCGGAGATTTTGATCTCTTGAGAAGGGTATTCGGCGTGAATTTTCTCAATAGCTTTATGAACAAGCTGTTTGCCTGCGCCAAGGCCTCTTGCACTGGATGTGGTTAATACTCTACCAAATGCAGCTTGAGGATAGTGTAGCCCAGGTGGCAAAATTCTTAAGTAAGCAGCTATTGTGCAATCATCATTTGTCTGTGAATGCTCTTTTGTTGCGAGAGCAAATAAGTGCCAACAATCGTGATCTAGCCCGTCTAGATCGGGATAGATGCACTGCTGCTCAATCACAAATACATCTTGGCGAGCTTTGATAATGGCATAAAGCTCTGTCGTACTTAGCTGGTGAAATTTCTTACAGTACCAATCTAACATTGCGGCTCCTAATCATGAAAAGCGTGTAGTTGTTGGGAGTTTTGCTTAAGCCATTGTTTAGCTTCTTTAAAGTGTGGGCAGTGATAAGCCACTAATTGCCAAAACTGTGCCGAATGATTCATATGTTCTAAATGGCAGAGCTCATGAATAATGACATAGTCGATCACGAAATCAGGGGTCATCATCAACAAGTAGTTCAGGTTGATATGGCCTTTATTATTACAGCTTCCCCAGCGTGCTTTGTACTGCTTGATTGTTAACCCATTCGGCGTTAACGATGTTTGATTGCTCAGTTTTTCAAGCCGTGTTGGGAAATCGCTATTTGCCTGTTGTTTGAGCCAGAGGGCTATTTTTTGCTTTTTATAGCGCTCGATATTTTGTGTTTGCACGCTATTGGGGATGAACAGGGTGATTTTCTGATTGTCGATGATTAGCTTAAATTGCCGATCGCGCTGATAATCAACTTGGTAATTTTCCCCTTTATAGAGAAGTTGATCAGCAGAGCTTAAATCTTTGCGAAGTTCTTGAGCAAGTTGTTGTTCGGCTAGCTTCTTATGTATCCAATGTTGTTTTTGCTGAACAAAATCAGAGATGTGAATCAAAGGGTAGCGAACGGGGGCTAGTACTCTTACTTGCCCGCGCTTTATCTGGATACATAAAGATTTGCGGCGGCTGCGCTTTATTTCATATTCAAAGCCCAAATCAGTAGTGTTTGATTTAGGCTTTTTTTTGAAGAATGAGAGAATTTTACTCATCTAAATCACAGGAGCATCGTTTAGCGTAACGTTTACAATTACCACTTACCGGTATTTTCCATAGATGCCCAAGGTTCTGCAGGTGCAAGGTGCTCACCTTTTTGCAACAATTCAATTGATACACCATCGGGGGAGCGAATAAAAGCCATCCAACCATCCCTTGGTGGGCGGTTAATTGTTACGCCAGCATTTTGTAGCTTTTCACAAATAGCGTAAACATCATCAACTTCGTATGCGAGGTGTCCGAAGTTTCTGCCCTCATCATAAACTTCAGTATCCCAGTTGTAAGTAAGTTCTAGCACCGGGCTTTGTGTTTCTTTGGCTTGCTCAGCATTTTCTGGGTCAGCAAGAAAGATTAAGCTAAAGCGTCCTTGCTCATTGTCTGTACGTTTAACTTCAACTAGACCAAGTAGATCACAATAGAAGTGTAACGATTTTTCTAGGTTGTTAACTCTAACCATAGTATGTAAATAACGCATTGTTTTATCTCGCTTAATGAATCTGAAGAAGCTATATTTTGAAGAAAAAGTGTCGAGGAACATGCGATCAAGTCCCCAAATCTTCTCTGTGGATAACTAAGGGGCGAGATCCTCGGAAAAATACGCAGTGAATGGCGAGTCCTTTATAAGTGTTTTGACAAAGGAGATGGCCCCTTAGTTGTCCACCCTACGGGGCTTACAGGATATTCCGTGATCTTTGTTAATGCTTTTCGCCGGGCAACCAGCCCGTCTGTAAGCATTGCCTCAATCACGAGAAATCCTGTACGCCAGAGGCGTTTGGGACTTAATCGCATGTTCCTCAGGTATTTTAGCGTAAAAGAATTCAAGGATGAAAGTATAACTTTGATCTCTAGCGTTTAAGAAAATTTAAAATAGAGCTATCAACGATATTTAAAAGGGAGTTACAGTGTCGCACATACCAACGCTCAGCATTGATCAAGCTCAGAAAATTGTAGTGTTACAAAATAAACTGCACTTTAGTAAAGCTGGGCTGAAAGGTGCAGTCGCAGCTTTACAAAGCATCCAGCAAATGGGTTATATACAGATAGATTCAATCTCAGTTATTGCCAGAGCCCATCACCATAGTTTGTATAATCGCGTGCGGGGTTATCAAGAATCACAGTTAGATGAGTTATTAAAGAATAAATCTATTTTTGAATACTGGTCGCATGCTGCTGCCTATCTACCAATGCGAGATTATAAATATAGCTTAGTGCGCAAAAACGCAATTAAACAAGGGGAGATGCACTGGTTCAAAAAAGACCTGAAGATGATGAATGAGGTGCTAGCGCAAGTGCGCGATCGTGGACCTCTTATGGCTAAAGACTTTGCCCATAAACGCGAAAATGTGCAGGGGTGGTGGGATTGGAAACCTGCAAAAGTGGCTTTAGAGCAGCTCTTTATGCAAGGAGACTTGATGGTCAGTGAGCGCCGAGGGTTTCAAAAGGTATACGATTTAACGCAGCGCGTTTTACCCAACGATATCGATCAAGAGTTGCCAACTCAAGAAGAGTACTGTCGCTACCTTATTTGCCACTACTTACAAGCTCAAGGATTAGCGAAAGCGAGTCAGTTCGGCTATCTTCTCAAGGGAATAAAAGGACCAATAAAGCAGCAGTTGGATGTATTACTAGAACAAGGCGAGATTATTCAGTTGCAAGTAGCAGGTGAGCTATATTATGCGTTATCAGGTGCTGAGCAGTTACTGTTAAGTAAGCTGCCTAGACAAAAAGTTAAAATTCTTTCTCCCTTTGATAATCTACTAATACAGCGTAAAAGAGCCCAGGAACTCTTCAGTTTTAATTATCAAATAGAATGCTATGTACCTGAAGCTAAAAGGCGTTTTGGCTATTTCAGCTTGCCCGTTCTGCAAGGTGGATCATTAGTGGCACAAATGGATATTAAAACTCACCGCAAGGAAGGTTTAATGTGCATTAATCACTTACATTGTCATCGTAAGAATACCGAGCAGTTACTTGAGCCTTTAATCCAAGCGGTTATGGATTTTATGGTTTTTAATCAAATGCAGGTGGTTTCAATATCTCGGGTGACGGATTATCAAGAGCACGATGACAAAGCGCTTTTATCAAAACTTAAGTCGTTAATCATCGCTAGCCAAAGGTAATATCATTACTTTTTAGTACCGCTATTTTATGTTGAGTTGCGATCATATTTGACCAGAGCCAATTGTGATAATTGATTACCTGTAAGGCACTAATATTTCCTCTATCACTAACAGTATGGCAATCGGCAACGGCTGTGACTTGATAGTTTTTATTGAGAGCTGATTTTAAGGTTGCATCTACACAAAAGTCAGTTGCCCAGCCGCAGATTAACAGTTTTGATACATTATGTTTTACAAGAGTGTCGGCTAATGGCGTTTGATAAAAAGCATCATTGGCCTTTTTGCGGATAATTATATCGCTCTCTTTCATTGTTAGGCTGTCTAAAATTTTCCAGCCATCACTGTGGGGAAGTAGCCCTTCTTGTTCCTCACCATCGTGAGCGATGAAAATGACCAAGCCTGGGTGTGATCTCACTGTATTTGAAAGTTTATTTATTCGAGAGACAACGCCCTCACAATCGTATTTATCAGAGTTGGCAATTGAGGCTTGTTGCATATCAACGATAATCAGTGCGTGCATAAGTATCCTAAATTAATAGTTGCAACTATTTTGTTAAGAGCGATCATATCTTTAATGCATTGCTCACAGCAATTGATAAAGGATTGAAATTTGAGCAAGATGATGTAGCTATACAAACGCTTGTGCAAGCAATCTAGAAGCGGTGGTCATAGGGGCACATTATTTAACGGTCGCTAAAGCACGAGCTAACGCAAAAGCGGTGATTGCTTTTGTAGAGTGGATTAACAATCAGGTTTCTAATGAATTACACTGATAATTGTTTGATAACAGATTACAGCAGCTGTTCATGCAATAATCTGAATCTTAATTTATGAGCGAGCTACCAAGGAATAGTGGAGCCGTCATAATCAAAAAATTGGCTGTTCTGGCTTGGGTAATTATTACTTTCAACGCCATCCACAATTGAGCGCATACCCGCAACACTGGTCGCTTTATCGATAGCACCTTCTTCGCCACCCATATCTGTTTTGACATGCCCTGGATGGAGCATTAAACAGCTGATTTTTTGCGTAGCTAACTCATTAGCTAAGCAGCGCACTGCCATGTTTAATGCGCTTTTGGATGAGCGATACGCATAAGCTTGGCTACCATTGTGTTCAAGTGATCCCATTTTGCTGGTGGTAAAAGCCAGAACCTTACGTGTCGATTGTGCAAGGTTACTTTGTAAAGCCTGGGCAATTTGAATCGGTGCCACAGTGTTAATCGCAAATGTTGCCAGCCATGTTTGTGTGTCTAGTTGTGCGAAGTCGACGTTTTTATCAAGGTATACGCCGGCATTATTCCAGATAACATCTAACGGTATATCTTTAAGTTGAACAGCTAATTGCTCAATAGAGCTATAGTTGGATGCATCCAGTACACAGAGCTCGGCTCCTTCTGGTAGTTGCGCATCAGGGCGACGTGCAGTGCCTATCACGCGCCATCCATCTTTTAAGTATGATTCACAAAGAGCATAACCTATGCCTCGATTGGCACCTGTAATTAAAATTGTTGGCATGCTTAGCTCCTAATATAAGTGAGGGAATATATCGTTATGTTAATGCAGCAATTTTAACCTGTTGATAGCAAAGTTAGAAGTTGAAATGTCCCCTTTATCTTTTCAAAAATGGGTGCAGGCAATCGATGGATGCTTAGCGTTATCGCAATAGTTAATTGGAAAACTCTGCTTTTAGCGCAATAGCGATATATGATGCTGTCTTTTAAATATTAATAAAGGTATAAAACGGTTATTAATCGCAAAGACTGTTGAGTTAATAAACAGTCAGCGTCGTTGAAATTATCGATAA
This sequence comes from uncultured Oceanospirillaceae bacterium, assembly GCA_937136055.1. Classification (GTDB taxonomy): domain Bacteria; phylum Pseudomonadota; class Gammaproteobacteria; order Pseudomonadales; family Balneatricaceae; genus Rs1. The sequence goes on along the minus strand of CAKZOD010000087.1, from coordinate 82,552 downwards.
GAGTGAAAGGGGATAAGGCAGTGCAAGAATTAACTTTCAAGAGCTTGAAGGGAAAGGTCAGTGATAAAGAGTGGCAGCTGCGCGTTGATTTAGCCGCTTGTTATCGGTTAGTTGCTGATTTAGGCTGGGATGACATTATCTACACCCATATCTCAGCAAAACTTGAAGGGGCAGATGAGTACCTTGTAAATCCTTTTGGCGTTGCCTTTGATGAGGTGACAGCATCGAGCTTGGTAAAAGTTGATTTGCAGGGTAACATTTTAGACGATACTCCTTATGCCATAAACCCTGCAGGTTTTACTATCCACAGTGCGATACATGAAGTGCGTGATGATGCGCACTGTGTTATTCACTTGCATACAAATGCTACCACAACAGTCGCGACTCAAAAGCGCGGCTTGCTGCCTTTGAGCCAATATTCTATGTTTTCCTTGGCATCACTTTCATACCATGGCTATGAAGGTCTAGCGGTTAACGATGCTGAGAAATTACGCCTACAGAATGACTTAGGCAATACTAATCATATGCTATTGGTTAACCACGGGGGATTAACAGTTGGTGCAAGTATAGGGGATGCGTTTATGCGTTTCTTTGATTTGCAGCGTGCTTGTGAAATACAAGTGATGATGCAGTCAACAGGACAAGAGCTAGTAGAAATACCACAGCCAATTCTTGATAATATTAAAAAGCAGCAAAACATTGTCAATATCGGTGAATCAGGTGGGCAAAAAATTTGGCCTGCTATGTTACGCAAAGCGATTAAGCTTGATCCGAGTTTCATGGATTAGCGGGTTAAGCCTCTATATATTTATAAAGATTGAATAGTTGTCGCTAAATTAGCGTAACTGTCTAGCAAGTAATTTGGAGATTTAAATGAAAGTTGTATCTGTCGAAGTTTTTGATATTCACTGCCCAGAACGTCCGGCTTGGACACCTGTGTTTGTTCGCGTTCATACTGATGAAGGTATCCATGGTGTCGGTGAAGCAGGCCTTGCTTACGATGTTGGCCATAGCGCGGCTGCAAATATGATTAAAGAGCTTGCTGAAACATTTTTAATAGGCCATGACCCTTTCCAAACAGAAAAGCTTTGGTCGCGTATGTTGCGTGAAAGTTTTTGGGGCTTAGGAGGCGGGCCTGTTATCTATGCGGCAATGAGCGCCATAGATACCGCACTTTGGGATATCAAAGGCAAAGCACTGAATGTGCCTGTTTATCAGCTGTTAGGGGGTAAAGTGAATGAATCTTTACGCACTTATGCATCACAGCTACAGTTTGATTGGGATAAAGAATTTAAAGCTTTATCACAACCTGAGCAATACGCAGAAGCAGCTCTCAAAGCTGTAGCAGAAGGTTACGATGCGGTAAAAGTCGATCCTATCATGTACGATAAAGACGCCAATACTTACTACGATAGAACCAACATTATCTCACGTGGCGAGATGAAACTTTACCGTTCACGTTTAGCAGCGATTCGCGATGCTGTTGGTGATGAGGTAGATATTATTTTTGAATGCCACTCATTACCTGGCGCAACTTCAGCAATTCAGCTGGGTAAATTGGCCGAAGAGTTTGATTGTATGTATTACGAAGAGCCAGTGAATTACTTAAATCACTCTTTGCATAAAAAAGTTGCCGAGAATGTCAAAGTGCCTATTGCTGGTGGAGAGCGCTTGTACAATCGTTGGCAAGTACGCCCGTACTTTGAAGATCAAAGCATTGATGTGCTGCAACCTGATATCGGTTTATCGGGCGGTTTCACTGAAGCGAAGAAAGTATGCGATTACGCCGATATTTTCGATATTCGTATTCAAGCTCACGTTTGTGGTGGCCCTGTTGCGACAGCAGCATCGCTACATTTAGAAACTGCGATTCCCAACTTTTTAATTCACGAGCATCACACTTATGCGATTAAATCTTGGAACAGAGAGTTATGTATACAGGATCCTCAGCCAGTGAATGGTCAGTTTGTGGTATCAGAAGAGCCAGGTATTGGTATTGAATTAAACGATGAAGTGGTTATGCGCTCAACACGAGTAGTAGTTAAGTAATTTTACCTCTCAGCTATTGGCGCTTTTACTGAGCGTCAATAGTAAAATCCTTCCACGATTACAGATCTCCTCTAGCTCATCTTAAAACCCGTTAATCAATCACCTCGCATAATAAGAGAAATGGCAGTGCAGCAAAAAACACCCTGTGAAATATTTATTGGTAATGTTTGTAATAATTACGGAATGAATACGGCTATTGATAAAACACCTATTCAGGGCGATTGTTATTTATCACCGTTAGGCTTTGAAGGCGATCAATGCGCGAGCACTAAAGTGCATGGTGGAGTTGAAAGAGCACTACATCACTATCCTCGAGAGCACTACCAGACGCTCGCTAGCATCTACCCAAAGTCTCCTGCTTTTTTGCAAGGGCTAGGGATGGGCGAAAATCTCAGTACAATAGGGATGATTGAAGAAAATGTTTACATTGGAGATCGATACCAGTTGGATGAGGCTATTATTGAGGTAAGCCAACCTCGCTCTGCATGCTTTAAGCTCAACACTCGCTGGCAAGTGAGTGATTTATCAACAGTCATTCAACAGCGAAATTTATGTGGATGGTTGTACCGAGTCATTAAACCGGGGCAGGTTAGAGCGGGCAGTGAATTAACTTTTCTATCTCGGCCTGATAGTGCAATGAGCATTTCTCAAGTCTGTGGTATTTTCTTTCACGATCCGTTAAATTTTCAAAGGTTGGAAAAATTAGCGACTTTACAAGGGTTATCCGTAGGGTGGCAAAATAAATCTATTGAGCGTTTGGAATCCGGTGTCGTTGAAAGTTGGCAAATGCGTTTATTTGGTAAGTGAATAGAGCTTGTGTGATCGATGCTCTTTAAAGAATGTATAATAAATAGTTATAAAAATTAGTTTGTTTTTAAAGGTAAACTCACATGCTGGCAACACGGTCTTTTATTGGGTATTTGTTCCTATTATTCTTTGTGTCTGTATTTCCATTGCAGCTAAATGCCGCGACAGTATTGCCTTCGCTCAGCACTGGCAATGCACAGGTTCAACCTCTTCCTGAAGATCTCACCCCGCAAACAGTGTCTGCTTATCTTGCAGGGCTTTCTGATAAGGAAGTCAGAGCAATTTTGAATAAACAGCTACAGGGGCTAGCTGAAGCTCAAACTACTCAAAACACAGATTTGCGTGCATCGATACGTGAAACAATTATTAAAACCCGTCAAACTATTTGGCAGAATCTGAAAAAGAGCTTAGATACAGGGGGCGCTTTTGTTTTTCTCTATCAGCAGTTTTCAATAGAGCAGTTCGGGGATTATTTCCTTTGGAATCTGTTGTTTAAAATATGCATGGCAATAGCAATTGCCTATGCACTAGAGTGGATAATCTTTAAATTTATTTACCGTCATTTTGGTATTAAAGAGCGTATTAAAGCGGGGAACTTTACTGTTTCACAGCAGTTGTTAATGCTGTCAAAAATACTGTTATTACGCGCAGCAGGCTTAGTGGTGTTTTACTCTATAGCCGAAGAGTTAATCTCTTGGCTGAGTGTTTACGAAATAGAATCCAATATTAGCGATATGGTCTTTGACTATATATTTGTTGCTAGATTAGTCTTTTTATTCAGCGCATTCTTTTTCTCTCCCAATCACACAGAGCTGCGCTTATTTAAAATTACTGATAAGCAGGCAAAGTACTTTGTTAATCGCCAGTTAGTAGTTTGTATATTTGCAAGCTCTAGTATCTTTTTAGATTGGACGCGCGAGATGGGGGTTGATAATGGAGCGTATCGTTTAGGGTTTGTTTTCAACGCATTATTTTATACGTCTCTATTGTGGGTTGTTTGGTCTTGCCGCCAAATTATTACTGATATGCTCCTACACATTAAAGCAGAAATATCACCTACCAGACGTCGCTTTGCTTTAATGTGGCCCAAAATTATGATGTCAGTGATTGTGTTTGTATGGGTACTGTTTGAAGCTATCGTTGCAAATCATCACTACGATAATGATTTAGCATTAGGGGCAACCTTTACTATCCTTACCGTGATAAGTGTGCCGTTTTTTGATGTTGCCATTTTGGCATTGATTGAGCATTACTACCCCGTAGGTGAGTTAATAGATGAGCGGATGGCTAAGATTCGCAGCTCTTTACAAACCAGTTTGATACGCATTATTCGTTTAGTTCTGTTCGCTATTATCGTTATTCTCTACCCTGTCTTTTGGGGATTCTCGTATGCTGATCTCGCCTCGCAAGGTTTTGGTGCACAAGCTACAACTGCGGTGATTGAGGTATTTTCAATAGTGCTAGGAGCTTATATCCTGTGGGAGATCATTAATGCTTATGTTAAGCGTAAATTGATGCTAGAAGCACCCGAAGAGCAAGAGGAAGCAGATGAAGGGGGGCAAGGACTCACACGTGTTGCGACAGTACTGCCGATCATTCATGTCTCTGTCTCTGTGTTTATTATTGTGTTTACTCTGTTTGCAGTACTAACAAGCCTTGGTTTTAATACTACGCCGTTACTTGCAGGTGCAGGTGTACTTGGCTTAGCGGTTGGTTTTGGAGCTCAAACTTTAGTTAAAGATATTGTTTCAGGGGTGTTCTTTTTAGTTGATGATGCTTTGCGCATGGGCGAGTATGTGAACACCGGTGAAATTAAAGGGACTGTCGAAAAGATAGCTTTGCGCTCTCTACGCTTACGTCATCATTTAGGCGCGTTACATACTATTCCCTACGGTGAAATTGCTCGATTAACCAATTACTCTCGAGATTGGGCGATTATGAAACTGCGTTTTCAAGTGCCGCACGATACGGATATCAACAAGATTAAAAAGCTCTTCAAAAACTTAGGTAAGGAGTTATTAGAGCATCCAGAGTTAGGTCAAGACTTTATCCAGCCTTTTAAAAGCCAAGGGGTGCTGGAAGTGGACGAAGTGGGCATGGTGATTCGAGGTAAGTTTACCTGTAAACCAGGGCGTCAGTTTATGATTCGCAAAGAGGTATACATCCAAGTGCAACGCTTATTTGCGGAGAATGGGATTGAGTTTGCGCGTCGCAAGGTAGAAGTACAAATTCCTGACTCAACACCTGAAAGTATGAAACAGCAGGTATCTGCAGTGGCAGGTGAAGCAGTCACTCAAGCCGCGCAAGAGCCCGCAGTTCCTCGCTCATAAGTAAAATCAGTGGTTCTTTTAAGGCAGGGCTAAAAGAACCACTGATTAAGTACTCATTATTTATTTATATGCGTTAATGCTTGTGAGAAGTCAGCAATTAAATCGTCGGCACTTTCGATGCCAATGGATATACGTAGTAAATCATCAGGGCAAGGAGTACCTTCGCCTTCAACACTTGCGCGATGTTCTACAAGGCTCTCAACCCCACCTAAAGAAGTAGCGCGCTTTATCAACTGTAAGTTTGCAGCGACATCAATGGCTGCTTGTTCGCCACCTTTAATACGAATGCTGAGCATGCCACCAAATCCACCTTGCATTTGTTTTTTTGCAAGCTCATGACCTTTAAAACTCTCTAAGCCTGGGTAAAGCACTTCTTCTACCAGCGGGTGTTGTTCAAAAGCACGGGCAAAGGAAAGAGCATTGCTAGACGCTTGGTTAACACGTACTGATAGTGTGCGCATTCCACGCATTAAAAGCCATGCTTCGAATGGGCCTAATACCGCGCCGCCAGATGCCCTGATTGAGCGGATTTTGTCCCACTGAGCATTTTTAGTTTTACACACTAATGCGCCTGCTAAAACATCAGAATGACCATTTAAATACTTAGTGGCAGAGTGCATTACAATGTCAGCCCCTAACTCTAGAGGGTTACAGAGCAAAGGCGTTGCTATTGTGTTATCAACGGCTAATACAGCATCGGCTTCTTTGGCAATATTTGCCCATGCGCTGATATCTTCAATTTCCCAGGTAGGGTTTGCAGGTGTTTCTAGCCAGAGTAACTTGGTTTTTCCTGGACGAACTGCAGCTTTAACGGCGTCGATATTACCGTTTTCTACGAAGGTTGTTTCAATTCCCCAGTCTTTTGCAAAGGTGAGTAGCCAGTTGCGAAAAGACCAATAAATCACTTTAGGTATGATTGCGTGATCCCCAGGTTTTAGGGACATAAAGACACTGATAGACGCTGACATACCCGATGAGAAAAGCATCGCTTCTTCACCTTTTTCAAGGGCTGCCAGTACTTGTTCAGGCTGCTCGTAGTTTGGGTTGTGATCGCGAGTATAAATCTTGCCATTAGGGTAACTGTTATCGGCGCTGCGCTCGTAAGTGGTGCTTGGGAAAATGCCGGGAATAACCCCTAGGTGTTGCTCGTCCATATGACCTAAACCATGGGCGAGAACTGTCTCTTTAGAATGCTTTTCAGTGCTCAATGTAACAGCCTCTTTTATTAATTATGTCCGGTGTTAATAGATAGCCGCTTACGTTAAACATTATTGGTCAAAATAGCTATCTCTGTTGTCTTTGCTACCCTTAAAATCTGTAAAAAATGCGTGAATTAGTGGACATTAATTTCTCTAATTGAGAGGAGCTGAACTTTAGTTGAGTGTAGCTTTGCCAAAGCGCTTGATAAGACTGCGTAAATAGACATAAAGGAAAGTTACTGGCGAGCATTATGCGCTCATCCCCAAACGCACTCATTAAATCCCCCATTACTTTTTGAACGTGATCAAGTGTGTATGCTCGATCGCACATTTCCCAACCAGAAGCTTTGACAAAGAGTTGTTCAAACTTGGCAAGGGTTTGCATATTATTCAGCCATGTAATGTACTCAACAGGGGAGCTGCTTGCAAAACCTGCATGATTGATAACAATTTTTAAGGAAGGAATCAATGTCATAACTTTGGCAAGTTCTTTAACAGCAGCGCTGTCACTCACTGAAAATTGGCACTCAAATATTAAAGCTTGAGCAGCAATGATTTCTAAATTTGCGATCACTTGGTTGGACTGTAATAGCTTTGCAGCTTGCTCATCTAGAATATGTCTAACCCCTATCACTGATTGATAGCGGGCGAGTTCATTGAGTTGGTCTGTGAAACGATCACAAGTCATCTGTAAATCGGTGCTAGCAACTGTTTTCATCAGTGGTGCGTTGTCTTTCGTAACTAAGGACTCAAGCCACTGTATCTCTCTAGCTGGCTTTTGATTATCAAAGCCCGCTTCAATATGAACAAAACCCTGTAAGGATAATGGCGCTGTTAGCTCAATGCTTTGTAAATTGAAATCTTTGTTGATGATCTCTTTATCAGACCAGAGCGGAGGGTTGTTAGCGCTAAGCCAATGATATTGACCGAGCGCTCTATCAAATAGATGTAAATGGGGATCAATAATGTTCATTGTTTTAACCTGTGGTGTAACCGCCATCAATCATTTGTAAACTACCTGTGATGAAGCCTGCTTTATCGCTGACCAGGAAATTTACATATTCAGCAACTTCATCTGGTTGACCTAACCGGCCTAAAGGCTGCAGTGCTTGTTCTTCTTGATGAATTTGTTGTTTATTAGCACCTGATTTTGCACAGTAATTATCGATAGCGTTGTGATAGAGAGGTGTTTCAATAGTGCCGGGGCATACTGCATTCACTCGAATATTATCAGCGGCATAATCTAATGCAGTCGTTTTGCAAATGGATGCGAGTGCATGCTTTGATAAATTATAAGCGAAGGAGTTTTGTTTCCCGATAACCGCTTGATCGGAGGCTACTAGCACAATAGCGCCTTTGCGCTGTTGTCGCATTTGGCCTATAACAGCTTGAATAGCGGCGTATGCACCTTTGACGTTGATAGCAAATAAATTGTCAAATTCTTCAAGGGAGGTTTGCTCAATATTTTTTGATAGATGAATGCCTGCATTACACACTAGCGCATCAATACTTGGGTGAGTGCTGCATATTTCAGCGATGACTGCCTTTACTTGATCGAAATTAGCCATATCACATTCGATATGTTCCCCATAAATGCCAGGAACGAGGTCTAAATTAAAAACATGATAGCCCTTTGTTTCTAATACTTTGACGATAGCCTCGCCTATTCCTTTAGAGCCACCAGTAACAATTGCAATTTGCATAAAACCCAACCAATTATAAAAACAGACATTATAGGCAGGCTATTTTCTTTTGGGTAGTGGGAGCTTTATTCAGGCTTTAATTAGAAAGCTGAAAGCAGCGATTTGAAGAAAAAAGATAGAAAAAGAGATCTTCGCAGAAGCGAGTGGGGGAATAAAGCTGAGGTACTAATACCCCAGCATGGCATAGAGCTGTGTTTTTCTCACTCTAGAATTGGCAGAAGCGATATAGCCTTTATTGGAGAGTTGTTTAATCACAGGTGAAAGCACGCGAGATAGAGATTTCTTGCTCATGCCGGCTTTAACTCTCGGGTTGTAAAGGATTCGTATAAGTGTTTCATCAAGACCCGTGAGTAGCTGGTTTGTTGATTTGTCATTAAAAATAGAAGGGTAAACTTTTTCAGAATCTCTAGGTAGGCCAAGTACTTGAGTAAGCTCTTCGACAATACACCCAACTAAGCTACCGTTGCGGTAGGCAAAATCCACAGGGATATAAATTTGTGCGCTACTGACTTCTGATCTTCTATTGAGTTTGATGTTGGCGATGCACGTTTTTTGTGTGTTTACCCTCGCAACATCTCGGCCAGAATGCTTGTCAGAAAGCTTCTTTAAATTTCTTTGATTGGTAAAAAAGAATTTGATGTTGGATTTTTGCATGCTGTTGACTCGCTGAATATTAAGGCCAGTGATATTTGCAAGATGGTTAAGATGTGCATTGATTAACTCGTTTTGTAATTTTGAGTCACCGACATCATGTTGAACAAAAATTTTGATAGGTTTCACCCATTTTCTGACTTGGTGGTTACCTTTGGAGTACTCACTACCTAAAGCGACTTCGTAAAAGCTCTGAGAAATGAAGTTAATAGTTTGCCAAGACTGAATGTTCGCCTGCGCATTAAAGGTAAATAAAAAACTTATCATCCCGATGATTGCTTTGGAAAAGAAACGCATAACTAACACTCCTTGTCGGCTAACTTATTAGCTTAAAGTTGAATATGAACGAAAAATGAATGAATTATAAGGAGTAGATGAGTCTAGATAAAGATGAAAATTAATCTTTGTTCAGTTTTTGTTAATTATTAGTTAATTTTCTTAATTTATTGAAATAAATGTATCAAAAAAGATACATTTATGTTTGGTGTGATGAGCAGTGCTAGAAGAGGATTCAAAGAATGAGGCTTGATACATGCTCAAGATTGAAAAAAATTTGATGCGCTGAGATAGGGGATTTTAAGAAACAACAGTATTGTGTGTTTATCTGTATGATAAATAAGGTTTTATTTTTAAAAGAGATTTCTGGCTATTAAAACTAGCTTTAGGGAGGCAATAAAAAATTTGCTTGCGATATATGAACAAATTATTAATAGATGTTGATCAGTTTGCTCAATGATTTGAACGCGCTGATACGTTGTTGAGTCCATGGGTGCGAAAAACTGACGCGTAAAAAGTGCTGATAGGTATCTTGAGAGCTGAATAAACCACCAGGGGTGATTGTCAGTCCTATATCTCTTGCACTGTGATATAGCTCAAGGGTATTAACGTGTTTATCTAGTTCTAGCCATATCACCATTCCACCGAGAGGCTGGCTGGCACTTTTGGCTTCTGGGAGATGTTCAGTGATTAAATGCTTTAGCGTCTCTTGTTGTTGAATCAGTTGAAGTCTTCGCTGCTTTAAGTGTTTATCTAAACCCCCTTGAGCAATAAACATCGCGAGTCCTTGTTGTTGGCTCACGCTATTGGCCATTGTAGTCGATATCTTTAGAGCAAGAATTTGCTGGTGGTACTTTTTCGATAGTACCCAGCCTATTCGTAAATCCCTGGAAAGTGCCTTGGAAAGGGAGGAGCACATAATGACTAACCCTTGCTTATCATACGAGTATAGGCTTCTTGGGCGTTGTGTACTTTGATGGAGCTCAGCGTATATATCATCTTCAATAATTGTAAAATGATGTTGTTCAGCCATAGCAAGTAGTTGTAATTTATTTTCTTCAGGCATACATGAGCCTGTAGGGGTTGAAAAGCTAGGAGATACAATCAGCACTTTTATATCCCAATGTTCAGCTGCAAGTTGCAAAGCACTAGGGCTGATACCTTGATCTGCAGAGCTTGGAATCTCAAGTACTTTTCTGCCGAGTGCCTCCAATAATTGTATTGCACCATAAAAACCAGGAGACTCAATAGCGACTACGTCACCAGGCTGGCTAGAGACCATTAATGAAAGTAATAGTGCATGTTGGCAGCCACTGGTGATAATTACGTCCTCAAAACTCGGCTTGCCCCCTCCTTGTTGTATGTACTTTGCAAGCTGCTGTCGCAAGGTTTGATCTCCGAGTGGCTGATCATAATAAAGCTGTTCGTTACTTTTTTGCTGACGTAAAGCTTTTGATAGGCAGCGCCTTAACGTCTCATTGTGGGGGTCTGGTTTGCTATTGCTCAGTAAATCAAAAGCAGCTCCACGTTGCATAATGTCGACGATAACTTGTGAGCTAGAAATAAGTTTTGGTTCACTCAGCGATTGGCTCATTTGCGGCTGCTTTAGAGCGGGCGCATTTTGGTCGCTCTTTTGGCGCACAAAGTAGCCGGATTTTGCTTTAGCGAAAATTAAGTTTTCAGCAATTAAATTCGCATAAGCTGTTAGCACAGTTGATTTCGAAACATGATGTAATTTACACATTTCCCTTACAGAGGGGAGCTTGCTCATTGGCGCAAATTGACCGTTGTCAATTCGATCGCGCAGCTCTTGTTCAAGCTGACTGTAAAGAAATTGGCTCATTGCTTTGCGGGTCTCTATTCAGGGAATATGGTTTTTAACAGCAAGTAGGTACAGATACTATTTTTATGATAAGTACAGATGCTAATTCAAGCGATCTGTGCACTATAAAGTAATTTTTTGTGTATCTGTACCTATTTGTGGATCTCTTTAAAATATGCACCGTGATTTATACTGCGTTTAAGAGGTTTCTTTGGTGGTTTAAAGAACACGATGCCTCATCAAATCAATCAGCATTAGCGTTAAATACCCTGTGTAGATTATGTATATGAGGAGTGATACAAATTAATTTGCTGTGTGGCTATTAATTTAAACAAAAAGTCGATTTTTTTGTTTTTTAAGACCCTATAGCATCTGGAAAAACTGATGGCTGACAAAATTCCCTACACTGATATTACAGATCAAATCCCTAACCCCTCAGCAACGCTTTCTAAAGATCAATCCGCAGGGGCTGATAATCGTGATGGTGGCAAACAAGGTATAGCGGCAAAGCTATATGCAGAAATTTGCTCAGGTAAAATATATACAAAGCGTGTAACGGGTTTTTTTCAAAAAACGCGTCGCTACATGAATGCTTTGTTAGTCGCGTTATTTCTTATCTTGCCTTGGTTGGAGATAGAGAATAGACCGGCTGTGTTTTTTGACTTGGAAGGGCAAAAGTTTCATATTTTTTCTCTTACATTTTGGCCACAAGACGGAGTGTTTTTAGTTTACTTGTTAGTGCTGGCAGCTTTCCTGCTGATCGCTGTGACTTTAGTAATAGGTAGAGCTTGGTGCGGCTTTACTTGCCCACAGACAGTATGGACTTTCTTGTTTATCTGGGTAGAAGATAAATGTGAAGGGGATAGAAATCAGCGCATTAAGCTAGATAAGCAGAATTGGGGCTTTAATAAAGTACTGCGCAAGTTCGCAAAACATTCAATCTGGATGATTATCTCACTTATAACAGCCTATACATTTGTTGGCTATTTTTATGAAATACCAGCACTAGTTGCTGACACGTTAACTCTTGAAATGCACTACTTGGGCGTGTTTTGGCTGATATTCTTTACCGCTGGAACTTATCTTAATGGCGGTTGGCTAAGAGAAAAAGTGTGTATGCACATGTGTCCTTATGCCAGATTTCAAGCGGTAATGTACACTCAGGGAACCTTAGTCGTCTCTTATGATAAAGAGCGTGGCGAGAGTAGAGGCAAGCGAAAGAAAAACAATGATAGCTATAATAGTCAGCTAGGTGATTGTGTTGATTGTTCATTATGCGTGCAAGTTTGTCCCGTTGATATTGATATCCGGGATGGGCTTCAGTACCCCTGTATTGATTGCGGTTTATGTATAGATGCCTGTGATAAAGTGATGAAGAAAGTCGGATTTGAAACAGGCTTGATTCGTTTTAGTTCGAGTAATCAAGAGACAAACAAAACAGCGGGATTTAAACGGGCAAGTGTTTGGGGGTTGGCTGTGCTTTCACTAGCGGCTTGTGTCGCTTTCGGCTTTGCTATCGATAGCAGGGAATCACTAAGTATCGATGTTATCCGTGACAGAAATGGCACGTTGTACCAAAAGACAGAGGATGGAATCACCAATAGCTATCAAGTAAAAATCAATAATGTTGCCCATTCACAGAAAGATTTCACTTTGTCACTGGTTGCACAAGAAGGGTTTTCCATCATAGGTAGTACTAAAGTACACGTTGCTAAAGGACAAGTAGACACTTTAGTTGTGCGAGTGCTTGCAAATGAGGATGCTATTTCTAAGTATAAAACAGCCTTTAAATTTGTAGTTCATGGCGTAGGGGGCTCAGAAATTTTAGCAGAACAAAGCTCTAGTCTCATTGCGCCAATGTGAGTGAGGTAATGCCTTTAATTAAAGAAAGCTGTAATTCAAACGTTGGTTTAAGTATAAAATAGCTTAGCCCGCACCATTAATATAGATAATTATATTATTAAAAAATAATAGCTAAAGTAAGCGTTTGCACTATTGATACGATAGTGAAACGCTTACTTTATTCATAGAAGCTCTCTCCTAGAAAAATACTGATTTGTTAGATAGCCCGAAAAATTAGCCTTTATACATCAATTTAAATATGTCAGAGCGTAAGCGGTATTGTCATCTTAATATGTTGGGAGTTAAGAAACCTCAAGGGGTGTAGCGGTGTAGATTGTCAATTCGGTTTCTAAAATAATAAGTAATGCTCTCTCTATAATAGGTAATATAGCGCTAACGCAGGCCTATATTTACGTAAAATATCTTCTTGATCTACGACTAAAGTACTAGATAAAAATATTTTCTGATGAGTCAACATGGCTGGTTTTTATGATTCAGTTATTAGTCAGAATGTTGGTCTGATTGCATTTTTTTTAAGCATTTACTGATCTAATACAGCTCAATTATAAAAAACGTTACTAAGTGTATTTAAAAAAAAAATTTACTCTGTATGATAATTCTGCTGTACTGATGCAGTTTTGATGCATTCGTATATTATTTTGATATATGAGGCTAAAAATACCGTACAACGGTAAACAATAATAATTAGGAGTTTGTCTTCATGAAAAGACGTGATCTATTAAAAACGGGTTTAGCAGGTTTAGGTGGCGTTGCCGCAGCAACAACTATTTCTGCTCCTGCCATCGCTAAAGAGCGTATGGAAATTAACATGGTAGCGACTTGGGGCAGAGATTTCCCTGGTCTAGGTACGGGTGCTCAACGTTTTGCTCAACGTCTGGCAGATATGAGTGATGGCCGTATTGTTGTTAACTACTTTGCAGCAAACGAAAGAGTTAAAGCGTTTGACTCATTTGATGAAGTAGCATCAGGTAACGCTCAAATGTACCATGCTGCTGAATACTACTGGAAAGGTAAGCACCCAGGCTTTGCATATTTCACTTCTGTACCATTCGGTTTGACTTACACAGAAATGAACGCATGGATTCGTTTCGGCGGCGGTCAAGAGTTATGGGATGAACTATCTGCAGAGTACGGTCTAAAAGGCCTTATGTGCGGTAACACTGGTGTTCAAATGGGTGGTTGGTTCCGTAAGGAAATCAACTCGGTAGATGACTTCAAAGGTTTGAAAATGCGTATGCCAGGTCTTGGTGGCGACGTACTTGCGAAACTGGGCGGATCTCCTGTATCTCTACCTGGCGGCCAAATTTATGAAAACTTGGTATCGGGTGCAATCGATGCTACTGAGTGGGTTGGTCCTTGGAACGACAGCATCATGAAATTCTATGAAGCTGCTAAATACTACTACTTCCCAGGTATGCATGAGCCAGGTGCGATGCTTGCTATCGGTATGAACAACGAGTGGTGGAAAGGGTTGTCAAAAGCTGATCAATTAATGATTGAAGCTGCATCATCTATGGAAAATGATGTAATGATGTCTGAGTACAATGCGAAAAACGGTCTGTTCCTTGACAAGCTTGTAAATGAGCAAGGTGTTAAACTTCGTGAATTCAACGATGACATCTATGATGCATTTGGTGAAGCTGCTGACGAAGTGTTTGAAACGGTTAAGTCACACAGTGAGCTTGCTAACCGTATCCACGAAAGCTTCGTAGCTGCTCGTACAAGTGTTGGTGCATGGGCTAAACTTTCAGATCAAGCTTACGTTCGTCAACGTAATCGCGTACTTGATTTGTAAAAGCGCTGAAAAATATGCGAGGCTACTGCCTCGCATATTTGTTTGATGCCTATATTAGGTTACTACTATTAAGTAACTATCTATCTTAAGTTACTGGCTTTATTAAGTGGCTAACTTACAGTGTAAATGGATATTACAATAGGTTCTTAGCTTACCCAGCTAACGTTTAATTTTTGTACTAGTCCGGCGCTATAATATGAATAATTCAACAATTTCTGCTGATGAGATGCCAAATACCTCATCGAATATCCCGTACAATTCAAGTTCTTTTTCAGCTAAGTTTTATCGACTTTTCGCAAGTTCGATTGTCACTGTAACATTCGTGTTTCTACTCAACGTATATCTAACTTATTGGTTGAATTGGCCAAGTATGTTGGAATATTTCTCTCAGTTACAGTGGTTTGGTTTAGAAGCTCCAAGAAAAGCTTTAACAGAACAAGCAATGCAGCTAGGTTGGTGGCAAACATTAAGTTATGTCGCAGCTATTATGGTGGTTGCTAGTTTTATCGCACTAACTCCCAATCGACAATTAAGAGCAGATGCTCAAACCTTATCGGCGCTTGCTCGTTATATTATTAGAGCGGCATTTTGGGCAGTGTTCTTGGTAGGATTGGCTGATATGGTGATTTCATTCTTACGTGTTGAAGAATTGCTTCACTATTTTGTTAGTAAAGAGACCATTGATTCTATCGGCCGACCTTTAGAGAGGGGAGTAAACATACACTACCCGATTATGGGTGTGGCAATGATTATTGCTTTGTTTACCCGTTCATTAGGTTTTACTTGGCTGGCTTTGTTAGTTGTTATCGCAGAATTTAAAATCGTAATACTGAGCTTTATATTTTCTTATGAGCAAGCGTTCATGGGTGACTTAGTCCGTTTTTGGTATGCCGCACTCTTTTTGTTTGCCAGCTCGCACACCTTAGTTGCTGATGGACACGTACGAGTCGATGTGCTTTATGCAGGCTTCACTAAAAGAGTGAAAGCTTGGTCTAATACTTTTGGTTTGTTGCTGTTAGGTATTCCTCTGTGTTGGATAATTTTAACCATGGGAATGTGGGGCAAAGGCAATAGTATTAATAGTCCATTGATTAGTTTTGAAATATCCCAGAGTGGTTATGGTTTATATGTGAAGTATATGATGGTTGGTTACTTGGTTATATTTTCAGTATCAATGATGGTGCAATTTTGTAGCTACTTGCTGAGCAATATTGCTGATTTACGTGATGAGCCTGAACTGGAAAGCCCAGCTAAGACTCCAGCGTACTAGGTAATCTGTGCATTAAGAACAACCAGTGTATTAAGAAAAAATAGAATCATAGGGTATTTTCATGGAATTGTTTTTCCTCTTACTGTTAGTGGTGCTGATGATAGTGGCACTAACCTCAGGCTTCCCAGTAGCGTTTGCGCTACCGGGTTCAGCCATTATAGCTATATCACTTGCTGCTTTGTGCGGCTGGCTTTTTACCGGTAATCCCGATGCGTATTTTGCGCAAGGAGGGCCTGTTCAATGGCTCAGTGCAGGGGTCACTAATATACGAAGTCTATATTGGGATGTTGAACGAGATACATTAATCGCAATCCCATTGTTTATCTTCATGGGCATAATGCTACAGCGCTCAAAGATTGCAGAAGATTTACTCGTTGCAATGGCTCAATTGTTTGGTCCTATCCCTGGTGGATTGGGAATCTCTGTTGTTATTGTAGGTGCATTGTTAGCGGCAACAACAGGTATTGTTGGCGCAACTGTTATAGCGATGGGCTTAATTTCAATGCCAGCAATGCTGCGTAACAATTATTCAAAGCCTTTAGCATCTGGGATTATTTGTGCATCGGGAACCTTAGGGCAAATTATCCCGCCTTCAATTGTACTTATTATTTTAGCGGATCAATTGTCTAGTGCGGCGGATCAGGCAGCTACGATTCGAAAAGCTGATTATAAAGAAATTACGGGCGAGATAACCATGCCTTCAACCTTTGATATAGCATCGGCAAGTGCGGGTGATATGTTTATGGGTGCGATGGTACCGGGGTTGATACTGGTCGGTTTATATATTCTCTATATCCTAGCGACAGCGTTAATTAAACCATCCCTAGCTCCACCGGTCCCTTTTGAAGGTGAGTACGATAAGAAATTCCTAAAAACAGTATTGTTTGCATTGGTACCCCCTTTAGGGCTGATCTTTGTTGTTTTAGGTTCAATCATTTTAGGTATTGCAACTGTTAACCAAGCCGGCGCTATTGGTGCGGTAGGTGCGATGATAATGGGTGGTTATCGCTTAACCGGCGAGCAGAGAAATCGTTATTATCCTGCAATCCTGGCATTGGTCTCTATTGTTGCTATTAGTTTTCTAGTCTCAAATTTTGATTTAAATATTAAGAGCATCACCTCTGAAGCAGATAAGTACGGCATTATTATGGCCGTGATTGCAGTGCTTGGCTTGCTTATAGCTGTTACTTGGAGTGCTTGGCGAACGTTTAAAATCCAAAATACTTTGCAAGAAGTAATGGTTGAAACTGCAAAAACCACTTCAATGGTATTTATTATCTTGATTGGTGCTGCAATGTTAACTACTGCCTTTCGAGCTTTTGGTGGTGAACATTTAGTTAAGGAGTTTTTAACGAGTTTGCCAGGCGGCTTTTGGACGCAGTTTGTTGTTGTAATGGTTGTGATCTTCTTATTAGGTTTCTTCCTTGATTTCATCGAAATTGCTGTAGTTGTAGTGCCTATTGTTGCACCTATTTTAATGGCTGATCCAAGTGCAAATATAACCGCTGTATGGTTAGGTGTAATGATAGGTTTGAATATTCAAACATCGTTCTTAACACCGCCATTTGGTTTTGCGTTATTTTATTTGCGGGGCGTGGCATCGAAAGCTGTCAAAACTTTGGATATCTACAAAGGGGCGGTTGTCTTTATTGGGATCCAAATTATTGCCTTAGCTATAGCAGGCTTTTTCCCTCCGCTTGTTAACTATTTACCAAATAGAACAGCATTGACCTCTGACACGGCTCCACCGCCTATGAATCCAAGAATTCAGCAGTGTCTTGAGTCATATGTATTTAATCAATACGATACGATTGGTGATCAGTTACGTGAAAGTATCACGACAGCCAAAGCGGTAGATTTAAGCTATCTGCCGAAAAAGCAGCAAAAGGTATTGTCTGAAAGCTTTGCTAATGCCGGTGCTACTTTTGAATTGGTGCAAAATATTCGTGATGCAGAGCAGGCTTTAGAGGAGTATTCACCAGAGTACCGTCCTCTGCATATAGAAGTGCGTAATCTGCAAAAGAAGATTCGTCGTATAGACGCCAAGGTTAAAAATAACGTTAAGTTGTTAGGCCGCGCGAAAAGAGATGAGTCATTAACTTCAAGTATTGCAGGGCTAGAAGCTGCTAATAAAACGTTACTTGCTGAGAAGGAGTTGATAGAGCAGCAAATTCCTGCACAGTGGAAAGAAAAACGTGCTCATTTTGAGAAACTTAGCGGTGCTTTAAAGAAAGCACGTAGCCGTTATCGCAATAATGTTGATGGTGCCTACGAGCCAATTTCTGAAATTGTTAAAGTCGTTGAAGCGACAGATGATCTTGCGGCAATGGAAGAGTCAATTCTGGCGCTTGAAGCTGTTATTTTAGCGGTAGAAACGAAAGCACAGGCTAAACCCGCAATGAAGACTATCAAGGCGGTAGAAAGTAAGCTTGGTAGCATTAAAGGGACTAGCTCAGTGAAAACGAAGTTGTCAAAAGCTCGCAGAGCATTGAAGAAGGTGAAACTTGATAAGTCGATTGGAGAGTTCCAAAAGGCATTGGCGCTTTTCAGAACAGAAGTGGAATGGCGTCGTAAGGCTAAAGCCGATTTACTACCTGTTCTAGCTTCGTATGATCAACAAATCAAGTTAACAATCGGCGCACGTATGCAGCCTAAGCTTAGCTTGGAGCAAGCTAAGAGTATAGCAAGTTGCTTGTCCGTTCATCGTGATATCTCACTGAACTTCTAAAGTTCTCTGGGCGGCTTTATAGCCGCCCAGCTTATGTTTTAGCTCTTATATCTTATCTTCAAGCCATGCATATTATTTTTTATATGCAATTTAATAACACCATACGGGAAAATTATGAATTTAGATGACGTCAAAAATTTATGGTCTGCATCTATTGAAGCGGCTCAAATTGGCTTATCAGTTGAGGATCAAGTCTATAGAGATATTGGCGTGGTTGTCCACAATGCGAGCTGGTGCCCTGACTGTGAGCGCGAGGTTTCTTATTTGTTAGCTGTCGATGCTCAAGCACAGGAAGGCTTTGGTGATATCGCATTACATAGTTATGAGGATAAAGAGAGTTACCGGTTAGGGAAGCAATCAGGCACATTGCCTATTAACTGTTTACCAACGATTATCTTTAGTTTGGGTGATAAAGAGTTTTATCGAATAGAAGAGGATTCTGCAGGAGAGTTAATGTCAATACTTAAGAAAGAGATCGACAGTAATATCTAATAAATGCTACAAAAAACTGTGGTGTCCCCAGCAGGATTCGAACCTGCGGCCTTTCGCTTAGGAGGCAAACGCTCTATCCAGCTGAGCTATGGAGACTAATGGTGGGTATTATACAGGGTTGTTTTAGATAGGAAAGTATTGCTTCTAGATTGGTGTCAGGAATTGTTTTTTATGACGTAAGGCTTGTATTAAGCTTTTCCAATTCTAGACTGGCCTGCATAATCGCCTTTGTCGCCTTTTGCGTCATATAAGATATTATTAGCTTGTTTGCCTTGCAGGATCGAAAGAATGGTATCGATATTTTTTTGATTACGCTTTAGTACTTGTTCATTAACATTATTGGCATCTAGGGTTGCTTGTAATGTTTCTTCTAATATTTTCCAGTTCTCAATACACAGCGTTTTTAAAGAGGCATCGTCGCATTGGCTCAAAAAATCAGAGACACTTTGTTTATCAGACTCAAAGCCACAATTTTTTAAGATTTGTATACGTTGGAATGTGTTTTCGGAAAAATCTGTAAGAATTTGGCTTTTCTGGCTTGAACAGATTTTTATTTGATCAATATCTCTGTTTGTCAGTGAGGATAGCTCATCTTGTAAAGTCGCGTTAAGCTTCTTTAGTGTGTCAATGCCCTGCTTGGTAAGGGCATCGAATGCCAAATGGTTCTCTTTATTCATGACTTAGCTTAATTGTGACTCAAAACCCAAAAGTTTTTCCGCAACGCTTTGGTAGTCTATTGAATAGCTTCCGTCAGCAATAGCGGCTTTAATACTCGCAACTCGATCGCTATCCACATCTGGTGTATTGGCGATAATAGCATCGGCTTTTTTAAGTGCCTGAGCGGTACTACTTAGCTCGAATGTATCTTTAGCACCATTCTGCTTTGCTGGAGTGGCAGTTGTTTCAGCCCCCGCAGTTCGCTGGGCGCTGACCTTGCCACGAGTCATCGATTGGGATGATGCGCTCGTAAGATCAATAACCATTTTCATATCCTCTTTAAATTCTAATATAGCTAGCGGCCGTAATTATTAGAACTTTAATAAATATTGCAAAATAATTTAAGAAAAACAATATTCAATATAAATCAGTGAATTATTCACGATTTAATCCTTTAAAATTGAATAATCGCATGTATATGGCTGCTTATCAACCAGTTATTAAGATATAGCAGTGGGATTTGGTTTAAACTTAGCTAAAACCGTTGTAGAAGCTTTAAAGGCAACTATCTTTAATACTTTGGTATTTTACTGAGGCCGCGTAGATACTTTGCCGATGCCTGTCACGTAAGCTTTTATTATCTTTCCAGAGCGGTTGTTTTTGACGCGAATTTGACGGCCTTTTTTGCCATTTTGTAAAGCTGTTCCTAAAGTGGAAACAGACATGATTGATGATTGAGAAGTAATCATCACAGTATCATCTTTTGCAATTAGTTGTGGTGAGTCAAGCATGTGAGGACTAATAATATCTAATTGTTTAATAACTCTTTTTGCTACTTTACCAAATAGGGGTTCAGGTGATATATAATAACCTCTATGTATTTTAGTAACATCCTTCATTGTAAATTGGATGTTATTACTTGTTAGTTTTTGACCTTTCGCGATAGGCTCTCTAGCGCTGGCGATAGGGTAGTTAATGCTAGCAATGAAGGTTATGTAAGTCGTCCATTTAGGGTGCTTACATGATAGCCTCAGAGAAAATCTCCCTCCAGCAGATATTTTTTTGATAGGTGGAAGTGAGAAATCGTTACATTTAGAAATTTTTTTCTGAGTATTTGGTAGATTAAAGGCTATATTGATATTAGCAGTAGGGTGAATCTCTGCTAAATCTGTTAGTATTTGAGTTTTAATATCTTTTGGAATGGAATTGGACGCTATTGCTAAAGGGTTGAAAGTGCTTAAAGAGATAGCTACAGCACTGCAATAAATAGTACGTTTTAAAAAGGTCACGTTATAGGTCCTGAAACAGTCAGTAGACGTAATGTGAATCACTGATTTCGAAAAAAGTTGGGGTTTAATGTAAATCATGTCAGGTATTCTAGATAGTGTAAACCTACGGACTCAGTTAGTGGGTCAAAATAGATTGGAACTCTTATTGTTCAACCTAGAGACTGAGCAACAATATGGCATAAACGTTTTTAAAGTGAGAGAGGTTCTGCAGTGTCCTAAGCTGACCGAGATCCCTAGGCAAACTTCTGCCATTAAAGGTATGGCTCACATACGTGGTGAAACCATTCCTGTTCTAGATCTGTCCGAAGCAATTGGACGTGCACCTTTACAGAGAGATAACCCTGAAGATGCATTTTTAATTGTTGCTGAATACAATAAGCGCACACTGGCTTTCTTGGTGCGTAAAGTTGATCGAATTATCAATACTAACTGGGATCAAATTAATGCACCCCCAGCAGAAATTGGTGTGGAAAATTACCTGACAGCGATATTCGAGCATGAGAATGCACTCATCGAGATTCTTGATGTTGAGCAGATTCTTGCCGATTTATACCCAATGTCAACGGATGTAAGCTCTGAAATCGCGACTGAAGATGTGCGTGGCAAAGCTAAGACACACAATGTTTTGATTGTCGATGACTCGAGTGTCGCTAGAAACCAGATGCAGCGCAGCTTAGAGAACTTAGGTGTTACTGTTACTCAATGTAATAATGGTATGGAAGCGTGGAAGTTACTTGACGGTCTAGCAGGAAGCGGTGTATCTATAAGGGAACACTTCTTGATGATGATCTCTGATATTGAGATGCCTGAAGTGGATGGTTATACGTTAACAGCTATGATTCGTGAAGACGAGAGAATGGAGAAATTCCATATCGTTTTACACACATCTTTAAGTGGTGGCTTTAACGTTTCAATGGTTAAAAAAGTAGGAGCTAATGGCTTCCTTGCAAAATTTAACCCAAATGATTTAGCAAATGCTGTGATTGAAAGACTAAACAGCGTGCAGGGGTAGATTACTTTTTAGTAATAATTTATGAGCACATTTACAATTACTAACCAAGGGTTTAAGCAATTTAGCAGCTATTTAGAAAATAGCTGCGGTATTGTCCTTGCAGATAATAAGCAGTACTTGGTTCAATGTCGATTGGCGAAGGTAATGGGTGAGCACTCTTTCTCAGGATTAGAGCAGCTTGTTCAAGCAATGTCCGCTCCTTCAGGGAAGCGCCTAACGAATCAAATAGTTGATGCGATGACCACAAATGAAACTTTGTGGTTTCGTGATTCTCATCCTTATGATGTCTTGGCTAAGCGTTTATTACCAGAGTTTTTAACCGGTCCAACTTCTAGAATGAAGATTTGGTCTGCTGCTTGTGCGACAGGCCAAGAGCCTTATTCAATGTCTATGGTTGCTGATGAGTTCATCGCTGCTAATTCTCGCTGTCGTGGTGCGAAAGTAGATATAGTAGCAACGGATATTTCCTCTACGGCGCTAGAGATTGCAAAAAAAGGCGAGTATGAGTTGTTCGCCCTTGGTCGAGGGCTTAGTAAGCAGCGCCAAGAGAAGTATTTTACTCAGGTAAATAGTGAAACATGGAGAATAAAGCCGCAAATCCAAGCATCAATTACTTTTAAAGCGATCAATTTGTTGGATAGTTATGCGATGATTGGTCGTTTAGATGTGGTTTTTTGTCGTAATGTACTGATTTATTTTTCTTCAGATTTGAAGCTTAAAATCTTAGAAAAAATACATGGTCAGCTGAAAACAGGTGGCTACCTTGTGCTTGGTGCTTCTGAATCACTCACAGGCCTGTCACATAAATTTGAAATGATTCATTGCCACCCTGGTATCCTATATCGTGCTAAGTAATTCTACTTAGTACGCTTTCTTTTATTCTCTCCTAAAAAATAATTTGCTTTAAAGTCACCAATTTAAAGCGATTAAGTATTGCTCTGCTATTATTAAACTATGCTACCTATATTTCGTAAAGGATTTGCAAAATGCTAGGGAAAATTTTCACTGAATTTTTAGATTTAGTTGAAGAGCAGTTTGGTTATGAGATGGTTGATAAAATTCTTATTGAATCAAATGTACCTTCACAGGGCTCCTATACCGCAGTAGGTGCTTACTCTCATGAAGAGTTGTTTGCACTTGTCATTAAGCTGAGTGAATCAGTCAACGTGCCTACTAAGGAGCTAATGCTTATCTTTGGTCAGGTTATGTTTAAAAGGTTGGTGAGTGGGCATCCAGAAATACTTAATGCAATCGATGATTCGTTTGAGCTGTTAAGCCACATTGACGATTATATTCATGTAGAAGTACTCAAGCTTTATCCGAACGCACAATTACCAAAGTTTTCATTTAACAGAATCAGCGACACCGAGGTGGTGTTAACTTATCAATCATCAAGACCATTAGCTAGCTTTGCACAAGGGTTGCTGATGGGATGTGGTGAGTATTTCAACGAAGGCTTCAGCATACGCAGAGAGCCGCAAACTAGTGATTCTGAAACGGATGTTGTGTTTGTTATAAACAGAGCGATGAAAGAGTGTGAACATGCCTGATTTGACTTCACAGATTGCACTGTTAAACCGTCGTGTTCAAAGAGAGAGAAGTGCTCGGATTAAATCTGAAGAAATTCTAAATCAAAAGAGCTTGGAGTTATATCAAGCAAATATAGAGCTTCAAAAAGTTAATAAAATGCTTGATGACAGAGTGCAGGAGCGAACTCAGCAGTTAGAACAAGAAAAGCTAAAAGCAGAGCAGCAAGCTGCAATAAATAAGAAAGCTAAGGAAAGATTTCAGCTTGCGATGTTGGGCTCTACATCGGGAATTTGGGAAAAAAATATTGCTGAAGACAGCTGGTACTTTTCAGAAAAACTATGTGAAATGCTAGGGTATGAACATCAGCAACTAGAAATAAGCTTTGCTGATTTGTCTTTGGTTCACCCCGCCGAAAAAGACAGGATTAAACATGCACTAATCTCGCACATCCGACATCGAGAAGTATTTGATGTTGAGTGTCGAATTCTGACGAAACCGGGTGTCTATAAGTGGTTTTGGCTTGTAGGGCAAGCGGAGTGGGGGAGTGACAAAAAGATCGCGCGCATTGCAGGTTCAATCAGTGACATTGATGATCGCAAAGAAAGTGCCAAGTTAATTCAAAAAATGGCGCACTATGATCATCTCACACAAGTGCCTAATCGAGTGCTATTCAACCAAGAGCTAGATAAAAAAGTTAAGCAAGCACAAGAGCAGATAAAACGATTGGCAGTGCTCTTGTTAGATCTTAATGATTTTAAACTTATCAATGACACTTTAGGTCACGGTGCTGGAGATATGCTGCTCAAGCATGTCGCATCAAAATTGCGTTTAACTTTAGGTGCTAGTGATTTAATCGCTCGATTGGGAGGGGATGAGTTTGCCATAGTATTATGGGATATCGGTTCAGATCAAAACTTAATGGCGCGCTGCCAGAATTTGCTCGCATCAGTGAAAGAGCCCATTAAATTTAAAAGCAATAATATGCTGGCTAAAATTAGTATAGGCATTGCTACCTTTCCAGAGCATGGGGGAAGCAGAGGGGATTTGCTGACCAATGCGGATTTAGCTATGTATCAAGCTAAAAAGTCAAAAGTAAAAGGCAGTCAGGTATATTTGTGCGAAAAGCAGTTGATAGAAAGGCAGGAGGTGAGAAGCCGAATCGCTGCTGATATCTATACAGCCATTAAAAACAAAGAGTTTTATATGCGCTTTCAGCCTTTTGTTGAATTGCAAACAGGCAAGCATAATATGGTTGAATCACTGGTGCGCTGGAAGCATTCTGTTATGGGAGAAATGTCTCCTGCTGACTTTATTCCTATCGCAGAAGAGTCGGGTTTAATTATTGAGTTGGGCGAGCTAATTATAGAAATGGTCATTGAGATGATTCAGAAATTAGTTAACGCAAGTTGTATGAAACGTCTGTCTATCAATATATCGGCACCCCATTTTTTGTCACCATCATTTTTAACCGTGCTCAAAACTCAGTTGGAACACTACCCGTTAACCGCTGATTATCTGTGTATTGAAATAACTGAAAGTGTTCTTTTAGATAATGTTGAGCTTGCCCGAAATGTGATCAAAGAGTTGCATGATATGGGGTTGAAGGTGAGTTTGGATGACTTTGGGACGGGTTATTCAAGCTTAAATTATTTACAACTACTGGCGGTGGATTTTATAAAGTTAGATCGCTCATTTATCGCAGATATAGATACCAGTAAAGATCGGCGAATTATTACTGAGTCAATTATAAAATTGGCGCACTCATTGAATTTAGAAGTAGTTGCAGAAGGTGTGGAAAACAGCAATCAATTGGATTATTTACTGGATTATCAGTGCAATTATATTCAGGGTAATTATTTTTATAGTCCAATGAATATCGATCAATTGATGGAGGTTCTAGAGGATAGCAAGTATATGCAGCAATGGCATAAAGAATACAGTAATGAATAGCTTCTAAGAGAAGCTAGTAGGCGTACATTTACCTTTACTCTTCGCCCATATGTTTGGATAATCGGTTGATAATTAAACAATATTAATGGATTGCGAATGATTGAGAATGTTGCTTTTATTGGTGTTGGTCACCTCGCTAGCTATATGATTACGGGTTTGAGAAGAGATAGCCAAACTTTAAAATTACACTTGTACAATCGCACTGTTGAAAAAGCGCAACAGCTATCCAATACCTATGAAAATTGTGAGAGTTATATATCTGCTCAGCTTGCGGCTGATGCAGCTGAGCTTGTTATCATATCAACTCGACCAGATGATATTGACATGGCATTACAGGGCATAAGTTTTTCGTCAAAACAGCTCGTTATCAGTGTTGTTGCAGGCGTTGATATTGCAGCTCTTAAAGAGCTCGTCGAGCCTGCGCAGGTTGTACGTGCCATGCCTATTTCTTGTGTAGCTATTAATAAAAGCCCGACTCTCATTTACCCTAATCATGATATAGCGCACTACTTTTTTAGCAAACTCGGTCAAGTACATCCCTTACGAAACGAGCAGCAATTTAATCCCGCTACGGCATTAGTCGGTGCTTACTATGCTTGGTTGTTCCCGCTCATGGGGCAGTTAAATGATTGGGCGGTAGAGCAAGGTTTGGATAAAGAAAATGCTCGCCAGCTAATTACTGAAATTAACCAGGGTGCAAGTGCAATGGCTATTATGCAAAGTGATGAATCTTTTGAAGATATCTGGCAGTCTCTTGCAACTAAAGGCGGTATTTCAGATAGGGGAATGCAAACGATTGATAGGCTAGGTGGAATAGATGCTTGGCGCACTGCATTGTCAGATGTTACTCAAATGATGAATGATAAAAATAAGAACTAGAAAATATTTGTAAGCTTTGGAGATGTTAATGGCAACGCCCAGTTTTAATGAAAATGTTCAGCAGTTGGTTAATAAAGAAACGTTCGATTATATTACTTTGCGCAATGAGGCGCGGGATATTGCAAAAAATATAACTATTGGCCGTACGTTAGCGTTTGATCATTGGGGGGTTAATTCAGAAAGAGCGTTTAAAGAGCAGTGTAAAAAATCATCTTCTATTACCTATCATGCACATGTAGGCATGGGAAACTGGCAATTGACTGAGCAGGCGCTGGAAAATATTCAACGTGAATGTAAATTAAATAATATTGAAGTTCATCGCAGTGGTATCTGCCTTGATAGACGAATGGGGTTGCCTGAAGCTTGGCGGGAGAAAACGGCCGCTGAAACAGGCCCTTTGCTGGCAAATTCTCAATGGCAAAAAATCGGCAGCAATACTACTATCCAGCCTCATATGGGCGATTTTATGATAGGTTTCCCCTCATCAACAATGAATACAGTGCATGCCTTACAAGCGGGTGTGACGACTATTGGTAACTTGTCTCAGTACTTTTCCCATGAAGTACCTGGTTGGCATGATCATAAAACCACGGCTATTGAAACAACTAGAGCGATAGCGTTGCTTGGAGAGTTTAGAGAGCAAGGTGTGATGTTGCACTCCTATCTTGAAGATGGATATGGTGCATTATTTTTTGATTGTACCACCGTCGCTGGTTGGGCCTATATGGAAAAATACATTGTAGAAGATCTGCTTAAAGCGAAGCTTAGCCACTGTATAGGGGGCTTGACCAGTGATCCAATCAAGCGAGCTGGCTGGGTGTTTGCTTTAGATAAAATTCATCAAGGAGAGTGTGTAGGTTCTATGTTCTATGGTGACACCATTTCATTTACTCGCAATTTTGATGAAAACAGAGCGATGATTAGTGAGTACATGCTTTGGGATATAATGGCGCAGCTCAAATGCCCAACAGGCCATGCTGTTCTTCCGCTTCCTGTTACTGAGGCTATTCGCTCGCCATCTTGGCAGGAAATCGTGGAAACTCAAATTTTGGGTAATAGGGTTGAGAAAAGTGCTCGGCGAATGCTGGATCATGTGGATTTTAGTGCGAGCGAAGCTTTTGCAGAAAAAATGCAGATCCACGGTAAGCAAGTCTTTAAGAATGCGCTTGAGGGATTGCAAAGCGCAGGGGTCGATATAAATAACCCTCTGCAAATGTTGTATGTTTTAAAGAAAATGGGACCAGCTACCTTTGAAGCGCTATTTGCGGCAGGTGAAAAAGATGACAGTGAAGCACGTGGCCATAAAGTTATTGTCGCAACTGATATTTTTGCTCAAACGATAGATTGCTATCAAGAATATAAATCCCAATTTGAAAAAGCTGATTTTTTAGAGAAAGTAAATGGGAAGCGCGTTTTGCTAGCTTCTACGGATGTACATGAGCACGCGATTATCGTTTTAAATTGGTTGTTTGCCAATACCGGTGCGAAAGTAACCTACTTAGGCGCAGAGGCGGATCCAGATAAAATAATTGAGCAGGTTAAAAAAATTGATGTTGATGCAATACTCATAAGTACTCACAATGGAATGGCTTTGGAGTATGCAAATCAATTAAAGCAGAAGTTAGCAGCCAATAATATTTTACTACCGGTGCTCTTTGGTGGAGTGTTAAATCAAAAAGTGCCAGATCAGGAGTTACCCATCGATGTTACGCAAGATCTGTTGGCGTTAGGTTTTCATGCGCAGAAGCAACTGAGTTCGAGCTTGGATAAATTATTGCAATGAATGCTTTGTAAGTCTGAGAACACTCACCTTTATATGTGAAAGGTGAGTATTGTCAAATAAGACTAGTCGTTCTAGCCTAGTCGGCTTTTTTATCGAGAGTGAATTGTTTAGTTAACTGATTTAGCGATTTAATTTCATTGCGTATATCAGTAATAGAACTCACGACCTGATCTGTATCTGTTTTAGTGCCGCTAGCAACTTGCGAAATGCTAGAGATTCGCTCGTCAATATCGGTTACTACTGAGCTCTGCTGTGTTGTTGCAGAAGATATCATTGCATTCATCGATGAAATTTGCTCCGCCGAAGATAAAATTCTTTGCATCGCTTCAGCTGAATTCATTGCAATTTCTGAGCTTGTTTTGGCAAGGTGGTTGTTTTGCTCCATTGAACTAACAGCCTTATCAGCCATTTTTTGAAGTTGCTCAATAATTGTTTCAATTTCCATAGTGGATTGCTGAGTTCTAAACGCAAGTGATCTCACTTCATCAGCAACAACTGCGAACCCTCTTCCTTGATCACCTGCACGTGCAGCTTCAATTGAGGCATTTAAGGCCAGTAAGTTAGTTTGATCGGCAATATCTTTGATTACAGAAGAAACGCTACCAACAGAGTCTGTCTCTTTTTTCAAATCATTAATCTGATTGGTAGTCTGCTCAAGATTTTGTTGCATTTCTTGTGAATATTCTTGTGTTTTAATCGACATGTCGCCGCCACTTTTAGCTTCTTGGCCGGTTACATTCGCTGCATTTTCTGCCTCTAAAGTATTACCTGAAACTTCTTTAACAGTGGCTGTTAGTTGGTTCATCGCTGCTGCAACTAGAGCAATATCGTCGTACTGTTGCTCAACCCCTGCGGCCACATCTTTGGTGGATCCAGCAACTTCCTCAATATGCTTTTCGGTGTTATCCGCAACATTTTGTACTACATAGAGTAGGTCACTTACGTGTTGTAGCATATTGTTATATGAGTCGAACATTTCCCCAATTTCGTTATCTGTATGTGTAATATGAAAGCGATGAGAGAAATTACCCTTGCCAACTTCTTCCATGCGCTTTCTCAAGCGAATGATATTAGCCATAAGCATACTGAATCCAAATGCGCGGCCCATCACAATAAACACAAGGATTGCTAAGATACATAAAAAAGAGAGCATGAGTTGCTCAGACGTTATCTCGTTTGACTCAGCGGTCATCATCACAACGGCTTGGTTAAGCTCTTTTAGTATCACTGGGGATTGCAGCTGTATTTGCTGAACGCTTTCTTTACTCGGATTTTTACCATGTTGCAAAATCAATTGTTTGTACTTAGACCATAAGCCCTCAACCACTTTTAATTGATTAAGTATCTCTGGGTTACTGATGGCGACCATACCGCTTTCAGCATTGCCATTGATAATATGCATATGGGAGCGTTCGTACAAATTGATGGTCTTTTGCACTTGCTGGGCATTGCTGATGCCTTCGCTTTGCAGTAGTACTTCTTTTGCAAGTCGCTGGCTTAACATCCTCTGTCTGCCTGCAACATTTATCGTTTCTGGATTGATCGCCATGCTCATATAAAGAGATACTGCAGCGATTGTTGCCAGTAAAAAAATTAAAAAATAAGATAACATGAATTGAGCGTTGATTGTTTTACAACCTATCATGCGGAGAATCTTGTCGATCAAATTGCTGATTTTTTGTTGCATGCGAATCTCTTGATGTTTTAGTGATTACAAAAATTGTAAGTGCACGAGTGAGCATATCCCTATGTCAGTGCGAGAATGCTTCTATATTCCAAAAGAGTCCTATAATGGCAATGATGTAGAAACAATTATTTTAAGAGGGAAATTGTATCATTGTAAGGATGAACTTAGCGTAAATTTTATTTGATCTATGTCTGTATTTATTGATCTAGGTGGGCAATTAAGTCTTCACGTAAGTCGATATAATCAGTATCAGGTATTCCGACATAATCTAAAATCGGGCGTAAGTTTTCATATTTTTGCTGGGTATTTTCAATGCGCCAATAATGTCGATAATTTTGACTAACATCTTTTGCTAAGATCAAAGAGCAGGCGAGTAGCTTGCTACCTTCGCTGACATTTTTTATCCTGCCAATTATATTCGTCTCTTTCCCTTGTAGTGCGATTGCTTGTGTCACCGCTTCAGGGAATTGCCAGCGTTTGGCTATTTGGTAGCTAATTTGAAAGTGATGGAAGCCGTATTTCGCTTTCTCCATCGCTAGAAAATTGGTAATACTTTCAGTTGGGGTGTTCTTTAAGAAATTACGATACTCAGGAGCGGACTCCATTAGTAAAGGTATGCCGCAGTTGTGGAGCATGCCTAATGTGAATGCATCCTCTTCATTTTCATTTGATACGCGTCGAGTGAAAAAAACGGTCAGGTTTGCAATTTCTGATGCGCAATCCCAAAAGCGTTCCAGTCGATCTACACTGGATATAGAATTTTTTAAAGCGACTAACCTGATAATGGTAAATAGAGTTTTCAAACCTAAACGAACGACTGCTTCATTAAGGGATTTTATTTCGCGCTTGCCGCGAAACATTGGGTTGTTAGCGGTAGCGATCACAGCGGTATATAAGGAAACGTCTTTGCGTAGGGTGTCTACAATACAATCTACATCTACTTCGTTAGCTTTTAAGAGTTTTGTAATCTCTATTAAAACTTCAGGTTTGCCAGGAATGACGTATGGTTTTGTGGCAATTGCCGCCATGAATACTTCTCTTATTACAGCTTAAAAAAGAGCGCTTAGTGTACCTGCGATTAAACGGCTGAGCAATAAACTCAAGTTGATAGTTCTGCTTTGAGTGCTCAAAATCAAATTATTCATTTAGGCGGGATTTGTTATATGCTCAGAAAACAATCTGAGCATATAACACATTGAAATTATTGGCTAAAGTTTGATCCAAACATGTTGCCTATCGCCTGTGATAGCTGTGGGCTACGTTCAGGACTTCTAAAAGCTTGCAAAATAGCCAAGCGTAGCTTTTCGTTAAACATTAGGTCTGCCAAAATTCTTGAAAAGCCTTGTTGGCCTGCTTCCCCTGTTGCCAGTTTTTCTAAAAACAGCTGGAGCAGTGTAGGTTGAGTCAGCAAATCACACATCTTGACGGCGATGGTTGTTAATACTTCAGCATTGTCTGATATTGTAGAGTTCAATAGTTTATTGATGTTGTCTAATTTCACAGCTTCGTCAGGTGATCCGTGCAGGGCTCTTAATAATGCACAGCATAGGCTGATATTAGGGCTCTCTTGTGACAAGCTTTGTTCCAGTTTAGTGCTAATCTGCGTTGCTAGTTTATGATCAATATTGCTGTGCTCTAGTGCACTACAAAGTGCAATTAGTGGTGCATCCTCAAAATGAGCAAAATTAGAGAGAAGCTGCTTTTTGTTGTCTTCAATATTAACGGCAATTTCAGCAATTCCCTGCAAGCCAAGATCTTGCCAATCACTCCATTGCCTGTGCCCTGAGAAATAGTTTTGGCAGAGCGGGTAGTACTGGCTTTTAGGAGATTGTGTCTCCTTAGCCGTTAATGCGTGAAACACAGCCATTTTCTCTTGATCAGGCGTAAATGAAAAAGGGTTATCCTTTAAGGCGTCCTCAGCTTCACTGATATCTGCAGACGACAGCATTTGGTTGATGTTTAGCATTAAGCGATTAATAAAATCATCTCTAACAGCTTGAACGAGATGGCCTTGTTCATCTAATGGGAATTTAAGAAACCAAACAACATTTTGAGCTTTTTGTTTTGGGTTCCAAAGTAGTAGTGCCAGCCAAGCATGATGAAGATATGGCTTTGGGTAAATTTGCTGTCCTTTTTCAATTAATGCAAATTGCTTAACACTAATCTTGCTGATTTGTCTGCCCATATCATAGATACGAAATTGTGCGCCGCTCTCTTGTAAAAGAGCACTGAGGGAAGTGAGTGATGACATGTTTATCTCGGTGTTTTGAACTATTGGTGTCGTTAATTCTAAAGATTAGCTCAGTTGCTAACAATATCTTTATCGAGTTGGTAGATGAGTTTTAAAAGCTGTTCTGTGTCGGCTTGCTCTCTTTTTAGTGCTTCTTGAGCCATTACGGCCATATTACTTTTCAGTGGTAGTTGGGCTTTTGTTTCTATAATTACAAATAATTTTGGAAACATAACCCATTGTAGCCATTCACAAAATGTGAGTGTATCGACACAAAAAGGGAGTTTACTAGCTAGTTTTTCTGTACTTGGAGAGACATCGTGCCATAACCCAATTAGTTGCATTTCTTTTGTAATGGCGCTGAGTGTTTGGGCTATGGCAGTGTGTTTCATTAGGCTTTTTTGTTCCTAGCGGTTTTTAAGGTATCGGCAATTAAGAAGGCCAGCTCTAGTGCTTGCTCGCCGTTTAAACGTGGGTCACAGAAAGTATCGTAGCGGTGTGCTAAGCCTTCTTCAGTGATTTGATAAGCACCGCCAATACATTCAGTGACATTGTGCCCGGTCATTTCTAAGTGAACACCGCCAGCATGAGTGCCTTCTGCATCATGCACTTGGAAGAAGCCTTTAATTTCTTCCAAAATAGCGTTTACACTACGTGTTTTGTAACCACTTGATGCGGTAATAGTGTTTCCGTGCATTGGGTCAGAACTCCAGACCACACTTCTTCCTTCACGCTTGATTAGTTGTACAAGCGCAGGAAGCTTCTCACCAATTTGTTTAGCACCCATACGCGCAATAAGGGTAATACGGCCAGGTAAATTTTGTGGGTTTAGAATATCAAGTAATTGAATCAGATCTTCACTTGATGTTGTAGGGCCAACTTTGATGCCAATAGGGTTATTTACACCTCTTAAAAATTCGACATGTGCATGATCAGGCTGGCGTGTTCTGTCACCAATCCAAATCATATGTGCTGAGCAGTTGTACCATTCTTGTGTTTGGCTATCTTGGCGGGTAAGGGCTTCTTCATAACCAAGCAATAATGATTCATGGGAAGTGAAAAGCGTTGTCGAGCGAATTTGTGGTGAAGTACTTGAATCAATGCCACAGGCTTCCATAAACGCAATTGCTTGGTCTATTTGATTTGATAGTGCTTGATAGCGCTCACCTTGCGGGCTCTTTTTGATAAATCCAGAATTCCAGCGGTGGACTTTGTGTAAGTCTGCAAAACCACCTTGAGCAAATGCACGGAGCAAATTCAATGTAGATGCTGATTGGTGATACGCTTGAATCATGCGTTCAGGATCCGGCAGGCGTGCCGCTTCAGTGAAGTCGTTACCGTTGATGATATCGCCACGATAGCTTGGTAGAGAAATATCACCTTTAGTTTCTAAGTCACTTGAGCGAGGCTTGGCAAATTGACCGGCCATGCGGCCAATTTTAACAACCGGGCTACTCCCTGCAAAGCTCATGACAACGGCCATTTGCAGCAGTACTTGGAAAGTATCTTTTATTTTGTTTGCATTAAATTCGGCAAATGTTTCAGCGCAATCGCCACCTTGTAATAAAAAAGCGTTACCTTGAGCAACATCCGCTAGTTGTCTATGCAGTTCTCTAATTTCACCTGCAAACACTAAAGGCGGCATTTTTGCCAACTTCTGTTCAGTGCTTTTAACAAGATCGGAATTAGTATAATTAGGTTGTTGTAAGATGGGCTTGCTGCGCCAGCTATCAGGTGTCCAGATATCCATTTTGATTATTATTCGCCAAAAATGAGGATTAACGAGCGATTATTTTCATATGAAGCAGTTAGGCAAGATGGCTTGCTATATGTGCTATCACTGATGCTGCTTATTTAATACTCTGTGTTTAATTGAGGCTCCAGTGTAAGGCATCATAAGTGATAAACAAGGGCTATTGACAAAATGTTGCAAAAAACTTTTGTACAGCTGTCAATAACACTAAGCTAGCCAGCTCTATGGGTTAGCTAAAGAAGATCAAAGGTAGCCGGCGGGATTAAAACGCAGTGTTATGCTGATTTAATGCCCGCAAGATTGGCAAACGAAACTTCCTTTGCCGTTTCAAGAAAATCAGTCATAAATTCGGCATCTTTCTGCTCTTCACGAATCGCGGCATAAAGGGTGCACCATTGGCCGCGCTCAGAAATTGGCTTAGCGATGACATAGTCTTTTTGCAAATATTCGTAAATGGCCCAGTTTGGTAAGGCAGCTATGCCTCTGCCGCTAGCGACGAGTTGCAGCATCATCAGCGTTAAATCTGCTGTGCGTACCTCTTTAGGTTCAACACCTGCAGGGTCTAAAAAGCGGGTGAAAATATCCAGCCTATCTTGGTTGACGGGGTAGGTAATGAGCGTTTGGTCTGCGATATCAGAAGCTTTAATAAACTTCTTATTCGCTAATGGGTGATTTTTGCTCATTGATATTAGTGATTCATAACTAAACAATGGCGTGTAAAATATTTCGTTTCTCGGTACTGGATCAGATGTGATTACTAAATCAATGTCGCCTTTTGCCAGAGCTGGAATAGGTGCAAAAGTGAAGCTGTTAGCTAAATCCATTTCAACTTCAGGCCAGTTCTTTCGAAAACAATCGATGGTCGGCATTAGCCAGTCAAAACAGCTATGACAATCAATACTGATATTTAAACGACCGGCTTCTCCACAGGCGAGCCTGACGATTTCACGTTCAGTGTTCTTTATCATAGGCAGAACATTATCTGCTAGTGCCAGTACACGCCGACCTGCTGCCGTAAATGTAATAGGCTTGGTTTTACGGATAAACAATGAACAGTTTAAGCGATCTTCTAAGTCTTTTATTTGGTGGGAAAGTGCTGATTGGGTGAGATGGATACGCTCTGCAGCTTCCACTAAAGAGCCTGCATCACGCAGGGCAGATAAGGTTTTTAAATGTCTAAACTCAATCATCAAAACTTCCAGTCAACAAGTGTCTATATATAATAGCTGATTGATCGATAAAGGTTATTACTAAAAACAAAAAAAATCTGGCTGTACGCTAGAAAAGTGTTTCTAAAGTACAGCCATGTATTTTAGCTATTGCTAGCGTTGATTAAAAACTCCATCAACGCTTTTTGCGCATGCAGGCGGTTTTCTGCTTCATCAAAAACGACGCTGCTGCTATCTTCTAACATATCTTCGCTAATTTCTTCGCCGCGGTGAGCCGGTAAGCAGTGCATAAAGAGAGCATCTTTATTGGCGATTTTCATGAGTGCAGGGCTGACTTGATAATCAGCAAAGCTCTTTTCTCGCGCTTTTTGCTCTTCTTCTTGGCCCATTGATGCCCAGACGTCTGTAACAATCAGGTCACTATTTTTAACGGCTTCGTTAAGATCACGATATACAGTGACTCTGTCTGCATTGTCTGCCAGCAATTGTGGGTCTGGGTCATACCCTTCAGGGCAGGCGATGTTGAGTTTGAAATCTAGCAGCTTTGCAGTGTTCATATATGAATGGCACATATTGTTGCCATCACCTACCCAAGTTACAGTTTTTCCTTGGATGTCGCCTCTGTGCTCCAAGTACGTTTGCATGTCTGCAAGTAATTGGCATGGGTGGTATTCATCCGTGAGTGCATTGATGACAGGGACACTTGAGTGTGCAGCAAACTCCTCAACAATCTTGTGACTAAATGTTCTGATCATGACAATGTCGACCATACTAGAAATCACTTTTGATGAATCCTGAATAGGTTCACCACGGCCCAGTTGAGTATCTCTTGATGAAAGAAACATTGCATGTCCACCGAACTGTGCCATGCCCGCTTCAAAAGATACTCGAGTACGTGTTGATGATTTTTCGAAAATCATTGCTAATACTTTGTTCTTAAAAGGGGTGAAGTCTTCATCGCGATTACGCATTTGTTTTAATTGCGTTGCGCGTTGAATGACTTGCTTAAATTCCGCTTGGGAAAGGTCTAGCTCAGTTAAAAAATGTCTAATGTTTTTCATAAGAATTTCAAAATAGTAGAGGCCAATGACAATAATTCATTTTCAAAACGTTTAAAAAAAGTGATTTGAACTGAGAAAGAATGCGTTGGCGGGACAGTGTTTATGTAACTTTACGAACGTACAGTGGCGTATATATAGCATGAATAAAAAGGTTAAGCTAGCGTGTATTCAAAGCAGTGAAAATTGCCTACTAAAGTGTCAGCTAATAGAGATATTTTAATTAATAAGCGGTTGATATTTCCAGTTTTAACTGCATTGTAGGATTGATAATAACGTTTAGTATCGCTTTTTTGAGTTTGTGTCGCAGTGGCTTGCAAGGCAAATACAAGGGGTTAGACGGCATTTATAAAATGAAAGGAAAAATGCACTATGGTTAACTTTTTCTCGATTTGATTGATCTAAAAAATATCTGGATAATTGCTTCAATAAATCCAAGTAAATTAGTCAAGTATGTGCTAGTATCTCGGCGATTAGAAGTGTGTAAATTGTTAGAGCAGTTGAGAGAAAAATTATGAGTATTGCTGAAACTATTAAAGAACAAATTGAATCAAATGCAATCTTGCTTTACATGAAGGGAACGCCTCGTTTCCCACAGTGTGGCTTTTCTTCACGTACCGTAGAAGCCTTGATGGCTTGTGAAGAGCGTTTTGCGTTTGTTAATATTTTAGAAAACCAAGATATCCGTACAGAGTTGCCGAAAATTGCTAACTGGCCAACTTTTCCACAGCTGTGGGTAAACGGTGAGCTTGTGGGCGGTTGTGACATTGTCTGCGAATTAGCTGAATCTGGTGAATTAAAAGAACTCGTATCTGCAGCGGCACAAGCTGCGGATTCAGAATAAACGTAGTATTATTTTGTTAGGGCAACCTAACCACTGAATTAAACACATCATTTATGATATTGGAGATCCAAAAATGGGCGTATTAGTAGGCAAAAAAGCACCAGATTTTACCACAGCAGCGGTATTAGGTGATGGCCAAATCGTTGATAACTACACTTTCTCAGAAGCAACTAAAGGTAAGTACGCATTAGTATTTTTCTATCCTTTAGATTTCACATTTGTTTGTCCTTCTGAGCTTATCGCACTTGATCACAGAATCGATGCGTTCAAAGCACTAAATGTAGAAGTTGTTGGTGTATCTATCGATTCACACTTTACACATAATGCATGGCGTAACACTGCTGTTGAAAACGGCGGTATCGGCCAAGTAAACTACACATTAGTTGCTGATATGAAACATGATATCTGTAAAGCATACGATGTTGAAAGTGAAGGTGGCGTTGCTTTCCGTGGTGCTTTTATCATTGATCAAAACGGTGACGTACGCTCTCAAATTGTTAACGATCTACCAATTGGTCGTAACATGGATGAGTTAATCCGTATCTTCGAAGCGCTTCAGTATCATGAAGAGCACGGCGAAGTTTGCCCAGCTGGCTGGAGCAAAGGTGATAAAGGTATGGATGCATCTCCAGATGGCGTTGCGGCTTACCTATCTGCTGAGTCAGACAAGCTTTAAGCAAAGAGTATTTTTGCGATGAAAAAAACCTAGCTTAGCTAGGTTTTTTTTTGTCTGCATGATCTATTGTTAAAGGGGTGAATATTAAAAGATTCCCTTATATTCTAGATACTTTTTAAAATGGCACTGTTAGAATACTGTTAAATTATAAAAGCATACATTGCGTATGATTAAGGAAAATCTATTGGCTAATAGTAGTATTACACAATTAATGACAGAGCGTTTTCGCGGTTACTTACCTATCGTTATCGATGTCGAAACGGCAGGTTTTAACTCAAAAACAGATGCTCTTCTTGAAATAGCTGCTGTGACTCTCACCATGGACGAGCAAGGTTATTTAATCGTTGATCAAAGCTTTGAAGCGCATGTAGAGCCCTTTGAAGGTGCAAATTTAGAGCAGTCAGCGTTAGATTTTACAGGTATAGATCCATCGGACCCTAACAGGCAAGCGATCAGTGAGCTTGAAGCGATGGAGATGATCTTTAAAGCAGTCAGAAAAGCTGTAAAAGCGCATGGTTGTAAAAGAGCGATTCTCGTAGGTCATAATGCTTCATTTGACCACGGCTTTGTGATGGAGGCTGCAGAGCGTTGTGAGCTAAAGCGAAATCCTTTTCATCCATTTTCAACATTTGATACAGCAACGCTATCTGGTTTAGCTTACGGGCAAACAGTATTGGCGCGTGGTTGTGAAATTGCAGGTATTCCTTTTGATGGGAAAAAAGCGCATTCAGCGCTTTATGATACGGAAAAAACAGCTGATCTATTTTGCTCTATCGTCAATCGTTGGAAAGATCTTGGTGGTTGGGACATGGTTTTGGATTATCAGTAAAGGAAGATAATTTTTATGCTTGCGAAACTAAGGTTGTTGGTGCTTGTAGCATTTTGCTCATTGGCAATGGGATTACAGGCAATTACATTTCGTGCCTCTATTGATGAGTCAAAATGGGTATTAGAAGCGTCTAAGTTTGAATGTAAATTGTCTCAAGATATCCCCGCTTTTGGGGTGGGTGAGTTTTTGCATGAAGCAGGTGTTGAACCATTATTTACATTGAAGCCCACTCAGCGTTTAGCGATTAAAAGAAAGGCTATGCTGGTCGTTGAGGCGTCTCCTTGGCAGCCTGGTATTGCAACTTCTGTGATCGGGCCGCTTGAGGCTGGTCGAACGTTAAAAACCAACGCGACCTATGCCGGTCAAATGTTAGTTTCTTTGTTCAAAGGAATGTCGCCTACCTTTACTGTGGATAAGTGGATGAACTCTGCTGATCAATTGCGAGTGGCGCTTTCAGCTGCAAACTTTAAAGCTGCATATAATGATTATATATCCTGTGTAGCAGGGCTATTACCTGCAAACTACCGTCAAGTTGCCCGCACCGCGGTATTGTTTCCCCCCGCAGCATGGACATTGTCAGATGCAACTCGTGAACGTTTAGAGCTAATTGCTTTTTATGTCAAAGAAGATAAGAGTGTATCTGCTATTTATATTGATGGGCACTCAGACAGCGGTGGTCGTCGACTTTTAAACCGTGATTTATCGAAGTTGCGCGCTGAAGAAGTCACGCGTTATTTGGTTTCCTTAGGTGTTGATGAGTCAATGGTCACAACACGCTATCATGGTGAACGCTACCCTGTTGTGCCAAATACCTCTAAAAAGAATCGCGCCAGAAATAGGCGAGTGACAATACGTCTGGATAAGAACTAGAGCGCTAAGCTTTATTTTTTTCTGTGAAAGAAGCGCTAGTGCTCTTTTAATTGAAAGATTAGAGTACTAGATGCGCTCAGTTCCCCTCTTTTTATTTATACAAGCGTACAATTTGGCTTAAACAAGCTGCAGTTATTGTGGCTTAATTGTATCCAATATATACTATGTCCCCATATTTTTAACCATTAATCTGATAGGTGTATCAGGTTTTTATGTTTGGAGCAGGATAGATGTCCGATATTAAAAAGGTCGTTTTAGCCTATTCTGGCGGTTTAGATACTTCGGTTATCGTTCGCTGGTTACAGGAAACTTACAATTGTGAAGTCGTTACTTTTACTGCAGATTTGGGGCAGGGTGAAGAAGTAGAGCCTGCTCGTGCAAAAGCAGAAGCACTTGGCGTAAAAGAAATTTATATCGATGATTTGCGCGAAGAATTTGTGCGTGATTTCGTATACCCAATGTTCCGTGCCAATACTGTTTATGAAGGTGAATATCTTCTAGGTACTTCTATCGCACGCCCACTTATTTCTAAGCGTTTAATCGAAATTGCTAATGAGACAGGTGCTGATGCTATTTCGCACGGAGCAACGGGTAAAGGTAATGACCAAGTAAGATTCGAGTTAGGCGCTTATGCACTTAAACCTGGCGTGTCTATTATTGCTCCTTGGCGTGAATGGGATTTGAGTTCTCGTGAATCGTTAATGGCATACTGTGAAAAGCACGATATTGCAGTTGATTACTCGTCTAGTAAGAAAAAGTCTCCTTATTCAATGGATGCTAACTTGCTACATATCTCATATGAATCTGGCATTCTTGAAGATCCATGGGTTGAAGCAGAAGAAGAAATGTGGCGTTGGTCTGTGTCTCCTGAAGCGGCACCAGATGAAGCTCGTTACATCGAACTGACCTATGAAAAAGGTGATATTGTAGCTATTGATGGTGAAGCTATGTCTCCTGCTACAGTGTTGGCAACGTTGAACCAAATTGGTGGTGAAAACGGTGTGGGTCGTTTGGATATCGTTGAGAACCGCTTTGTGGGTATGAAAGCACGTGGTTGTTATGAAACACCAGGTGGCAGCATTATGCTAAAAGCGCATCGTGCGATTGAATCAATTACTCTTGATCGTGAAGCAGCGCATCTTAAAGATGAGATGATGCCTAGATATGCAAAGCTTATCTATAATGGATTCTGGTGGTCTGAAGAGCGTAAAATGCTTCAGCAATCAATTGATTATAGCCAGCGAAACGTTAATGGCGAAGTGCGTATCAAATTGTACAAAGGTAACATTAGCGTTGTTGGACGTCGTTCTGACAGCAGCTTATTTGATGAAGCAATTGCAACGATGGAAGATGATGCAGGTTCATACAACCAGCAAGATGCAGAAGGCTTCATTAAGCTGAATGCTTTGAGAATGCGTATTGCAGCTTCCAAGGGAAGAGATCTGTTAGAAGACTAGTTCTTGTTTATAAAAAAACCTGCTTTAAGCAGGTTTTTTTTTACTTGCAATATAATTTCCTTAGGAAAAAATCCTGTTGTCGATTACAGAGACTTCCTTGTTAGGTATCTTTGGGTATTTATGTTAGTTTCGCTGCTGCAAAAGTTTAGCAATCAAAAAAATATCTAACATAGACAAGTATTTGGCCGCTAAAGATAATAATTTAAACAAATGTAAGTAATGATTTAGCCTGCGCTAGTGGGTAACAGCTGCTTTGGGTCGCTAATTATTAATTTAATGCCCGATGTGCTTGAAAATAGATACTAATTTATTTAAATAGTGCTATACCTATTAGTAGTTTACGCTTGAAGATAATAGCATTACAGATATAAGGCCATTTGTGCCAATAGGCTAAAAATTAAGTTTAAAGCAGTTTGTCTTCATCTGAGAGAAATGAATTGCTTGAATCGGTTTTATTCTCAGTCTCAGGTGTGTTTTTTGTATCGTCTTGAATGAGTGATCTAACAAGGCGACGCGATAGCAGTTTCTTTTGGGCTGCGCTTGGAAGTTCGGTAAACATAATAATATTTTTCTTGACGAGAAGGTCCACTAGATCGTCAAGTATTCTGGCGACGGCAATATCTGATTCGTCTAGAAATGAGTCGGGTGAGAAATCCTCATAGTGGCTAGAGAAAAACTCTCTGACATCAGGGTGGTTTTTGTCAATTGCTTCAGCTGAACTGGAAGGGATATCGGTGATACCTGAAATTTTTCCTTCTAAGTTACGTGTTGCGTATAACATGGTAGTAGCTCGTCTCTAAGTGGATGAATTACTTGATAGTATGTATAAAAATTTAAAATGGTCAAGGAAATGGATGAAATACAAGATCCTTTATTAAAATGTTTAATGCATTTGACGCAACAAAATCATAGGCCGCTATCTGCGCAAGCGCTTAGAAACGGCTTGCCCTTAGAAAACAACAAATTAACACCAAAATTGTTTGTACGTGCAGCTAAAAGAGCGGGTTTTTCTGCAAAGATAGTTCAGCGCCAGCTCAGTGATATTAGCCCGTTAACGCTCCCTGCTGTTCTATTACTGGCTAATGACGATGCTTGCATATTACAAGAGATAGATGCACAAACTGGGGAAGCTATTTTAATATTCCCAGATAGCGGGATGAAAAGAATTTCACAAGAGGCATTGCTGGAGCAGTATTCAGGCGTTGCTATTTATCTTAATTTGGAATATCACTTTACTGAACGTGTTTCAAAAGTTCTCGATCAGCGTGAAGGTCACTGGTTTTGGGGGACTATTTGGCGCTCAGCTAGGATATATCGGGACGTGTTAATTGCTTCCTTCTTAATTAACTTGTTCGTGTTATCCAATCCCTTATTTGTCATGAATGTTTATGACAGAGTTGTACCTAACTCTGCTATTGAAACCTTGTGGGTGCTAGCAATAGGGGTGTTTATTGCTTATATCTTCGATTTTGGATTGAAAATGCTTAGAGCCTATTTCTTGGAAATAGCGGGTAAAAAAGCAGACATATTAATGTCATCCATGTTGTTTGAAAAAGTGATGAGCATGCAATACGCGCATATGCCAAAGTCAGTGGGGTCTTTTTCAAGTAACTTACGCGAATTTGAGAGTATTCGTGCATTTTTAAGCTCAACCACAACCACTATTTTAATAGATATCCCGTTTGCTATTATTTTCTTGATAGTGATGTATATGATTGGTGGGCCACTTGTTTATGTGCCGCTAGTCGCTATCCCCTTTATTTTGATTTATTCACTGATCGCCAGTAGAAAGCTCAAAGAATCCGTAGAGCAAACTTTTGCAGCATCTGCTCAAAAGAGTTCAACGTTGATCGAGTGTTTGACGGCAATGGAGACGGTTAAAACACAAAGAGCGAGCTCTGTATTGCAGCTGCGTTGGGAGCAAGCAGAAGGCTTTATTGCAAAGTGGGGGTTGAAGAGCAAAATGATCTCATCTTCAGTCACTAACTTTGCCGCATTTATTACACAAGTAAGCTCTGTGTCGTTGGTTATAGTTGGAGTTTATCTGATCTCTGAGAGAGAGTTGACAATGGGTGCTTTGATTGCAGCCAATATCCTGTCAGGAAGAGTGCTACAGCCAATGGCCCAAGTTACTGGCCTTGTGACAAGCTTTTTTCAATCTAAAACGGCGCTCAATAGTTTAAACCAAATTATGGAGTTACCTGATGAGCGTGCTGAAGGTAAAAAGTATGTTCATAGGCCTGAGTTAAATGGTGCAATTGAGTTTAAGGAAGTGAAGTTTAGCTACCCAGAAGCGGAGCAGGCCTCTTTAGATAAAATAGATTTTTCA
The DNA here is from genome assembly GCA_937136055.1 of uncultured Oceanospirillaceae bacterium. Classification (GTDB taxonomy): domain Bacteria; phylum Pseudomonadota; class Gammaproteobacteria; order Pseudomonadales; family Balneatricaceae; genus Rs1. Next base: position 39,565 of record CAKZOD010000087.1, on the reverse strand, counting down.
TTTAAAGCAGGGGAAAAAATTGCCTTAATTGGACGGATCGGCTCAGGCAAAAGTACTATTGAAAAGTTGCTTATGGGGTTATATAAACCAGACGAAGGAGCGGTTCGACTAGATGGTATAGATCTTAATCAGATAGATCCTGTTGATTTGCGTCGTAATATTGGTTATGTGCCTCAAGAATTAATGTTATTTGATGGCTCTGTTCGAGATAACATTATTATGGGGTCTCCTGAAATTGATGATAGTGCGCTGCTTAGAGCGGCGGCCGTATCCGGTGTCGATCAATTCGTCAATCGCCATCCTCAAGGGTTCGAGATGCCGGTAGGCGAGCGTGGGGCAAGGTTATCAGGTGGGCAACGTCAAGCAATTGCCATTGCCAGAGCGCTAATTCATAGTCCGAATATTCTTATTCTAGATGAACCTACCAATTCAATGGATAATTCATCAGAAGATTTTCTTAGAAAACAGTTAACTGAATACTGTAAAGGGCGGACGTTAGTGTTAGTGACACACAAAATGTCACTGCTGACTTTGGTTGATCGAATAGTTGTAATGGATGGTGGCCGAGTAGTTGCGGATGGTCCTAAAGAAGTAGTGCTAGATGCGCTCAAACAAGGTCGTCTGCATATCCAGCGTTGAGGTGTATAGGTTCATGTCAAATGTAGAAAAGAAAGATTTACAGTATATGTCGAGTGTCAGTGAAGCGATGCTCGAGCAAGCACCAACCGGAGCTAAGTTAATACTTTGGGCGGTTGCGGTTTTTATTGTTTTGGCAATCGCTTGGGCTAACTGGGCTGAGCTTGATGAGCTTAGCCGAGGTGAGGGTGAAATTATCCCCTCTCAGCAACTGCAAGTTATACAAAACTTGGAAGGCGGGATCGTTGCTGAGATATTAATTAAAGAGGGTGAGCTAGTCGAAAAAGGGCAGGTGCTCATGCGCATTGATGACACTCGTTTTTCAAGCTCATTTAAAGAGAATAAAGTCAGAGAGTTGGAATTAACAGCAAAAGCAGTTCGTCTAAAAGCAGAATCAGCAGGAGATGATTTTGTTACACCAGATGACTTTCCGTATGAGCATGAATCTTTAATTCGCCAAGAACGTAGTTTATATGAAGCACGCAAAAGAGAGGTTGATGCTAACGTTTCAGTATTTGAAGAGCAATTGCGTCAAAAGCAGCAAGAGCTGATACAGGCTAAGAGTAAGCGTTCTCAATTAAGTAGTAGCTATAGTCTTTTAAGGCAAGAGCGTGATATGACAGCTCCTCTGGTGAGAGATGGTATTGTTTCTGAGGTTGAGTATTTAAGATTAAAAAGGCAGGTTGTCGATTTATCTGGAGAGTTGAATAATATCCGCTTGAGTTTGCCGCGTCTTAAAGCTTCTGTAGATGAAACTCGTGGGATGTTACAAGAAGCTAAATTGAAATTTCAGAGTATTGCTCGTAGTGAATTAAATGAAACGCTATCTGAAATGGCAAGGTTAAAAGAAGCGCTAACCGGGATGCAAGATAAACTACGTCGTACTGAAATTACATCGCCCGTAAAAGGAACTATTAAAGAGTTGCTGTTCAATACTGTTAATGGTGTTGTGCAGCCAGGGGATGAGATATTAAATATAATCCCTTGGGAAGATACTTTGTTAGTTGAAGCTAAATTAAGGCCATCTGATATAGCAAAAGTATTAAAAGGTCAAACAGCTGTTATCAAAGTATCGGCTTACGATTTCGGAATATATGGTGGGGTTGATGCATTGGTTTCTACTGTTTCACCCAGTACCGTCTTGAATGAAGAGGGGCAGCCCTTTTATATCGTTAGATTGACAACAGCTAAGCCCTATATTGAAAAAGATAATAAAAAGCTGCCATTAATTGCAGGGATGACAGTTTCTGTTGATATATTGACAGGTAAAAAGACCGTAATGGATTATTTATTAAAACCAATATTAAAAGCAAAGCAAAGTGCGTTAACTGAGCGGTAGTGGGTCAGTAATATTGCGTCGTTAATATTTCATTAATTTTATAAAAATTAGCGAAAATTTGCTTTAATATTTTATTATTAATATGCTCTTAACCTTAAGTTAATGCTAGATTATTGTTAAAGTGCTATTTATAATTGAATCTTAACGGTTTTCTATTTTTGTGTTGCCATAGTGATTACTAATAGAAGTGCATAATGAACTTATATATATTATCGTATAGAGAAAATGTTAAGCAGCGTTGGGTTGATATTTCAGAGGGAAACAGTTTAGTTTCTTTAACCACTGAAAATATAGAAGCACAGAACTTTGATAATGATAGTTGTATGCTTGTTCATATAGATTCATTAAGTAAAGATCAAATTGCATTAGTGTGTACATATTGGGACAAAGTAAAGTTAATTGCTTTTTCCGATAATCCAAATGATACTCAAGGAATAGAGTTACTTTTAAGGGGGTTTAAAGGATATATAAATACCTTCGTCACAGAATCCATTTTTGCGCAATTATTAGAATCAGTCCACAAAGGAGATATTTGGGCTGGTGCGAGTATTGTGCAGAAAATGCTCAAAAGGTTGTTAGCACAGTCAGAACCTCAAAGTAGTGTGAGCTTAACCCAGTATGGCTTGAGTGATCGAGAGACAGAGACTGTTGAGGTACTATCAACAGGCGCAAGTAATAAAGAAATTGGTCGTAAACTTGGAATTACTGAGCGCACTGTTAAGGCGCATGTGAGTTCTATTTTGCGAAAAACTGACACGGCAGATCGCGTTTCGTTGATCATAAAGTTGAAAGATAGTCATGGCTGATCTTGTTCAGCTGTAAAGGAGAATACAAGTGAGAATCAAGAAGGCAATATTGGCGTTAGCAATAACAACCATAACATTATCAGCCAATGCAGAAACTTTAAATAGTGTTGTCGCAGCCGCTGTACTTTCGAATCCTCAAGTGCAATCAGTAATGAATGCACGTAATGCTGTTTATCAAGAAGTGAAACAGGCTAAAAGTGGTTACCGCCCAACGATTGATATCGGTGCGGGTGTTGGTTATGAAAAAACCAAACGTTTCCCTGGCGATGATGTTGAGCTGAAGCGCTCAGAGGCGAATGTTAGTCTCAATCAAATGCTATTTGACGGATTTAGAGTGTCTAGTGAAGTCGATAGACAATCTGCCCGTTTGAGCTCTATCAATCACCGTTTACGTGAAGTGGCTGAAGAAACAGCACTAGAAGCTGCTCGTGCATACCTTGATATTCTTAAACGTGAATCTTTAGTAGAGCAGGCAAAAAATACTTTGCTTACTCACGTGCGTATTTTTGAGCAAATTAGACGTCGTCAAGCTTCTGGCGTAGGTACAACAGCTTCTATTCAACAGGCTGAAGGTCGTTTAGCGCTTGCAGAAGTTAATGTTTTATCTGCTGAAAATAACCTTTTAGATTCTATTTCTTCTTATGAGCGTGTTACGGGCAAAAAACCTGCACAAGAGTTAGAAGACCCGACGATCGAAGAGAGCTGGATTCCTGAAACTTTCGAGCAAGCGCTTGAAAAAGCTTATGATAACCATCCTACGCTAAAAGTAGCAGCTTCAGATGTTGAAGCGGCTCGTGCGCAATATGAAGCAGCCCGTAGTTTGATGTTCCCTACCTTGAACCTTGAGGTAAACAGAACATGGAACAACAATATTGACGGTAATGAAGGTCGCAATGAAGATTTAACCGCGATGATTCGCATGCGTTATAACATCTACAACGGCGGCGCTGATAAAGCGAGAGTTCGCCAGACACGCCATCAAATAGATGAAGCTAAGAATATCCAATCTGATTCAGCAAGACAGACATTGCAGAGTTTAGATTTATCTTGGAATGCTTACGATATTTTGGGGCGTCAGTTAGATTTCTTAGAGCAGCATGTAACATCGACAGAAAGTACGCGTGATTCTTACCTGAGACAGTTCAATATCGGTCAAAGATCACTACTCGATTTACTCGATACGGAAAACGAGGTGTTCTCTTCGCAGAATGCATTTAATGAAGCTATCTATGATCACATGTTAGCTCAGTATCGTTTGCTAAGTGGTACAGGTGAGTTACTCAATGTAATGGAATTAGATTTATCAACGATTCAAGGTACTAACTTTGTTCAAAAAGTTGCTAAAGCTAGCCCAACATTGATGGAGCGCATTAAGAAATTAAACCCATTTTAGATCGGCTTGTTTCATAAGCTTAAGTTGAGTCGGTGTTAGCGTTGCAATATTAATAATGCCTCGCTAAAATGCTCCGCTTCTAAGCTGCTATATCAGTACTGATATTGATGTATTCTCTATTGGGTAATATTCAGTACTGTACAGCGTTATAAGTAACCGCTTTAATACGAAGATGAGTTACTGAATAAATAAAATAGAAGGTTGCTTAGAGCAGCCTTTTTTTTTGGGTTAATCGATGAAAAAACATAAAATTTTAGATGCTCCTATTCCGATGCGATGGGTCGGTCCAATTAAAATATCTGGGGAGACAGTTAGTCAGAAAATATCTGTTCCTCTAGCGACTTACGAAACACCGTTATGGCATTCTGTCGGCAGAGGTGCAAGAGTATCTACTTTATGTGAAGGTATCTTGACGACAGTAGTTGATGAGCGAATGACTCGCTCTATTCTTTTAGAAGCTGAGGATGCAGGCGCTGCTTTAAAAGCACTGCAAAGTCTTAAGCTACGCTTCAGTGAATTAGCAGAAGTTGTCAGTCGCTCAAGCCGATTTGCCAAGCTAATTGATATTAATTCTCAGATTGTTGGTAACTTGCTTTATCTGCGTTTGGAGTTTACCACTGGGGATGCCTCTGGGCACAATATGGTAACTAATGCAGCGGATCAGTTATTTCCTTGGATCTTACAACAATACCCTTACCTGCGTTATAGCTCGATATCGGCGAACTACTGCAGTGATAAAAAAGCGACTGCGGTAAATGGTATTCTTGGAAGAGGCAAAAACGTCATTGCTGAAATCCTTATCTCTAGAGATCTATGCCTGCGCAAGCTAAATACAACACCTGAGAAAATGGTTGATCTTAATATTAAGAAAAATCTCATAGGTACTATGATTGCAGGCGGCATGCGCAGTGCGAATGCACACTATGCAAATATGTTATTAGCTTTTTATCTTGCAACAGGGCAAGATGCAGCCAATATTATTGAGGGCTCTCAAGGTGTTGTGCATGCAGAGGTGAGAGGGGATGACTTATATTTCTCTTGTACTATTCCCAATTTAATTGTCGGTACCGTTGGCAATGGTAAAGGGATTGACTTTGTTGAACAAAACTTGGAAAAGCTCGGTTGTAAAGAGGACCGAGAGCCAGGTGAAAATGCTAGACGTTTAGCGGCAATCTGCGCTGCTACCGTATTGTGCGGAGAGTTATCACTGCTAGCCGCGCAAACTAACCCTGGCGAGCTAATGCAGGCGCACATAGATTTGGAACGAAAATGAACGATGCAACAAATGAGCGAAAAATAGAGCATATTCAAGCGATAGAAGATGATGCGCTCACTGATCGAATGGGAAACTATTTTGATCAGGTAAAGCTGACTCACAGAGCGTTGCCACAAATTGCGCTTAAAGATGTAAATACACAATGCTATTTTCTTGATAAGCAGCTGTCGTTTCCGTTATTAATATCTTCCATGACAGGTGGTGATCATCAGTTAATTCGCCGTATCAACCGCAATTTAGCAATAGCAGCTGAGCAGTGTGGTGTTGCACTAGCGGTAGGTTCACAGCGCGTGATGTTCAATAATGAAGCGGCCAAAGAAAGCTTTGAGCTGCGTCAGTTTGCGCCAAGTACTGTGCTTTTATCTAATCTCGGAGCCGTACAATTCAATGAAGGATACGGCATTGAACATGCTAAAAAAGCTGTTGAAATCCTCGATGCCGATGGGCTGTATTTACACCTCAATGCACTACAAGAAGCAGTGCAGTTCGAAGGTGATACCGATTTTAGCCAGCTTAACGAAAGAATTGCCAGTGTTGTACAGGGATTAGATAAGCCCGTTTTATTAAAAGAAGTTGGGGCAGGTTTTAGTTGTGCTGATATCGATCTTGGCCTTGAGGCTGGAGTTCGCTATTTTGATGTGGCAGGTAAAGGTGGAACTTCCTGGAGTCGAATTGAGCATCATCGCAATCAACATCGTCAATCAGAGGGTTCAAACCCAGCTGATCAATTAGGCTTATCTTTTCAAGATTGGGGTATTGATACCGTTAGTGCGCTAAAAATGTTGAATGGATACACAGATAGATCAACTTTAATCAGCAGCGGTGGACTTAGGAATGGGATTGACATGGTGAAGTCTGTTATACTCGGCGCCTCAATTTGTGGCATGGCTGCACCTTTTTTAAAGCCTGCTATGGAGTCACCAGAAGCCGTTGTTGAACAGATTGAAAGATTACGTAAAGAATTCAAAACAGCGATGTTTTTACTGGGAATAAAAGACGTTAACAGTCTTATTAATAATGATTCTTTGCTTTTAAATGAGCGTTACTAAAAACGCGTTGAGGAACGAACCGAGTATGTTACCTGTTGGTATTGATCAAATTAGTTTTTACACATCAAACTACTATTTGGATTTGCGAACACTCGCCACTGAACAGCAGACAGATCCAGATAAGTACTATGTAGGTATTGGTCAAGAAAAAATGGGCATGGCTGCCCATGACGAAGACATTGTGACGATGGCTGCCAATGCAGCAGCGCCATTATTTAAAGATACTGAAAGCAAAAAAATTTCAACGTTAATGTTTGCCACTGAAACGGGCATTGATCAATCTAAATCAGCGGGCGTATATGTACACCGCTTATTGGATTTGGATGAGAACTGTCGTGTGGTTGAGCTTAAACAAGCTTGCTATTCAGCGACCGCAGCAGTACAAATGGCCTGCGCACTAGTGGCAAGACAACCTGAAACTTCAGTACTGGTTATTGCCTCGGATATTGCTAAATACGAGTTGGATACCCCTGGTGAAGCAACTCAAGGTTGTGGTGCAGTTGCTTTATTGATTAAAGCGAACCCGCGTATTTTGACGATTGATCCCCATGTTGGAAATTACACCGAAGATGTAATGGACTTTTGGCGCCCTAACTATCGTAAAACAGCATTGGTTGATGGGAAGTATTCAACCAAAATTTATCTTAAATCATTGAAAAAGTCATGGGAACATTTCTCTCAAGCAAGCTCTCTGAGCTTCTCTGATTTTAGCTATTTCTGTTATCACTTGCCGTTTAGTAAAATGGCTCAAAAGGCGCACCGTCACTTAGCAAAAGTGAATAAAAGTGAGTTAGAAACAGAAGTGATTGATAATCAAATTCAAGGCTCTCTGCTCTATAACAAGCTGATGGGTAATAGTTACGCTGCGGCATTATTTATTGGTTTTACCTCGCTAATCGAAAATAAAAGCGAAGATCTATGCGGCAAAAAAATAGGCTTTTTTAGCTATGGCTCTGGATGTGTAGCAGAATTTTTTAGTGGCTCTTTAGTGGAAGGTTATCAGCAGCACTTGTTTACTCAAAAGCATCAGAGCATGCTGGATGCAAGGGAAGAGATAAACTACCAACGCTACCTTGAGCTCTACAATACTCCTGATCCTAAAAATGGGGAAACGGTTGAAATTGCAGAGGATACAACTGGGCTGTTCAGATTAAGCGCCATTGCCAATCATAAAAGAGAATATATAGCACGCTAATGCGAGGACAAGCGCCCGGTAAGATCATATTAAGCGGCGAGCACTCTGTTGTTTATGGAGCACCGGCGATTGCAAGTGCAGTCGCGCTCTATAGCTATATAGACTATACCCCTGTTAAAGGCTCTGATTTGATCGCTGAGTTTATGGGGATAGAGGTGCATTCTAACCATCCTATTGCCAAGCTATCTCCTCTGGTCTCTTTTCTTGACCGGCAATTTCAAAAGTTTGTTGATGGTGCTATTCAAGTCGACAAAATTCTTAGCTCTCCAGTGCAGTTAGTCCTCTATGTACTAGCTTCTCAGCTACCTACTCAATCCCTTAGCGCGCACTTTAATGGCAATAGCCAGTTACCTATCGGTGCGGGTATGGGGTCATCAGCATCTATTATTGCAGCAGCAGTTGTGCTTGTAGAATCAATTAATAAAAAACCGTTGTCACCGGTAGAGCGTTACAAGCTGGTTAAGCATTGTGAGCGCTTGCAGCACGGTAAAGGTAGTTTGATCGATGCAGCTACTGTTATTCTAGGTGGTGTTGTGCAATTGCAAGAGCAGCGAGTAGAAAAGCTACCTTTGCGATTAGATGAGCATTGGTATTGGTTGTTTACAGGCACTCCCCAGTGCTCAACGGGTGAGTGTGTAAGTTATGTGGCCGACAACCATGCGGATGATAGTGTTTTATGGCAATCATTTGAGCAGTGCACAAAAGCCATGATTAGCCAGCTCCAAGCAAACCAAAACCCCAGTGATATTATTCGTGAGAACCACGATTTGCTATCGCATATCGGGGTTGTTTCAGAGCGTACTCAAGAGGTGGTTGGGCAGTTAGCTAAACGCGGCGCAAGTGCCAAAATATCTGGTTCAGGTGCGTTTATCGGCGACTCATCAGGGTTATTGTTAGTTTATGCGAAGGATATTGATGCCGAGCAGTTATTTGCGGGATTTAATATGAAGTGGGGCAGGCTTGAGCAAGATATACAAGGTGCGAGGATAGTGAGTTAGGATGTCAGCTGTAATCAAAGTAAGTGCGCCTGGTAGCGTTATGTTGATGGGGGAGCACGCGGTTGTCAAAGGACACTGGGCGATTGCCTGCGCGCTAGATAAATCAATTGAAGTGCAATTAACACAGCGCAGTGATCGCACTGTGACAATAGACTCTCAATTGGCACAATACTGCGCTAGTCTCGATAAGCTAACTGAATTAGCGGATTTGAGTTTTGTACTTAAAGCGATAGAGCTCCATTTACCTGAGCTATCACAAGGCTTTGATTTAGCTATTAAGGCACAATTTTCTCACACATTAGGTTTAGGCTCTTCTGCTGCGGTAACCGTTGCTGTGATTCAAGCTTTATGTCAATACACCAAAACAGCTTTGAGTAAACCACTGCATTTGAAAAAGGCCTTAGCCGTTGTACATGCAATACAAGGTAGAGGCTCAGGCACTGATCTTGCAGCGAGCATCTATGGCGGTGTTATTGCTTATAGAGTGAACCCGAGCGAAGTTATTCCCCTAAGTGGCTTGCCAAAGCTTGGCTTATATTATGTTGGCTATAAAACGAAAACCGCAGATGTGTTACGTCATGTGGCCGAGTTAGAAAAGCATTGCAGTACGCTTTATGTGTCAATCTATCAAATGATGAATGACATTACAGTGGCGGCAATTAGCGCCGTTAAAAAGCAGGATTGGGTACACTTAGGTGTGTTGATGAATATGTACCAAGGGCAGATGGACAGTTTGGGTGTTAATGATGCAGCGCTCAGTGATATTGTTTATAAGTTGCGAGACCCAGATATATCAAAAGGCAGAGTTTTAGGCGCTAAAATTTCAGGCTCGGGCTTGGGTGATTGCGTGATCTCGCTCGGTGATCAACTTACGTTAGAAAACTATCAAAGCATCAATATTAACACTTCAGCAAATGGTGTATTAATCCATGACTAATCATCCTGTGAATGAGCAGCTTACAAAAGCGCAGGTCATAAACCGCTACCTGAAGCCAAAGCTAGCGGTTAAAGAAAGTGCAGATGCTTTTGCCTCGAGTAATATAGCGTTGTGCAAATACTGGGGTAAGCGCAATGGTGAGCTTAATTTACCCGTGAATTCGAGCATATCGATCTCACTGGGGCATCTAGGTTCTCATACCCATATTAGTTTGTCAGACACCAATGAAGACCAAGTCCGTCTAAACAACCAAGCACTGGCGCTAGATAGTAGTTTTAGTAAAAAAGTACTGAATTTTGTTAACCTCTTTCGACGTGATCAAAAAATTCCATTGATCATTGATACGCGCAATAATATACCTACAGCAGCAGGTCTTGCTTCATCTGCGTCGGGCTTTGCAGCATTGATGCTGGCATTGAATGACTTCTTTGATCTGCAGCTTGATAAAACGGTGCTATCTGCTTTTTCTCGAATGGGAAGTGGCAGTGCATCACGCTCTATTTACTCAGGCTTTGTGCGTTGGAATATGGGAGTAGATGAAGATGGTATGGATAGTTGCGCTACCCAGCTGGAAACGCAGTGGCCGACTTTTTGTATAGGGTTAATAAAAGTAAGCACTACTCAAAAGCCTGTTGATTCAAGAACAGGAATGAACCGTACCATTGAGACCTCACATTTATATAACAGTTGGCCACAGCAAGCTGCAGAAGATTTAACTTCAATAGAGTCTGCAATTTTTTCGCAAGATATTGAGCAGCTAGGCGCATGTGCAGAAAAGAATGCAATGAGTATGCATGCGACTATGATCTCAGCTTGGCCGCCATTAGTCTATTGGCTGCCTGAATCACTGGCTGTGATGCATAAAGTGTGGCAGTTAAGAGAAGCGGGTGTAAGTGTATATATCACCATGGATGCTGGGCCCAACATCAAACTTCTATTTGAAGAACAGCAGCTTTCAGTTCTTGAAGCTGAGTTTTCGACAATGGAAGTTGTGCGACCTTTCGCTAAATAAAGATGATCGATGCTGGAGTACAGCAAGGCTTTATCGTTAGTGCTAGCCAGCGCGATACGCCAGCGGGTATTGAGCTGCAGTTTTGGGTGAAGAGCGACAAAGGCACTGAGCATATTCAAATACCGCATCAGCAACATGTCTTTTTTGTACTCGCTGCTGATGAAGCAGAAATTCGATTTTTACTCCGTACTCTAGATGATTGGGAGTTAAAAACACTCGCGCTTAAAGATCTCCAGCAGCAACCAGTGTTAGGGCTCTATAGTAACTCGATTTCAGTTAGCCGAAAAATTATTAAAAAGCTAGATCATGCAAATATAGTCATGATTGAAGAAGATGTTCGCACCGTTGAGCGCTACTTAAGTGAGCGTTTTATCAATGGCGCTGTGCAATATAGCTTATCCCCGCAAATGCGCATCGCAAAAGGCACATACCAGCCGCAATTTAACTTACTCTCGTTAGATATTGAAACCAATATGTACAGTGGTGAAATCCTCTGTATTGGTCTGCAAGATAGCTGTGGCTACCAAAAAGTTATTATGCGCGGTGAGCACGATAGTAGCGATACTGTGCAGTATGTCAGTGGTGAGGGTGAGCTACTGAGTGCGTTCGTTACTCTTATAAATCAACTTGATCCTGACATTATCATTGGCTGGAATGTAATAGGTTTTGATTTTAATGTCATAGTACAGCGCGCACAAATGCTAAAAGTCCCTTTATGCATTGGTCGTGATGGTGGTGTTTGCCAAGTACATCAATCAGCCAGAGGTAAAACTTATTTAAGGCTGGAAGGGCGAATCGTGCTAGATGGCATCGATGTTTTAAAAGGAGCGACTTATCATTTTGATAGTTATTCATTAGAAAACGTATCTCGCCAGCTACTCAAAAAAGGAAAGCTGGTTGAGAATGTGGCACACCGTGCCGATGAAATTATTGAAATGTTTGAAAATGATAAGCTTGCACTGGCTAAGTACAATTTGATGGATTGTGAGTTAGTCATCGCTATCTTTGAACATGCTAAGCTGATTGAATATTTAGTTGAACGCACGGCACTGACTGGGTTAGCACTCGATAAAGTGGGTGGTTGGTCTAGTGCATTTGATAACCTCTACCTGCCTGTATTGCATCGCAACGGTTATGTAGCACCAGAGTATGCATCTGGTGTTTCCGATATGTCCTCACCTGGCGGCTATGTTATGGACTCTGTGCCGGGGCTGTATCGTCATGTATTAGTGCTAGATTTCAAAAGCTTGTATCCAAGTATCATTCGTACTTTTAAGATAGATCCGATGGGGTTGGCTCATAGTCGGTTAGTTGAAGATGATAGTGCACTTATCCCAGGTTTTAACGGTGCGGTGTTTAGTAAGCATAAAACTATTTTGCCGCATATCATTGATGATTTATGGCAAGCGCGAGATAAAGCAAAACAAGCTGATAATCAGGCGATGTCTCAGGCTATAAAAATACTCATGAGCTCTATGTATGGGGTGTTGGGTTCAAATGCCTGCCGTTTTTTTGATCATCGATTGTCAGGTTCAATTACCTTACGTGGTCATGAAATTCTAACCAGCACCGCAAAAAAAATCGTTGCGGATTACGGTTATCAAGTCATTTATGGAGACACTGATTCAGTGTTTGTATGGTTGGGTGATGATTGTGATGATCAAAAAGCGCATGTCATTGGTGAGCAGTTAGCGAAAGAGCTGACGCGTTGGTGGCAGCAGCAGCTCGAGCAAAAATATCAAATCGAAAGTCACTTAGAGCTAGAGTATGAAACCCACTATACAAAGTTTTTAATGCCCACGATGCGAGACTCAGAGCAAGGCACTAAAAAGCGCTATGCTGGGTTGCAGCATTTTAAAGATGACAGCACTCAGATGGTTTTTAAAGGGATGGAGAATGTTCGCTCTGATTGGACTGAGCTTGCTAAAGAGATGCAGCAGCATGTTTTTTATTGTGCCTTCAATGATCTTCCCTACCAAGATTACATTAAAGAGAAAGTGCAGCAAGTGCGAAACGGCGAGCTAGATGAAAAGCTTGTTTATCATAAAAAACTGCGTCAACCATTACATGATTACCTAAAAAATAAACCACCACACGTTCAAGCCGCATTGAAACTGCAGGCATATTTTGAGAAGCAGCAAATTAGAGAGCAGGTAAGACGCGGACAAACGATCGTTTATTACATGACAGTTAATGGAGCAGAACCGCTAGAATGCTTAGCATCACAGCTTGATTATGATCATTATATTGATAAACAATTGCAACCTGCGTTAGATGCACTGTTAAGTGTGAAGGGCGATTCTTTCGAAAGCATGGTTGGTTTACAAATAGGGCTGTTCTAGCTGTGAAAAGAGCGCACTCATCAATAAACGCGCAAGGCTATTGATGAGTACTTATCGATTGAAATTATCCGATCAGAGAAGGTAACCAGAGCACGATGCTTGGAAAGGCAATTAACACCGCAATTGTCGCAACATCAGCTGCAAAGAAAGGGGTAACCCCTTTAAAGACATCTTGTACCGAAATATCTTTTCTCACACCTGCTACAACAAAACAGTTAAGGCCAATAGGCGGTGTAATTAAGCACAGCTCACACATCTTCACGGCTATAATGCCAAACCAGATGGCACAGCCGACGCCGGATACCCCAAAAGCAGAATCTGCTGCGCTGACATCTTCACCGCCATTAAGAGCGATAACCGCAGGGTAAGTAATAGGCAAGGTAAGCAATAGCATACCAATAGCATCCATGAACATACCCAGTATTGCATAAGCGAGTAATATGCACACTAAAGTGATCATAGGTGTTTGGTCTAAACTGGTGATCCAGTCAGAAAATGCCGTCGGTAAATCAGCAAAACCTAAGAAGCGCACATACAGTAAAACCCCCCAGATAATAGTGAAAATCATCACTGTTAGCTTCGCAGATTCAATCAGTGCATCTTTAAAACTAGACCATCTCATGCCTTTATAAACAGCCATAAGAAATATCACGAATGCACCTAACGCACCTGCTTCGGTGGGAGTGCCAACGCCGCCATAAATACACACCATAATGATGCCGATAACAAAAAATATCGGAAATGTACCTGGTAGTGATTCAAAGCGCTCAGCCCAGCTAAAGCCGGTCACAGGGGGACCTAAATCTTTGTTAGTCGTCGCAAGAAAAATCACTAAGCCTGCATAAATTAATGCAGAGACAATACCTGGCAGAAAGCCTGCCATCAGCAACACACCAACATCTTGCTCAACAATAATGGCGTAGATAACCAAAATAGCTGAAGGAGGAATCAAGGATGCTAAGGTTCCACCTGCTGCAACCACACCTGCTGCGAAGCGCTTTTGATAGCCAACCTTGAGCATTTCAGGGATTGCAATACGAGCAAAAACGGCAGAAGTAGCGACCGATGCCCCGGAGACCGCTGCAAACCCAGCAGTTGAGAATACAGTCGCAACACCTAAGCCACCTGGCAACCAGCCGACCCAGCGCTTAGCGGCAGTAAATAACGATTTAGTTAAACCCGCGTGATAGGCTAAATAGCCGATTAAAATAAAGGTTGGGATAAGTGATAACGATAATGTTGTTACTTTTGAATGAGGGATAGTTCCCGCCATTTTCATAGCGACTAATAAGCCTTTATCAAAGCCTAATTTGTTGCTGAAAATCCATACAAGGCCAAGAAAGCCCGCGGCGGCGGCTGCAAAGGCAACGCGCACACCAATGATAACCATAAATAACATAAAGCCTGAGACGATCAAGCCAATATCGATCGATTCCATATTGCCAAACCATTGAGCAATACTATTCATAGGTTTTTCTCCTCAGTACCTAATGAAACAGTGGCTGCTTCTTTGGCAGCTTGTGTGGCAGCATCTTCTATTAATGGCACAGCAACAGGGTTTTGTGCATTTTGTTTGAAGGCTCTAAAGTATCCCCAAAGCTGAAGAATTAAACGCACTGATAATACACTGAGGGCGAAAGGCACTACCAACTTGGCAGGCCAAATAGGTAAGCTGATATCCATTGAGCTGTCACCGTTTTGGTAAGCTCTTAAAAAGTGTAAATATGATCCGTAAACGAGCGCAAGGCTGATTATTAGCATCAGCAAGGTAGAGACAAATTCGCTGAGCCACAGTATTCTTCCTTTAAGGACAGATACCACAATATCCATACGAATATGGCCACCTAATCGCTGGCAGTAGGCGATGCCGAAGAAGGCAAATACAGCCATTGATTGTTCCACCCAGTCGATATAACCGGTCACTGGAAGTGAGAAAAACCAACGACCCAAAATGTTGAATACCGCAAGAAGCACCAGTAAGAAAATGGTGATTCCTCCTAGCAGTGCAAGGTAGGTTTCAAGTTTGAAAAAGAGTTGATCGGCTTTGCTGAGGCTCGAGTTGTCTAGCAAAATATCGGAAGAACTCGACATAGCTACTCCAAGGCATTTAAGCGTATGCCACTTTTGTAAACGCAAAAAATAACACTCTGTGGCAATAAGTTTTAGCGTGGGATGCTAAGACTCATGCCAGAGAGTGTTGATAATGATTAGTAGTAGGTAGAAATAGCCAGCAGGCTATTATTTACCAATCATAGATGTAACGAGATCATGAAGCTCTTGAGCAGGAATGCCTTTTTTATTCATGCTTTCGATCCATGCATCACGTGCAGGCCCAGCAGCTGTTTTTCTGAACTGTGCTAGCTCATCATCGCTGAAGTTAATACGCTTGATGTTCTTCTCATCAAGAAGCGGACCCCATTTATCCATTGTCTTGCCTTGGTAGCTAGCAATGTAGTGTTGGATTGACTCATCAACTGAACCTAGTAGTGCTTCTTTGTTCTTTGCACTTAAAGCGTTTAATGCATCAGTGTTTACAACAACAGGGCAGTTTACAGTGCCTGGGTTCAAGTTAGCTGTCCACCACTTAGCAGCAGCCGTTGTACCATATGACATATGTGCATGGGGTGCAAAAGCAACCGCGCTTACTACACCTGAATCTAATGCTGTGCGTACTTCAGTTGCAGTTACAGATGTTGGTACTGCTTTAATACTTGCAAGGGCTTTACCGATACCGCCAGTGGCGCGTACACGCATACCTGCAAAATCTGATACTGATTTAGGCGCATCACCGACACCGATAATGTTGTACTGTGGAAGTGGGCTAGGCATTAATAGCGTAGCGTTCCAGCGTGCTAAATCTTTAACTACAGCAGGGTGCTTGTAGAGTGCTTGAGAAATCTTAGCTTCTTCGTTCAAGTTGGAAATGCCTAAGAACGGAAGCTCCATCACTGTGATCGTCGGGTTTTTATCTCTGTGGTAACCGGCGCAAAACTGTGCCATTTCAAAAGCACCAATAGAAATCCCATCTAGGTTTTCCTTGTTCTTTGAAAGGCCGCCGTAAGATAGTTTAAGTTTGAAGTCGCCATTGGTTTTTTGATCGACTAACTCAGCCATTTTTTCAACATGTGCTGTAAATGCACGAGGCTTGCCCCAAAGAGAAACGTTCCACTGTGTTGCTGCGCTCAATTGCATTGAAAAGCCGCCGATAAGTACAGCAGAAGTAATCGCTAATTTATTGAATTTCAAAATATATCCCTCATATCCTTTTATTATTTTCAAAGATGATTTTACGTAAAGGTAATTGAATGTCCAGTGCTTTAATCATAAAGTATTTATGACAGTGTGTGTCTGTAGACAATAAAAATACATTTAAAGGGTGCTAAACAGCACAGGGATTAGCGTATCAAAATTGACTAAATGACAGTTTAAGGTTTTTTTGATTTAACAAGAAGCTTTTGAGTAAGGCCTTGAGAGAAGCTGGTGATAGAAAATGTAACTATCCATACATAAAAAAGATAGTGTATGGACAATCGCTTTGAAATAATTGCTCAATGATAAAATAGAGACCATTGATGGTACTTGTATCGCATGCTCCCTAACGTCGATGCTAGATAATTCTGCAAGCAATTAACATATACATAAGAGAAAGATGTAATGAATAAATCAATTTTTTTGGCTATCGCAGTCGTTGTTTCTTTAGGCTTATGGATGGCTTCAGGATCCGACACCACAGCAAATGAGTCAGTAAAAACTGATAAGTCTGAAGAACAGAAGAAACTGATGAAGGTTTCTGTGCTCGCTTCCAGAATTAGTAGTGTTCAGAAGTTCGTGACAGTGCAAGGCCAAGTCGAAGCAAAGCGCACTGTCGATGTTAAAGTTGAAGTAGATGGCCGAGTGTCTCAATTACCTGTTGAAGAAGGACAGCGCATTGAGAAAGGGCAGTCAATGGTTGTGCTCTCTGCTGACTATCGATTAAAGCAACTTTCACAAGCCAAGGCGGTGCTGCGCCAGCGTAATAGTGATTATGCAGCTAGTCGTAAATTGAAAAAACGGGGGCTGTTAGCAGAAAATCGCCTGATAGCGGATCAAGCAGCAGTGCAAACCGCAAGAGCGCAGCTGGCCATTATTCAACATGAAGTAGATAGCGCAAAGGTGCTTTCTCCTTTTGCGGGTGTATTGAACGAGCGCAATGTTGAAATGGGTGATTACCTTCAAAAAGGCAACAGCGTTGGTGTTTTAGTGGATGATACTGAGCTGAAAGTTAGCGGCCAAGTGCCACAGCAAAGCGTTGCTGGTTTGCAGCTTAATGAAGCGGTTGAAATAAGCCTAAGTAATGGCACGACTGCCTTTGGAAACCTCTCATTTATCTCTCGTGTCGCTAATTCACAAACACGTAGCTATCGGGTTGAAGTCACTTTAGAGAATCCAGAGTTAAAGCGTCTTATCGGTTTAACAGCTTCATTAAAGTTACCTTTAGGCACTGTGCAGGGGCATTTATTACCTAACTCTGTATTAGGCTTAGATAGCGAAGGGGATTTGGAAGTTAAATTACTTGATGCTGATAACAAAGTGAAAACAGCTAAAGTCACTATCATTCGCACCGCAAAATCTGGCTTTTGGTTGGCAGGTTTGGCGAAAGATATAACAGTGATTACCCAAGGCAAAGATTTTGTCAGTGAAAACCAGGAAGTTGAGCCTATTAAAGATACGCAAAACCTGACAAGTGATGATGCACAAGCATCTGCAACTTTATTAGCTAAGGGGCAATAATATGGTTAGTGCAATCATCTCGGCGGCGATTGATCGATCGCGAACCATTATTTTGATATTGCTCTTTATCTTAATTAGCGGTTATGCAGCGTTTAAGGCTATTCCTAAAGAAGCGGATCCAGATGTTGCTATCCCTATTATTTATGTCTCTATTCCCTATAGCGGTATTTCTCCCGATGATGCTGTCAGGCTGCTAGTTAGACCCATGGAGAAAGAGCTTAAAACCATCGAGGGAATTAAAGAGCTAAGAGCGACGGGTTCAGAGGGGCACGCTTCTGTCACCTTAGAGTTTGAAGCGGGATTTGATAGCGAAAAAGCGATGGTCGATGTGCGTGAGAAAGTTGATATCGCTAAATCAAACCTTCCAGATGGTGCAGATGAACCGGTAATTGAAGAGGTTAATGTTGCACTCTTTCCTGTTTTAAACATCGCTTTATCTGGCAATATTTCTGAGCGCGTTAAGCTCAAAGCAGCGAAAGATTTAAAAGAGCAAATTGAAGGAATTAACGGCGTTCTCAAAGTCGAAATCGGCGGTGAACGCGAAGAGCAGATGGAAATTATTGTTGAGCCTCAGGTACTTGAGGCCTATCAATTAGATTTTTCTGCGATTATTAATAGCGTTTCTCAAAATAATAAACTGGTTGCAGCAGGGGCTGTTGATACCGGAAATGGGCGACAGGTATTAAAAGTCCCAGGCGTTGTTGAAAATATTGATGATATGTTGGCGATGCCAATAAAGACAGACAACGGAACAGTAGTCACCTTAAAAGATGTTGCAACTATAAAGCTTAATTACAAAGATTCTGAAGGCTATGCCCGAGTTAACGGTGATTCGGCACTGGTGTTGGAAGTCACTAAGCAAGTGGGCGCTAATATTATCGATACAATTGCTCAAGTGCAGGATATTGTTGAGGAGCGACAGCAGGTTTGGCCTGAAGGTTTGAAGTACGCATACATTTTGGATCAGTCGATACAAATACGTGACATGCTTAAAGATCTCATGAATAACGTGCTCAGTGGCATAATTCTAGTGATGGTAGTAGTGCTCGCTGCAATGGGGTTAAGAGCATCATTGCTGGTGGGCTTGGCGATTCCTGGGTCATTCTTAGCCAGCTTAATGGTGTTGAATATGATTGGCTTCACACTCAACATTGTTGTTCTGTTTAGTTTGATCTTAGTGGTTGGGATGTTGGTTGATGGTGCCATCGTAATTGTCGAGCTTGCAGAGCGGCGCCAAAAACAAGGTCTGAGTGCGAAAGAAGCCTTTAAATATGCATCCTCGCGAATGGCCTGGCCAGTAATTGCGGGTACAGCAACGACCTTAGTTGTGTTTATGCCGTTGATGTTTTGGCCGGGAATTATTGGTCAATTCATGAAGTACTTACCTGCTACAGTACTTGTATGCTTAACAGCATCACTGTTTATGGCGCTCATTTTTATTCCTGTTTTAGGGGCTGTGTTTGCGAGAAAGAAAATACGCAAAGAGCACGATGCTGATGAATACGAATTACCCGAAGGGCGTTTTAACAAAGGCTATCGCAGTGTATTGAGTGTAGCCTTGAGATGGCCGGTTATAACATTGTTGCTAACACTGGTTTTTATCGGGTTAACAGGTGTTGCTTATGGGAAGTTTGGCAAAGGGGTTGAATTCTTTCCTGAAGTTGAGCCGGATATGGTGTTGATTAACCTACATGCCCGAGGAGAGCTATCTGTAGATGACAAAGATACTTTGCTGCGCAAAGTAGAATCAAAAGTGAAAGACATCGAAGGGTACAAATCTATATATGCTCGAAGCTTTAATAAAAACACCAGTGATGACATCGTCGCTGTTATTCAATTTCAATTAGATGATTGGGATACGCGTTTAACAGCTAATGAAATTCTGCAAGAAATGTCAGAGGCGACGGCATCTATACCCGGCATAGTGGTAGAGACACGTAAAGCGGAAAGTGGTCCCTCTTCAGGAAAGCCGTTTAAGTTAAATGTGAGCGGTATAGAAGGTGAAAAAATATTTGCAGCAGTAGATGAAATTCGCCAGGCGATGAAAGAGGTTGGTGGATTTGTCGCCACAGAAGATGATAGACCGCTACCGGGAATTGAATGGCGCATAATCGTCGATCGAGAAGAAGCGGCACGCTACGGTGCTAACGTTGCTGCGGTGGGTGAAGCTGTTAAGTTGATCACTAATGGTATTAAGTTGACAGATTATCGCCCAGAAACAGCCGATGATGAAGTTGATATACAGCTGCGTTTTCCAAGAGAAAAGCGCAATTTAGATCAGCTTATGCAGATGCAACTATTAACGAGTAGTGGCTTAGTCCCTTTAAGCAATTTTGTTACCTTAATACCAAAGCCAAAAACAGGCTCGATTAAACGCACTGATTCGCGCCGTGTTATATCGATTCAGTCAGAAGTAGTTGAAGGTGTGTTAGTTAACGATAAAGTGATTGAAATGCAGGCCTTATTAGCGGATAAGCATTTTGATCCTCAAATTCGCGTAGCGTTTAAAGGTGAAGATGAGCAGCAAAAAGAAACCGGGGCGTTTTTGTCTAAAGCCTTTTCTATTGCGATTTTCATGATGTTGCTTATTTTAGTCACTCAGTTTAATAATATCTATCAGGCATTACTGGTGTTGTCTGCCATTATATTCTCAACCGCAGGAGTATTATTAGGTTTGATGATTACAGGTCAGCCCTTTGGTATCGTGATGGGAGGCGTTGGTATCATTGCACTGGCAGGTATAGTTGTTAACAATAATATTGTATTGATCGACAGCTTTAATGATCTGCGCCGTGCGGGATTCTCTCCATTTGATGCAGCGTTGCGTACCGGTAGTATTAGAATGCGACCAGTGTTATTAACCGCTATAACGACTGTTCTGGGTTTGATGCCAATGGTGCTCGCGATGAATATCGACCTGATAAATCGCAGTATTAGCTTTGGTGCACCTTCCACGCAATGGTGGACTCAGCTTTCTAGCACCATTGCGGGCGGATTAAGCTTTGCCACGGTACTGACGTTGTTTTTAACACCTTGTTTGTTAGTGATTGGTGAAAGACGCTGGTTTGCAAGATGGCGTAAGAAACAACCAGCCGTTGAAGTTGAGCCTGTAAAACCTATGGTACTCAAGGAAGTTGCTTAAAATAGAGCCCGCTAAAGCGGGCTTCTTTTTGGCAGTTAAAATGCTATTAGGCGATGTAATTCTTGGCCGTGGTAAATTTGTAACATAAGCATTTGATAAACAGTTAATGTGGTCGGTATTTGAGATAAAAGTATCGTATAATTAATCTGATTGTTAAGAGCTTTAAGTTATAAAGTATCCCTTGGCATATTTTTGTGCGAGTTTGACTAGAAAAGGTAATTACATTCATTGTAATTCAGGTTTTGTATGCTCGCTGGTAGTCGCTAATGATGAGATAGAATAAAGAATGATTAAAAGTGTAGTGTGTTTAATTAGCTTGTTGATGAGTAATGCAGCCTTTGCCAGCTTCTCTGATATTTTTAGAGATGAGCAGGGGAATACCAATTGGCAGCACTTGGCAAACTGGACAAGTGGCAGTTTAATCATCATCTTAGCTTTTGTTATTATTAGCTTATTTGTCGCTCATAAAAGGTTACACAAGTCTAATCGCCAATTAAATACCATTCGTGAAGGGCTCGAAGATAGAGTTATTGAGAGAACCGCAACGTTAGATAAAGCGAATCAGCAACTGCTTGAGTCTAACCAAATGCTCGCTGAAGAAGTAAATAAGCACTTGGCAACAAGTCAGCAATTACTCAGCTCTGAGTCTTATATTAAGAATATATTAGCTTCAATGCCGCTTATACTGGTCAGCCTAGATGATAAAGGTAATGTGACTCAGTGGAACCAAAAGGCTGAGGAGCTATCAGGGATCGCTGCTACTTCTGCTATTGGTAATAATTTGTGGGAGGTCTATCCTGAAATTTTACTGACATGGGAAAAAGTACAACAAGTAATTAATGATCAAGAGATTTATAGTTACCCTCACCGTCAACGCGGTATTCATTATTACGATGTGACGCTTTATCCTTTAACGGGTGGAAGTAACAAAGGAGTGGTTATTCTCGTTAATGATGTCTCTAAGCAAAAACAAGCTGAAAATATGCTGGTACACAATGAGAAGATCTCTTCAATGACAGAGCTTGCCTCGGCAATGGCACATGATATCAATACACCATTGCAAGGGATGCTGCTTGATTTACAAAGCTTTCAGCAGTTACTTTCCAAGCAGTCTTCCGGTCAGGTAATAACAGCTGCTAGTGCTGAGCAACTTAAAGTGCTGCTATCTGATGCATCCAAGCGCGCTGATAAAGTAGCGACTATTGTTAAAAACTTGCTGAGCTTTTCACGCGGCAGGAATGAGAAAAAGCAGCTACAACAACTGACAGTATTACTTGATAATGCAGTGATGCTTGCTAAAGATATGATGGTGTTACCGGGGCAATTGACCTTTGAGAATATCGAAGTAAATCGTGAATATGAAAAGAACCTTCCATTATTAAATTGCTACCCAACTGAATTGCAGCATGTATTTTTGAATTTAATTCGTCATGCATGCTTGGCGTTAAATGAGCGTCAGTCTACAGATCAACAGCCTAAGATTAATATCAGTTTGACGAAAGAAGTGGATAGTTTATGGGTTTGCCTTAGCCATAATGGCGCGCTGTTAAGCGATGAAGAGCAGGTGAGTATTTTTGAGCCTTCTTTGAGTGTGATATTACCCCAGCGTGATGTGGATTCTCAAAAGCGTTTATCGTTTTCAAACTTCATTGTGACCGAGCAGCATCAAGGTCAAATGGCGGTGACTTCTGATGCTGAAAACGGCACGCGCTTTCATATTCAATTGCTGTTAGATGTAGAATAGCTAAACTAAGTAACGTTCAGGCTAGGCTGGTGCCTTTAATAATTGAAGGTATAGGACTAAGTTTTAACGATCAATAATTCATTTTCTAAATCCTTTCAATGGAACTGATTTGGCAAACTCGATCAACTTTTCTCAATGGCTTCTTCATGCGTTTAATAACGTAGAGATTTCTCATCACAGGCAAATGGTTTGGCTTAGTGGTGAGCAATCTTGGTGTTATCAGCAGTTATTACAGCTTAATGAGCAGGCTAGCCAAGTTAATAGCTTGCTCGTTACAAATAAATCTCTTTTTGAATCTGTTACCAAAATACCACCCCAGTCGACTCCTTTCTCAAATACCATAGTGCCAAAAGACTGCTACAAGCATTTAGGTACACAGCATTCACTGATTATTTTCGATGGCTATTCAGGAGTGAATCCAGATAGCTTGGCGCAAATATCTGGCACTTTAGTCGGTGGCGGGGTATTTGTATTTATTACCCCCATGAGCGTTAAGTGGCAAAGCTGGCAAGAATTAGAACAAAATAATCTTTGGGTGCAGCCGTTTGGGCTTGAGGATGTGTCCCGTCATTTCTTAGATTGGTTGCATCAATGCCTAGTCACTGATCAACAAATACTGCGTTTCTCACAAGAAGACTCATGCAATTTTCAAGATAGCGCCACGCATTATTTTCCCGGCACTAAAAGGTGGGCCAATGACGTTTCATTAAAGATCCAGCCACCTCTCGATAAGTTATGCATAAACTCTAGCGCGTTAAAAAAGCAGCAACAAATCGTGACAGCTTTGGCAAATTATTTATTTAAGGAGCAGAGAACTTGTGCGGTACTAACTGCGGCTAGGGGAAGAGGGAAGTCAGCAGCTTTAGGCTTGCTGATTGATCAGTTGCAAGAACAAACGCCTTCACAGATTGATATATACCTGACAGCGGGTGACAAAAATGCAGTTGAACAAGTAAGGTGTTTTAGCAGTTACCCTGTGAGTTTTAGCTCTCTGCATCAGCTTCTTATTGAAAACCGTTATAGTGAAAACAGCTTATTAATTGTTGATGAAGCGGCAAGTATAAGTGTTGAGGTATTGCTTGAGTTAATGAATAGGTTTTCACATGTTGTGCTTTCTACGACAACACAAGGTTATGAGGGAACGGGGCAAGGCTTTAAGTTGCGCTTTCTTGAGCAGTTAGCTCAGCGAAGTATTCGCTATCAATCCTTTTCTTTATCTCTACCGATGCGCTGGGCGCAAGGGGATCCGTTAGAGAAGTGGCTAGATCATTTAATGTTTTTAGAGCATGTTGAAGATGAGCGCTTGAGTCATCCTGAGAGTCAAGATCTTGCAAGCGATGGCTGCTTAGAGGGCTGTTCAAAAAAGCACTTACAGGTTGAAAAATTCACAGGCCAGCAGTTAATAGCAGCCCCCGCTTTACTGCAAAGTTTGTTTAGCTTACTGGCTCAAGCACATTATCGCACGACACCTAGTGATTTAAGAATTATCTTAGATAGTCCAAATATGCACTTATGGTTGGGGTTCGGCTATCATGGAGAAAAATTATCTTTGCTAGCAGCTTGCTTAGTGGCAATCGAAGGGCCTATAGCTAGCTTTGAAAAAGATGAGCAAGGCATGGACGGTGAAGAACTTGCGCTGGCGATGTTTAAAGGGCTTCGCAGGCCTCGTGGAAATTTATTACCGCAAATTTTAATTGGCCAAGAAGGTTATATTGCGGCGAAAGAGTTGAAAATTGCGAGAATTGTGAGGATTGCCACGCGTGCAGGTAGTCGCAAACAGGGAATTGCTAGTGAGCTAATACAGAACGTAAAGGAATGGGCAGTGCAGCAAGGCTGTGATCATTTGGCTGCAAACTTTTCTTTGGAAAGAAGTTTGCTCTCATTTTGGCATAATCAGCAGTTGAGCTTAGTTCGAATTGGTAGTCAGCTAGACCCTATAACGGCGAGTTACAGTGCGACAGTGATGATGGAGCTATCATCTAAACACAGTGTGTTAAAACAATTAAGAGCAACGTTAAATGATCGTTTGAAGTTTAGCCGGTTAAGAGTTTTTGATTCAAGTTTACCTGTCGAAACACTGGAGCTAATTGAGACACTGTTGCAGCAAAATATTGAATATTCAGCAAGTAAGGCGCCAGCGCTACCAGCAAACAACGACTTTAATTGGTATCTTGAGCAATTGGCTTGTTTTGCCAACTATCATCGGCCTTTGGCAAGTGTTGCTTATATCTTTGTATTGTTGTTTCATCGCTATCCTCATTGTTGGCTTAGTGTTAATTTAAGCGCTCATCACACAGGGCTAATAAAAGATTACTTTTTTACTAAGACAAGCTTGGCCGATATATACCAACACTATGGGCTAGCCAATTATAAGGCCTTGCAAAAAGAGCTTAGGCTGGTTACAAAGGACCTGCTAAAAGCTATTTAGCTAACAGTAAGTATTTAATATTTAAAGAAGTTTGAGGTTACAGTGGATTTAAAACCAGAGCACTTAAAGAAGCTTGCAACAATGAAAATGCCTTATGGTAAATACGCAGGCAGGCTGCTAATTGACTTGCCAGAGCCTTATGTTTGCTGGTTTGAAAGAAAAGGGTTTCCGCAAGGAGAGTTAGGGCAGTTGTTAGAAACCCTTTACGTAGTTAAGCTCAACGGTTTAGAAGGGTTGTTCAAACCGTTGCGCTAATTGTCATACATAAAGGGGGAGCTATTACTATCCCAGTAGTTTTTGTTCCACTTTACTACTGCGTGAGCGTCGCGTTTTCTTCTTGAACTCTGTTGGGCTAAGTTCATGCTTGTTAAGTAATTTGTAAAAATCTGTGCGGTTACGTTCTGCGATGCGCGCTGCATGGGTCACATTGCCTTCTGTCACTTGCAGTACTTTCATCAAATAATCACGCTCAAAATTTGCCCGAGCTTGATTGAATGACAGCATTGCAGAAGAGTCATCGCAAATAATTCCCGCAACGAGCTTTTCTGAAATAACCGGGCTATTACTATCAATAACGACTTGCTTGATCACATCGCCCAGTTCTTTAACATTGCCAGGCCAAGTCGCTTTTGCAAGCAAGTGTAATGCGCCGGGTGAAATGTTACGTACTTTGCGATTGTATT
This sequence comes from uncultured Oceanospirillaceae bacterium, assembly GCA_937136055.1. GTDB lineage: Bacteria > Pseudomonadota > Gammaproteobacteria > Pseudomonadales > Balneatricaceae > Rs1. The sequence goes on along the minus strand of CAKZOD010000087.1, from coordinate 13,815 downwards.
TTAGGCTGTGCTCTGCCAAGAAGTGACGAGCAAGTAGTGGGATGTCTTCTACTCTTTCTCTGAGGGCAGGAATGTTTAAGGTAATGATGTTGAGCAAATAGAAAAGCTCTCTATCGAAATAACCCTGTAGCATAATTTGCTCTAAATTTGATTTACAAGAGCAGATGATTCTTAGGTCGCTATCTGAATGAGGCGCAGCGGCAATTGCTCGCTGACAGCTCTGTAAACCTGTTAACAGTGCCTGTTGCAAAGAAGTGCCTAACTTGTTGATATTGTCTAAAAATATAGTCGCTTTGGTGTCTTTGTTCAGGTTGTTTAGCAGCTGTTGATTGAGCTGATCTTCATCTAAGTTAGTACAATCGATGTAAATGAATGGTTTTTTGTCATTCGCTGCAACGGCATGGATCGCTTTAGCAAGCTGTTTTTTTCCACTGCCTTTAGGGCCTTGGATAATAACATTGATGTTAGATTCGGCAACATGATGGGCTTGATCTAACACTTTTTCCATTTCATTGGTGCAAGATAAAATACCACTTTTCCAGTCTGTGCTGTTACGTCTTTTAATCGATGTCAGTGCGCTGCGTGTGATCTCTGTGAGGTGTTTAGGCTCTACAGGTTTGGCAATAAAACCAAAGATGCCTTTTTGTGAAGCAACAAGGGCTTCAGCAAGCGCTGTGCTGTGTGTGGTAATTAGAATTGGTAAAGATTGATACTGTGCTTGTGCTAATTTATACAACTTATTTCCGTTTACTAAATTCAGTTGGAAGTTAGTAATCAAAAGATCTATTTTGTTTTGTTGTAATATTAGAAGCGCCTGATCTCCATCAGATGTGCAAAATACTTCATAGCTCTGTTCTAGCAACAGGCTTTTAACGCGCTCAACATGTTCCTTATCTTCATCTGCAATAAGGATGTTAGTTTTAGTCATCATCAACGGAACACTCCATGTATTAAATTAATAGTTACTCAGTCCATTAAATTTTTATTTGTTGATTATTTAATTAACAACATAATTGTACGGCAGTATCCTGAATATTAACCGACTGAAAAATGAACGTATTATGAAGGTGTTGGCATAATGTCTTAAATAAAGTTGACTATAAAATTTGTGCTGTTTATTTTCTGTAAATAAATAAAATTTAGATGTAAAATTATGTCTTTATTAACAATGGTTTATGTTGTGTATTGAAAAAAATTAGACAACTTTATTTATTTGAATTATCTACTATTACTAAGAGTTTTTGTCATTTTATTGTAATAATGAAAGTTATATGAATAAAAAAAAATTGTGTTTTTTGTCGCAAATAGTATTTGAGTAACAAGTAAGCAGTAACTTATATATAATGATCATTGCTGAAACTGGATGAACGTTAAAATAGTTGAGTAATAATGATAGAGTGTCTTTCGCGCATAAATTCCAAATTCCAGAACTGCCTTAACAAGTTTTTAGTGTTATTCGCAGTGATATTTCTGCTTCAAGGCTGTCTGTATATTAACAATACAGTGGTTGAAGAAAAGGAAGTTGCTTTTAGTAAGTTTCTACGTGGAACTGTTTACTTAGAAAATCAGCAACTCAAACTAAGAGCGTGTGGATCATCTGCTATCTCTACTTTAAAAGACCCGCAACAATATTTAAGGAAGCACTTTAGTGTAGCGGGTGAGTATCTGCCTTCACTGTATATTGAAGCAAATGCGAGTGCAGCAGATGCTATCGATTGGCAGTTAGATACACTCTATTTTGTTTCACAAAGGCCCCAGCAATGCGGTGCTAAATTGCGCGGCTTGGATTATCTACTTGAATCTCTAGATGGTAGCTTGCAGGCTCAAGTCTCGGATCGCCAAGTTATTATTAGTAAACAAGACATCTACACGCAACTAAATTTTTCCAGCCAGCGAAAAGATAACAATTGGAAAGGGGATTTACAGCTCCCTCAAGGGCGTCGCTTTGTGATGTCGCTGACTATTGATGACAAACCTTGTACCGATAACAATCAACAATGGTATAGCGCAAGTGCACAGGTACGCTTAAATGGTCAATCTTATTTGGCATGTGTCAGAAAAGGGGATCCGATAAAACAGTTTGCCAGTGGTAGCTACAGTAATGTGCTATCTCAAGATAGTGCTTTTATCGTGTTGGATTTAGAGCAAGATAATAGTGCTAAGCTGATTATTGATTTTCGCAATGGTCACCCTTTAGAAATCAATCCAGGGCAGTGGAAAATGCTCTCAAATGCGGTACTTGAGTTAACCGTTGGGGATCAAGCAGATAGTGACGGTCAAAGTGTGATGTTATTTCAAGTATTTAACAATAAGGAGCTTCGCTTAAAAGGGTTCTCTGAAATCTTAGGTAACACAGGCTTAAAGCTTTTACCTGTGAAATAGCTAGTTCAATTAATCGTCACAGTTTTGGATTAAAAACTCTCTAGCGCTATCGAGTTTTTCTACATCCGCCAAGCTGTAGTTATCACTCTCTCTTAAATCACGCAGTTTTTGGCGATGGGCTTGCACGATTTGCTCTCGAGTTGGGGACTCTTCAAGTGCTAGTAGCGCAAGTGCTGTTTGATTGTCCATAGCAGGTGCTTGAACTTTTCTCTTTGACATATAGCTACCTGCCATTAGCTTTATCAGAGGGATAAGTAAACTGTTGAGCGCGAATCTACGAAATAGTGCGGCAAGTATTATTGGGATACCAGCAAGTATTGGTAAGCGCCCTGTCACCACTAAAACCACAAAAACCAAAGCGATGATAATCATAAAGCCTTTCAGTGCCATAATGCCTTGGTTGCTTGAGGCTTTTTTAAACCAGTAGATTAATGCCACTATCGCGCAAACAAATAGAAAGATAAAAAAAGGGTTCATCGCTTACATCCGCAAATACAGGTAAATAGATCTTCATTATATACATATTTTGTAACCTAATTACGCTCAAACATAACCTAAGTCTTTAAAAAGATAACTTAATGATAAGAAGATAGAACAGAAAAACTAACTATAACTAGATAGTAGCAGGCAATCAGTAATTTGAGATAGATGATTGAATGTTTAGTGAGTATAAGAAGCGGTAATAAGGAGATATTTAATGGTGCCGACACCAAGAGTCGAACTCGGGACCTACTGATTACAAGTCAGTTGCTCTACCAACTGAGCTATGTCGGCGACACATTAAACAAAGATGAGATTAAAAATGGTGCCGACACCAAGAGTCGAACTCGGGACCTACTGATTACAAGTCAGTTGCTCTACCAACTGAGCTATGTCGGCATTTTTAATCTTTTCTTTCTCAATCTAAATCATATCCCTAAGGTTGTGATTACTGCTGATCGAGGGCGCAAATAATAATAGTCATGGATCGAACATGCAAGCGATAAATTGAAAAAAAACAATTTATTTACAGGGATGCTTTTACACTGCGTACAGTGTTGAAAAATCATACATTTTCCAACCCTGCAGCGCTTATTAATTGCTGTGTATATGGCTGCTCTGGGCTGTTGAAAATTTTATCACAACAGCCTGTTTCAACGACCTTGCCTGATTGCATAACTAACACATTATGACTCAGTGCCTTGATGACAGATAAATCATGACTAATAAAGAGATAGCTCAGTTGATACTTTTCTTGTAAATGCTTTAACAGCTCGATTATTTGAATTTGTATCGTTCTATCAAGACTAGAGGTTGGCTCGTCTAAGATCAATAGTTTCGGGCGAAGTACGAGTGCTCTAGCAATCGCAATACGCTGGCGTTGGCCTCCTGAAAACTCGTTGGGATATCGCTCGCGCCAGCTAGGATCGATTTCTACTTCTTTCATCACTTCCAAGATGCGCGCTTCACGTGCTGCTATGTCATTGGGTGCATGGATATCTAAGCCTTCACCAATGATATCTCCAACAGACATCCTCGGGCTTAAACTGCCATAAGGATCCTGAAAAACTACTTGTAAGTGTTGGCGGTGTGCGCGCATGTATTGCTGTTTTAAGCCCTGGATATCATTCCCAAGAAAGACAACTTTGCCTTCACTCTTAATCAGCTGCAAAATCGCTTTGGCGAGCGTCGATTTGCCAGAGCCACTCTCTCCGACTACCCCTAAGGTTTCACCAGTATTGAGACCAAAGCTAATGTCATCAACGGCCTTGAAGTGATCAACCGTGCGCTGAAATACCCCTTTGCGAATAGGGAACCATACCTTCAATTGATCAACGCTGAGCAAAGGTTTTTGGGTAAGTGTGTTAGTGGCTCTCCCAGAAGGCTCTGCTGCTAATAGCTTTTGTGTATAAGAGTGCCTAGGGTGATTGAAAAGCGTTTCTTTTTCAGCGCTTTCAACAATTCGACCTTGCTCCATCACAGAAACTTGATCTGCAATTCGCCTCACTATTGATAAATCGTGGGTGATAAACAGCACCCCCATTTTTGTTTCACGCTGCAGTTTTTTAATGAGAGATAAAATTTGCGCTTGAATGGTAACATCTAAAGCTGTGGTAGGCTCATCGGCGATGAGTAAATCTGGCTCGTTTACTAGCGCCATCGCAATCATGATGCGCTGTTTCTCCCCGCCAGATAACTGGTGAGGTAGTGCCTTTAATTTTTGCTCAGGCTCGCGAATGCCAACTTTATTTAGCCATTCTAACGCTTTAACAACAGCCTGTTTTTTACTGCACAGGGTGTGCAGCATTATCACTTCCCCAAGTTGCTTTTCAATTGCGTGCAATGGGTTTAAAGAAGTCATCGGCTCTTGGAAGATAACGCTGATTTTATCACTGCGGATTTCTCGTAAGCGCGCCTCGCTCGCTCTTGTGAGATCTTCATTTCGCCAGTTTATTTCGCCACTCATTATCTTTAAGGGCGGGCTATCCAAAAGCTGAATAATACTTAATGCCGTGACGGACTTTCCTGAACCGCTTTCTCCGACAAGTGCATGTATTTGTCCCTTTTCTATTGTCAAATTAAGGTCAAACACTACTTGTGTTAATGACTGATCATTACCAAAGCCTAAATTAAGCTGCTTTATTTCCAGTAGGCTCATTTAATAAGTTCCTCGAGGATCAAAAGCATCTCGTACAGCTTCGCCAATAAATACAAGTAAAGACAACATAAAACCGAGGATAAGGAAAGATGACAAGCCTAACCAAGGCGCTTGTAAATTTGCTTTACCTTGCGCAAGTAGCTCCCCTAGTGAGGCAGAGCCTGGTGGTAAACCAAAGCCAAGAAAATCCAGCGAGGTCAAAATGGTTACAGAGCCGGATAAGGTAAAAGGTATAAAAGTAAGGGTTGCGACCATCGCATTGGGTAAGATGTGTTTAAACATTAAGCGTGAATCACTCATACCGAGTGCCCTTGCTGCTTGTACATATTCAAGATTACGCCCACGTAAAAATTCGGCTCTGACGACACCGACGAATCCCATCCATGAAAAGAGCAGCACAAACAGTAGTAGCCAAGCAATACTTGGGGTGATGACACTGAGCATAATAATTAGGATAAATAGCGATGGCATGCTGCTCCAAACTTCTATTATCCGCTGAAAGAATAAATCGACTTTACCGCCGTAAAAACCTTGGGCGGCACCTGCTGCAACACCGATTATGGCTGAGAGTATAGTGACAGCGAAACCAAATAAGACTGACACTCTAAATCCATACAGTATTCCTGCGACAACATCGCGAGCTTTATCATCAGTGCCTAGCCAGTTACTACTAGAAGGAGGACTTGGAGCGGGGACGGGTAAATCATAAATAATAGTATCGTAGCTATAGGGGATTAAAGGCCAAACGAGCCAGCCCTGCTTTTCAGCAATTAATTCTTGAATGTAGGGATCTGTGTAATCCACAGATACATCTAAATCACCGCCAAAATCGAGCTCGGAGTAATCTTTGAAAACAGGGAAGAACCATTGGCTGTTGTAGCTGATGATAAGAGGTTTATCGTTGGCTATTAACTCAGAAAAAAGCGTGATTGTAAAAAAGAGGCTAAAAATCCACAAGCTGATCAAACCGCGTTTGTTTGCTTTAAATTTTAACCAGCGTTTTTGATTGAGGCTTAATGTTGTCGTTGTCATGATCTTATTGGTTGCTATCAAAGTTAATGCGAGGGTCAACTAAGGAATACATTACATCGCTGAGTATGTTGATGAGTAAACCCATTAAACCAAATATATACAAAGTGGCGAAGATCACGGGGTAGTCTCTACCAAGGGTTGCTTCGAATCCCAATAGTCCTAAACCATCAAGAGAAAAGATCACCTCGATTAATAATGAGCCGGTAAAAAATATACCGATAAAAGCAGCGGGGAAACCGGCAATTATGATCAACATTGCGTTGCGAAATACATGGCGATACAAAATAGCTCGCTGATGTAAACCCTTCGCTTTCGCAGTGATGACATATTGTTTGTGAATTTCATCGAGAAAGCTGTTCTTAGTGAGCATCGTTAAGCTGGCAAAGCCACCGATGGTCATCGCAATGATAGGCAAAAACATGTGGTGAAAATAATCGACTACTTTACCCCAACTTGAGAGTTGCTCAAAATCGTTAGAGACAAGTCCGCGAAGTGGGAACCAATCATAATAGTTACCACCGGCAAAAAGAATAATTAAGACAATCGCGAATAAAAACGAAGGGATAGCATTAGCAGCTAAGACAATTGAGGTTGTCCATATATCAAAGCGCGAGCTGTGTGCAATTGCTTTGCGAATCCCCAGCGGAATAGAAATAATATAGATAAGGAGAGTGGTCCATAACCCGAGAGAAATAGACACCGGTAGGCGTTCTATAATGAGATCAATAACAGAGCTGCCGCGAAATAAACTATCGCCAAAATCGAATTGAATATAGCTCCAAAGCATACTGAAGTAACGCTCGTGTAAGGGCCTATCAAAACCAAACTGCTTTTTAATTGCTGCGATATCTTGTTCAGTTAATCCTACAGAAGCACGGTAGCCGTTTTCTTGCTCTGCGCCGTCACTTTGGTCAGAGCTATTGATCGACTCGTTACCTGTTACACGATCGAGCATAGAGGCGTTCATGCCCATTTGCGTTGCGATCATCTGATCTACAGGCCCGCCGGGTGCCATTTGAATCAGAAAAAAATTGATCGTAACAATGGCTAATAGAGTAGGGATAACCAGCAGTAATCGCCGAAAAATATACGCAGACATCGAAATCCCTTATAAAAGCAGACTAAACATTAATTGATAGCATTCCTTGTGGGGAGTTTCTCTGCCTTGGCAGCATCATACCACCAAGTAGAGAGCCCTAAATTGTATTTAGGCTTGGTGTTTGGCCGAGAGAATTTATCCCAGTAGGCCACTCGGTAATATTTGTTATACCACTGTGGTATGACCAAAAAATGCCAAAGCAATACGCGATCTAAGGCTTTACCATAGGCCTTCAGTTCATCCATGTTTTGCTGGTTATCGGCAATTTTTTCAAGCAGACTATCGACAATATCACTGGTATAGCCTGTAGAGTTATAGGTGCTGTCGATATATTTTGAGTGAAAATACAGTTGTAAATCACTACTTGGATGAACGCCACCACCCATTTGGTGAATCATCATATCGTATTTACGCTCACGCAATCGATTCGTTGCCTGTGCTATATCCACGGTTCGGATATTTAAGGTGATACCGATTTTGGCTAGATTTTTCTTAAAGGGAATGACATAACGCTCATCAATAGCGCGCCAAAGCATTATTTCAAACTCAAAAGGCTGGTTGTTTGAATCGTAGAGCTTACCTTTTTTGAGTGACCAACCGGCATTTTTTAGTAGTTTAAGTGCTTGTCGGCTTTGGCTGCGCAATCTTCCTGAGCCATCTGTTATCGGTGGATTATATTCTTCGTTAAACAATTGATCGGGAAGCTGATCTTTATATTGTGAGAGAATTTCTAACTCACGGCCTTCTGGTATGCCGCGCGCCATATAATCAGAATCTTGTAAGTAAGAGAAATGACGTACGTCTGCTGAGTAGAATAATTTTTTATTCGTCCACTCAAAATCAAACATTAGCCCTAGAGCTTCTCGAACATTGCGATCTTGAAAAATTTTGCGTGTAGAGTTGAATATAAAGCCGCGCATTGGGCGTGGGTTTTCATTAACCACTTTTTCAAGCTTGATGTAGTTTGCATCAAAGTTTTTACCTTGATAAGTCGTTGCCCAAAGCTTTGAATCTGATTCAGTGCGTAAATCAAACTCGCCTTTTTTAAAGGCTTCAATCATGACGGTAGTGTCTTTATAAATATCGACACGTTTAAAATCGAAATTGAGTGTGCCTTTTTTGGTTGGGTGGTCAATCGCCCAGTAATCCTTGCTGCGTTCAAAAACAACATACTGGCCCATTTTGAAATCTTTTAAGCGATAAGCACCACTGCCTAAAGGCGGCTCTGTTAACGGCTCGGCTAAATCCTTATCCTGCCAATAGTGCTGAGGGAATACAGGTAGTGTGACAAGCCTTAGCATGAATTCCTTGTCTTTTTTAGGTAAATTGAACCTGACTTCCTGCTCACTAATAATATCTGTTGTCACACCTTCAAAAATTTTTCGAAATTGATTCACCCCTTGAGTCATAAACTTATCAAAAGTGAAGCTGATATCCTTTGCTGTAAGCGCTTTACCATCTTGGAAAACAGCTTTAGGGTTAACCTTGAAACTGATCCAGCTATAGTCATCGGGATAGCTGACACTGCTACACACTAAGCAATAATAGACACCGTCTTCATCTAAATTACCGGTCATGATTGTGTCGTAAAAGCTGGTGGAGTAGGGGGAGGATGTCCCACGTTGTGCGTAGCGGTTGAAGTTATCAAATGTGGCAATAGATGCTTGGGTGATAGTGCCCGCAAGCGGTGCATCAGGATTAACATAATCCCAGTTTTTAAAGTCAGCAGCGTATTTCGCTTCACCGCGTAAAGCAATTGCATGTGAGGTGGTGATAGATTGAGCCACGCTGGCACTACTGATAACAAAACTCATCAATAACAGGGCTGTTCTTAGCATTGTATCTCCAAAAGATGACTTCATTAGATTCAATATTAGTTGGTTTTAATAAAGGAGCATGCGATTAAGTCCCAAACTCCTCTGGCGTACAGGATTTTTCGTGATTGAGGCAATGCTTACAGGCGGGCTGGTTGCCCGGCGAAAAGCATTAACGATGATCACGGAATATCCTGTACGCCCCATAGGGTGGATAACTAAGGGGCCATCTCCTTTGTCAAAACACTTGTAAAGGACTGGCCATTCACTGCGTATTTTTTCGCGGATCTGGCCCCTTAGTTATCCACAGAGAAGATTTGGGGACTTGATCACATGCTCCTTAAGAAAAGTTGCCAAAAATATTAAAAATAATAGTTCTATTAATCCCGTTTATAAAGCTAGATTAACTGATCATTAAAGAAATGTCTTCGCTCAGCTGGGTTATTTTACTTTTCTATTATCAATAGCTTGCAGTGGCGATAAGTTTTCACTATTTATAGCTGTTTAGGCCATAAGATAGCGCTGTTAATGAATTTATGTGCGCTTTTGTGGTCATTAATTGCAAGCAATCAACCTGAGATATTTTTCAATATGTTCAAATCCTTTTTTCCACACCCTAAATGGTTTTTATTATCACTGGTTGTATTTGCCAGTATCAGCTGCGGTATTTGGTACGGCTACAATGAACAGCTAGCCAGTGCACTAGGTTTCGATATCACTCAAGATGCGCCTGTTATCGGGCTGGGCTTTTTTATCACACCTGCGTTCTTATTTTTCTACGCCTATTATTTGAGCTGCACTTTATTGTTTGCGGCGTTTTGGTTTTCGCTATCACCGCACAAATGGCAGTGGTGGTCCATTATCGGCTCATCGGCGATTATCTTTTCAACTTACTTTTCAGTTCAAGTATCTGTCGCAATTAACCATTGGCGTCGACCTTTCTTTGACTTGATTCAATCGCTTTTGAGACCGATAGAAGAGGGAGCTGCGGATAAGGGTGCCTCTCCGGAACAAGTGGCTGATGCAACTACTCAGTTATTTGATTTGATAATGATTTTTGCAGAAATCGCGTTCCTCGCTATTTTTATATACGTGATTACGCGTTTCTTGGTTAGTCATTATATTTTTCGCTGGCGCACCGCGATGAATGACTACTATACAAAACAGTGGGCGCAGCTGCGAAAAATTGAAGGGGCTTCTCAGCGTGTGCAGGAAGATACCATGCAGTTTGCCTCGATTATGGAGGGGTTAGGGGTAGCGTTAATCGACTCTGTGATGACTCTTTTTGCCTTTTTGCCCGTGCTTTGGACGCTCTCTGAATATGTCTCTGAACTGCCAATTGTTGGTGAGATAGCGCATCCATTATTTTACGCTGCACTATTTTGGTCTGTATTCGGGACTGGGTTGCTGGCCCTTGTCGGGATTAAGTTACCAGGCTTGCAGTTTAAGAATCAGCGTGTGGAAGCTGCATTTCGTAAAGAGCTGGTATACGGGGAAGACGATGCAACAAGAGCACAACCTATACAGCTAGTTGAGCTATTTGATCGTGTGAGAAAAAACTACTTCAGGCTTTATTTTCACTATATGTATTTCAATGTTGCCAGAATGCTCTATCTACAGGCTGATAATATGTTCGTGTTTTTATTGCTGGTACCAACAATCGCAGTGGGCGCGATCACCTTTGGGGTGTTGCAACAGATAATGAGTGCCTTCGGTCAAGTTAGTAATTCGTTCCAGTACTTAGTTAACTCATGGACAACGATTGTTGAGTTGCTCTCTGTTCGCAAGCGCTTGGCATCCTTTGAGGCTGCTATAGCACATGAACCTTTGCCAGAGATTGATCAGAACGTATAAGTATTATCTAAGCAGTACATCTATTGTGCTGCTTAAACGATACCTAACCTGCTGAAATTATTCGAAATGTGCTTTATAAATATTGAAGTGTAACTAAGCGATATTGACAATATGAAGTAATAAAAGCTCAGGTAATGATTAAATGTATCACTTAATCATTACCTGCTGTTTTGATGGGTAAAATTGATGCTTAAGAGGCTAGATTAACCTCTTGGAATTTTAAGCTCGCTGCCAACTCGCAATGTGCTGTTTTTAGACATGCCGTTAAACGCTAAAATTTCTTTAACACTCAGTTTATGTTTTTTAGCAATGTCCCAAACCGTGTCACCATTGTTAATCTTGTGTGTTCTATGTGAAGATTTTTTGATTTTGCTTTTAGTGGCTAATACCGCTTTTTGTGATGCGCTGTCTTGTAAAGTAGGAATTAATAACGTCTTGCCTACGCGGATTTTTGAGTTCGTTAAAGAGTTTGTCTCTTTGATTGAACGTGTAGAAGTGCCAAAATTCTGTGCGATTAACCCGATGCTATCGCCTGGTTTAATGGTATAGCGAGTATAGTTTGTTGGTGACGTGCCTTTAAGTGAATTAAGGGCCAGCTCAAGTTTTCGTGCATTCTTCACAGGAACAAGCAGACGATGAGGACCGGATGGCGCAGTTACAGTACGATTAAAACCAGGGTTAAGTTTTTCAAATAGCTCTTGGTTAACATTTGAGCGCTTTGCTACTTTCGCTAAATTAACTTGGCCTTTAGTTTTTACAACTTTGAAATAGGGAGTGTTGGCAATAGTGGGTATTGTTATCTTATATTTGCTTGGCTGCTCTACGATAGCCGCAATTGCCAAAATACGTGGTACGTATTGGCTTGTTTCTTTTGGAAGCTTTAAAGACCAGTAATCAGTCGCTAAACCTTTTTCCTTATTTTTGCGGATAGCCTTTGAGACCGTTCCGCCGCCGCCGTTGTATGCTGCAAATGTCAGCATCCAATCACCATCAAAACGTTTATTTAAACGCTCTAAGTAGTTGAGTGCCATTTGTGTGGAGTCAATAATGTCTCGGCGCCCGTCGTACCATTGGTTAATTTCTAAGCCTAGGTAGGTTGCCGTGCTGGGAATGAACTGCCAAATACCAGAAGCTTTGCCATAAGAATAAGCATTCGGGTTATAGAGACTTTCAATAACAGGCAGTAATGCAACTTCGCTTGGCATATCGCGTTTAATGACTTCGTTTAAAACGTAATAGTAGTATGGGCTAGCTTGCTGGCTAACCTTTTTCATGTGTAAAGGGTAGCGGTTGTAATACTTTATTTCTTTGACAACGCGCGAGTTCGTATATTGCTTTTCAAACTCTAAATGGTTGCGTGTCACTTGCCATAAATCATTGCTACTAGTGCTTGCCACTACATTCTCTGTATCTTGAATCGGCATCCCGTACTTATCGTAGTTATCATAGTTGCTTTGATAGCTCGTATTGACGTTAGCTGTTTGACACCCCGTCAATATGACGAGAGAGGCTACAACAGAAGGTACAGTGAATTTTTTTAACAGCATTAGCGGCCTACTTTTTGTTTTATTTTAGCTGCATTTTTGTTCAGCAAAATTTAATTTAGCAGCGCATTTTACCAGCCTCAGTTGTGAGGTCAATGCTGCGCCTTGAACAAATGTTTAAGTCAAATTAAGGAAGCGAGTTAATGAGTATAGTGCATGATTTTAAAAGAGAAGTCGTTAATAGTGACTTCTCTTTTAAACGGGTGAGGAAAATATCAGAGCAAAAGTTTGTTTTTCTCTGATTCTTCTTTTAATAAGTGCTCTTAAAGAGTGTTAAAAATTATCCTTCCAGCCCCTTAGGGTACTAAAGACTGCAAGATTATCAGTGAGGGTGGTTGTACTAAATTTTTCAGCACTTTGTTTTACACAGGTTTCTTCGAAACGTAAAAAAGGGTTTATCAAACGCTCTTTTTCAATGGTTGAGGGAAGTGTAGGTTTGTTTTTCTCTCGAGTGATTTTGCACTCATCAATGGTTTGTTGAATATCTGAGTTATCGGGTTCAACTGCTTGAGCAAAAGCTAAGTTATTGAGAGAGTATTCATGGGTGCAGTATACTTTGGTGTGTGAAGGGAGCTGTTTAAAATACTCCATTGCATCCAACATTTGTTGCATAGAACCTTCAAAAACACGGCCACATCCCGCAAGAAATAGACAGTCCCCACAGAAAATAGCAGGCGTATTAGTATCTTCCAGAAAGTAGCAAATATGATCTAAGGTATGTCCAGGAACCTCTTTTATGCTGAATGACTCACCAAGTAGTTGAATTTTATCGTTATCTTTCAGTGGATGTGTAACGCCTTTATATTTACTGTTATGTGGGCCATAAACCGGAACCTTGGTATCTTCTAATAACGCCTTAACGCCACCGGTGTGATCGTGATGATGATGGGTAATAATGATGGCATTTAAGGTGACTCCCATCTCTTTTAAGGCTGCTTTAACCGGAGTTGCATCACCTGGGTCGACAACAACGGCTTGGTTGTTAAACTTGAGCATCCAGATGTAATTGTCGTCAAAAGCGGGAATAGCGCAGATAGTTAACATGTTAAATCGACCATGATGATTAAATTTGAAAAGAAGTTGGCAGACTAGCATCCAAGTCACAAAAGGTACAGAGCAGGCTAAGGAACATGCGATCAAGTCCCCAAATCTTCTCTGTGGATAACTAAGGGGACAGATCCTCGGAAAAGTGCGTAGTGAATGGCTAGTCCTTTACAAGTGTTTTGACAAAGGAGATGCCCCCTTAGTTTTCCACCCTGCGGGCGTGCAGGATATTCCGTGCTCTTTATTAATGTTTTTCGCCGGGCAACCAGCCCGTCTGTAAGCATTACCTCAATCACGAAAAATCCTGTACGCCAGAGGCGTTTGGGACTTAATCGCATGATGAGATGGACGCTCCCACTTACGGCGTCAATGCGCCAAACTAGAAGAACTAGTTAACAGAAGGAGCGT
>CAKZOD010000086.1 GCA_937136055.1 uncultured Oceanospirillaceae bacterium | reverse complement strand
GTGTAAGAAAAGAGGAATTTATCATGGACCAGCTAGACGAATCCAATCAGGCAAACTCAGTGTTACCTGTTCTTCCGCTACGCGATGTAGTGGTTTACCCGCATATGGTAATTCCCCTCTTTGTTGGGAGAGAGAAGTCAATTGAAGCATTAGAAGCGGCGATGGCGGGAAGCAAAGAAATTTTATTGCTAGCGCAGCGCAAAGCTTCTGATGACGAACCTGTTGCAAAAGATCTATTTTCTATCGGTACCGTTGCAAGTATTTTGCAAATGTTAAAGCTGCCTGATGGCACCGTAAAAGTTTTAGTAGAGGGCGACTACCGCGCTCAAGTTGAAGAAGTGCATTCAACTGAGAGCTATTTTACTGCTCAAATTAGTGTGCTTGAATCACAAAGTGCATCAGATACTGAAAGTGCTATCTATAAGCGTACAGCGTTACAGCAGTTTGAACGTTTTGTGCAGGTGAACAAGAAAATCCCATCTGAAGTACTATCATCATTGCAAAATATCGATGAGATAGATCGTTTAGCAGATACAATTGCGGCTCATATGTCGCTGAAACTTCCTGAAAAACAAAAGATTTTAGAGATTCTTGATGAGAATAAGCGTCTTGAGCATCTAATGTCTTTAATGGAAGTTGAAATTGACTTAGTGGAAGTTGAAAAGCGTATCCGCGGTCGTGTTAAAAAGCAGATGGAAAAAAGCCAGCGCGAATACTATTTGAATGAGCAAATGAAAGCGATTCAAAAAGAGCTGGGTGATTTAGATGGAAATGCTAATAACGACATTGATATCTTAAAAGAAAAGATTGATAAAGCAGGTATGCCAGCTGAAGCGAATGCAAAAACATTAGCTGAGTTTAATAAGCTAAAAATGATGTCGCCAATGTCAGCAGAAGCGACAGTTGTTCGCAGCTACATCGATTGGATGCTTCAAGTTCCTTGGGCTAAACGCTCTAAGTTACGTCATGACATGAAACGCGCCGAAAGCATCTTGAACCAAGATCATTTTGGCTTAGAAGAAGTAAAAGAGCGTATTTTAGAATATTTGGCCGTACAGCAACGTGTTAAAAAGCTCAAAGGGCCAATTCTATGCTTAGTTGGGCCTCCAGGGGTTGGTAAGACATCGCTGGGTAAATCTATTGCTCGTGCGACTAACCGTAAATACGTGCGTATGGCATTAGGTGGTGTGAGAGATGAAGCTGAAGTACGTGGGCATAGACGTACGTACATAGGCTCTTTGCCGGGTAAAATCGTTCAAAAAATGGCAAAAGTTGGTGTTAGAAACCCGCTCTTCTTGCTAGATGAAATCGATAAAATGGGGATGGACTCAAGAGGCGATCCAGCATCTGCATTGCTTGAGGTGTTAGACCCTGAGCAAAACGTTAACTTTAACGATCATTATCTGGAAGTAGATTACGATCTTTCAGATGTGATGTTTGTGTGTACTGCTAACTCAATGAATATTCCTGGTCCCTTGCTTGATCGTATGGAGTTGATCAGAATCCCAGGTTACACGGAAGATGAGAAACTCAATATTGCAACCAAGTATTTGCTACCTAAGCAAATTAAGCAACACGGTTTGAAAGAGGGTGAGGTTGTTATTGAATCGGAAGCGATTCTCGATCTTATTCACTACTATACCCGTGAAGCAGGTGTGAGATCATTAGAACGAGAAGTGGCTAAAGTTTGTCGTAAAGCAGTTAAAGATTTGTCTTTAAATAAGATAGAACCTGGCTTTGTGGTGAATTCTAAGACCATTGAAGAATATAGTGGTGTGCGTAAGTTTAGCTTTGGTTTGTCTGAAAAAGAAAACTTGATCGGGCAGGTAACGGGTCTTGCTTGGACTTCTGTTGGCGGTGAGTTGTTAAGTATTGAAGCATCTGTTGTGCCGGGTAAGGGGCGTCAAGTAACGACGGGCTCTTTGGGTGATGTAATGAAAGAGTCAATACAAGCCGCGATGACTGTAGTGCGTTCGCGTTCAGATGTGTTGAACATCAAATCAGAGTTCCATGAGAAGCAAGATGTGCATATTCACGTGCCGGAAGGCGCAACTCCAAAAGATGGACCTAGTGCCGGTATTGGAATGTGTACAGCATTGGTTTCGGCGTTAACGGAAATTCCTGTGGTCGCGGATGTGGCAATGACTGGTGAAATTACGTTACGTGGTCAAGTG
The DNA here is from genome assembly GCA_937136055.1 of uncultured Oceanospirillaceae bacterium. GTDB lineage: Bacteria > Pseudomonadota > Gammaproteobacteria > Pseudomonadales > Balneatricaceae > Rs1. The sequence continues at coordinate 18,828 of CAKZOD010000086.1, read as the reverse complement.
CTTCAAATCGGTGGTCTCAAGGAGAAGTTGCTTGCGGCTCATCGCGGTGGAATAAAAACCGTTATAATTCCGAATGATAATGAAAAAGATCTCAAAGAGATCCCTGAAAACATCAAAGCGGATTTAAAAATTATCCCTGTGAAGTGGATTGATGAAGTGCTAGACATTGCTTTAGCCTATGCACCTGAGCCGGCAATTCCTAGCACAAAAGAATCGCTAGCAACAGATCAAGATGTAACAAAACCACAAACAGGTCAAATAAATACGCATTGAGCTGAAAACTAGGCAGAATAAGGGTTTCAGAGCTTGACACCCCTTTCTGTCAGTTGGTATAAAGTGTCTTGGTATTTATACTGAGCCCGAAAAACAGAACAACATAATAATTGACTCGATTATACAAAGGGGAAAACTGTGAACAAGTCTGAATTAATTGACGCAATTGCAGCATCTGCTGATATTCCTAAAGCAGCAGCTGGACGTGCATTAGATGCAACAATGGCAGCGGTAACAGAAACTTTAACTAAAGGTGAATCTGTTGCTTTGGTAGGTTTTGGTACATTTTCTGTAAAAGAGCGCGCAGCGCGCACTGGTCGTAACCCACAAACGGGTGAGCCGATTCAAATTGATGCTGCAACTCTACCTACTTTCAAGCCTGGCAAAGCTTTAAAAGACGCGGTAAACAAGTAACAAATAGTTGTACAGATTAAGGAGTGGTAGTTCAGTTGGTTAGAATACCTGCCTGTCACGCAGGGGGTCGCGGGTTCGAGTCCCGTCCATTCCGCCACACAAGAGCTTTCCAGATTTTTGCTAATTAGTACTGGGAAACTTTGGGATATAGGCGTATTCATTAGAATGCGCCTTTTTTTTGTAAACATTCTGGATAAATGCTCATAAATCAAGGTTTTGAATAATCCAAAACCATCCTATGAAGAGCATCGTTTTGAGGAGTAGTCATGCTGCAAGGCATAAGAGATAATTCTAAAGGTTTAGTAGCCAAAGTGATTGTTGGTTTTATTGTATTAACTTTTGCTATGTTTGGGGTGGACTCTCTTGTCAGCTTAACTCAAGGGTCTAACGCCCCAGCAACTGTCAATGGTGAAGAAATCACTGAGCGTGATCTCTATCAAGCGACACAGCTGCAAAGACGTTCTATTTTGGCAAGTATGGGGGCACAAGCTGACCCAAGTAGTATCGATGATAACTTGCTTCAATCAATGGTTTTAGATTCGCTTATAGAGCAGAAAGCACTGCTAGTAGAAGCGAGTGATCAAGATATGCGTATCTCTGAAAAGATGATCGATGAAGAAATTTTAAAAACAGCTGAGTTTCAGGTAGATGGTAAATTCAGCCCAGAACAATTTGACGCTGCCATTCGTAATGCAGGGTTTACTCGTTTAACTTATCGCGAAACAGTGCGTAAAGAGCAGCTGCTACGTCAGCAGCGTGCGGGCTATGCGCTTTCAAGTTATGTGATGCCATCAGATGTTAAACGCATTATTGAGCTTGATAGACAAACACGAAATATTAAATATTTTGCAATGCCGATAGAAACTGTTCGTTCATTAACGAATGTTTCTGATGAAGAAGTAAAAGCGGCATTTGAAGAGCAAAAGAACTCGCTTAAAACTCAAGAAGAAGTTGCCCTTGAATATGTAGAGCTCAAGAGAGAGCAGCTAGTTGGCGATGTGACTATAACTGATGCTGAAATTGATGAGCAATACCAGCAAATTGTTGCAGGCTTTGAAGCACAAGAGCAGCGTCAAGCAGCGCACATTTTGATTGAAGTAAATGATGATGTATCTGATGCACAAGCACTAGAGAAAATTAAGGCACTAAAAGCGCGCATTGATGCAGGTGAAGATTTTGCCGCTTTAGCTAAAGAGTTTTCTAATGATTTTGGTAGTGCTGACAATGGCGGTGATTTAGGTGTTGTTGAAAAGGGCACGTTTGAGGCGAGCTTTGAAGATGCACTGTTTAGCTTAAATCAAGGTGATATTTCAGATGCTATAAAATCTGAAAGTGGTTACCATTTAGTTAAAGTTTTAGAAGTAGAAAAGAGCCAAGTGCCTACTCTTGCAGAATCTAGCGATAAGATTCGTGCAGAGCTGAAAGTTGAAAAATCAGAACAGCTTTACTTAGATCAGCTTGAAAAGCTAACAGATTTGGCATTTATCAGCGCAGACTTAGTGGAAGTATCATCTGAGTTAGGTTTAGAAATAAAAAGCTTGCCAGCACTATCTAAGGTAGGCGGCACAGATCCTCTTTCACAGAACTCCAAAGTTATACGTGCAGCTTTTAGTGATGAAGTATTGAAAGACAGCTTAAACAGTTCTGTAATTGAGCTTAGTCGTGAAAATGCTATCGTGTTGAGAGTGAAAGAGCATTTCCCTGTTAGATTAAAAACGTTTGCCGAAGTAGAGCAGCAGTTAAAAGATGAGTTGTTAACTGATAAAGCAGCTAAGCAATTAGCGCAAAGAGCTACCTCAGCGATCAAAGAAATTAAAGAGACTGGTGATCCTGCTAACTCCGCTGCTGACTTTGATTTAAAAACTGAGTTAAATATCACTCGTGTATCTAGTAACATACCTCCACAGGTGGTTATTAAAGCGTTTAGTTTACCTCATCCTGCTGATGGAAAGGTTTCTGTTGATACAGTTGAGCTTGCAGATAAAAGTTTAGCTGTTGTTATTGTCGATAAGGTAATTGCCGCTAAAGCAGATGATATTAATGAACAAGAAATGCAGGCAATTAGTAATGCACTGTCATCTCGTTTAGGAGAGCAGGCTTATCAAACCTTTGTTAATGAGGTTAAAGGTTCAGCTGAGATAGAGCGCTTATAAATAGTTATCTGTTTATATGGCTGATATAAGCTCAGCGTTAGTTTGAAAAAAAGGCTTCAACATTTGTTGGAGCTTTTTTTTGTCTTGAATTTAATCGTTTATAAGATTGAGGGTGAGGCAAAAAAAATAGAAATAAATCAACAATGCTATTGCTAATCATTCTCATTATCGATACTATAACTGTGCTCGCAAGATAACTCATTCTACTTAGTTGGGTTAACTTCATTTGCTAGAAAAACAAGCTTTGTTTTTCATAAGCATACACGGTTCTTGTCATTTTTGGGCGGCTAGTTTAGCCGCCTTCTTTTTTGCTTCCCTCGCACTGTTTTGTTATTTCTCCTTCTGTATCCATTTATTTGAGCACATAGATTGAGAGTGTTTTTTGCTAGCGCCATAAATTCAGTTAGGCTATTAGTTTTAAGCGAATGGGAGGTGTTAGTTTAGGAAACTAAAGGGTTGGTAAGAAGGAAGTGTAATTTTCTAATCAAGTGTGAAAAAGGGTTTAACTCTCCCCCGTCAATGAGTGGCAGGGGAGTGGGTTATTTATGAGGCTTGGCTGATGCTTTCAAATAGTTCAAAGAATTGTGGTAGCGTTTTAGCCGTACACCCTGGATCGTTGATCGTTACGGGGGTATCACTCAGTGCTACCAGCGAGAAGCACATTGCGATGCGGTGATCATCATAAGTATCAATAGCTGCGTGAGTGAGCTTCTCAGGCGCTGTCACTTCTATGTAATCTTCACCTTCAACGACAATCGCGCCTACTTTTCTAAGCTCAGTTGCCATTGCAGAAAGCCTATCAGTTTCTTTTACACGCCAGTTGTAAATATTGCGTATGACAGTTGTTCCCTTGGCAAAGAGCGCAGTGGTGGCAATTGTCATTGCGGCATCTGGAATATGGTTTAGATCAAGATCAACTGCTGTTAATGGCTTTTGATAGCTCACTTCAATGTAAGTGTCACCATAATGCACAGCAGCTCCCATCGCCTCTAAGACTTTGGCAAAGAGCTTATCGCCTTGTACACTTAATTCACCAACACCATCTACTCGAACTTTGCCGCCTTTAATAGCTGCAGCAGCTAAAAAGTATGATGCAGAAGAAGCATCGCCTTCAACCATAATAGTCTTTGGGCTTTGATAGCTTTGGCCTGCTTTAACGATAAACTGTTGATAGTTATTATTGGTAACTTCTACGCCAAATTTTTTCATCACATCTAATGTGATGTCGATGTAAGGCTTTGAAACAAGCTCACCCTCGATAGAGATAACTAAATCATCTTTTGCATAAGGCGAAGCCATCAGTAAAGCCGTCAAAAATTGGCTAGAGATATTACCTTTTATGCTCACTTCGCCACCTTGAAGACCAGTGCCGGTGATTTTTAAAGGAGGATAGTTTTCGTCTTTGAGATATTTAACATCTGCGCCGAGTTGTCTGAGTGCATCGACTAGATCACCGATAGGGCGCTCATACATACGTGGGTCGCCAGTCAGCGTGTAATCACCCCCGCCTAAGCACAGCGCTGCTGTTATTGGGCGCATCGCAGTGCCTGCATTACCTAAAAATAACTCTGTGTTACTTTGATTAAAGCTGCTACCTAATCCTTGAACAATACAAGTCGTTTTGTCTGCACTGAGCTGATATGAAACACCTAGCTTGGTAAGTGATTCCAACATTCTACGAATATCGTCGCTATCAAGCAGATTGGTGATCGTTGTATCACCGCTAGCCATCGCTGCTAATAATAAAATGCGATTTGATAAGCTTTTCGATCCTGGAATCTGTACGCTTCCTTCAACCTTTGAGATTGGCTGTAGTGTTAAGCTCTGCATTATTACTCCATGAATTAGGTTTTTTGGGGAGCTTAAATTACCTTTAAAACCGCCTCAGGTCGAGTGCTAATTACAAATCAATCGAGTCACTAATTCAGCGGTAATTGGAAATGGATTATCTCGATGTTCAAAAGCCTAAATATAGGTGAGCAATTCCTTGATGAGGTTAGTGTTTTCACCGTGCAAGGAGTAAGCGGCAAATGCTTTCATGGTGATGCGCGGTGCATCTTCAACAATAGAGAGTTTATCTGTTTTTAAGTCGTTTTCTATCATCGTTAGAGGGAGGTAAGCCGCACCTCCGGCACTTAGTATTAAGCCTAGGGCGATCCTTGCGCTGTTAACTCTAACAGTCGCTAAGGGGCGATCGATAAAGTATTTCTCGTGTTGGACGTTAAAAGTTGTTCCCCATTCGACGCGAATGTAATTCTCTGACATCGCATCTTGTGAGTTACTATTCGCTGTGTTTGATATGAGTACCAAAGTAATATCTTGTACTTCGCTAATATTTACGTCTTGAATTTTGGGTTGCTCGTATAGAAAACCGATGTCGATTAAGCCACGATCGAGCTTTTCAATCACCCGTTGTGGGGTACTTTCTTCGGCGCGAATTGCGAGCTCTTTTTTATCTTTATAAAGGCAGTTTAACCACTCTTGTAGAAATAAGTCCCAAAGACTTGAGCTACCGGCAACTACAATTCTCTTTTTCAGTTGCTCTGAAAGGGCGACATCCTCAAAAGCACGATCCCAAGCGCGCAGTATTAAACGCGCATGTTTGATTAATCTCTCTCCAGCGGGGGTTACCATCACCTGTTGGTGATTGCGGATAAGTAAATTTAAGCCGACGGATTGCTCGAGTTGGCGTATACGTGTGCTGACAGTGGAGGGGGCAACATGTAAGTTTTCAGCAGCTTTTGCAAAGTGTCTGGTACGGGTAACTTCGAGGAAAGTTTTGAGTAATAAATCATCCATATTGCTGACCTTTTGATCTCTTTAAAGCATGGGGTATAATAAATACTTCAAGTTTGATTATATCGAACATGAAGTGCATTTTATTTCGTTTTAAAGAATGATACAAACTACTTAAAATAAATTACCCATCGAAAATAATGAAAAAATCCATGTGTGCTATTTAATAATATTCCTGAAAAAAGCGCTGCTTAGCCGTGTTTTTAGCATACTTGTGAACGAGTAAAGGTGTTTTGTAAATGTCGGAAACAAAAATTGTTCCACCGGATTTAAATGACAGTGATAGTGCTGATCAAATAGATCTTTTGAAAGAAGAAAAAATCCAGAGTAAATGGCATATCAGTGAAGGTGTTCCTGTAAAGCATATTGTCGGTGCTTTATTTTTTATTATGCTTGCTTATATTACCAGTGCCTACGTCCCCAGTATTCAAATAGCTTGGGTTGTCGCTGTGTTGTTAATGACTATATATCTTTTTGCTTTTGAAGTGGTTCGCATTGATATAGCGGCGATAAGTGTAATGGTTTTCTTAGGTTTAACCTCTGTACTAGCGCCGTATTTGGGGTTGAGTGAGGGGTTAGTTGATCCAGAAAAGCTGTTTGTTGGGTTCTCATCCAATGCCGTGATATCAATCATCGCAGTCATGGTGATTGGTGCGGGGTTAGATAAAACGGGATTAATGGGCAAGGTTGCTCAAGGTATATTAAAAGTTGGCGGTACATCCGAACAACGTATAATCCCTATTATATCGAGTACCGTTGCTTTTATTTCTAGCTTTATGCAAAACGTAGGTGCTGCGGCGCTATTTATACCTGTTGTCAGTCGTATTAGTGTACGTGCTAATCTCCCTTTAAGTCGTTTGCTTATGCCGATGGGGTTTTGTGCAATCTTAGGGGGCACAATGACGATGATCGGTTCTAGCCCTTTAATTCTATTAAATGACTTGCTCATCGCTTCAAATCAAACCTTACCGGCAGATCAGCAAATGGTGCTCTGGGGCTTATTTTCAGTTACCCCTATTGGTATTTGTTTGATTTTGGTTGGTATTATTTACTTTGTCGTTTTAGGGCGTTTTGTACTACCAAAAGTTGATACGCAAGAATCAGATTCATCGTCTCCGATGGCGTACTTTAAAGAAACCTACGGCTTAGATTACGGTTTGGTTGAAATATTAGTTCCATCAGATAGCCCGATTATTGGTATGAGTTTAGAATCACTGGAATCACCTAACGGTATCCGTGTTATCGCAGCTCAATTCCCCAATGGTAGTTTACGTATAGGTCCTGGTGGTCTTGATAGAAACGTCGGTATTGATGCAAATACTGTTTTAGGTGTAATGGGTACGCCGGTACAGCTTGGTAAATTTTGTAATAAATTTGAATTGCAGTTGCGCCCTGAAATGGACTCATTTGCGGATGCTTTAAGTGCGCAAAAAGCAGGTATTGCCGAGGTTGTTGTTCCACCAGGGTCTAAGCTGATAGGTCGCTCTGCTATTGATGTACGTCTTAGAAACTCAACGGGTATGTCACTGATGGGGCTGCACCGTGCAGGGGAGACGACTCAAGCGGGCGATAATGTGCGCGCTATTGAGTTCCAAGCTGGAGATACGATGATATGTCATACCACATGGGATGCATTATCTCGTCTTGAAGGCAACCGCAATTATATCGTTGTAAATAAAGATTATCCGATAGAAGAGTTGCGTCCTCATAAGGTGGGTTGGGCATTGTTGTTTTTCACTATTGCACTTTCCCTTGTGCTGTTCACCGACGTGCGTTTATCTATAGCGCTATTAACAGGTGCGCTGGGTATGGTGATGACAAATGTGATTAGTATCGATGAAGCGTATAAAGCGGTCAGCTGGAAAACGGTCTTCTTGCTAGCTAGTTTAATTCCTTTGGGAATGGCTGTTGAAACCAGTGGCACCGCAGCTTGGATTGCTAACAACACGCTCTCTATTTTAGATGGTGTGCCGCTTTGGGGCTTGCAACTTGCGGTTGCCATACTAGCGACTTTGTTCTCGCTAGTGATGTCAAATGTCGGGGCTACAGTGTTGTTGGTGCCTTTAGCGATTAATATTGCGATAGGTGCCGGTGGAAACCCTGCAGTGTTTGCCTTAATCGTCGCGCTGGCAACTTCAAATGCATTTTTAATACCGACTCACCAAGTCAATGCTTTGATTATGGGGCCAGGTGGCTACAAGGTGCTTGACTTTATTCGCGCAGGCGGTGTGATGTCGATACTCTTTTTAGCGGTGTTGATTCCTTTAGTTAATTTGGTTTTTTAAATTATTAACCGTATCTTTGCGAGGTTTGTTGCTAATAATGAGCCTCGCGGGAGATATATGCGATCTGAAATACAGCTAAACGTACGTTTTAGATAATTGGTTGAGAACTATACATAAAGGTGGATTTTTGTGAGTTTGGTAGTTATTATTCGCATCCATTTTTTTATGTAAAGTGTATCCGTAAGCCGCTGGATCAAGTATCACAACGCACAGTACACTGCAAAACCTTAACCTTGAAAGGATAGATTATTATGCCTACAGCTAGCGCGCGTCACCTACTAGTATCAACTGAAGAAAAATGTCTAGAAATTAAAAAGAGCATTGAAGAAGGCGCAAGCTTTGCAGATATGGCGAAAGAGCACTCTTCATGCCCATCAGGCCGTAGCGGTGGTGATTTAGGTACATTCAGCAAAGGCCAAATGGTTCCTGAGTTTGACAAAGTTGTTTTTGAAGAAGCGTTGAATGTTGTTCACGGTCCTGTTCAAACGCAATTCGGCTACCATTTATTAGAAACAACTGATCGCCAAGACTAATATTCTATAAGTCTTATATAAATCAATATTTGATGAACTGAAGTAACTTCACTGCATCAGTTAAATATTGGTTATTATCAGCATCGTTGTAATATATGACGATGCTGATTATTGATATATCCCCTCACGTATTACCTTTCTTATTTTGATAAACACTGTTTATTAGCATTTCGACAAGCGGTATTGCTTTTACCCCCGCCGATAAGTCATGTTGCACTAGTGCAGATGTAATAGCGCCTTCTTTTAAAATACAAATGCTGTCAGCGATGAAATCAATTTGCCGCTTATCTGCTGTTATTTGTTTAGCAAAGCTAGCAACTATTTCACGGACTTTTTGCTTATGTGCCCTGCAGCGTTGATTGATAGGGCAGTCAGCTTGTTTATATTCAGCACTAGCGTTGATGAAGAAGCAGCCGTGAAACTCTCCGAGCTGCTCGGCGCGCCCGTTAAACCAATCATCGAGGGCGTGAAATAAAGCAGTGATAGATTGGTGTGCCGTCTCTTTGCTTTCCATGTGAGCTTGCATCCATGTGATAAAAAGCATGTCACGATAATCAAGAGTAGCAATTATAAGCTGCTCTTTTGTGGCGAAGTGATGGTATAGCGTTTTTTTAGCAACATCCGCGGTTTTAATGATTTCGTTGATACCAACAGCATGAATACCTTTGTTTATAAACAGACGCAAAGCCGTTTGTGTGATTAGCAATTTTTTATCAGTCATATTGTTGTAATTGTTTAGTGAGCGGCTCAAATTTGTTGGTAATGAGTGTTTTGCAGAAATCTAAATAACAGCAAAGCAAGATATTGACAGAGGTAGACCGACTTGTCTATAGTGGTAGACTGACTTGTCTACTTTGGGATTATATAATGTCTGATATTTTTAAATCGATATATGCTGGCGTAGCGGCAACTTTTGCGATTGCGATACTTGCCTATTTAGATCGCTATATTGAAGGTGCTATCTGGTTAATGGCACCTTTTGGAGCCACTACGGTGTTAGTGTTTGGTTTGCCGAAAAGCCCTTTGGCACAGCCTAAAAATGTCATTTTAGGGCATCTACTCACCGCAATTGTTGGTTTGTTGTTTGTTCAGTTTGTTGGAGTAGAGCCTTGGTCAATGGCTGTGGCAACAGGTGTCGGTGTTAGTTTGATGTTGCTGACCAAAACAACGCATCCACCAGCGGGAGCAAATCCGATACTTATTATGTTGATTAATCCTGGGTGGAGCTTTTTACTGACGCCAGTTTTAGTCGGCGCTGCTGTGATTGCGTTAGTGGGTTATGGATACAAAAAAACATTGAAAGCTTAGCGCTTATAAAATGCAGCTGCTATTTTAGTAGCAGCTGTGGATTGTTTTTAGAACTTGATAAACTTCAACTAGCTCTCCTGATATACCTCTCCTTTTCTGGCTTTACAGCTCTATGTGGGTAGTTTTGCCGCGTATTTTAGCTTAATAAATAATCGCCTTAGTGCGCTTTATCAAACACCTTTCATTACAGGGCTTATTGCTGTTGCGCTACGCCTAATATTAGCTATTATATAACTGATAAGCAGATTATTTTGAACGCATGCGTGTATAAGGAGCTATTTTGAAGCCTGTCAGTAAAAGCGCAGAATTGCCGATTGTTAAACAAGCCCTAACCAATACAGTTACCCGCCAGCTTGCTAAAGTTGAGAAGCTAACCCATGTTCTGTATGCAGGTATTACTGAGTTCTATGATACTGAAATAGATCAAAAATACATTGAATCTAGCCAATTAGATTCCAAGATTTTGCTACTTTCAAAACGCGACCCTAATAGCAGTGCAATTAGAGAGCTGACGTTATTAAAAGATAAGCTTGATCATGCAATAAAACCGTTTCAGCAAAATAATCGCTTTGTTCTCGATAAAATTATTAATATCCTCATTAATAAAAAGAATCCTAAAAGGCAGTTAGAAATTACCCTAGGGACAATATTACTTAACTATCCTATTGATAAGTCAGATGCTCAGTTCTCAAAACGGGTCAAAATCAGTGAAACTTTAAGGCCGATGTACCAAAGCGCTTTGCTCTCTTTGTTGCTTGAAAAAATTCTCGCTGATGGTTACCAATTTAAAAACGCTTACCTCAAAGAAATGCTAGCAGGTTATAGTGAGTGGCCTGTTGATAAGCAAAGCGATGTGCTGGTTCAATTACAAAAGCTGTTTGTTGAAATTATCCATTTAAAAGAGATGGGGTTGCATTCGCCCCAATCGCAACAAATATTGGCACGAACAGGTCAAAATAACCTTCTGGATATTCAAAACCGTAAAGAGTTATTGATACAAAGTAAGCAGTGTGCAAAAGAGTTCCACCATTATGGCATTGGCGGGTTAGAGATATTGCCAGACTATAGTGCGGCAAAAGAAATTGCAGCAAGAAGGCTCCCTGATCGTGGTGATGATGGAAAACTATTGGATAAAGCTGCACTTAAGGCCCTTGCAGAGCAGCAATCAGATCAAGTAAGCGAGCAAGAGCATAAAGCGGAACGTTTGGCTTACATGCAGCACAATGCACGCTTTTCGTTTATCAAAGAAGTGATGGATCCTAAAGATGGAAAAATTGCTGAGATCCAAGCACTGCTAAAGGTGTGTCAGGTTTATTCATCTTTTATTTTGTCAGTGAAAACAAATGTTGATAAAGAGCTACACATCAAAGCTTATGACATGATGGAGCAGCAAGCTCAAGATAATAAGATAAACCCATATTATAGTGCCCAACTACTGGCAATGATGGGGCGTTTCCCCATTGGAAGCGGGGTGTACTTTACCGATTTGCGTCGGTTAAATAATGATTACGGAACTATTGCCAAAGCGATAGTCATTGGTATCAACCCGAACAAGGCTGATGAGCCTATTGTTAGACGAGTGACCACTAATTATAAATATCGCATTGATTCCAATTACGGAACAATAGCGCGTACCTCTAATTTGTATTTCCCAGAAGCGCGTGTACCTGAACTGTTCACCGATAAACTCAAAGTACGCTTTCAAACTCAGTTTAAATCAGCAGACAATGATTTGCTCTTTAGCTTTAGAGCTAATGATGCGTTTCGTACACTATCAATATCAGAAACTAAGCTTTGGTAGGCTGTTTTAGCCATTTGATAGAATATTGAGTTTGATAAGCACTGGTCCAAGTGATATCGATTCCCCACCGTTTGTTAATTGAATAATATAAGAGAAATGGTTATGGCTGCAGATACGGCTCATTTAGCAGTGCTTAAACAGCAGATTAAGCGCTATATCAAAGCAAAGGATCAAAACAGGCCGCATCTATTACGTGATGTTTTTACTGTTGATGCAACCCTTGAAATGAAAGTTGATAGCGAAAATATCAGCTTTCCAGCAACGACACTTGGCTGTGAGGCTATTGCAGATGTACTGGTTAGGCAGTTTTCTGGGAAATTCGAAAACGTATATACACTGTGTACAACGGACTCAATAACAGTACAAGAGAGTCAGCTGATGTGTAACTGGTATGTCTTCATGACAGATAAAAGTGATGGCAGACTGCGCATTGGTTATGGAGTGTATTATTGGACGTTTGATAATAGTTCAGAGTTAGTTAAACATCTCACGATTAAAATCGATGCAATGCAAATCTTTGATGAGGAAGAGTCGAGTAAGCTGTTCGCGGCCCTCAATCAGCTAGATGATAGCTGGCTCAATCATCAACAATTGATGTTACTGCTAGATAAATTCTCAAGGTATGAGGCCATTACTGAAGTAATCAAAGAAAAAGGCTAAATAACTAATAAAAGTATATAGCGCAAACGTTTGCAAAGTGGGCTGTGTAAACTGCGCTCGCCAGCGTTATTAACGATAGGTCAAATAGCTTTACAGTGTGGCTTTTCTTCTCAAGCAAACTTTGCAAAAACGTTTAATACATATTTTGGCTTTATTGCATCTGATTATCGAAAAGGTAATCAATTAGCAAAATGGAAATGATCGACTTAGAGACATTGATTCGTATTTTCTAGCAAATCCCGCCATTCGTTATCTAATTCATTCATCGTTTAAAGTCTTTTAAATTTTGAACGATGACAATCATGAAAGAAACAAGTAACTGCATTGCCCCTAATAAGGATATGACAGCTAACTCACAAGGTGTAGCCAGAGTGACAAAACAAGCAGAGAACACGAATACAGCATATGAAGAGAGCGCCCAAAGTGAGGGCGACTCAACTGCTGACAATAAAAACCAGATGCTAACAGCACCTGTTTTCAAACTGTTCATTAAAATGGCGATGCCTATCATTATCGGGTTGATGATTAATGGTTTATATAACTTTGTCGATGCTATTTTTATTGCACGTGCCGTTGGGACTCAAGCGATAGGAGGAGTGTCAGCCGCTTTTCCCGTACATATGCTATTGATTAGCTTTGGTGCCATGATGTCTAGCGGTATGGCATCAATGCTATCAAGGCAATTAGGTGCTCAGCACTATCATCAAGCCAATGCGATTTTTACCAGCACATTATTTTTTGCCTTAGTAATGGGCATATTGAGCAGTATCCTACTGATAATATTCAAAGAAGATATTTTTGGATGGATGAAATTGCCTCTTGTTCTTAGAAGCTATGCGATTGATTATATTGTTCCGATTGCCTTATTCAGTGGTCTGAGTTTTTGTAGCGGTGTTGTATCAGATGCCTTTAGAGCAGAAGGGAAAACCGTATTGATGATGAAGGTGATGCTGATTTCTTCAGTGTTAAATGTCATCTTTGATGCTATGTTTCTGTTCGTGTTCGAGTGGGGAGTAGCAGGTGCTGCTTGGGCAACGGTCAGTGCAATTGCAATTTCCTTTGCATATTCAGTTCGAAAACTAGTCACTAGTGAGCATCAAATTCGATTTGAGAAAAAAGAGTTTAACTGGCAGTGGCAATATAATCGAAGGGCGCTGGGGTTAGGTATGCCTATCTTTTTATCCTATACCGGTTATGCCGTCATGCTGGCATCGGTAAATTTTGCAATAGCTAGTGTCGCTGAGCAAAACACCGATTTACTGATCAGCGCGCACGGTATATTCAATCGTACCTTTATGCTCATTTTCTTGCCGATTTTGGGGATGATGATCGCGTTTCAAACCTTTGCAGGTTTTAACTATGGAGCGAGGGAATATCAAAGAGTTGTACAAGTTTTAAAAGTTGCTATGTTGACATGCAGTAGCTATGCACTGTGTTGGACAACCTTTATGTTGTTTAACTCACAATGGTTATTTCAGCTATTTACCAGTGACCAAGCTTTGATAGCTGCCGCGAGTGAAATTTCAGATATTGTCTTGTTAGGCTTTGTGACAGTCAGTATTGGGATGATATGCCCAGCATTGTTTCAAGCACTGGGCTTTGCAAAACCAGCGGTCATTTTAAACGCCTTTAGAACCTATTTATTACTGCTCCCTGTGCTTTGGGCATTTTCTGTGAATTTTGGCGTTAGCGGTATTTGGTGGACTTTCCCAGCGATAGATGCAATTGCGTCAGTGATTGTTGCGTTTTATACCTATCGATTTGTTAAAAAAGTGCTATTGAATCCTGCTAAAGAATTAGCTTAATAGCCTTCAACTTGTGAGCGGAATTTGGTGAGGCATGTTTTGACTGATTTATTAAAAGTATCATTGAAAGCAGCTTCAATTGAAGACCTGCAAACAATACAGAAACTGTTCGATTTTTATCTTTATGATATGAGCCGTTTCTTAGGGCTAGAGTTTCAAAGTGGTGAGGGCTTTTTATATCCCTCTGATATATTAATGCCCTACTGGAGAGATCAAGATCACTATCCTTTCATTATCTACTGTGAAATGAATGGCGTATGGGAAATAGCAGGTTTTTCACTACTACGTAACTTCCCTGAAAATCCTCAATTATACGATATTGGGCAGTTTTTTGTGCTGCAAAAATTTGTCGGTAAAGGAGTAGGGCGAGCTGCTTTTGAGCAGTCGGTCGCTAAATTTAAAGGTAGCTGGCAAGTAAGGGTGTTTGAGTGCAATACACCTGCTGCAAAGTTTTGGAAAAAAGCCATTAACGAGTACAGTGCTGGAGAATACCAAAGCGAAGTGAAAAGTTATCAGGGTAAAGAGATGCTTTTTTATCGATTTAACTCACGTATTGAAGTCTCGCCATAATTTGTAGAATTTAAGATTTGGGCGTATGCCTAGAGATTGCAATTTGCTAGTATGAGCGCTGCTACAAAGCGTTGAAACAAGTGAGAAAAACGAAATGACTAAGCTAAGTGTTAATTTAAATAAGATCGCCTTATTACGTAACTCTAGAGGGCGTGATTTTCCTAATGTTGTTAACTTTGCCAACAAGTTTATGGCTTTAGGTGTGCAAGGTATTACGGTTCATCCACGTGAAGATGAACGTCATATTACGATGCAAGATGCCTACGATTTAGGAGACTTGTTACGCTCTAACAGCGACGTTGAATATAATATTGAAGGTTACCCTTCTGAAGATTTCATGCGCTTAGTGGAAGCAATCAAACCAACGCAATGTACTTTAGTACCTGATGCTCCTGATCAGTTAACTTCTGATCACGGCTGGGATTTAACCAAAGACATGGCACTTGTGCAAGAAACTTGCGAGCGCTTAAAAAAGAGTGGCGTTAGAGCGGCGATATTTTTAGATCCTGAAGTTGAGCATGTTGAGTTAGCGGCGCAATCAGGTTGTGATCGTTTAGAATTTTACACAGAAGCGTTTGCTGCAAATCACGGCACAGATAAAGCCGAAGCTGTGTACGCGCAATATCTAGCAGCGGCGCAAAAAGCAACAGAGCTAGGCATAGAGATTAATGCGGGTCACGATTTAGATTTACAAAACTTACCGACATTTTTAACTATCCCCAATATATTAGAAGTCTCTATCGGCCATGTATTAACGGTTGAATGTATAGAGCAAGGTATGAATAGCGTCGTTCAGCAATACCTAACAATTTGTGAAAACAGCGCCTAATCATTACCCTTTAGATTTTTATCTATCCCTTTATCCAGGCATCCGCAAAAAATTATAAGGAGATGTCTGGTAAGCTTTTTAACACTATTGAATAGCTTGCTTGTGGTGAGGAGCTCTGTTTTAACGACGAGAATTTAAGAATAAGTGTCTACAAACAGAAATTTATATCTTTGCTCCTCTAGCGATATCTAACGATATAACGCAGCACTTGTTAATGCTTTATTCTCAATGGCATTAGTTTTTGCTTAAGTTTAATCTTAAGCTTTACACTGTATTCGCATATCACAGTATTTTGTGTGACTTAATATTTGCTAGAAACGCAAAGAGAGTTAATTTAAATGCTGAATATTTTGTTGTAAGTTTCCTACATTAATTATATAAAATAGTTGTTTTGTAACAATTGTAACGTAAATTTTGTTTATATTACGTAAACCGTGAGTAATTCTATGTACAACTTAAGTCAATCAGTCACTTGGAAAAAACTGGAGCAACTCGCTCTTACATCAAAGAATGAGCGTATAGCAGATGCCTTTGCAGCAGATGCTAACCGCTTTGATGACATGAGTTTACGACTAGGCGGCTTGTTTTTAGATTACTCCAAGAATTTAGTATCCTCTCAAACCTTAGAGTTATTATTCCAGTTAGTAGAACACTCCCCTTTAAGGCAGCGCCGAGCTCAAATGTTTTCAGGTGATATCGTGAATGTCACTGAAATGCGCCCAGTACTGCACACTGCGCTGCGCAATCGTGGTGAAGAGCCGGTGATTGTTAACGGCGAAGATGTAATGCCGGAAATTAGAGCAAGCTTAGAAAAGTTAAAAGGTTTTAGTGAGCAGGTTCGTCAAGGTAAGTGGCTAGGTTACACAGGAAAACCGATTCGCGACATTGTGAATATAGGAATCGGAGGTTCGGATTTAGGGCCTAATATGGTGTGCCGTGCACTGTTGCAACAACGCCATGAAAAATTGCGTATCCACTTTGTATCAAACGTAGATGGCCTACATATCAGTAAGGTACTTAACTCTCTTAACCCTGAAACAACCTTGTTTATAGTATCTACCAAAACATTCTCGACGCAAGAAACATTACTCAATGCCAAGAGTGCTAAAAACTGGTTTCTTGAAAGCGCGGCAGAGCAAGATGTTGCAAAGCACTTTGTCGCAGTGTCGACTAACCAAGCAGCAGCCGTTGAATTTGGTATTGCGGCTGAGAATATTTTTGAATTCTGGGCATGGGTTGGTGGGCGTTACTCGCTGTGGTCGAGTATTGGTTTACCGATAGCGTTATCGATAGGCTATCAAGGCTTTATTGAGCTGCTTGAAGGTGCTTATGAAATGGATCAGCACTTTTTAAACGCCCCGTTAGAGCAAAATATGCCTGTAATTATGGCTCTTATTGGTATCTGGTATATCAATTTCCACGGCGCTGAAACCCAAGCCATTATTCCTTATGATCAGGCACTGCATCAGTTACCTGCTTTTTTACAGCAGCTCGATATGGAGAGCAACGGAAAGTCAGTGAATGTAGAAGGGGAGCCTATCGATTACGCAACAGGCCCTATCGTATGGGGGCAAACAGGCTCAAATGGCCAGCACGCTTTTTTCCAGCTATTGCATCAAGGTACGCGATTTGTGCCTATTGATTTTATTGCCTCTTTAAAAACACAAGAGAAAACCGACGAGCATCATTTTGCTCTACTGACTAATATGTTGGCACAAGCCAATGCCTTTATGAATGGGGATCAAAGTGAGGGCGAGCAAAACCACGCGAGCTGCCCAGGAAATCGCCCAAGTAATGTATTGCTGTTAGATGAGCTAAACCCTCGTAATTTAGGTGCACTCATTGCATTGTATGAACATAAAGTGTTTGTACAAGGCGCGATTTGGAATATTAATTCTTTTGATCAGTGGGGCGTGCAGCTAGGTAAAAAGCTTGCGACAGAAATAAGCGGTGAGATAAATAAGAAAAGCACTAACTATGATGCATCAACTCAAGGACTAATGAAACTGGTAAGGGAGCACGTTAAAGCTTCTTAATGTATTTTTTAAAGCACTGTTAATGACATATACCATAAGTTGTTAAGCGTTCGTAATTAACAAGATTAATATCTGCTTGCATTGGCTACTAATTGCAAAAAAGCAGATATTTTAGTGGTTAATTGATTATTTTAAATAGCTGCTAATATATACAGTGTTATTTCAATTTACGGCGGTATTGATGCGCATTTTCCCAGTTTATATCCAAACTAATGCGCATTTTTACTGGCAATTTTTTATATACTGACGCAATATCAATCATATAGAAGTTATTAAACATAAATAACGCGCATCACATTATTTTACAAACGCGCATGCGCGTTTAGCCAGGAAGCTTTTTTATAAAATGGATATTTATCACTTTAGAACAATGAATTACCTTCCTTTTATAGAATTCACTTCTCTGTGTAAATGCGCATGCGCACGATTAAGCTGTTATGATTAATATGGAAGTTAGTTATGAGTAGAGGTAGCCATAAATTAAAAGAACCAGAAAAATGGGCTCTTGAAAAGCTCCATTCTTCGTTAGCCCTTGCGTTTCCTGAAGGGTTTGATATTCAATTTCCAGAGCAGGATCCTCCAGACTGTATTGCTGTGTCAAAAAGCGATCCTAACAAACGTACTGAAATTGAGTTTTCAGCGCTTGGCCCTTCAGAATTATTTGAATTTTATAATGTCGTCCTTAAGAGGAAGCCGCCATATATTGCCAAGATTTCAATTCCTTATGAGCCTGATTTTTGGATGAGATCTCTTTTGGAAAAAAAGAAATTTCAAACATCTGATAAGTACAAATTGTTAGTTACGCATTTTTCTACCCATTTTACTTTGCCAAATATGAAGAGGTCAGCCCTAACAGGTGAGCTAAAGCAGCAATCTATGGTACTGACACAAGATATGGCTGCGAGGTTCGCAAGAACAGTATGGGAACAAGGAGTAGGTACTAGTAAAGCTGTTGTATTTGTACAGCCCGAAGTTGAGCCTGTGCTGTTAACAACGATACCAGAGCAACCTCCTTCACCAGAGATTGATACCCAAAATGGGTACCCAACTATACAACTGATCTTTTTTGCACTGGAAGTTGGTAAGAAAATTGATCAAAGTGATATTCCAACTTATGAACTCTTAATTAAGCCTAAAAATGAAATGTGGAAAAATAAAGATAAGTTTAGATTGTCAGTTCCTGATATTGGGAAAATAGAATTCGTAGACAAAATAACAGGAGAAGAATACACCAACGTGGGCGTAGTTACTTACCAAATAGGTCCAAGTATGCCTAGTGTATTATTTAAATCATAACAAATTTAGGCAATCGGAAATCTTACTACGCCTTCGGCTCCGTAATTTTCCGTTGCTAAAGGCGTTATG
>CAKZOD010000085.1 GCA_937136055.1 uncultured Oceanospirillaceae bacterium | reverse complement strand
GGCTCTCTCTATTCAATTTGCACATTAGCAGCTTGGGGGCTCACCTTTTCAAAGCTACCTAAGGGAAGCGCACTTGTAATGGCCAAAGCAGAGATTGAGTACTTGCGCCCAGTGAAAGGCGAAATAGTGGCTTGTGGTCAAATTAGTGAGCAGCAATCGGCGCGTTTGTTAGCTGATTTAGAAGAGCAGGGCAAAGGGCGATTAGATTTAGAGATCAGCGTGAAAAATAGTGCAAAATTGGCCGTTAAATTTACTGCCCATTTGCATGTAAAACTCTAAAATTTATTTATCGTTAATGTCTATCAGTGCAGCTACAGATGAATTAGTATTGGGGCAGTTGTAGATTAAACGGATTACACATGCAAAAACTGCTAATCATCGAAGATAGCCCACTTATTCAGAAAGTCATCAAGCACTTAGCGGCCACAGAACTAAATTGCGAATACGATTTAGTTGGTACAATGGTTGATACCGTTTCGCTAATTGATAAAAATAATTACTTCTTAGCTTTAGCTGATTTGAGTTTGCCTGATGCGCCAAATGGAGAGGTTGTAGATATCCTACTGGCAGCAGATATTTCTACCATTGTATTAACCGCTTCAATGAATGATGCCAGGCGCCAGCAAATGCTTAACAAAGGCGTTCTTGACTACATCTATAAAGAAAATAGAGATTCATATTTTAGCGCAGTGAAGCTGGCGAACCAGATCATGTTAAATAAAGATTTGACAGTGCTCGTCGCGGATGACTCTAAGACATTACGTAAGTATATTTCTACTCAATTACGTAAAATGCTCTACACCGTAATAGAAGTTGAAAATGGTCAACAAGCCCTGCAGGCGTTAAATCAGCACCCTGAAATAGAGCTTTTAATTACTGATTATAATATGCCTGTAATGAATGGCATTGAATTAATTAAAGCTATTCGCCAAAAGCGCTCACGCAATACATTCCCTATTATTGGTTTATCTTCTTCCACGGATCCGACACTTAGCGCTCAATTCATAAAGTACGGCGCTAATGACTTTTTAATAACACCCTTTATTCATGAAGAGTTTCAATGGCGGGTGTTAAAAACGATGGAGCAGATTTCTCTGTTTAGAGAGATTTCAAATGCAGCGACCAAAGATTATTTAACACAGCTATTTAACCGACGCTTTTTTATTCAACAAACCGAAAAATTATTGAGTGATGCAAAGCGCAATAATACTGAATTAGTGGTTGGGTTGATCGATATTGATCACTTTAAGAGTGTCAACGATACTCATGGGCACGATGCTGGTGATACCGTCTTGGTGCAAGTTGCGCAAATTTTGATGCAAGTGTTCAAAGGGTTCACTGTTGCTCGCTATGGTGGTGAAGAGTTTGTCGTTTCAATACAAAAAGTGAATTTAGAACTCACCCTGAAGTACTTCGAGAAGTTTCGAAAACTTGTTAATGAAACTCGTTTTGAAATCCAAGGGGAAAATATCTCTATCAGCGTTAGCTTAGGGGTTGCTAAATTAGAAGACGAAAGCTTAATCCCATTGATTAATAGAGCCGATACAGCATTGTATGATGCGAAGAATAGCGGCAGAAATAAGCTTATTGTCTCTAAATAAACAGCGAAGCTCCTTTAAGTACTCCTATTGTTTATATATGAGGTTGCTAATACCTAAAATACGATTATTTTTACAAAATAGCGGCTTTTTCTTTCTATTTTACTTTTGGCGAATCATATATGTTGATAAAAAGTACGGTGGATGTTATTTTTGCACTCTAATCCGTTATTTTAGGTTCAAACGTGAGCAACAGTATTTTGTCAAAAGAAGAGTGGGAAGCCATAGATCTAGTTATAAGCTGTGAGGATGAGCACTCGCCTTTCCCTAGTAATCCCAAAAACAATTTATCAACTGAGAAAAGCCTAAAAGAGACTGAGGCTAAAGTCGTTGCTCAGCCTAAGCCCGCCGAAAGTACGAGTAATATTAAAATTGAAGAAATTTCCGCAGATGACTCTATTGCTAAAATAGTCATCAGCTGCAGTTTGCAGGAGATACAAAGCGTTATTAAATGGGTGGACTCGGTTAAATAGTAATTTTTAACCTACACAACAGGCTGTTTTGATTGTTTTTCGTAGTAGTCTCTCTCTTGGTACTTAGTAGCTGCGTAGCCTGCTGCCATATATAAGATTGCATTTACTTTACCCTCTGGCTCTTTTGAGAAAATATTTTTAAGTGCTAATGTACCTTCGTAGCCACTAAAGTGTTGAGAGTAAATGGTTAAATGCCTGAACTCGTCTACGGTGTCAACGGCAAGCTTAAAGCTTTTATAGTAATTCTCTATATTACTAAAATCTAAATACTCAACAAATTTTTGACCTACTAATGGTTTGCAGTCCATTAAAAGGTCATCTTTCTTTTTGAAATGAGCATTGATCCCCGATTTACCTATACCTGCTAAGCTGGCTACTTTTGCAAATGTGATACCCTCAACACCTTCCTCACAAAGAATTTTGAAAGCTGATGTAATAATTCTTTCTCTTGTTTTTTGGGCTTCTTTTTGACTTACACGTGGCATAGTATCTTCTGCTTAATAGCTTATATGGTGTGGAGTTTAGCCGATCGACTATACAAAAATAAGGACTTGTAGTCAATTATCATAATGTTACTCCTGCATTATAAATAATCATTCAAACTATAAAATAGTAGGCTTTTTCCAAAAGGTTAATTGAGCTTGGTTGTTCTGAATAAACATTGCTTTTTAATGGTTTTCGTACATTAAAGTTTGTGGTAGTATGTCTCTTAGTTATTTATAAAGGATTTTGACTGTTATTAATTGTTTGAGCCATAAAAGAGCTAGCTAGACTAGATTATGGAGCTTAAATAGAAAGCGTTATGGGGGGAGGCCTATAAAGATGCCAAGAGTTACACAGGCACAAGCCCAGAAAACACGGGAGAAAATTATAAAATCTGCTTATGAAATCATCATTAATCAAGGTGGTGATAAGCTGACATTTTCTCGAATTGCGGCACATGCAAATATTGGGAAATCAGGGGTAACAACCCACTTTAAAAAGAAGGAAGATTTATTAGAAGAGCTGGCGCCGTTCTTAGAAAGGCGAATTGCTTCGCATTTAAGTTTTAATAGCATTGAGGAGTTTTATTCCTCTTGGAAAGACGCTGTTGATAATAGTGACGAGTTTTTGAATATTGCCATGTCCATTCAAAATAACTATACAAGTCTAGTTAGGTTAAAGCGTTATTTTAGCCATTCAGAAGATCCTGAGAAAGTTAGTGCAATTATCTATATGGCTGTAGGGTACGCAATTACAGCCCTGGGGTCTGCTAAAAGATTAAAGTTTATGTGAAATTAAAAGTTCGACTGAAGGGTATCGTCTTTTTAGCTTGCTTATCCTTTGGTTGGGTTTTGTCCCTCAAACTGAGTGTCGCTCACTCTCTACCTTCAATTCACGTAATTATGATTCAATCGCTTCGTGACACTACTTAGCGGATCTTTCAAATTAAGAAGAAACTTATTGTTAATGAAAGATTGGCTCATAATTTCTCCTCACAAAAATAATCCCCCCCCATTTCAAAAGATTATCGGCAAGTTTAATAGATTATGTCTTCAGCTCAATACCACCTTTCTACTTGTAATGAGCTTTTAAACACAGCCCCTGAGAAGAGGGAATCAGTACTTCAATGAAATATAGACAATCATCTTTAGAAGTAAGTGATAGCTAAGTTTAGTTAAGTAATCTAAAACCTTAATGTAAACAAAACAGTAGAGCTGTAGTGTCAGATTATAACTAATTTTCCATATCATTTTTAAAATAACCGTTATCAACCTTTAAGATTTCTTTTATAAGAGTTGCTGTTCGTTAAGTCGAGTGATAGTATTCTTTTTAGCGGTTGCGATGTGTTATTTGCAGCTGTAATAATTCAATAACCGGCAAAAAATTATGAGTGCAAAAAATATGAACACAGTAGTTAAGAAAGAAAGAAAGAATAAGCAATCAGGTGTTGCGTTGTTAGAGATGTTGATCGTTATTGGGATCATCGGCTTGTTAACGGCAGGAGTTGTCGTTTTATCTACATCAACCTTCTCAAGTTTAGATGAACTGAAGGTGGTGAATAATATGAGCACCGTGAAAACTAAATTACAGAAAGTATTCAAGCAGCAAGGTAATTATGCAGGCTTAACGAATGCAACATCAGTTGATTTCTTAGGTGAGAATGATCTGTCAAACCCATACGGTGTAGACATTCAGCTTGGAACAGCTGTAACAAACGGCCAGGCTGATGGCGGTTTCAGTATGAGCGTTGGTGGTTTATCCGAAGCATCTTGTGTCAATGTTATGTCTACTCTTGATGGGAACAGCTTTGATTTTGTTGGCCTAAGAACAGGTGCAGCAGGTGCAGCAGCTACTCCATTAAGTAGTACATCAGACATTGCAGGTGATGTCGCAGATGTAGATCCTGAGTACGTAGCTGGAGCAAGTGTTGTTAAAGATCTAACTGTTATCAATATCACAGCAGATTGCAAAGTAGCAGCTGCGAACAACAACGCAATAATAGTAACTGGCGCCTATTAATTTATAGTCATCAAATGCCTCTTATATTAATGGGAGGCATACCAAAATACTGGGTGAAAAAATGAAATTAAATAAAATTTTATCAGTTGCGATCGTTACATTATTGGCTGGCTGTGCGTCTCATAACGATATAAAGCAAGTGTCTGATATCGTTGATAAAAAACTACAAACTAGCCGAGAAAGAAGTACAAAGTATGTACTGGTAAAAGATCAAGCTTTCATTTTTTCGGAATCCGATGGGAAGCTGATTAGTCCTTTTTATGAAAACCGTGATGTGTCAGTTGCCTTGAATGACCCTTTAACGATTGAGCAAGCTATTGTGAAGTTAAATTGGTTGCTTCCTTACAAGGGTAACTTTAATGGTAGCTGTGCAGGCAATCAAAACGAAGCAGCAGTGGAAAATAACCCCAGTATAGAACAAGCGGATATTGTAAATAGCGAGCGCAGATATGTTCAATATACAGGAAGACTTTCAGGACTGTTTGATTATCTTGAAAGTACCTATGATGTAAAAGTAACACCTTACGAGGGTGGATATGGAGTTACTTCTTGTGAAACTAAATCGATTTATATCAATGGCCTGCTTACCAAACTTGACGCAAGTCTGAATACCTCTTCAAGTGGTGAAGGGGAAAAATCAGGGGGTAGTTTTTCTCTCAATATGGATCTTAAGGCAGATCTTCCATCAGAGTTATTAGCTGAAATGACTGCGATACTCTCACCTGACGGCAAAGTTCATATTAATGCCAATACTTCTACGGTTTTGATTACAGATAAGCCATCGGTTGTGAAAGAAGCGACAAAAATAGCTAAAAGATACAACGATTTACTCGATAAACAAATTTTGTTGCTGGTAACAATGCTTGAGTACAGCGATACAGATACCAAAGAGCTAGGTTTAGATTGGGATGGTGTAGTGACAAGTGGTGCAACTTCAGTAATTCCAGGTTCTAAGTTTGCTAAGTCTCTTGTTAACTCGGGCTTAGGGTTAGAAATATCAAATAGTAAAAGTACCACCGATTTGTTTATCAGCTCCTATTTTTCAGATGCGACAGCCGTTGGACACACACAAGTTGATTTACTGATGCAAAACGGAGTCCCAACGCCTTTTTCATTAACCTCAACACATGACTATATATCGAGTGTTTCGGTCGAAAAGGATAAAGATACAAATAGTGAAACGCGCTCTGTAGCGGTTAGCTCACTAAATGAAGGTTTTAAAATGATGTTTAGGGCTTTAACAACAGGTGAAAAAATATCAGTTAATGCTTTCATCTCTCAAAACGAATTGATTTCAATGCAGAGTCAGCAAGGAGTCACACTACCGATCGTTTCCACTCATGAAATAATGCAGTCTTTTAAAGTCGCTAGTGGAGACATGATTATTTTAACGGGTTTGAAAATCGGTACAGATAGATCAACGAACACATCAGCACTGCCAGGAACAATCATTGCCGGTGGTAGTAATAGCAATACAAAATTGAAAAGAAATTTAGTAGTACTGATAGAGCCGAGGTTAATCAATGAATAAGGTTTTAAAAGCAGTAGCGTTAATTGGAATCTTCTGTGCAGGTGCTGCCAATGCATTAAATAGCGAAGCGGCGAGCAATACCAAAGAGAAGCTCAGTGCTGATTTAACAGTAAAAAGTAGTCTTCAAAAAGTAAACCGGAACAAAAGTTTAGCGAGAAAGAGAATTGGTTCTGAAAGTAGAAGAGTTACAAGTAAATATAAAAGGCCTGTGACAAAGCGAATTCGATTAACGAAAAGCAAGCACCCAGTTCGGATAAAAAAGCAGCAGTTGAGTTTTAAGAAAGGCAGATCTTTTAAGGCATCATTACTGTCATGGTGTGAAACAGCTGCAGCTAAATGTGTATGGGATGCCAAAAGAGACTTTCCATTTCAGGCTGACCTAACGTATGAGGCTACCAAGCACCTAGATATCATGGAAAAGCTGGCTAAGGATTTGTACTTAAACAAAATAAACTTAAAAATTGTTTATTATAAAGTGAATAAAATATTCAGAGTGATAGATGACAATTAATTTATTAATTATGTATGGCGGAGCCACATTAGCTAGTTTTTTGATGTGCATTTTGGGGCGATATATAAGTAAAAAATGGAGTGTTAGAGATTCGTTAATGAAACCTTCTAGCTGCGATTTCTGCCAAAGAAGACTAAGTTTTTTATCTTATCTCCCCTTAATAGGTTGGTTTGCCAATCTAGGAAGAACAACCTGTTGCAATCGAAAACTAAGTCGTAGTTATCCGATTGTAGAGTTTATGACTGGAGTTTTATTATTATGTTTAGTGTTAAATATATCGTTGCTTTGATGTTATTTGTGCCATGCGCTTTGTCTGCGTCGGAGCAATTAGTTAAGAGCAATGAGCTTGATGCTTCTAGTGCAGAGCAATCTATTGCATCTGAAAAACTGGGGGAAAGTGTAAAAGAGTACGCCGATCAAGTTAAAGAAGTAAAGATTGAAAAATACGTACAACAAACGCAAAAGATAAGTGACATCAGAAGTCAGAAGCAAGTATTGGCAGAGTATTTGAAACTGCTCAATTTGAAAATATCTATCGCTAACTCTGAATCTAAGCTCAGAGCATCACAGGCGAGAGCGTTTTCTCCGCAGAACACTCCACAGACACCACCAGTAGAGCCGGAAATCGAATATCAAGAGCCTATGATAAATGTGATTCCTGACCTAAAAATTGAATCGTTAGAGGTCCTGGAAATCATGTTAAATGGATCACAAAAATTTCGCTGCAGCTTTCTGGTAAATGGGGAGCTATACATGGCTAATAAAATTAAACAGAAGTATGCGCGGTTCAGTTTTAAATACAACGAAAAGACTAGCGAAATTACAGTCTCTTCACGCATAAATACTGTTAAAAAGTCAATTTTTTAGGAAGCTTAGGTTATGTCGGCTAGTGAAGAGAACATAGAGTATATTTACGATGTTCGTTTTTGGATGTTGCAACCCGCTGAAGTTAAGAAGTATTGCTCTACAAATCTAATTAACCCTCGATATTTATATGAGTTATACATCCACAAAAACCGTGGTTGTGATTTCGCTCAATACTTCTCCTCAAAAAAGGATAAGCCAGTTGCTATGCCAGCATTAACTTTGATAAGTAATCCCAATTACTCACAAGGTTGTTATTTCTTTGTTTGTAAAATGCATAACTCAGAATCTTTTGCTATTTGGGGAATTGAAGACGGCATAATTCTAAATATCAGTTCAGACATAGCGCTAACATATCCAACTCGAGAAAAAGCAGCAGAAGCAGTTGATATTATTGCAAACATAAAAGGGATAAGTGATTTTGAAATTGAGCATTTAGACGGCAAATCGCTTATTAAACATGCAAATTTAGAGAATTATAACGCGAAGCCTGTGCATGCCGGAAAGCTCGAAACAATCGTTAAATATACATTGGTATTAGTGCTCTTGGTAGCTTCATCATTCATCGGGTGGTCAATTTTCTAATGCTTATACATATAAAAAAGAAAGATAAGAAGCTGTTAAAAATTGCTTTACTTGCCATTGTTTTGGCCTTTGCGGGCGCAGCTTTAGCTAAATATTTTTTGTTAACATTGCCGAAAATTCAAAGGGAGGAAGAAAAGTTAAACCAATATTTAACAAAGCTTTCTCAAACGCAAATCGAAGCAGAAAAGAGTATAGAAGAGAATGCTGTTTTAATGTGCAATGAATACTCATTGGCGTCGTTGAACAAGCTGCTCGCATTTGCTGCTAATGATAGCGCTTTTATTAAAGGCTGGTCGTTGAGTAACTTAAGTTGCAGTAGTGGAAAGTGCAACGGTGATTTTTCAGCAAAATCCCATGATTTTCAAAAAGAGTCGGTTGAAATATTTGCAGAGGATTATCTGAGTGCTATTGAAAGGAAGTCTTTTTCATTTAACGTAGTTAATGATAATCGCCTAAGTTTGAGTGGATTACCTCTGAGCTTTGCAATGTCAAAGTTGCAACCAAAAGCGTGCCTAAAGACGTTACCAATTGAAGCAGAGTTTGATGATTTTATTGAAAGTATTCGAAAAATATTTGTGTTAACTGGCTT
Organism: uncultured Oceanospirillaceae bacterium; assembly: GCA_937136055.1. Classification (GTDB taxonomy): domain Bacteria; phylum Pseudomonadota; class Gammaproteobacteria; order Pseudomonadales; family Balneatricaceae; genus Rs1. The sequence continues at coordinate 12,309 of CAKZOD010000085.1, read as the reverse complement.
TATTGACGGTATCAACCTTAATAGTAAACCGACGATTGTCCACTATAAAAATTCGGCCGCTGTTAAATCCTCAGTGCTTAGCACTAGGTATTTGAAGAAAGAAGTTATTCTGAAGTTTAAGGATGTGGCAGTGGGTGTGAAAATGATTGAATTGCTCAATGAATTAAGGCCTGCCAACCAAGGATGGAAAATATCTGATGTTGAAATTAAATCTAGCGGCACTCAGAAAAAATTTGTAATAAAAACATATATGCTACTAAAAGCACAAAGGTAGATCGATGAAAAATTTATCCAAAGCAAAAGGATTCACATTAGTCGAGCTGTTGATTGTAATCGCGATTATTGGGTTTATCTCTGTTACTTCTCTACAAGCATATGTCCAAGATTTAGAGGATGAATTAAGTGAGTCGGCAGCTGTAAAAATTGTAAGCTTAGTACAAAAGTCAGCTTTGAGAGCAGCCAGTGAAAATCAACCATTAGCTGTCGGCGGTTACAGTAATTTAAGGCAGTTTAAATTTGAAAACTGTGCTGGCACAAATGAAAATGGCATAGCAAATGGTGAGTTTGGCGCTTTATTGAGAGTCAACTTTACAGCAAATGAGCGTTTTCTAAGTTGTGGCACTCCAGTGAACTCATTGGGGGTAGAGCTTTCTGATAAACCAGTATTACCTGCTTTTTTTGAACGTTATTTAAATCAAGACTTTTCGGTTTCTGATACCGCTCAAGAACAAGCAATTGTCTTTGGAGCGGGTCTTTTAAAGCTAAATTTTTCGATGGATCAGTTTGTAAATAAAGCGAGCTCTACCCGAAAAATGATGAAGTTTATCAACGCACTGGTGACTAATTTCGAAGAGAAAGGATATTCGGTTCCTAACGATGTTCAAATCTTTCCAAGAACACTGGTAGAAGCGCATTCTTTGTTATCACAACATGAAAGTACAGGCCGAGAGATCTTCCTGGAAGTAACTATAGATACTAATAGTGATTTTGATAGCCGCAATATAACATTATCTGCAGGTGATGAAATCTGTTGGGATGTCTCGCCTTCAGAGCAAGCTTGCGTTGGTGCCTCCCTAGACTCTATATCTGATAATGTTAAATTTGCATTTTCTTCAACGAACAACACCCGCAATGTTGACAATCAGCTAATGGGAGAGGGAAAGTTTCTCGAAGAGAGCGTTGCCTCATCTGTTAATTCAAACGTAAGAGTACATTCTGTTGTTGGTGGAGATACGATATCAAAGCCAAACTGCCCATCACCTCTTTCGCCAAGAATAGCCAGCGCTATTAGTGGTGTTAGCGATGCTCAATTGCCTGCTCCAGTTAATAACTGGGGGGATGAATTTGATTCAAATCCTGACTATGGCACTTCTTCGATAGTCGGTCTCGTCGGTGTTGGTTGGGAATCAGTTGGTAATGATTGGCTGATATCTACAAATGTAGCTTCAGCTAATTACCCTAACGGGACAGAGACTTCGATGACCAGAATTATTGTATTTACTTGGTGTGGGGACGGCGTGTAATTATGCAAATTAAAACGATTACTTCAATCAATGAGTTAGGGAAGTTTGTTGAAATCTTAAATGATGACTTTCTCAAAAAAAATAAGCATTGGATTGTCTGTATAGATCGAGAATCACAAATCCATGTCATCTTATCAAGTACGCAGTATCAAAAAGAGCATCTTGTTATTATTAACGAGCGCTTGATTGAGTCTAAATACAATAGAATATCTAAAGTTTTCATCTGTTCTAATGATTTGTTTACGGTTGTACAAAACAACATAAGTACTCTGGTTATTAATGATGATGGTATTTCAGATGATGAAGAAAATGTCTTACTTTTAACCCAATCTGAGATAAGAGTACGCAAGCTACTTTCACAATCGGTAATGGAGAGCGCTTCTGATATCCATATTGTAAGAAAAAGTAATGTTGCAGAGGTGTGGTTTCGCAAGCTTGGAAATCTTGTTCAAGTGTCTGAAATCTCTCACTCGGATTGCGATATGATGATGAGTGTTATCTATAATGTTAATGCTGCAGGCAAAGGGGTAGCTTGGAACCGCAGAGAGCCGCAGGATGCTGTTATTCCGATGGATATTTCAGGCGTTCAATACACTTTTCGATATGCACATATGCCGATTCACTCTCTAGATGGTGATAGCTATCATGTTGTATTGCGTGTGTTAACAGGTAAAAAGAAATATGTAACTTCGGACTATAGTGAAAGCTTTACAGAAGATCGGATACTGGAGCTAGGTTTTGATGACTCCCAATTGCAAGTGCTTAAAAAAATGTTTAGTAAGCCAAATGGGCTTGTCGTTGTAGTTGGAACAACCGGCTCAGGAAAATCGACAACGATTAAGTCAATGATGGAGTGGTTATATCATGACTTTCATAAAGGCAAAATTTCCATGCTTACAGTGGAAGATCCAGTAGAGTATGAAATTCAGGGCGCCGTTCAAACGTCTATTGTTCGCTCACTCAAAAATACCGATCAAAATGCATTTTTGCCTGCTATTTACTCTGCTATGCGAAGAGATCCAGATGTTTTGTTGATTGGGGAAACTAGAGATCCACACACTGCTAATGCACTGGTTGATATCATTGAGGGTGGCCATGTAGCAATTTCTACATTACACGCATCTTCTGTTATCGGAGCTGTTCAAAGGCTACAAAGCTTAGGTATTTCTTTAAAGAAGCAGTCAGGTGTCGATTTCTGGTCAGGCATAATTTGTCAAAAGCTAGTGCGAATAAATTGCCCTGAATGTAAACAACATATCTCGGATGTGAAATCGTTAGATAGCAATCGATATCAAGATATATTAAATAGAATGAACCTATTAGGCTTAAACACTAATGATGTCCATTTCTCAAATGATCAAGGTTGCCCTAGTTGCACACATGGTAGCTCAGGTCGAAGTGTTGTTGCTGAGCTTTTAATGATGGATGAAGAGTTATTAAATGCTTTGAGTACTGAAGACTCCGTTGTTCTTTTGAAACATTGGAGAGAAAGTAATAAAAAAGATGCAGCGCTTGGGAAGTCTATGAAAGAAAAAGCATTTGAGCTGCTTAAGAGAGGGGAGTTGTGCCCAGTGGAGTTTGAAAGCAAATTTGGGTTGTTATATTAATGAATAAATTACTTAGTATATTAAGCAATAAAGTACTTTCTAATAGTGATAGGTCGGCTCTTTACTCTAAGTTATCTTCACTACTTGAAGAAGGTATTCCGATTTTTTTAATTATCTCGAATATGGAAAAAATCGAAGTTGGTTTTAAAAATAAAAGCCGCGCAAAGCTTTATGGCAGCTGGCTAGCTGAGTTGAAAAAAGGGCAAAAACTAGAGAAAGTTTTTAAAGGGAAGATCCCCCAAGATGAACTGTCGATAATCGCAGCAGCTGAGAAAACGGGCGAATTAGCGCAAGCTTTTGTTATTTTAAAAGAAATGGTTGATGTAAAGTCGAAAATTACATCAAAGCTGCTGGCTGCTTTCTTAAAACCACTCGGTGTAATTGTTGTTGCGATTCTTGTTATTGTTTTCTTTTCTATCAAAGTGTTTCCTGTATTCGAATCCGCTATTGATATCAAAGACTGGCCATTTATTTCAGCGACAGTTTATAGCTTAGGTAAATTCTTCCTCTCTTTTAAGGCGATTATCTTTGTAACTGCGCTTGCAGCAGCAATGTTGGCTGTCGCAAATTTTTGTGTCAATGGTACAGGTGTTGTGCGTACAAAGTTTGAGAAGATCTTCCCATTTTCATTATACGAAAGAATTGTCGGAGCTTTCTTTTTAAACAACCTTAGTATGCTATTGGCTTCTAGAATTCCAATGCTAGAGTCTGTTGATTTGCTAGTTGGAAGTAGCCAAGGTTGGTTGGCAATTAAGGCCCAGTTGATAAAAAATAATTTAAAGAAAGGTGTGGGATCTAATTTAGTCTTGGATGTTGGGCTATTTGATGCGATTACGCTTTCTGATCTGTCGATATTCTTAACTCAAAATGATGTCGGGCATAGTTTATATAAAGTAGCTAAAAGAGATATTGAAAGGTTGCTCGCTTATTTAGATAGATTGTCTGAGATTGTAAACTTGCTACTTTTGTTAGTACTCGGTGGCTTTGTTGGTGTGATTTATTATTCAATATTCCTATTAACTCTGCTCATTAAAGGCTGATAAAAGCTAATATTCGTACCCTTCATCTGCATAATGAGACTCCTTGTGTTTCTTTAATATGCTCTCTTAATAGCTGTTTATCTGTGCGCTTTTCATTGCATAATTTTGCAGTGTTCAAAATATAGTTTTTATCTTTCAAAATAACAGCCTTAATTAAAGGGTTAAGGTTGTTATTTGTTGCGAGAGGCCTGTCTGGAGTTCTATTTGTCGTTACTTAGCTATAATAGCGGTATGCCTAGTGCAGTTGTTGAAGTGTTCTCGGTTTAGTAATGGTTATTTATTTGGTTAATAAATAACTAATCCAGGAATTATAGTTGTCGATGACCGTTATAATGTGCTATTATTTTTCAAAATGATGGTTGGTGGCCTTTATTGAGATTACTAGTTATCAGGCATTTATAAAGAGCAGTATTTCTCAGAGAAAAGGGCTAAGTATGAATAAACGTATAGAAACATTTCAAATAGTAGGCGCTGCTTTGCTAACGCTTATAGGGTTTGATGTGACAGCTAGTGTTAAAGGCAAAATAGAAGTCTCGTCTGGTGGTAAAATGGATTATAGCTATGTCGATCAATACCCTTATGGGCGCTGTAAGATCGAGCATATACCAGCGACAGATTGCAAAAAGTTTGGTTATCCATTTGGGACTGATGAAGTAGTAAAAGCTAGTGATATTGACAAATATGTTGCTGAAATTAATTCTGGGACATCACATAAATCTATGGCTGCTAGAATAGATTATGGAGTTGGCGGCTGGGGGTTACCTACTTCTAAGCATTTAAATTACGCCCAAAACGCAGGCATTTTGATTGACGGGCAAACTTATTTGTATAAAGAGGCGGACGGGACTCTTGGGTTTGCGAGCGTTGGTAATAAGGTAAAGAAGTTTAATAAAAACTTAGCAGTAAGGCTGTTAATGGTTACACCTGGCGCATCAGTCGCCGATTCTGCATCTGGTTTGACAATAGCAGCGGATACCAGCGCTTTCCAATATGCGGTAATTTATGACGCTTACCGGGGTATGTATTCGGCAAATCCGGATTTTTTTAGGGCTTGTGGTCTTAGAAAAATTGGCAAGTTCCCTCCAGGCTCTTATAAAAGAGCGAATGTGAGAGACCCTGGAGCAATAGAGTTTTTAAAAAAACAGATTGATGAAGGGAAGTTGAGCCGTACAAGCTCTGGTTATCAGGCCAGGTATTTTTTTGATCATGTGCCTGGAAGTCGTATTATTCCAAAATTGTATTATCAACGTAGAGTAAGTTATTACCCGCCAATCCACTGGAATTATGGTACGCCAGGTTACCCGGCAGAGGGTAGATTGGAAGCTTATAAAAGGAATTGGCTATTTGTTCTCAACCCTGTTTTAGGCATTAACCCTAGAGGGGATTTCTTAGTTTGTGTACTGAAGCAATAATGTCTACATTTGTAATAATTTAGAAATTTTAGAGAAATGCAGATCGTTTGACAGTATTTCTCTAAAGCCCCTTTAACGGTCGAATTCAATACATGATCATGTGCCGATAGTCACATGATCATGTATAACATTGCACCCTTGCTTGTGTATAAGCTTCATACTTACAATGTCGTTGTAGTTTTAGATTTAACAATTATGCTTAAGCACTTTAAGCGCTCTTTCAATCAGGGAGCTTAAATAGAAAAGCTCCTATATATCCTCTTTAACATTAAAAATACTCTGTTGTTTTAACTTAAAAGCGATTTCACGGCCGTTGTTTCATGTCGAAACTATTAAAAACGCTTACGGTGCACGTGAAGCTTATTCAAGAAGCAAAGCTTTGATTTTCCAAGGCCAGCTGAACTCAATCATATGCTATCAGGGATGAATTCTTGTTTGATCTACTTTTATTTTGCTAGCTAACTTGTAAAGGATTGAATATTTATTGCGCTGTCTTGTCCGAGACCTAGCTTCATAGATATCCACAGGGAAGCTCTCAGGAGAAATTCGCACTTTCTTTGGGTAATAATAATCATCGCTAAAATTGAATATATTGTTATGCTTAGGAAATGACATACATTCCAGACAGGAGAGCTTGGATGCTATATACAATGCCACTTCGCCTTTTTTCGCAGGCAGTAACAAAGTATCTTTTTAGTGTTTTGCTTTGTTTGTTTACCCCTCTTCCATTGTTTTCTTACGCTGCAGAACAAACCAACGCATCATTAGAGGAAGTGATTCAGGCAGCTCAGAGGAATGGCTCACAGGTTATAATCGTTAATCCCCCTGATGTGTTATCAGCGCAACAGCATGAACAACAGGTGATTGTTGATCAGCGATCAGGCTTAGCCAAGATGCGCGCAGAAACAGAACTGTTTCGAAATGATGCAGAGGCCTTTATATCGTTGCTCCCGCAAGCTCGCAGTGAAATGCTGTTTATCTTGCGCTCAAGTAGCCCAGACGGAAGTATTTTCTTCTATGTGAAAATGATCGCTTTCTCACTGCTGTTTTTCACAATAGGTTATTATTTTACGCGAAGTATTTATGGAAAAAGGATTGTAGGCCCTTGGTTTATCGCTCGGCAAATAGCTAACCCTATTGGCTATAGCGACAAACTACCTATTTTGGTGACACGTTTTTTGCTCGGTTTCATCGGTATATTACTAACCATGCTTGTCGCCTATATCTTAGATAGTGTGGTCTTTGGTAAAGCGAAAACTCAAACTGAGATGCTCACAATTGGTTACATATATTTCGCATTCTTTATGGTTAATATCATTTCTCTATTTTGGAGAATGATTTTATCTCCATTCCTACCTGATTATAGAATTCCTCGTTTTCATACCACTAATAATGAGCTATGTACGCAAGCTGCTAAAAAGCTCTATAGATGGCTTTGGATTGGCGGGACATTAGGTATTAGCTTTAATTTATTGATCGCTTGGTTGGGGGAGCTGGGTGTTTCTCCAACCATTTACGGAGTGCTAAATTTGTATCTCACTGGCATAACTGTTATCTACAGCATCGCCTTGATTCTTGCCAATAAAGGTGTGCTTAGCGGGGCAATCCTGAAAGGAAAGACAATAGCTGAGGTGTCTATACCCGCAAGATTGATGGTTAAGTTCTGGGCGATTTTTGCAATTTTTTATTTCATTGTTGCATGGTTAGATCTGGCGGTTAACTTGATAAAAGGTAATGAAACGCGTCTGCCGTTGGTTGCGAGTGCTTACATTATTATTCTGTCGGTGATCGTGGTATTTGCGATGGTCAGTTACATTATAGAGCAGTTCTTTCAGCGCAGGCGTCAAGTACATCAGCGTCGTGCACAGGCGAAAATAGCTGAGCTTATTGGGGATGCAGATCAGCCTTTACTGGAAGGTGAAGAGCTAATAAGCAGTGAAAATGATGAGCATGAAATAAAACAATCTACCCTAATGACCTTTGAAGATTTAGCCACTCGTGTCGCTTCAATGTTGGCTTTAGTAGCTGGTGGGTATGCATTAATAAATGTTTGGAATATAGGTAGTTTGCTTGAAGATAACTCGTTTATTAGTAATAGCTACGATGTCATTTTCATTCTTTTTGTTGGCTATATTACTTATAACTTCTTCAAAATTTGGATTGATAACAAAATTGCCGATGAAGGCGGAGAAGAAGAGTTAGCCCCAGGTGATGAAGGTGGTGCAGGTGGCGCTAGCCGCTTGGCAACTTTGCTTCCTCTGTTCAGAAATTTTCTATTGGTTGTTATTACCGTATCCGTCACTCTGATAGCGCTAACAGAGGCAGGTATTAATGTTGCTCCTTTATTTGCCGGTGCTGGTGTTGTTGGTTTAGCGATAGGCTTTGGTGCTCAAACCTTAGTAAGAGATGTGTTTTCAGGGGCTTTCTTTCTGTTTGATGATGCATTTCGAAAAGGTGAGTATATTGATTTAGGTGAAGTGAAAGGGACAGTAGAAAAGGTATCGGTAAGATCATTCCAACTTAGGCACCATTTAGGAAGATTGCACACGGTACCTTTTGGTGAGATTAAGTTTCTGACGAACTACTCAAGAGATTGGGTGATGATGAAACTACCTTTGCGAGTCACATACGATACTGATGTGGAAAAAGTACGCAAGCTTGTCAAAAAGCTCGGCCAAAGGATGCTTGAGGATCCGGAGCTCGGTCCGCAATTCTTGCAGCCACTTAAATCGCAAGGGGTTATAGAGATGCAGGACTCCGCTATGATTATTCGCGTTAAGTTTATGACCAAGCCCGGAGATCAATGGGTGATTAGAAAAACGGTATATGCCAAATTACGTGAGCTATTTATGCAAGAAGGTATCCAGTTTGCGCATCGCGAAGTGACAGTACGCCTAGCGGATACTAAGGTTGAACAGCTCACTAAGGCGCAAAAACAAGAGTTAGCAGGTGCTGCTGCACTATCATCTGAAGGGATAGAGCAGATAGCAAACGATAAAGGGGATGACAGATAACGATCGCATCTTCAGCACTAGTAACAGGCTATGTATAGCTTGTTACTACTGTTTTTTTCAACTTGCTGGGTGCTAAATGGTGTGTGTTAATACCTTGCAGATTTATCATTAAATCTGGGGAGTTCTGGATGAAATTAACCACTTGCTTGGAGGTTAAAGCTTTGGAAAAAAGCCAGCCTTGGACGTACTTAGCCCCTGTTTTCCTCACTAAATCTAGCTGCTCGATACTTTCAACACCTTCTGCTACACACTCAAATTTTAGCTCTGAGCATAATGTAGTGATGTTATTGTTGAGGAAAAAACCTTTTTCTTGATGGATCATATCTACGATAGTTTTATCAATTTTTACTGTATCAATAGGCACAGTGCATAAAGAATGTAAGCTGGAAAAGCCAGTGCCAAAATCATCTAATGCTATTTTAAATCCATGTGATTTCAGATAATTGATGTTTTCAAGCGCTTGCTCATTACCCACAAAAGCACGTTCAATAATTTCTATTTCGACATTAAACCCTGCCAGTAAATTGCAAATTTCTATAATAGTATCGTTGTCTTGTAAGGTATCTGGGTGCAAGTTAACACTGACCTTAGGAAAGTGGTTGAGTGTTTTCCAATATTCAATATCTTCCTTTACTCGCTGGCATACCCATTTATCGACAATCAACGCTAAGCCCGCTTGTTCAATATGATCTAAAAAGTAAGGCCCCGTCACTTTACCATCATCGTGCTCTACTCTTAACAATGCCTCAACATGGTTACAGTGTTGTGTAATGATGTTCATTTTAGGTTGATAGTGAACAGTGAGGTGGTTCTTAGAGAGCATAGAGATGATACTTTCTAATTCATCATGAGATTGCATGATGGCTTTCTGTGCTTTATTAAACTGAAAACCTTGCTGGGTGATTAATGATGTTTGAATATCTAAATTGCGCTCAAGCTTACGTAGCTGCTCAGATGATGATTGAATGGAGGAATACTTTTTTACAAAAGGTACATAGATAGCTGTAGTGATAAAAAGGCAGGCAGCTTGTAGCGCTATAGCTAGTGTACTGCCATCTGTCACTATAAAAGCGTTAATAAAAATAGGTGTAATCCAGGGGCTGATTTGCCCTGAAAATTCAACAAAACCTAAAGATAAAAAGGCGTAAGCCACTGCAGTGCTTATAAGTGGTGCAAGAACAAATGGTGTGAGCAAATAACGGTTTAAGATAATTGGCAAACCAAAAATGAGCACTTCATTGATATTGAAAATAACAAAAGGTAATGCTGCGATGGCTATGCGTCTGGCATGGCCGTCTTTGGAGTAAAGTAATATAGCGATGATCAAGGATAAGCCGGACCCTGCTCCCCCGAAAAAACCGAACGTTTCATAGAAGCTGCGATAGGTTAAGTGGGCAAAAACATCAACGTTTAACAAGGTTGTACCAAATAACGTGTCGAACAGGGTGGATCCATGAATCCCTAAAAACCAGGTTAAGTGGACGACAATAGAGCGTAGGAATAAGAATAAATCAGCGGACTCAATAAATATGAAGGTGCTGACTCCATTAAGGAAAGAACTAGCTAATTTAATAGTGCTGATTAGCAACAAGTTTGAAAAACAAAAGCTGACGATAAAAGGGACAATATAATTGACGGTCCTGCCGACTTGGTTCGCCATACCGGTAAAGTTATGCTGAGTTTTAAGGATGTTTGAACAGCTGCATAACACTAATACTGAAACAATCGGGCAGACAATAGAGAGGATTTGTGCGTTACCAGAGCTAAACAAAAGGCTATCTTTTTGCTGGCCGAAAACAGTGAAACTGACAGAAATAAAGCAGGCTATAGACAATAACATCGCCACAATAGCATCTTCTTTAAAGCTTCGTGATAGGTGATAGCTAATCGATATTAACAAAATAAAAGAGAAGAACTGTGATATTTTAGCACCTAGCTGTTGCAGGTTGCCTAAGTGAATATCGCTTTGGCTGAGACTAAGTAAAGTGGTTATTAGTATCAGCAAAGACGTTAAAATAACAAAAGGGATAACAGCAACAAAAGACTCTCTTAATGAATCGACGACTTTTAACAAGTTAGTGCGTGAGATGAAGTACATGCTGCTTTCCTTTTCATGATTTTACCTATGATGGCCGCTATCAAGACTTCTAAAATGATGCAGATTAGCTAATGCATTGTTATCACAGGACAAACTAAATATTTTGATTAAAGTATATGTTCAGTTTGTGTTAATGAAAGAAAAAATGTTTAAAGTAAGAAAAGTTTTTAGTGGATGAGGGGCTATCTCCTGCGTATTGAGCAGTTAGTCATTGAAGATTTACTGGAGGCTCTGTAGGTGGAAGCAGTAGAAATGTGCAATCTATAAGCCCCATTTATCCGCAAAGCTGTGCCAGCGTAATATTGCAGGCATGAACCAAGGGTTTCCAAAGTAAAGTGCTTTGCTTGGGAAATCAAAGTGATCGAAACCTGTGTCGCCGTTTTTGCCTATCATCTGTAATGCAATTTTATGACCTAAATAGTTAGCACGAGCTACGCCAGAACCACAGTATCCCATGGCGTAGTACATCCCATTTTGTTTACCTAAGTGGGGAATATGATCAAAACTATAAGCGACTAAGCCAGACCAAGCATTGGCTATTTTAGCTTGTTCTAGTTGCGGAAAAAGGCTGTGCATGTTCTGCTTTAAGAACGAATAATACTCTTGTGGTTTATCGTGATAAGACAGTGCTCTGCCTCCAAAAAGTAAGCGCTGACCATCAGGAGAGGTTCGATAATAAAAGACCAGACGGTCAGTTCCCCCATGCGTACGCTTGCGTGGTGAAATGCTGTTAATGAGCGCCTCAGGTAATGGTTCTGTGGCAATCATTGAAGAGCGAATAGGTAATACTCTTCGTTTGAGCTCTTGTGTCACACTGGTGGTATAGCCGTTAGTTGCGATAAGTAGCGTAGAAGCTTGTAGCGAGTAGCTATTAATCGTTAAACGAAAGCCTGCTGAATTGTCCTTGATATGAGTTACTTCAGCTTGATCAACAAGCGTCACCCCAGCTGCTTGGCAGCGCTCTATTAAGCCTTTCAATAACTTTGCCGGGTTTAATGAGGCATCTTTTTGATAAACTACTCCACCGTGATAAAGCTCAGAGCCTACCTCTGTGTGCTGCTGAGATTTATCAATGATAGACACTGGATAATCTAGCTTTTGTGCAAAGGACTCTGCTTGTTCGGCTAAGGGTTTAAAGTGTGAAGGTTGTAGTGCGCCGCGAAAACGGCCACAGCGTGATAAGTCACAATCAATAGCTTCATCTTCAATAAAACTCAGTAGCCAGTCATACCCTGCCAAACTCTCTTTTAATAAGTTATTTGCCGTATCAGCACCAAACTTTTCGACTAAGCCCTGAATGCCCAGTTTATGAAAGCTTGGGCCTAATAATCCACCGTTGCGTGAGCTAGCACCACTACCGATAGTATTCTTTTCAATGACAGTGACAGATTTGCCGGCACGAGCAAGTGTTAAGGCGGCGGATAAACCGGTGAATCCAGATCCAATAATGACAATGTCTAGGTTATCCTTAAGGGATTCTAAGGGAGTAGATGTAGTGGATAAATCAACGTTGTCATGCCAAAAAGGCGTATTAGAGTCACTGCTGTCCCATAGTAAGGACTAAATAACAAAGCCTGAATCCGATAGGGTAAAATGAAAGTGCGACCAAACACTT
>CAKZOD010000084.1 GCA_937136055.1 uncultured Oceanospirillaceae bacterium | reverse complement strand
TATCAGCAGATTGATCCTTGTTGTCGCTGGATGCTGATTGTTGATCATCCGATTTGCTATTTTGCTGATTCTCTTGCTGTTGCTTCTCTTGTTGGGCCTTGTCTTGTTGCCTCTCTTGTTTAGCCTTTTCTTTCTGCTCCTTTAACAATTTAACCACTAAGTCGCGATTGAAGCGTGCATTCTCATGAGTAGGATGCTGTTTTAAATAGGCATCGTAGCTTTGCAAAGCCGCTGCTAAGTTACCTGCTTTGGCTATTGCATTTGCCAAGTTATAGCCTTCGATTGTGGGATCTAAAGCCCCGTAAACATCGGCGGCCTTAGAGAAATCACCTTGTCGGTACAGCGCGGCACCATTCCAAGGCTTGCTTTCAAAAGCTTGTGCTGCTTGCTGATAATCACTATTGGCAAAGGCTTGGGCGCCTTGCTGATCAGGCGTTTGCCATAAATCTTGCCACTGTGTAGATTGAGCAACTTGCTTACTTGATACCCCATCGTTTGGCTGATTTTGTGCATCTGTCGCCGCTTGCAATGTTTGAGGCTGCATAGACCAACTGCTAAGCATGAAAACAAACGCGAACACTAAGCCTTTCCTAAACAGCAAACTGCTGAGCAGCACAGGGATAATCAACAGCCAATAGCCCATATCAACCCAGTCATCGCTGTTGAGCGCTTGCGCTTTCAACGTGGCATCAGTGAACATTGCTGCTAGCGAATCACTATTGCTAATCGCCATCAGCTGGTTTAAATCACTGTCATCCGCTGCAAGTAACGCAAGCTTGCCTGCTCCTGCATTAACAACCGCTTCGATTTGAGTAAGCGCTAACTTACTTTGTATCTTTTGCCCTGAATTGTCAGTGATCAATTGTCCATTCGCCGTTTGCAAAGCAGCTCCCGTTTGAGTGCCGATAGCGATAGCCGATACTGAATAGCCAAGGCTTTGCGCATTTTTAGCGGCCTCTGCGCTGGCTTTAGGTAGCTCACCTGCGCTGTCTGTCAGTAAGATAATTTGGCCACTTTTCGTATCTGTTCTGGCAAGTAAAGCGCTGGCTTGATCAATGGCTAAATCTAATCGATCACCTAATACTGGCATCAAATTTGTCGATAACTCAGGCAGCATCTGTTCAATCACTTTGTCATCATTGGTTAAAGGGGCTGCGATAAAAGGGATATCGGAATAAATCACTAACGCTTTTTCAGCACCAGGATTACTGCCTAATATGTCTTGGAGTTTATGTACCGCTCGCTTTAGGCGTGTCGGCGCAATATCATCCGCATTCATTGATTGTGCCAAGCTGAGCACAGCAACAACCGGTGCTTTGGCGTTATAAGCAGGCTGCTTACTCTGCTGCCAAGTCGGCCCTGCCAATCCAACAATGATCAGCGCACTAATAAAAAACAGGCTTTTATAGCCAAATTTAGCCGTTGCTTGCTCACCATTGGTAATGGTTAAGTGGCGTAGTAGATGTGCATCTATATGCTTACTCCACTGATCAGTGTGGCCCATCGCGCCTTTGGAGAATAAAAAGCGCAGTAAAAAAAAGGCCGGTATTAACGCGAATAACCAGTAACCGCGAATAAAGTGAAAATTCTCTAATAACGTTTGCATCATCACTCTCCACTCAACTCAGATTTCTTAAGGTCCACTTGCTTACTAAAGCGCAACTTGCGTATGCCACTCGCGCTTTGCTCAATCAGCAAAGCCAAAAATAGCAGTAGCACGGCCAGCCCAGCGGGCCAGAAATACAGTGCCACACGCGGCTGTACATACTGCGCTTGGGAATCTACTGGCTCTAAGGTGTTAATGTCTTGGTAGACTTGCGCCAAGCCTTGGATATCAGTGGCACGGAAGTATTTACCTCCTGTTAACTGGGCAATTTGAGTCAATGTTCTTTCATCAAGGTCTTCAGATGGGTTGACCAGCTGCGCACCAAATACGCTTTGCATTCGCTGCTCTTTTGCACCTACTCCAATGGTATAAATCTTTATCCCAAGCTCTTTGGCTATTTTGGCAGCTGCAAGAGGTTCAATAACCCCAGCATTAGAGTTGCCATCCGTTAACAGCACTAATACTCGCGCTTGTTCTGCGCGCTCTTTCAAGCGTTTAGTTGCAATAGCAATGGCATCACCAATGGCCGTTTTCTGTCCGGTTAAACCGACTTCTGCCTGCCCTAATAAGTTGCGCACAACATCGCGATCAAAGGTCAGAGGAGATTGCACATAAGCGCGATCAGAAAACAGAATCAGCCCTACTTTGTCCCCTTTTCTGCGCGCTAAAAAATCATCCGCGGTGAGCTTGACTACATCAAGCCGTGTTGCCTGCTGCCCACCAACGGTAAGGTCTAGCGCTTGCATTGAGCCTGACAAGTCAATTGCCATCATTAAATCTCTGCCTTTAGTCGGCATCGCAACCTGCGGACCAACAAATGCTGGCCTAGCTAGCGCAATGACTAGCAATAGCCAAACTAGATAGGCTAAGCCTGCACGCCAGCGCTTTGTGGGTGTGCTAGCTTTACTAGTTGCTGCTTTGTCGAATTGGTTAAAAAATGGCACCCGCAATGCGCCTTGTGATTGCACTGCCATCGGCCTTAAAAAGTGGCGCATAACAAAAGGGAGCAGTAACAGTACAAAGGCGAATGGCCATAGAAAACTAATCATTAATATCTCCTTATCCACTGCCCGGTGCTGTTGAGCAGCTGTGCCTTTGTTATAGGAACAGTTATATGACCAGTTATAGGAACAGTTATATGACTTTCTGCCTGGCTGGTTACTAATTCAGCACCATTGCAATAAGGTGCCATCGCTAAAAAAACAGCTACTTTTGGATCCATCGCTGCCTTGTGCCCCCCAACACTAGTGCCCGCTAAATAGTCTGACCAAGCCTCTCCACCCAGTGAGTGCAGCTTGTTCTTATTAGACTGAGAGTTATTGGACTGAGAGTTATTGGATTGCTGCTGGGCGATGACAAAGCGATGCAATAAAACCGACAGTTTTGTCGCCAGCTCAAGCAGTGTTAGCTGTGATTGCGACTCGCGAATTTTCGCTAACTCAGCCAGTGCTTGATAGCGCCTACTTCGCGCTCGCTTATAAACATAAACACTTGCTGCACATAAACTAGCGACGATAATAGCCAGCAAAATCCACCAGCCCATTGCCAGCGGCCACCAATCAATCAGCGGAGGTAAATCAATATCGCGTAACTGCATCAGCTGCTCTTGCAGTTGCGGGTCAATAACTTGACCTTGACCTGTATCTGTTATGGCTGCTTTCATTACGCGCCCCTCTTCTGCTGCCCAGCATTGTTATCAAATGAGCTGCGACCAAATGAGCTGCCCCCGAATGCATGGCGACCAAACACCTTGCGAATAAAAGCTTCTTCACAATCACTGGTTTGCACCAGCAATAAAGGCTGATGCTGGCGCACACAAAACCTCTTCAACTTCGCCTCAGCGAGCTGATAGTTAAGTTGATACTGATCGATAAACCCCTGCTTAGAGCGCTCTAAATACAGCGCCTTTTCACCGTTGCTGATGCGCCCTGCACTAGGTAATAGGCTATCGAGTGGGTCGTTAATTTTGATATTCGTCACCTGCATTTTGCGATTCAAATACTGCAGCTGCTTTTGCACATCGTCATCAAAATCGTGAAAGTCACTGAGAATAAAAAGAGAGCTGCCAGTGCGGCACATAGGCCTTAAGCGTTTAAGTGCATCACTTAGCGAGCACTCTGTGCCCTGCTCTGCATTCATCAAAGTTGCTTTGGCTACTGCATCTATAAATCGCAGCACACTCTGGCGAGTTCGACCACTTTCAAAATGCTCAAGCCCGTTGCGCGTCAGCATGATAGCGCCAACACGGTCCCCAGCATCGTGACTTAACCATGCTATCGTGGCGGCCAAGTGCGCCGCCATGTGTGATTTAAAGCGCACCTTAGAGCCAAAATGCATCATCTTTCTCAAATCGAGTAACAGATACACAGGCCGTTCGCGCTCAGCTTGAAACAGCTTGGTATGCACTTTTCCTGTTCTGGCGCTAACACACCAGTCAATGTTTTTTACGTCATCCCCTGGGTGATAGATACGCGACTCAGCAAACTCCATCCCCTGACCTAAAAACACTGACTGGTTCACTCCCCACTGCTGAGTCTGTGCCTTTCTACTATTGCCAATCAGCAGGCTGTTTCTCGCCACACGCTTGCTGATTAACTGTTTTTTACTCACTTCGATTCCCTGCAAGTAAGCATCATCGTTATGCTTATGCGCATTAAAACCTGTTATCTGTGCTTGCTTCATTGGCCGACCTCGCTTGACCTCCGCCCTTGAGCTATTTAACACCTAGAACTATTCAACTAACCCAAAAAGTCTTGGCTCAAATGTCTTAGCTCAAAGGTCTCTTAACTCACAGGGCTCTTAACTCATAGGTACCTTTTCAACTAACAACTCAATCACATCATCCGTCGTTAAACCTTCTGCTTGGGCCTCAAAACTCAAGATAATGCGGTGCCTTAACACATCGTGGATCACCGCTTGTACATCAGCAGGCGTCACAAAATCCGCACCGCGCATCCAAGCGTGTACCCGTGAGCATTTATCAAGGGCAATGGTGCTGCGTGGGCTCGCGCCAAAGGCGATCATGCCTGCTAACTCGTCGCCATAAGCGGTAAAGTTTCGGGTCGCTTGAATCAGTTCGATAATGTATTGAAGCAAGGCTTCAGAGGAGTGTGTTTGCAGTGCTTGGGCACGTGCGGCAAAAATCTCCTGTGGCTTGATCAAGCGTGTCGCAGGCGAATCTTCACCTTGCGATTCTCCATGCACAATACGCAGTATTTCTCGCTCAGCTGCTGCATCGGGATAGCTGATATTGACCTGCAATAAAAACCTATCTAACTGCGCTTCAGGCAATGGATACGTGCCCTCTTGTTCTATCGGGTTTTGAGTCGCCATCACCAGGAACAACTCTGGCAAACTGTAGCTCTTACCACCGACAGTTACTTGGCGCTCAGCCATCGCCTCTAGCAATGCTGATTGCACTTTTGCAGGTGCTCGGTTTATTTCATCAGCCAATACTAAGTTGTTAAAAATAGGGCCTTTTTGAAAGCTAAACTGCTGTTGCTCAGCATGGTAAATATCGGTACCTGTTAAATCACTGGGCAATAAATCAGGGGTAAACTGGATACGCCTGGCATCGCACTCAATGGTTTGTGCCAGCGCATTCACCGCTTTGGTTTTTGCCAGCCCCGGCGCACCTTCTAACAGAATATGGCCATCTGCAAACAGCGCTAATAACAAGCGATCTACAAACTGAGCTTGGCCAACAATTCTCGCATTCATGTGTTCACGCAAATAACTAATCAACGACTGCTGACTAAGTGATTCGCTGTTAGATTCACCCAATGATGAGTGATGTGTTACTTGTTGTTTGGCGTTCATATCATGGCTCCTAATATCATGGCTCATATAAGGACACTTCTAAAAACCCGCAATACTTGCTGCAAGTGCTTAGAGGTGCCCTTAAGGCTCACTATTTGGTGAGATATCTCTCTCCTAAATCTCTCTCAAATAACGAGCCTTCGCAGTGTTAAATATCGTGGTAATAAATTACTTAATGATCGCTTCCCACTCGTAACCTTGTTGCGGGTTAGCACCAGCTGCGTAACCTTCAACAATCACCGAGGTCTCAACCGCTTTTAGGGCGAGGTTAGCTTCATAGAACTTCTTAGCTTGTAAGTCTGCGTAGGCTTTTTCTAGCTGGCTCACCGTGCTTGAAACCGGCAGCATTGCGTATTTGAAATCGAGCGCGATATTGCCATCGAGCATTTTCTTGAAAGCCGCCATTGGCTGACCAGATTTGGCCAATTTACCTGCCGCTGCAATCACTTCTGCTTGATCAGCTGTTGGCTTATAGCCTTTAACGAAGGAGATAGAGTTATCAATCGGCACTGCGAAGCCAGGGCCGTTTTGTAGCTTCAGCGCGTACTTAGCAACATCTTTGTCAAAGCTAGTAAGCGCCTTTTTAACCAGATCAAGAGCCGCTGCATCTTGGCCATCAAAGATAGCCATACGCGCAGCACGCGCTTCAGTAAGAATTGTTTTCGCTTCCCCTGCAATCTCGATAGTATCGATGACATACTGAGTTGCGTTTTGCTGCTGTGTCTTCTGTGCAGTTTTTTCTGTAGTCGATGTTGTTGATGCAGCTGTTGTGTTTGCAGCAGCAGTATTGGCTAAAGTAGTAAGAGTCATTGCGCTAGTAATGGCAACGGCGAGTAGAGTAGTTGTCTTTTTCATGTTTTTATTCCCGTTCACTTTGTTGGTGACAGGAATAGTAAAGGGCTAGATTTATCCTAACTTTGTAGAAACTTTAAAAGAATTTAAGGTTTGGGTTTTTATCTTAATAGATGGAGGGTACTTTTTGGGGAGGCTTGAGGTGGAGTTTTAGTTTATCACTTTTATTTAGCTTAATTATTAACGGGTTATCAGTGTTTCGCCTGATGGCTGAGGAGCTTAAAACGTTTTTAAAGCGCCGCTTTAGTTTTTAGCTCGTGTGCGCTTGCGCCTTCATAAAAATTTTTGCGAAAGCTTCCGCGTCCTGCTTACGCCCCTTACCTACATCCATGTAGGCAAAAAAAGAAACGCAGCCAAAGAAAAGTTCGCCCAACGAGCGCCGAAAACTCCTCCACAATCACTGAAATTAACGGCCGTTCAGATGCGCCATCCGTGGCGCAGCTGACCTTTACGCGACGTCCTGTCGCTCCACTCGATAATTTAAGCAATTGCTCCGGCGGCCCTCTGAAGGGGTTCGGGCAGCTTCGTAGATGGTTGTGAGCATCACGAGTACTAGCAGACAAGATAGAGTTATCTAACTAAATATTAATAATTTATAAATTTATTAAAGCTGTATAGCAAAACTATTTTGTCCTAAATTTAGACTCTTGAACCGAATTTCATATTGTCTTTAAATCTCTAGCAACATAAAACGAAACATTAACTGCTTTACACCTAGATCCAAATCAAATTATTTCACTTTTTAAGTAAAAAAGTAGCAAAACCTATAACTTGTTACAGGTTTATAAATTATTGATTTAGTTTAAGATTAGGTAATAACGATCAAGCTACTCCGACCCCATTGATCTCGGAGCTGTTATGCAATAAAACCAAACAACATATCGGAGTTTATTTACTGAAATGCAACTTGAAGAAAAATTTGTAGCCTTCATTGACGTGCTTGGATTCAAGAATATGGTTGAGGAAGCTGAGTCAGGGGCAGGAACCCCTTTGACAGAAATAATGGAGCATCTGTCAAAGCTGGGGACATCCGAAGACTCGAGTAAATTTCAGAAATATGGGCCTACTACCTGCCCCCAGAGTGAAACGATAAGCAGAGGGCTAGATTTTCAGGTTACTCAGATTTCTGACTGCGCAATCATCTCATCTGAGGTTTCACCTGCTGGGATAATTAATTTAGTAAGTCATTGTTGGGGAGCTGTTACAGAGTTATTGATGAAAGGGATAATGTGCCGAGGGTATATAACTAGAGGTTCGGTTTTTCACAATGGCAGTCAGGTTATAGGCTCAGGTTATCAAAATGCATACGCTAAGGAATCAGGAGTTACAGCATTTAAACTAGAGGCAAACGAACGCGGAACCCCATTTGTAGAAGTTGATTCGACAGTCTGTGAATATATTAAGGGCTCAACAGATGATTGCGTTCGAAAGATGTTTTCTCGAATGACAAAAACAGAGGATGGACTTACGGCCCTATTTCCGTTTCAGCGATTATCACACTCATTTGTAATTGGAGGTTATGGCCAAGAGGAGTTCAACCCTGACAAAGAAATAGAGTCAAACAACAACGTTAGGAAGCTTCTTCATACTCTTATCGAACGAGTTGAAAGTTTCGTTGACCCTAATAATGAAAGAGCGATGAGCAAGTCTCGACACTATATCAAGGCGATAAATGAACAGTTAAGTGTCTGCGACAGTACAGATGAGATGATTAATACTCTGTGTCAGCCTTTTCCGAGAGAGCGGAAATATTAAATGCAGATGCGTCTTGAGGATCAGGTCTTTTGTTTTGCTTTTTTGTCAAAATAAAAGACCTGACCCCGCACATGCCCGAGATCATATTACTGCCAGCACGTCTTGGCCTGATGTGCTTCAAGTGGTAAATCGTGGCTAGGTATAACAAGTGGATCAGCTTCGCGCCTTTGGTGCCAGACGCTGCAAAGCTGCGCCGGTTATTGAAGCGTTATTTTTTTAGAGGTAAGTATGGCATCACTGGAAGAAGCATATAGTAATGAATACGGAGAGGTTATTGACCCTGAGCTAGCATATGATCTCTATTGGGCGGGTATAATAACCGACAAGTCAGATTTTGAATGTCCTAGTGACAAATGCAACGCTAAGGTAACATGCATTAACATTAACCAAGACAAGCAAGATATGCATCAGTCGCCTCACTTCAGAGGTTACAATCACGCTGATGATTGCGATGCAACTTTTGGACAAGGTACAGAAGCAGGTATTGAAACACCTTCTAAATCAGCTCAAGCTAAATTTGTTAAAAATGACTATGTTGCCGATGTTTTTCATGTGAAACGACCCAAAGGACAATTTGCTAAAAAAGATCCAAAAAAGATAGATCCTAATAAAAAGAAGAAAAGGCAAACGAGAAGAGGCAGAGGCACAACAGGTGATGAGTTTGATGGTGGCTCTGAATATTATTCTGTACGTTCTTTAGTATCTAAATTTATAAGGTATAAAAAGCAAGGTTCACTATCCGAGTATAAGATTAACATCAATGGAAAAGACCTAAGTTATAAATCTCAATTCAAAGGTGTTTTCAAACAAGAACTTTCAACTCTTCCTAATAGCAACCTAGTTTATTGGGGTGTTTCATTTATTGATTACTCTGAAAAAGATAAACATTATAAAATTACTTTTGGAGATGCCTTAAAAGTTAGTGGGAAGGATATAAGACCTTCGTTTTTTATCTCTGAGAATATGATAAAGGACTATCCAGTTAGAAATTTGGTCATAAAAAGATTAGAAAAAATAGCTAAAGAGAAAGATAAAAGAGCATTCGTTTTCTTATATTCCAAGCCATATTTATCAGGCGACAAATACATTAACTTTAATTTGGAGAGTTTAGATTATCTTGAGATTAGGTATTTAGATCTGTTCGATGACCTCAAGAAAAAAATATCAAGCTAGTGCGTGGTTTGAGGGTGAGGTCGTTTGTTTTGCTTTTTAGTCAAAATGAAAGACCTCACCCCTCACATGCTCCCGTTCACTTTGTTGGTGACGGGAATAATAAGCCCCTAGACTTATCCTAACTTTTAAATTTAAAAGAATTTTAGGTTTGCTATTCTTAATAGGTGGGATTTTCACTTTGGGATTAAGCTTTCTATTCTTTGCTAACCTAGCTTTTAAGGGGATTAGAAATTTTTCTTAATATTGCCTGAAGGCTTAGAGCACATGCAAATTTCAGCAAGTAGCTGGTTGCTGCTATCTTCTGAAAGGCTGTATTTTAAACTATGTGGATTTCTTTAAGAGAAACTCGGGGGCATCCACTTTTATTTGCTGAAGCACCTGATGCTTCCAAATTAACTACGAAGCCGCACAATCCCCTTCAGAGGGCCGCCGGAGCAATTGCTTAAATTATCGAGTGGAGCGACAGGACGTCGCGGAAAGGTCAGCTGCGCCACGGATGGCGCATCTGAACGGCCGTTAATTTCAGTGATTGCAGAGGAGTTTTCGGCACTCGTTGGGCGAACTTTTCTTTGGCTCCGTTTCTTTTTTTCGCAAAAAGAAATGAGCTCGCCATTAGGCGAAAAAAAGACCATCAACTTACTAAAAAGCTTAGCAAATACAAATAACTAGAAGAAAACCTGTCTCGCCAAGAGGCGAAATACGGATAATCAGACAAGAATTAAGCAAAGTTAGAAAACTAAACTAGAAGCAAACTCCAACTAACTATAATGATATCTCAACTGAGCGATCAAAATAACACCATCCCCCAACTTATAAACAATCCGATGCTCATCATTAATGCGCCGAGACCAATAACCTGAAAGCCCATGCTTAAGCGGCTCAGGCTTGCCAACCCCCTCATTGCCAGATCTCTGAATATCCTTAATTAACAGATTAATCCGCTTTAAAACTTTCTTATCGGTGTTCTGCCAGTAAAGATACTGCTCCCAAGCATTGGAAGAGAACATCAGCTTCATTCTAGTAACTCTCGTTCAGTCCCCTCACCATCTTCAAGCTCAGCAATTGACTCTAACAATTTTCGAGCATTCGCAGGAGATCGCAGCAAATATGTCGTTTCTTTCATCGCGTTATAATCCTCTAACGACATCATAACCACAGGATCCTCGCTTTTACGAGTGATGATAACGGGCGCATGATCATTACACACATCTTCCATAGTACTCGCTAAATTAGCTCTAGCTGCTGTATAACTTATCGTCTTCATAAAACCCTCAAAACGAACATGTACATTATTATGTACATAGTATACTAAAGCGTCATTTGAAGAAATTAAACCACCTAGAAAAATCAGAATCAAACTCCCCTCACCAAGGAGTAAAACACTAATAACATTTTCAAACTCGGGGACATCCACTCTTATCTACTGAAACACCTGATGCTCCCAAACCATCTACGGAGCCGCACAACCCCTTCAGAGGGCCGCCGGAGCAATCGCTTAAATTATCGAGTGGAGCGACAGGACGTCGCGAAAAGGTCAGCTGCGCCTGCGACTGCATGGATGCAGGAGGTAGAGTAAAGCATGGAGCACTTACCGAGATGGCGCATCTGAACGCCCGTTAATTTCAGTGATTGCGGAGGAGTTGATGTAAATGGACTTACAAATGCAGCGAGCACATGGATGTGCAAGAGCTGCGGAGGCAATCTTTGGCCGAACTTTTTATGTACATGGATGTACGGTATTTGGCGGTGCCATGGATGGCAAGGAGCCACTTTGGCTGCGTTTCTTTTTTTCGCAAAAAGAAATGAGCTCGCCAT
>CAKZOD010000083.1 GCA_937136055.1 uncultured Oceanospirillaceae bacterium | reverse complement strand
TTGGATCTTGCTGTTAGCCAACCTTCTGTAGGCGTTTTGCGTGACCAAGGGTTCTTAAAAGGTTTTGGCGTTGATTTAGCAGATCCCAATAAATGGGGTGATGAAACCGACTCCCGTATTGTTGGGCACGAAGTCACATCTGGCAGTGAAGAAGGTGGACGTAAAGCAATGGAGAACTTGATGGCTCAAGATTCGGCCATCAATGTTGTTTATACAATTAACGAACCTGCCGCTGCTGGGGCCTACCAAGCGCTAAAAGCATTTGGCAAAGAGAAAGATGTGTTGATTGTCTCTGTCGACGGAGGTTGCCCTGGGGTACAAAATGTTGCTGAAGGTGTTATTGGTGCAACCTCACAACAGTATCCGTTGCTAATGGCTTCAAAAGGCATCGAAGCAATCGCTGCTTGGGCGAAAGACGGTACTAAACCTATCAATACTGCGGGTAAAGACTTCTATGATACGGGTGTCAGCTTAGTCACTGATAAGCCCGCACAAGGGGTTAAATCCATCGATACTAAAGAAGGTACTAATCGCTGTTGGGGTTAATCAAGTGCTCTTTTAACAGTAAAATCGGCGCACTGCTTGATTCTGTGCGCTGATTTATGATCGCTTTAAGCCTTAATCCATTAGGATCTAGTATGACCGATTCAGTCTCCAAAATGTCAAATAATACGATTGATACGAGTAACGCTGATACGCGCGTCGCTAGTTTTGATCACTCACAGCGTACATTGCTCAACCAAATTCAACATGCATTACACCGCACCCCCTCTCTAGTACCATTGATTGTTTTGTTGTTATCACTTGTTGTTTTTGGGCTATTACTAGGCACTAAGTTTTTTTCACCTTTTGCACTGACGCTAATTTTACAACAAGTGGCCATCGTCGGGATTGTTGGCGCTGCCCAAAGCTTAGTCATTCTCACCGCAGGGATTGATCTATCTGTCGGTGCCATTATGGTGCTCTCCTCCGTCATCATGGGGCAAATGACATTCAGCTATGATATTCCTCCTGCAGTATCAATTGCCATTGGCTTGAGCTGCGGCACTTTACTTGGCTACATCAATGGCGTACTTGTCGCTTTTATGCGCTTGCCACCTTTTATTGTCACGCTAGGAATGTGGCAAATCATACTAGCAAGTAACTTTTTATACTCCGCTAATGAAACTATTCGTAGCCAAGATATTGAAAAGAGCGCCCCGCTGTTTCAGTTCTTTGGTGAGAAACTCCACATCGGCGGCGCCGTTTTCACCTATGGAGTCATCCTTTTTGTATTGATTGTTGTATTGCTCACTTATATTTTGAATAACACCGCGTGGGGGCGACATGTTTACGCAGTGGGAGATGACCCTGAAGCTGCTGAGCTTGCAGGGGTACAAACCAAAAAGATTATCGTCTCTGTATATATGCTAGCAGGCCTTATATGTGCTTTTGCTGGCTGGGCGTTAATTGGTCGTATTGGCTCTATTTCACCTACTTCCGGTCAGTTTGCCAATATTGAATCTATCACTGCTGTGGTGATAGGGGGGATTTCACTTTTTGGTGGCCGCGGTTCTATTATGGGTATGTTATTCGGCGCTTTAATTGTTGGAGTATTCTCCTTAGGTTTACGTCTCATGGGCACAGACCCACAATGGACTTATTTGCTCATTGGAGTACTGATCATTAGTGCTGTAGCAATTGATCAATGGATAAGGAAGATATCATCATGAAGCAGCCCATATTAAGCGTTAGGAATTTGGTAAAACGTTACGGTCGCGTCACTGCTTTAGATCATTGCGATTTTGATTTATACCCAGGGGAAGTGCTGGCAGTTATTGGGGATAACGGCGCAGGTAAATCAACGCTGATAAAAGCACTCTCTGGCGCTGTGCAACCTGATTCAGGGGAGATATTCTTAGCCGGTGAAAATATTCGTTTTAACTCGCCACTCGCTGCGCAAGCTGCAGGCATTGAAACCGTTTATCAAACACTGGCGCTATCCCCTGCGCTATCGATTGCCGATAATATGTTTTTGGGAAGAGAACTAAGAAAGCCTGGTATTTTAGGTAGCGTCTTCAGACAACTTGATCGCTCTAAAATGCAACAACTTGCCCGAGAGAAGCTCACAGAACTTGGATTGATGACTATTCAAAACATTAATCAGACCGTTGAAACGCTCTCTGGTGGACAACGCCAAGGAATATCCGTTGCCAGAGCCGCAGCTTTTGGCTCAAAGGTAATCATCATGGATGAGCCAACTGCCGCTTTAGGCGTAAAAGAATCACAGCGTGTATTAGATTTAATTGTTGATGTAAAAGCCAAAGGCATTCCAATTATTTTAATTTCGCATAATATGCCACACGTTTTTGAAGTCGCTGATCGTATTCATGTGCATCGCTTAGGCCGAAGGCTCTGTACTCTCAATCCAAAAGAGCACGATATGTCTGATGCGGTTGCCTATATGACAGGGGCAAAAGTGCCTGAAACTGTTTCAATATAGAGCTACAATTTTAGAAGGGTTTCTTAGCCTCAATTTTTCACTCATTTATTAAGGAGTATTCCCCTGATCTCTAACGCATTTTTCTCAATGAGTTAACCTAGGTAATAGTATTTAATGAAACTCTCTTCTATCTCGCAAGTTGCTCAGCAAATCATTAACCATAGCGCCTCACAGCAACGCATTCTTGTAGCTATCTGCGGTGCGCCGGGTGCTGGCAAAACAACTTTTTCTAATGAGCTGCAACACCTTTTAACTAGCGGCTCTTCGAGTTTATCCACGCAAACTATTGCAATGGATGGCTTCCATTTTGATAACGATGCTCTGGCTCAAAAAGGGCTGCTCTCAGTAAAAGGGGCGCCTCATACATTTGATGTAACAGCATTTGAGGATTTGTTGAAAAACATCGCTAACCAGCAGCAGGATTTATGGGCTCCAGCGTTTGATCGCAATCTAGAAGAAGTTATCGATAAAGCATTGTGCATTAAACAAGATAGCCAAGTGATTCTTATAGAGGGAAACTATTTACTTTTAAAACAGCCTAACTGGGGTAATTTAAAGCAGTACTTTGATATCAGTATTTTCATTGAGGTGTCGCAACAAGAATTACAAAAACGCTTAGTTAAACGCTGGTTAGATCAAGGATATGACCTAGCCAGCGCGCAACAAAAAGCAATTGAGAACGACTTAGTGAACGGCGAGTTAGTCATTAAAAACTCCCACCGTGCCGATATTTATTTAGCGCTCTAGCCGGTTTTCTCTCGTACGCTTTTTGAAAGTTTAGAGCGTGTTAATGTACTAATATACTCGGCTCACTTGCTGTAATTACAGTTAACTGATTAAGCGTATTTTTCACCACCAGTTGATTAAAATCATCTACCGCCAATGGTTTGCTGTAATAGTAGCCTTGCATCTTCGAGCAGTTATTTTCCAATAGAAAGTCGACTTGCAGCTGGCTTTCAACACCTTCTGCAACCACATTTAAATTCAAGCTCTTAGCCATTGAAATAATGCCCTTTATCAATTCATCATCACCGACATCAATGTTGATATCTTTAATAAAAGACTGATCAATTTTGAGCGTTGTTATCGGAAACTTTTTAAGATAGCTCAAAGAAGAGTAACCTGTACCGAAATCATCGATTGCTAAGGAGACACCTAAGCGTCTAATTTCCGTTAGCTGATCCATAACATTTTGATCATCAGCCATTAACAAACTTTCAGTGATTTCTATTTTTAAGTACTTTGCAGCTAAGCCTGTTTCATTCAATATATTTGTGATTAACAAAGCTGCATTGGTTGTTTGAAATTGCCTTGAGGACATATTAACCGCTACATACATCGCCTTGTCTAACTGCGATTGTTGCTGCCAAACAACTGCTTGCTTACATGCTTCTCTTAACACCCATTCGCCAATATCAACAATCAAACCAACCTCTTCCGCTAGTGGGATAAAATCAGCAGGAGAGATATAACCCATTTGCTCATGTTGCCAGCGGATCAATGCTTCAGCACCTATAACACTGTTATTTTGAGCATCAATTATTGGCTGAAAATTTAAGCTAAACTGATTATTCTCAACAGCTGTATGAAGCGCCTTTTCTAGTTCATGACGCTGGTTCGCCTCAACATCCATTTGCTTGGTAAAATACTGATAATTGTTTTTACCAAGCTCTTTGGCTTTGTACATTGCACTATCTGCTTTACGCAACAAGGTACCGCTATTTACGCCGTCTTTAGGGTAGCTAGTGACACCTATACTGGCAGATACAAACGCATCATGACCACTCAACTTGAAGGGGGTGGCCAAGGTTTTTAAAATTCGCTGCACCACGATATCCACATCATCTAAGCATTGAATATCTGTGAGCAAAATAGCAAATTCATCACCACCGAATCGTGCGGCTGTATCATGGCTGCGCAATTGCATATTGATACGGCTAGATGCATCTTTAAGAAGTTCGTCACCGACAGAATGACCCAGTGTGTCATTAATATGCTTAAAGCGATCTAAATCTATAAATAGCAAGGCTACTAATGAGCGCTCTTGTTGTGCTTTATGTAATGCGCTTTGAAATCGATCTAAAAACAAATTTCGATTGGCCAGTTTTGTTAAACTGTCATAGTTCGCTTGATACTGTACTTTTTCGCGTGCTTCTTCTGCCACTCGCTGGCTATTTTTTAGCTCTATCTCTGTTTTTTTATGGTCATCAATTTCTTTGACCAAATCTGCATTACTGTCTCTCAATTCTTTAGTACGCTTCTCAACACTTGTTTCTAGATTCCAGCGCAGCTGCTGTAGTTTCGAATTGTTACGCAATAAGTAAGCCACCATCGCCAAACCAAGAATGAAAGAACCAATAATAAAACCAACCAAATAACGATAGGTCTGCAATGATTGATTCTGCCTGCTGATGGCATTTTCACGATCGAGGTTGTCGCGCGCTAACTGATAACGGTGAGTAGCGACAATCAACTCATCAAATATTCCATACACTTTATTAATCGTAGCTTCACTGACCTTTTGGCCGTTATTCAATAGAGCATCAATTTCATAAATTGAGCGTTTCATTGACAAAACATCAAGGCCATCATCTATAACCATAGCCCCAATAGCACCTGCATCGATTACTTCAACACGGCTCCACAAGATATCAAACCACTGATTAAAAGTTTGCGAGTTAGCAGGTGTTGCACTATCAGAGTAAGCCTTTGCAAAGGCAGCATTAGAGCGTAGTAACTCATACTGATATTGACGCATAAAAAACACTAACTCAGAGCGATCAGCACTGACTTCAAGGCTAGATAAGCGTTTAAACAATACCACCGAGGAAATAAGGCTCAACACCATAATCCCAATTAATCCAAAAGATAATAGGTAAGGTGCTTTAGATACTTTCTTATTCATTGATATCAAGTTCAATCAATTGCCAAATTGCACGAGAATAATATTTTCCTTTTTCCAATTCCGGCTGATCACTCCATGGGTAAATAATCCAAATAGGCCCCTTACTGCGCATTGTTAATGCTTTACCATCTAGCTCAAGGGCTAAAATCACATCGTAATCTTCACTGTCTTTTAGGGGAACCTCAACACGATATTCGTTACTTGCAACCGCAAACATAGAGCGACCTTGGGGTTTAGCTAAGGCAAGCACATCACGTAACAAAGGCCCACGAAAAATTTTATCGCCTTTTGTCCAACGCGTTGAAGTTTTGATGGTCTTTTGGGGTAATGCTTTCAGTTGATCGATACTCAAACGCAATCGGCCGCTGTCATTTGAATGGCCTATATTTCCACTTATTGTAAGTGCTACAGATGATTTAGTAGGTAATTCAGTATTTGCTAAAACAAATTGCGGGATGAGAAGTACAACGAGACTAAAAATTAGCTTATGAAACATGGTTTTCCTGGGTGACCGATCCTTTTTTAGTCACACTACTTGGTTTCTTGCCTTCCTGCTGAAACAGATATATTGATAAAAATGGCTTTTGGTGAGCAATTGTCACCTTGCATCACCTAAACGGGGGCGCACTGTATATTAATTCATCAAAGATGTTGAGACCATTATACAAACAAGCGTTCAATTTAATAGAGCGCTAATAGATGTTATTTTGGCGGAAAGTTCCGAATCAAACATGCACCTTTCATAGGTTATTGATAAGTATAAATTTAGCAGCAGTTCAGTTTTTCTGATCTGCTTTCTTCTGATAAAAAAAGCTAAAAAAAAATTATAGGCCAATAGTTCCTTTTGCAACTATTGATAACGCCCACTGTTCATAACACTTTTGTGACTCAGTAAAACACCTTAATCATATTAGTGTTTGGATTAAACTTAAGCTTTAAACTGTTCCCGATAGTTAAGTGGTGACAGATTAGTTTGCTGTTTGAATGCACGGGAGAAAGTACTAGAAGAGCTGTAGCCTAATTGATAGCTGATCTCCGTTATAGGTAGTGTATTTTGTGTTAGTAATTCTTTTGCTAAAGTGATGCGTACCGAGTTGAGTAATTGTAAATATGATTTACCTTCTGCTTTTAGCTTACGCTGTAAAGTGCGCTTGCTCATATTCATTTTAAAAGCGATTACTTCTTCTGTCGGACAACCTGAATTCAATAAGCTATTTACTATTGTCATCACTTTAGAAGAAACTTCGCCACTACTCATTTTCTGAATATATTTATGGACAGCCGCTGCATTCAATTCAACTAACTCAGGATCGTGAGTTGGCAATTGCTTCTCGAGTAATGCTTTAGAAAATGAAAGACCATTTAACGAGCTATTACCATGAACGGTGCACTGAAAGTGCTCTTCATAAATGGGCAAGCTATTACGAATATCAAAAGAAAAGAACACTTCGTTAACCGGTATATTTTTCCCTGCGGCCAAACGAAACATTTTCAAAACAAGACCAACACCTAGCTGAATAGCACAGGGATGTGCAGCAACTTTACCTCTGTTTTTATTGTTTGATTGATACTGAATTAAAAACTGATCCTCTTTTTCGATAATCTCTAACTGCATAGCAGTATTGATCATGCTGCTATTCTCTACAAACAAGCGCAACCCATCTGCTAGCGTTTTACTCGCCATCCAAGCAAACCCAAGCCCTTTCAGATAAGTCGGCTGAAACATCGAAGCTGCAATCAGCCCTAACTCATTATTATTTGTTGCTTCACATGACAGCTCCCATAATTGACTCACGTTAGCCATTGAAACTCTACTATCTTGGCCTTGCTCTAGATCGAATCCTGCTTGTGCTAATAATGGCTGCTCATCTACCTCATAAACGTTCAACACTTGGCTTATCAATTGTAATATTGTGGATAAAGTTGTCCCAGACATTGCAAAACTCTATAAAAGTAGTGAATGCCCAGAATAATACATATATGGCACTGATTGCACTTTTATTGGCACTTTATGCCAAGCACTTTCCCCTTCAGCACTGCAAAATAGACTGATCAAAACAAGCCTATTTATGGAGTTATTCATGTTTAACATACAACACTTACTCGTCGCTTTAACATTAACAGTCACTTTTAGCTCTGCCCTTGTAAATGCAGAATATATCCCGCTGATTAAAGAAACAGCTAATGCAGCTGATAGGCAACAAGACAGACGCCAAGATAATCGTCAGGACGTTCGCCAAGTCACCCGTCAGGTCACAAGAAAAATAAATAGAAGCAGAACATATAGAAATGTTTTTATTGTTAGGCCATTCGGGCACGTCTACTCAGGATATGGCGCCTTCCATAACGATAACGATGCCTATAAATGGCTAGCTTTTACCGCTATCACTCTAAAAATTTTAGATAACGTTAATGAAGATGCGCAGCGTAAACACGAAGCAGCACAAGTGGCAGCGACCACCGCAAAAGTGGGCGAAAAAATTGTTTGGAACACGGCACAATCATCTGGCTATGTCGTGACCACAAAAGAGGGAGTCAGCAGTAGCGGGTTAACTTGCCGTGAATTCCAGCAAACCATCAAAGTGGGCGGGAAAAAAGAGAGCGCATACGGAACTGCTTGCTTACAACCTGATGGAGCCTGGAAGATTATTAGCTAAAACAGCGAACAAGTCCAAGACACCCTTTATGCCCTCGGGTACTAGCATACTGGATTTTTCGTGGTTAAGGCAATGCAAGCTGGTTGCCCAGCGAAATGCATTAACGATGAGCACGGAATATCCTGTACACCTCGTAGAGTGAATCTCTAATAACGCACGCTCGTGTTTACTCAGATACATGAAACAAATTGATATCATTAATAAAATAAGGGATAAAGCCCCATTTGCACGCTACTTTGGCTATAATAATTATCCCTTTAGTATTTATATTAATAAATGGAGCTCGAAATGTTCTCATTAATTACCAAAACTTGTTTTATTGGCTTAGTTGCGCTTTTTATTTCAGGATGTGCATCAAACACAACCCAAAATACAGTTGGTTTTCTTGGTAACTATGATAATTTTATCGACTCTAAAGACTATAAGTTCACTAAAACTTATACGGCAAAAAACTTTAATGCACAGAGTTTAGCCACCGTTCAAAAAATCCATTTGGTGCCTTTTGAGCTATGGCTAGGTAATAATAAGCAGGCCAATTTTAATCCAAAGCAACTGGCACAACTTTCAAAAGATTTCCAGCAGTTACTAAGTACTGAGCTTTTGAAGAAGAATTACCAAATTGTAGATAAAGCCAGCTCTGACGCACTCACCATCCGCGGTGCGTTTTCGGATATCTCTTTGCATGATCCTAAGTTATCTCCCACTGATTTCATTCCATTTAGAATTGTCTTAAATGCTGGGAACGCTGCGTACTTAAAACTTTCAGAAAATAAAGACGTTATTACCTCTATTTCTATTGAAGCCGAGTTTTTACAAGGCGCCCCAGCTGAAAGGCTGTTTGCCTTAATTGCTACAAAAAAGATTGATGATACGGTCGCTGCTGATAATAGTGAAAACTTGCAGAGCGTAAACCAAGTGCTAAAAATCTGGGCGGTAAATTTTGCGAATAAAATAAGCCAGCTTAGAGATAATAAGTAACACATATTTATCTAGAAATTAATCACGTATACTATTTTAAAGCTCTTTTAACTTTAAGAGACCTTAGAGTATTCTCTTAACTGGGGCTCACAATAGAGCCCTATAAAGCAGAATGATAAAGCTCTCTTAATACATTTCTTTCAGGCCTAATTATGAAACTATTTACTCAGCTGCCTTGCACGAAACATTCCTCTATTAAGCACCCTGCTGCTAAGCAGTCTTTCACCCTACAACCATTGAATGTCGCTATTTTATTGTTTTTAACGACATTATTATCAGCCTGTGCGGAAGAAAACTCAGTTCAAGCCATCAAAACAAACGGTATAAAGCTCGCTAAAATAATTGAGCTTGAGAAAAGCCAAGCACAATCGCTACTTAGTTTCCCTGCTGTTATTGACTCACAAAACCTGACAGAACTCGCCTTTGAAGTCGGTGGTTTGTTAGATGAATTACTTGTTGTAGAAGCGCAATCTGTCAAAAAAGGCGACATTATTGCAAAGTTAGATCAACAGGATTTAACGACTAAATTAAAATCAGCAAAAGCTCAGTACAACAATGCCAATAAGGAATATAAAAGAGCATTACGCTTGATTAAAGCGGATGCTATTTCTCGAAGTGAGCTAGATAAGCGAAAATCTAAAAATGATATCGATAAAGCCAGCTATTTAAGCGCCCAAAAAGCATTGAAAGATTCTGTATTGTTAGCGCCTTTTGACGGTAATATTTCATCAATTTCAGTTTCAAGAAGACAGGTGCTTCAACCGGGAGAGCCCGCTATTACAATTTTAGGTAATGGTGGCCTTGAAGCCAAATTCAACTTACCCTCAAGTGTATTAGCAAAGGCAAATGCTAACGACAAAAGTGATGTTGAAGCTTATATCACTTTAGATTCAGCTCCCGATGTGCGTATTCCTGCAAGCTTCAAGGAGGTCTCCCTTCAAGCAGATGCGAGCTCCCAGACTTATCCTGTCACTTTCTCATTTCAATCCCCTCAAAACCTAAATATTTTGCCGGGTATGAATGCAGTCGCTTGGTTTAATGCACCTAATAGCAAAGATGCCTTAAAGGGGGTTCAAATTCCATTAACTGCCATTCTGGTACAAGGTGATGAAAAGTTTGTTTGGGTGGTGAACAAAGATTCAATGAAAGTCACTAAACGCGCAATTAAGGTGACTGAAGATATTGGTGAAACACTACAAGTATTAGAAGGTGTTGAGGCAGGCGAAAAAATTGTTGGCGCTGGCGTTTCGTATTTATCTGAGGGTATGACTGTTCGCCCTTGGTCAGCAAAACCTTAGCCCACAATACTGAAGGACTTGTTATGAATCTCGCTGAAGTTTCGATTAAAAACCCTTTGCTAAGTACCATCGCTATATTATTGGCGTTGTTCAGTGGATGGTACGCCTACCAAGAAATGCCTAGATTTGAAGACCCTGAGTTTACAATTCGCAGTGCTATCGTTATCACTCAATACCCAGGGGCTAGCCCTGAAGAAGTTGCAAGGGAAGTTTCAGAGCCTCTTGAAAGTGCCATTCAACAGATGCAAGAAGTTGAATTTATAAATACTAAATCATCTGCTGGTGTCTCAGAGATTACTGTCGACATAAAATTTGAGTTTTCTAAAACCAAGGAAGATTTGCAAATTATTTGGGCCAAATTGCGCAACAAAATTGATGACGCTATTAGCTCATTGCCCAAAGAAGCTCAAACGCCCATTGTTAATGATGACTTTGGGGATGTCTACGGACTGTCTTATTTGATCACGGGTGAGGGCTATAGTTACGCGGAGCTCAGAGCTTATGCCAAGCAATTGCAAAAAGAAGTTTTACAAGTCAAAGGGGTGGCTAAAGTTCAACTTTTAGGTGAGCAGCAAGAAGCGATTTTTATTGAGATATCTCGTGAAAACAGCGCTGCACTCGGGGTTTCTATCCAAAAGTTATACGACATTTTAGCCAATCAAAACTCTGTGGTATCAGCAGGTAGCGTCTCGATCGGTGATCAACGTATTAGCATTGACCCCTCCGGCGCCATTGATTCAGTGGATGCGATTGAAAACTTATTAATTGCCAATGCCAGCGACGGCAAAATTATTTATTTAAAAGATATTGCAAAAGTTTATCGTGGCTACAAAACCCCTGCTTCTAAATTCGTTAGATACAATGGTAAAGCTGCAATTGTATTCGGCGTCTCCAATGTAAGCGGCGGTAATATCGTTAAAATCGGTAATGCAGTTGATCTTAAAATGCAGCAGGCAGAAAGTCGCAGGCCTATAGGCATACAAGTCCAAGAGTATTACCACCAAGGCAAAATTGTTGAAGAGTCTGTCGATGCATTCGTACTCAACGTTATTGCAGCGCTCGTCATAGTGATTATTTCACTGCTTGTATTTATGGGTCGACACTCAGCGATCGTAATGGCATTTATTTTATTGATAACAGTAGCCGCGACCCTAGCGACGATGTTCTTCGCGAATATCCCCATTCACCGTATCTCATTAGGGGCATTGATAATCGCTCTCGGTATGATGGTAGATAATGCCGTAGTGATTACTGAGGCTATTCTGGTTGGCGTACAAAATGGCCAGAAGAAGCTCACTATTGCCAAGCAAATAGTTACTCAAACAAAGTGGCCTTTATTAGCAGGTACCATGGTGGGGGTTATTGCTTTTGCCCCTATCGGTTTTGCACCGGGATCAACCGCAGAATATACCGGCGATCTATTTTGGGTGGTAATGATAGCCCTACTGTTTAGTTGGCTGTTCGCAATGACCATCACACCTCTAGCGTGCTACTGGCTGTTCCCTGATAAAATTGAAAAGAAACAAAAAGATAATACTGAATCAGAAGGCACATTTTATGTGCGCTATAAACAACTTATGCGCTGGGCATTAAATGCTCGATATCTAGTTATCGCTATTGTAGTCATATTGTTTAGCTTCTCAATTTGGGGCGCGCAATTCATGACAAAAGGCTTTTTTCCACAGTCTACTTCGCCTCAATTAGTTGTGGACTACTGGCTACCACAAAGCACTAATATTGAACGCACACGAAATGACATGGTTGAAATTGAAGGTTTCTTAGCTGAGCTCAATGGTGTAAATGCTATTCAAACCTTAATCGGTGGGGGTGGCCTACGTTTTATGCTGACTTATTCATCGGAATCGTCAAATAGTGCTTACGGGCAATTTTTAATTCGTGTGGATGATTATAAGCAACTGGATGCAATGATTCCGGTTGTACAAAACTATATTTCTAACAATTACCCCGATGCTCAGGCAAAGGCATGGCGCTTTGTTTTAGGCCCTGGTGGCGGTTCTAAAATCGAGGCCGAATTTAAAGGCCCTGATCCGAAAGTACTGCGCAACTTAGTCAATCAAGCGAAGGCCATCATCAACGCAGATGGCAAAGCACTTTCAGTAAAAGATAATTGGCGCGATCCAGTAGCTGTTGTGCAACCTATTTATTCAGAGATAAAAGGCCGACGTGCAGGGATTTCACGTAAAGACTTAGCACTTGCCTTACAGCACTATTATCAAGGTGAGCAAGTAGCGCAATACCGCGAAGGACAAGATTTAATCCCTATTATTTCGCGCCAAAGCGGTAGTGAAAATGCCAGCATTGAGGATATGCGTAATATCCAAGTAGCCAGCTCGCTCACCGGAAAGCTTGTTCCTATATACCAAGTGACTGATGGCTTCAAAACCGTTTGGCGCGATGGACAACTGCGCAGTGAAAACCGAGTCTTCTTAATTAAAGCGCAAGCTGATCCTTACCCAACTGAACTGGCATCTGATCTATTCGCGCGTATCGCGCCGAAAATCGAAGCGATCGAATTACCCGATGGTTATCAATTAACATGGGGAGGAGAACAAGGTGACTCTTCTGAATCGAGTAGCGATTTAATGTCAACTATACCTTTAGGGTTCCTCGCTATGGTACTCGTAGTTGTCGGCTTGTTTAGAAAGATAAGACAACCTCTCGTTATCTGGCTAGTGGTGCCACTGGCTTCAATTGGTGTGGTGTTTGGCCTAGTTGTCACTAAGATTCCGTTAGAGTTTATGGGGATTTTAGGCTTGCTATCACTGTCTGGCCTATTGATTCAAAACGCGATCATTTTGGTCGATCAAATGGACATCGAAATCGCTGAGGGCAAACCAAGGTTTGATGCCATTGTCGACTCTGCAACAAGCCGTGTGAGGCCTGTTGTGCTTGGTTCGTTCACAACAGCACTGGGTGTTATACCTTTATTTTTCGACGCCTTTTTCCAATCAATGGCTGTAGTGATCGTTTTCGGTTTAACATTTGCCACTTTGATTACCTTACTAATTGTGCCAGTGCTTTATGCCGTTTTCATGAAAGTCAGTGCTAAGGAAAGTATTTATGCCGAACAATAAAAAGCGCAATCTAAACTATTTATCGCTAAAAATCGCTTCAGTTATAAGCTTGGCTGTTTTCATGGCTGGTTGCTCTACATTCTCAAATACCAATTACGATAAGCCAGCAGCCGCTGAGGTTGCCAAAGGTGTCGGTGCTCCTGAGCAGTGGGTTGCACCTGTCATTAATAAAAACATTACTGTGGATTGGCTTGATACGCTGAATGATCCGACGCTGAAAACGTTAATCGCTGAGGGTAAAGCTAAAAATATTGACCTTAAGTTGGCTGCTGCAAATGTTGAAAAAGCAAATTTACTCGCCAGTAAGTCAGCCACTAGTTTGAAGCCAACAGCCAATGTTTCCCTGTCTTCAAATAACTCAGGCAAAGTGCAAGGTGCGTCTGCATCCGCTAGTAGTAGCGTAGCTATCAATGCTAGTTGGGAGCTTGACGTTTGGGGTAGATTGCAAGCGGGAGTCGATGCTGCGAATGCTAACGCACAAGTAGCACAAGCCGATTACCAATATGCAATTCATTCATTGAGTGCAAATATTGCTAAAACTTATTTCAAAGTTATCGAAGCTAAACAACAAGCTGCGATTACAAAGAAGAACTTGCAATTGCTTTCCAAAATGATGCAAATTACCCAGGTAAAATATGACAACGGTATTGCCTCCGGGCAAGATGTGGCAATCAATAAAGCCAATGTCGCTTCTGCAAAAGACCAGCTTATTGAATTGCAGGGAGCAGAGCGCAATGCGCTACGCGCTCTTGAACTACTTCTTGGCCGCTATCCAGATGCAACTTCTGAAATTCCTGCTAACTTACCTTTGCTTCCACCTCAACCACCTGCTGGTATTCCATCAAGCATACTTGAACGTAGGCCAGATCTCATATCTGCAGAGCGAAGTATCGCCGCGGCATTCAATGCAACTAAGCAAGCAAAAACCGCACGCCTACCTAGCTTCTCATTAACTGGAGCGCTTAATGGATCATCGAGTTCTTTATCAGATATCCTCAACCCAGCAAACCTTGCCTGGCAACTAGCGAGTAATATTGCAGCGCCTTTATTTGATGCAGGAAGATCAAAAATTGATATAGCAGTTGCTAATACTGAACAGCAACAAGCGATTGCTAACTACGCAAAACAAGCACTGACGGCTTTTTCTGAAGTAGAAAATAATTTAGATCAGGGCGCTGTTCTGCAAAATCGCGAGCTAGAGTTAGAGCGTGTGGTCAGTGAAAGTCAAAAAGCATTCAAAATTGCATC
>CAKZOD010000082.1 GCA_937136055.1 uncultured Oceanospirillaceae bacterium | reverse complement strand
ATAGAAGCTTCAAAAGTACGCGTAGCTGGCAATAGCACAGAGCAGCTCAAACTGACGATAAAGAAAGGCTTAGAGTTAAAAATCGTACCGAATAAACAGTCACTGATGCTTAAACAAGCAGATATCAGCATAGCTAAGAACACTTGGCAAACTGAAGCAGGGGCGCTTAATCACGCCGGCATTAAGTTGCAACTGAAAGACTTCAACCTTTTACAGCAACAAGGTGTATTGCATGTTAAAAGCCCATCAATCACACTAAAGGCTAAGAAATTACCTTTTAATACCCTACAAACCCATTTAGCCCTGAATGCAGCGCTTAAAGATAAAACACTCACACTGACGATTGATAAAAACCTGAGGGCCAAGCTTTCAAAATTTTCACTAGATTCTCTCAGCGCGAGCAAATTAAGGATAGACAGCAAAAGAGCGATCAAAATCAAGCTGCCTATAGATTTAAAAGAACCACAGCTTAACCTTGAACACATTGCGACATCTGCCATCGTTTCGCCCATGCGCTTTACCCTTAGCTCCAAAGCGCTAAAAGTAGACCAACAAAAAATGCGCTTTAAGTACGCAACTTTAGCACTACACTCAATAAAGTTGGCTCCTTTTAAGGCACATGCCAGCAGCACAATAAAAAGCTTTCAAAGCTCTTTCCCAAAGCTAGATAACACACTGCAGATGTTTGATATCAAAGCGAGTCACTGGCTAAACAAAACCCGTTACGATGGTAAAGTAAGCATTGAAAATCCAACATTAGCACTTAAGGCGAAGGCAGATATCAAAGCGACAAAAAGCTTCAAAAACTTAGAAGCTAACTGGCGCGTTATGCCATTTGCTTTAAACGCTTTAAGCATCGATAGATTACGAAAGTTAACTGATCAGTGGCCTGCTCAACTACAAATTATTGATGGTCAATATAGTAATAAAGGCTCCTTTGTAAAAAGAGGCAATAAGCTTTCAGCAAAGATTACCCATCAAATAAAAGACGCCAACCTGCTACGCGACAAGCTACTAACCAGCGGCATCAACTTACAAAGCCAAACACAGTTTATTGACAACAAACTCTCTCAAAGCGGCAAGCTAACCATCACCAATATCAACAGCCCTGTTCCCATTAGC
Organism: uncultured Oceanospirillaceae bacterium; assembly: GCA_937136055.1. Taxonomy (GTDB): domain Bacteria; phylum Pseudomonadota; class Gammaproteobacteria; order Pseudomonadales; family Balneatricaceae; genus Rs1. Next base: position 4,879 of record CAKZOD010000082.1, on the reverse strand, counting down.
GCTATTAGTACTGAATTCGCTTTAAGAGACCTGCTCACTGATAAGCCTAAACTAAGTTTACGCCGATTAGGTGCCGATTTACTAGGAACACGAATAAAGGTCAAACAGCTGGCAGCTCAACTCACACCGCTCTCAACGAGAGGGTCTATTGAATTTACGCAGCTGCCATTAAACAACATTCTCAAACTCGAAAATCAACCTAGCTTAAGCGGTGAAGGCTTACTGGAAGGAAAGCTACCTTTTCGATTGCAAGATAAGAACTTGTGGATTGATAAAGGACGTATAAACAGTATGGGTTCAGGTGTTATTCGCTACCAAATGAATGAGAAGATACGTGCATTAGCAAGCTCTAATCAAGGTTTAGCCATCGCCGCCAATGTACTTGAAAACTTTAAATATCAATCTCTTGATATCACTGCCAATTATTCACCTGACGGCAAGCTGTTATTAGCTAATAGATTAAAAGGTCAAAACCCAGATTGGCAAAATGGCCAGCCAATCGACTTTAGCATCAATATTGAAGAAAACATCCTCAAGCTACTTAAAACATTACAGTTCACTGACGAGCTAGAGGAGAAGCTGCAAAAAAAGGTACAAGGGAAAATATCACAGTAACAGTCAATCGTTTGATAACTCAAGATTAACAGGAACCTGTATGCCCTTTGACACTCTTAACTCTAAGCTTTGCTTTAAGTTGACCCCCCTTTGATTAGCCGCTACCATTTAAATCAACTAATCTAGAGTGTTCAATAACTTGCATTAAAGTAGCATTTTTAGATTCTTAAACACGACTAACCCCGAGTTTTGTTTAAACCTTATTCTACCTACAAGGAGAGTTTTCATGTTGCAACTACAAGGCAACTTGTTACGGCAATCACTGCTAACAAGTGCCATTTTAAGTGCAGCTATCGCACTGGGCGGTTGTTCACCTAAAATTGCCATAGAGACACCGAAAGAACCTATTACAATCAACTTAAACGTTAAAATTGAACACGAAATTTTAATTAAAGTTGATAAACAAATTGATACATTATTTAACGAAGAAAGTGATCTTTTCTAGGGAGGTAGCATGAACAAAATTAATACAATTTTTGCAGCATTGGTGTTGTTGCTGACCTTTAGCGCGAACAGCTTTGCGCTTTCTATGGATCAAGCCAAATCTCAAGGGCTGATTGGTGAAAATAGCTCCGGCTATCTAGCAAGCGTGAAACCAAACCCGAGTGCTGCTGTAACAGCTGTTATCAATTCAATTAACGCTAAGCGCAAAGCCGCTTACGTAAAAACAGCCGCCAGCGCAGGAGTTAGTGTTGACGTCGTTGAAAAGCGCGTAGCACAGCGCCTTGTTAACAAAGCGGCGAAAGGTGCTTACCTAAGAAATGCTGCTGGTGTTTGGTACAAAAAGTAAAGCCAGTTGTTTTAAATTACTAGCCAGTTTCCTGGCTAGTATGTTTCTTCCTGTTTAAGCCAACTAAGCGATGTGGTGTGAGGCATATCCATAAGCAAGCTAGGCTAAACTCACCGCTACGACTTCAACGCCATCAGATTTAAAGTGATCAAAAGCTAATACCTATTTTCCCAAACTGCCCTCCACTACCTTGGTAGTCAATCGCCTCACCCAGTTCTGAAAAGTCAAAAACCTGATGTATAACTGGCTTCATCAATTGTACTTGCATAGCCCTTAACATGCGCTTGTGCATTGCTTTGGAGCCCACCTCTACCCCTTTGATATTAACAGCCTTATACATAATCTCTGCAGTGTCTAATGCCCCTTCAACAACTCCTTGAATCGCACCTATTTGCGAAATAGTGCCTCCACTTCGGATGCATTTAAGAGATTCATTTAAATGATTCCCCCCAACTACCTCTGCAATGTGGGCTACCCCTTTTTGATTAGTAATCTGCATTACTTGCTCCACCCAATCTTCATGCTTTTTGTAATTGATTGTATGATGAGCCCCTAATTTTCTAACCTGAGTTAACTTTTCATCACTACTCGATGTCACTATAACCTCACACCCCATCATTAAAGCAAATTGCATAGCAAACAAAGACACACCACCTGTACCAATGATGAGTACGCTATCACCAGGAATTAAATGCGAATTTTCGACTATTGCATTCCAAGCTGTTACGCCAGCACAGGGCAAAGCAGCTGCATCTTGATAGCTCAAATATTGCGGAAACTTTACGATAGCACTTTGCTCAAAAACAACATACTCAGCAGCTAAGCCATCAGCTCCAGGACCACCAGGTGAACCTTGTAATTTAGCAGGTGTCATTTCGCCATCTTGCCAATTTGGGACTATCAAACTACTGACTTTATCACCTAAAGCAAACTCAGTGACTGAACGACCTAGTTTAACAACTTCACCCGCTCCATCGGCGACAGGTACCCGTCCGTCTTCTGACAATTTCCAACGAGTAACACCATTAACAACCAAATAATCTCTATGATTGAGTGCTAGGGCGTGCATTTTCACCAATACTTGATGTTCGTTAATTTCTGGCACTGGCACATCGACCATTACAACTCGGTTCTGTTGGATCTCATACTTTTTCATGTTTACCCCTCCATTCAGCTGCTTGAACTACTTGTGATTTAAATTCAAAACCACTTTACTTCACACCTAATAAGATAATAATAGATAAAAATTAGCATTTATAATGTCTTTTCAGGACATAATAAATAAACCTATGATGGTAGTAGCTTTAGTTGTGAAACTCGAAGCTCATAAAACTAGCGGTGTATAATCCTAAAAAGAAGTAATAGTAATGACACACAAACTTGATCAGATGCATTTAATGCGTTTATTCACCACGATTGTGCAGCAAGGAACATTTCACCAAGCAGCTAATTTGTTAGGCATAACTGCAACAAAAGCTTCAAAAGACATCAAACATTTAGAGGAGCATCTACAAGTAACACTTTTACAACGCACCACTCGCTCTATCTATTTGACAGATGCAGGGAAGAGCTACTATCAAAGTGCTAAAGACATCTTAGAAAGCCATCAACAGATGCTGGATAAGCTACAGAACATCAAGCAGCAGCTACAAGGTGAGGTTCGTATTAGTGCCCCTACATTATGGGGGAAAGTTGTTCTAACACCGATTATTTTAGCGTTTAAAAAGAAACACCCAGATGTGAGTTTCATTGCAAACTTCACTAACCTACGTGTCGATCTAAATAAAGAAAATGTACACATCTGTTTTCGCAGCACCCTACTAAAAAACGAAAACTATTTAGCGCGCTACATCGATGAGGATAATTACGTATTATCAGCAAGCAACTCATATTTAAAACAGCACCCAACCATAAACACTCCTTCGGATTTAGATAATCATTCACTCATATACCTAGCTCATCAAGATAGGTTATTTGAGAAAATTGCATTTCAACACCAAGAATCAACTATTTACAAACACCTAAAAGGCGATTTAGGCTTCAATGATAAAGAGTCCATTTACCTAGCGACTAAAGAAGGATTTGGTCTTGCTGTTTTACCTCGATATCTTGTCGCTAAAGATTTAGACACAGGGCAATTAGTTCAAGTTCTGGAAGATTACCCCATTCAAGGCAGTAAATTTTACGCACTTTACAACCAGCGTCGCCGTGAATCAGCCGTCATTAATCAATTTATTGATTTTGTTATTGAATGGGTTTCTAAATAGGATTTAGCTCATAGCTAGGATTTTCGATCAGACACAAAAAAGCCCCAGTGAAAACTGAGGCTTTTTTAAGCTGATGATCAATTACTTGATTTTAGCTTCTTTGTACATAACGTGCTGACGGATAGTAGGATCAAACTTTTTGATCTCCATCTTTTCAGGCATAGTACGCTTGTTCTTGTCAGTAGTGTAGAAATGTCCTGTACCAGCTGATGATACTAGACGAATCTTTTCACGATTACCTTTAGCAGCCATGATCTATCCCCTTTATACTTTTTCGCCGCGAGCGCGGATTTCTTTAAGAACGGCATCGATGCCTTTCTTATCGATAATACGCATGCCTTTAGAAGAAACACGTAGACGAACGAAACGGTTTTCAGTTTCTACCCAGAAACGATGCCAGTGCAAGTTAGGTAGAAAACGACGACGCGTTTTACGTTGAGAGTGGGAAACATTGTTTCCTGTTACTGGGCGCTTACCCGTAACAACACAAACTTTAGCCATTTTAAAACTCCAATATAGGAACAAGTTACATCTATTCTGATCATTATCAGCAATTTATAACAATTGCCTCAGGTGGAGCGTCCGTAACCAATAGACAGAAATCCCAAACCAGTGCGAATAGAAGCCGCGTATAATACAGACTTGCCTACACGATGGCTAGCCTTAAAGCTTATCTATTTAGTTATTTTTCACTATTAGCGAAAAATCATAATAATCCACGTGCTGCAAAAGAGACAGGGGCGGCAGAGCCGACAATAATATGGTCCAGCACTTTTACTTCAACAAGCGCTAGTGCACGGCTAATCTGCTCTGTTATTTGCTGATCAGCTAGTGAAGGCTCAGCCACTCCAGACGGATGATTGTGAGCTAGTATCAGTGCTGCAGCATTATGACCTAATGCCGCTTTCACTATCTCTCTTGGATGCACACTTGCACTATTAATACTGCCGTGAAATAACTCTTGATAGCTAATCACTCGATGCTGACTATCGAGAAACAAACAGCTGAACACTTCCCTCTTATGATGCCTTAATTGAGAGATTAAATAAGCATGCACAGTTTGTGGGTCACTCATCACTTCCCCTTGGGCTAACTTCTCACTTAAGTGACGCCGATTCATTTCTAGCACGGCTTGCAAATGAGCATATTTGGCTGTGCTTAAACCTTTGCAGGCACAAAACTGGCTTTGGGATGCCTCAAACATCGC
>CAKZOD010000081.1 GCA_937136055.1 uncultured Oceanospirillaceae bacterium | reverse complement strand
TTCCATCTTCACCACAATCTCGTGGGCTTTAGGCTTTGGAACATCGACCTCAACTAAACTGAGTGTTAGCTCACCGTCGGATGAGATGTGGGTAAACAACTGCTTTGATGTGTTCATGTTTGCTGTGTTCCTTTTTATTGGCCTGTCAGGTTGCGCTTCGAGTACTTGGGTGTTGTGACGCTGTACGTGAATTGTTTTTAATAATAGGCTAAAAAATTAGCATAAGAATAGTGAGCTTGCGAGTGAATAGAAGAGTTGTAGGATTTGAACCAAAATTTTTCAGAGCTAACACTAATTATAAAATATGGATGAGTGTACGACCTATCTATTTATTAAGATTGGCGCATACTTTATTAGGCAACCTCTCATATGCACAGTCGCTTATTAGTTCACAATTAGTCCTTTTAATTTCTTCAGTAATTTTTCAGAAAAAAGTGAAATCTTCAAGATCGTTTAAAAGCTCGCTTTCTTGCCCACTTTTCCCTACTTTTCTTCTGATTAGGGGACTGCTACCCTCACAATCTATATTGAATCCATATTCATATTCATTTTCTAAATAACCAGGTATTACAGTCACCCCCTTGCCTTGGAAGCTTTTTGGATCAATAGGATTCTCAGAATAAGGATTTAAACATAAAAACAAACCATCACATAAGCTCTCATCTGGCTCTGACCCACTCTTTCTTATCTGCTTTATATTCTCCCTTTCCAGATATATAAATCTTCGGCATGTATGGCTGCGAGTTAAGCTAGTTAACTTACCAAGAGTTAATGTGCAAGTGAATAATATTGCAGAAATATGTTTATTTTTATCATCAGAAAACAATCCGAGAGGAAGTTCTGTACCATTCTCTTTTTTATAGGAATCTATATACTTGTACTCATTACCGAAATTATCTTCACAATATATTTTTAAATCTAGCTTATCTTCTGGATCATAATCTGCATTATATAAAACTGACATCATAGAATAGAATGCTACTTGCCCATAGTTTACTTGACCATAGTCAGCTACAGCGATGATGTAGGGATTGGTAGTTACATGTTCATTTTTAGAATAGTGAGTGAAGTATTTTTTTGATTTAAATGTTATTGCATTTAATACCCTTAATATAGAAGCATCAACTATCTCATATATATCATTATCATCATAAATATCTTCAATTGTTCTTCTCTCCTCTGCTCTTGAATTTTGAGCAAAATTTGCAACGACAGCCTCTATAGAATACGTTTTATTCCCTTTTTTTATTATAAAGTCCGGAGATACTGCTTCAGGATCAACTTGCCAACCTGAAGATACTATTACTTTATTTAAATACAATTCCCAAAAAGTAGATCTAAATGTCGACTGAAACTCAATAATAGTTTTGTTCAAACCATCTTTAATAGGAAATTCATCAATCCAAGTCTCTAGCAATTCGCGCTCTGACTTATAACCATAGTCAAGTAGGCACTTAAATTGAAAGTGCAGCTTCTCAGTAGGTATTTTTTGTGAAAACCATTTATTCATAATTCTATAGCTATTCCAGTTATAATTTTTTCAATACAGTATGAAGCTATCTATATTTCAAATGTCGTAATTAGTATGCTTACAAGGCATTCTCAATTAGCGTGTTAATTATTTTTAATGAACTACACCTATCAAGGGGTCTATATCAAGGGGTCATATATCAAGGGGTCAGAGTACTTGATTTAAATAAGTTTGGAATAAGCTAGGTTATTTTCAGAAAACTAAAAGCAAACCTAAAAATCAACAGAATTATTAATTAACCACTACAGTCGGCGCAGCCAGAAAAGTTTCTAGGATCAAGTACTCTGCCCCCTTGAACAGACCCCTTGATCATCTTAATCACAACGATTTATATTTCTTTAATAATTTTTCAGGTACAAAATACAAGTTTCCTTTTGCTCTAGTGCATGCCACATAAAGCTTATTCTTTGTCGTTGGATTAAGCTTGTCTAAACTGGAAGAATCAAAAGCTTTAAGAGTTGTTGGGTTTAATACAACACATACATCTCGGAAGTGATCTAATCCTTTTGTATTTCCCCAGTTAGCAGTATTTCCTGCATAGCTATCACTTTTTTGATAAAAAAGCTTAACAACTGAGTCGTTATTGAAAATTGAATCAATTTCGTCAACATTGTCAACATACTCCACCACGACCTCATCTTCTCTATGGGATAAAATTTCGATCCCTATATTTTCCGACACAAAAGCACAAACACTAGGACTACATCGATAACTGTTAGATAGAGATATTAAATCCACCTCAAAGCCTGCTTTATTCAGTTTAGCGCAGTATTTATCAAAACATTCATGCAATGATTTTTGAGTATTACCATCACGGCTAGTATCAAAAGTATGCTGATAAAAATCCCCCACCAATCGAATGTCTACATTTGCTTTTGCTAAGGAACATATGAAATTGAAATCGTTTGCAGCAAAATCTTGTACTTCATCACAACACACTGAGTCATAGAATTTTTCAATTCTTTGTATGACGTCAGAAACGGCATTAAACTCAATTAATAATTTAGCTATACGATTTGAGTACAGCCGTCCATTCTTATCAACATAATGCTCTCTCGTATCTTTTTTGGAGCGTTGTGAATATAGAGGCAAAGGAAAGTTAAAATTAATTCCTTTAGTTTTCAACTCGTAACCACATATGGGCCTAAAGCAAAATGAATATAAAAAAGTAAAGTAGCTATATATACGAATCCCATCGGGGATTTCTCCAAACTTTTCAATTACTCTATTTTTGAGGTGCCGCGTATTATTATCAGTATAAGTAACTATTAAACACCGGCTATCATTCTCAAGTAAATCAATGATACTCGATGTTTTTCCCGATCCTGCAACGGCAAATACTACTCGTTTATCCATTGTATCGCCTGCTGAATATATTCTGGGGAATCCAAGTCTTCGGAATGATTTTCTACAAGCCTGAGTGAACTTTCTGCCTTATTGTCTAGCATGAAATCAAGAGGAATTTTTTGTATGTTACCACCAGAAAATAAATTGTCGCATATTACTTTATTTTTGTGATAGAGACAGACCTCAAAGGTATAGTTATTATTATTAGTATCCGAGAAAACCTGAATGTTGTCTGCCGTATAGTCAACGTAGTTATCTATACAGTTTCTTTGGTAGTTACTATCATTATCGCGAATTATCGCCGCCCTAATATTGAGATTTTTTGCTAGTTCCATGTAGCGTTTAAAGCTCGTTCCACCTACAGATATAACATGTACGTCGTCTTCTTCTAGCGTCCTCCCTGTTGTTCTTTTATACAATGCGTCAATTAGCATATACTCTGCATCACCTTCAACAAGCATAACTTTTCTTGATAGGACGAACTCAAGAATATTGTTATCTGGAGCTTTCATAAAAAACTTTGAAGTTGAAGTAGATAATTCATTTAGCTTAAGCGGCTTATCGCTGTTGCTATTTAGAAGTATTGACTTTCTTAAATCTAATCGAGTGCTAATTAAACTGCTGTGTGTTGCTATAATTATTTGATTCTGATGTGACTCTGATATTTTTGAAATAAGCTTTTTCATATTACTGTGGCTAAGATGATTTTCAGGTTCCTCTAAAAGAAGCGTATCTAACGATTTTTTTTCAGCGTTACGATTCAGTGCGAATTCAGTTTTTATGAAACACTGCTGCCCTTGGCCCCTAGCATCTATGGGTATGTCATCTTGAGTTAGAGTGATGTCAGCTTCCAGGTTATATTTTGACCCTGAGCGTATAGCTAGCTCGTAACTACCTAACCCTTCATTAATACTTTTGAGATTATTTTCTTTGAATTGTATTTTTTGTAAACGATATTCGTTGCTCAGGCTCATTCTATTTGCATGCTCTACGGTGGAATCATAAACTGTTCTTATGTATTCGTTGTTTGCATGTTCGCTATTTATTTTTGAGCTATCTATTGTTAAACACTTAAGGAATCGGCGATAACCAGAATATGCCTCGCCATTAAAAGTAATGAATTTCACGATGTAAAATTCAAATGGAAAGTTTCCGTTATCTAATGCTAAAACTTGATTTATTTCGTTGATTAAGTCTTCGTTTGGCAGGCAGACCATATGCAGGCCACTGGCATCAATAGGTGCTTTTGAGTGATGCCTACCGACAAGATCGGGATTGGTTTCATCGCTCAAGTAAGCTTCTACATGAATTTCAGGTAATTTCTCAAAAGTCTTTTCACCAGCTAAAAATTCAGTTACCGAGTCTTTATTAAGAATGGACTCAATACCTGTTGCCTCTACTTTATGCCTGCTTCCACTGGAAAGTAGTTCGATTGCTTGTAGTATTGTGCTTTTACCGGCTTCATTGTCTCCAATGATTGTATTAATCTTTGAATCAAATTCAACTTCAAATTCCTTAAATCTTTTATAGTTAAAAAGCTTTAGTTGTTTTATGTATTGCATGATTTCCTTTTCCAATTCTGTGGGAATGCTAAGAGGACAAGCTGATCGTATAACACACCGGCTTGCTTTTCCTTGTTAGGATGCATGGTCACGAAATTCTCCATTCTCATTAAAAAGGTACGTAATTTGGCCACTCCTAAGTTTCTCTTTGTATTCCTCAGGGGCAACATGAGATATCCTCGGCCATATCAATCTTTCCATAAAGCTACCAAGAACGAGTGGATCATAGTCTTCATACTCCGCACTAAAACCTGGAGTGCTACAAAGTATCAGGCTTTTTTCACCATCGTAGACGCTAATGAACTTCGGATTATCCTTTAATTGCACCCTACAGCATGCAAAATGTGAAACTAATTCTCGAAACTGGTTGTGATTTAGCGCACCGTTAAGTCGACGGATAATATTGTCTTGTAATGCGTCAAGAATAGCCCCAGCATCTCCAAAAACAGAAATCATGCCTACATCACCGATAACAATCCCAAAGGTGAGCGCATCTGAAAGATCGATAAAATCAAACTGTTCTCTCGCACCATTTTCGTCGACTGGAAAAAGAAGGAATGATCCCAAAGCATATTCTTGTATCAAAGCTTTGGTATAAGGTGATCGCGCTAGGCAATATGTATGGTGAAATATCTCTCTATCATATCCCAACTCGCAAGCGATAGAAGAACCTGACTTGCTGAAGTCACGATCCATTCTCAAGCTTTCGTCTTTTAGATGCGTTTTTATAAAAATGAGGCACATCCATACAAACAACTTTTCCGGTCCATTCTTCTGGACATACTCAGCTACCGCACCAAAGCCCTTTGAGATCAACGAGCTCAATGGCGTTTCAATATCTTTACTAAGCTTTCCATTACACGGTCCGCAACAGGGCACTATATAGGCTCCATAACGCAACCTAGTTTCGTTTGGTAAAGTTACAAGCTTGTCATGCAAACCAAATTTTCTTAGGACCCAATTTGGAATGATATGCTCTTTAGTTCTTCCTTCTTCGTATGATTTGCCACACAGAAAACAATTATTTCCTTCGCAAATTTCGCGTAAGAATCTCTCTACGCTTATATATACAAGGTCACCTTCATCGTTAATGATTGAATCATCCGGTAATTTCATTTTCTGAAGCCTAACTTCTTGCTATACGAACCAATCCCGCATAAGTATTTATAAATAGGAAAGGCGAACTAAGAGAAATTTTCTTTGAAATCATCCGACCTTCCCTGTTAATGATGTTTATTGATGGCACGTACACTATACACTCCTGAGTTTTGTGTCAATTTGTAAACTTCAAGCTCACCTACACCTTGAGCTACCTCAATCTAACAACTCCCACCTGCTTCAACCGTAACCAAACGACTCTTGCCCAAACAACTGAATCATGGTTCACTTATTAACAAATGAACTAACATTCACTTCTTTAGGAGCTTTGCATTGGCTTATCGCGAAACCGAACATACTTTGGCTAAAAAGGCCGATACCCGCTTACGTTTGCTGAAGGCGGCGCGCCGTTTGGTGCAGCAAGGTGGCTTTGCGGCGGCTTCGGCGAGTGCGGTGGCGAAGGAGTC
>CAKZOD010000080.1 GCA_937136055.1 uncultured Oceanospirillaceae bacterium | reverse complement strand
AATTTAATAGTAAAAGCTTGTGAGTGACAGCGCATAGAACCAATACGCACACAAGTTCCATCGATTGGAATTGGCGAATCAAGCTTGCCTAAAATCTTGTTTGTTTCAACAAAACCTTTCCACTCTTCTTTTGACTGACCGTTGTCTAGCTGCTTGTCGATATAAGGAATCAAACTACCCGCGAGCGGCACACCGAATTGATCAACAGGCACTTCGTTGTTCAACAACGTTTGCGCGACTTTTTCATCCAATTCTAAAATAGCCGTACCAGAATCTAGTTTGTCTGCAACAGATGCATGAATTGCACCCATTTGACTCACTAGCTCGCGCATATGACGTGCACCGCCACCAGAAGCTGCTTGGTATGTCATTGAAGTTAACCAATCGACATGGCCGCCTTTTAAAAGACCGCCCAATCCCATCAACATCAATGAAACGGTGCAGTTACCACCGGCAAAGGTTTTAATACCAGAAGCAATACCTTTATCAATGATGTTACGGTTCACAGGATCCAGCACAATGATACTATCATCAGCCATACGCAAGCTTGACGCTGCATCTATCCAGTAACCTTTCCAGCCAGCTGCACGCAACTTAGGGTAGACGTCATTTGTGTAATCACCACCTTGGCAAGTAATAATCGCGTCCATGGTCGTTAGCTCATCAATATCGGTCGCATCTTTTAAGGTTGGAATTGTTTTACCAATATCCGGACCCGCTTGACCTACTTGTGATGTGGTAAAGAAAACTGCTTCATCAATGTGATCGAAGTCATTTTCCTCTATCATGCGCTGCATTAACACAGAACCTACCATTCCGCGCCAGCCGACAAAACCTACACGTTTCATATTACTCTCTTTATCTTTTGGTGATAATTTTCCTATTGTTTGCCTTTGTGATTAAAAACAATACAGGGAAAATAAGGAGGCGACATTATCCGTGAATAACTACCATTAGGCTATGTTTAAAGCGCCGAATTACTGCCTTTTTAGAAGATAATTGCTAAATTAAACAGATAGACTCCAAGATTTAGCACAATACACCCCTACTCTATGATCAAAATCGATTAAATAAGTATTGCCATTATGTATTTAGTCCTACAATAGACACTGTTAATTACTACAGACAGGACCACTTGAACATGCAGCACCCCCTACTTTGCCCTTGCGGCTCAACCCAAGAATACACACAGTGCTGCGCACTTATTCACCAAAACCCACAACAGACACCCAGTGCTGAAAAACTAATGCGCTCTCGCTTCTGTGCGTTTGTATTAGATAATGCTGATTTCATCATCAAAACTTATCACAGCAGCTGCCACGCCAGTCTTTCTTCTTCACAAATAGAACAGGCTACAAAACTTGAATGGCTTAAACTAGAAATCGTGTCGACACAGCAAAATAGCAATGAAAGCTTTGTCGAATTTAAGGCATGGTTTAATGAGAATAACCAATTACAACTTCTTCACGAAAAATCCCGCTTCGTGAAGGAGCTAATAAACGACCAATGGTGCTGGCGCTATATTGATGGCGAGCATATAGAAAGCATTGATACACCAAAAGAAAAACAGCAAAGCGCGAAGATTAATCGCAACGCACCTTGCCCTTGCAACAGCGGGAAAAAGTATAAAAAATGCTGTCTTTAACCCCCTTTGCTATCTATTAATGAACGAGCGTTAAGTGCGAGCCTTGCTGATCACTACTAATATCGATACGCATTGATATTTGCTCTTTTAATTCAGAAACATGAGAGATAACACCGATCATTCTACCCGTGCGCTGCAAATCCACCAGCGTACGAATTGCCAACTCTAACGCCTCAGCATCTAAGCTTCCGAATCCTTCATCGATAAAGAGCGTATCTAATACGATGCCACCGGCATACGCTTGCACCACACCTGACAAACCGAGCGCTAAGGCGAGTGCCGCCATAAAGCTTTCACCACCAGACAATGTTGCAACCGCTCGCACTTTGCCGGTATAAGCATCATCCACTTCAAGCTCTAAGCCCGATGCTTTATTGCCTTTAGCACGACTCTCCTTGCGCAGTAGTTGATAGCGCCCTTGGCTCATAATCAGTAGACGACTACTCGCCTCTACTAAGACATCATCTAGCAATGCACTGAGAACAAAACGCTGCAAGCTTAGTTTGTCAGCACTATTACCATTTGAAACATCTGACAAAGTACCCACCACTTGGTACTGGCGCTCGAGTGTTAGATGCTTTTTTTGGTGCTCTATCAACTGCTTAGCAGTTTCTTTTAAGCTAGATAACTGCTTATCAATTAAAGACCACTGATTTTCAGCCTCACGTTGCTGCTGCTGTAAGTGATTAAGCTCTGCTTCTAAAGCTTGTAAATCTGGCTGATCATTTTCTGCAATTAACTGGCGCTGTACTTTGCTTTCCGTCTCAATTTTTTGACGTTCCGCTTCAAACGCAGCCAGCTCATCCTGTAAAACTCTTAGCTCATCAACCGCGACACTCGCCTGCAAAAAGCCAAGCTCATCATCAAAAATACTTTTACTTAATACTTGCTGCCATTGGGTATCTAACACTTCGAATTGCTGTTGTAGATTCTCAACACCACTTTTTAGTGTATTAGCTTTAGCTTGAGCGGCCTCCAGATCTCCTTGTACTTGCACATACTTATCAGTTAATCGCTGTAGTTCAGTTTCATGCAGTTGCTGCTGCTTCAACACTTTTTGCTGCGCTTGCTGCAATGCGCCAGGCACCTGATAATCTTGAGGCAATTGCGCTGCACAATTGTGCATTTCTTTTTCAACGACAGCTAGCGCAGTTTGTGCTTGCGCTACGCTATCACGCTGATGAACAAACAAGATATTTGCCTCTTCGTGCAAGGCATCCAATTCTTTAATGCGCTTTTGAGCTTGCAGCACATGCACCTTATGATCACCCAACGCTTTTAGTGCTTGTTGCGCCAAAACCAACTCTGCTTGCCAATAGCTTAAGTCATTATGCTGAGCTTCGCTTAAGTCTTCATTAGCGCCATCAAAGCGTATTTGCAGCGCATCTAATTGCTCTTTAATCCCTTTACACTTAGCTAAACAACTTGAGTAAAGGTCTCTTTGATCAAGCAGTTGTTGCTCCCCAGATTGCGCCGCTACTTTCGCTTCATCGATTTGTGCCAATGTCACTAAACGACCACTTAACTGTGCAGGTTGCGGATGCTCTTTCGATCCACACACCGGGCAAGGCAAGTTCGCTTGAAGCTGCTGTGCAAGGTGCTGAGCCTGCGACAAATGCCACTGCATTTCCATTTCTTTTACAGCATCTTGTTTGGCTTTCGCATCTTTACTAAGCGCTGTACCTTGGGTTTTTAATAACGCTAACTGCTGACGCTCATTAGACAAGCTTAAACGCAGCGATGACAAAGCTTCAAGCTGCTCAATATTTTGCTTTGCGCGCATTTGCTTTAATTCAGGATCGACAATTTGAGCCAACTGCGCCGCGTTATTTTCAATCTTTTGGTTAATACTTTGTTTTTCTTTAACCAGCACTTCAAGTTGCTGCTGGGTCTTATCAAAGTGACCTTGCGTCTTTAACACTTGCCCTTTTTCATGCTCGCATTTGACTTGCAGTTGATTCAGCTCGTCCGCATGTTTCTGATAGCGTTTAAATGCGATTTGCTGATTTTTCGCATCATCAATGTGCTGGCGTATTTGCGGGCATTGCTGCTGTTCTTGCTGGGCTGCTAATAACGCATCCTGACACTGCTTTAAACTACTCAGCGCATGTTGATGGAGCGTTTGCGCATCGGGTATCTGCAAAGCGACACTTTGCTTTTTCTGATGATCTTGTGCAATTGCCTGAGCCGCTTGCGCGCGCAACTCTCGCTGTTTAATTGCCCCTATTTCACTTTGTCGCGCCTTTAGCGCATCTGCGCGCCCAGCCAGTTTTCTCAGCTGATCAAATGCCTGAGCAATGCTTTTCGCTTGCTCAAAACCTTTGGTGGCTTGCAGGTAACCTGCTTGGCACTGAGTTTTTACCACTAATGCAGCTTTAGCTTCACCTTCTAAAGTGACAACTTTTTCATCTAACTGCTCAGTTGTCTCAATGGCTTGGGACTGTAACAAACTGCTTTTATAATGCTGGATTTTCTCTACTTCACGCTTTAGCTGTAACGCCTGCTCTTTAAGCTGGTTTTCAATGCGCTTATAAATTTCCGTCGAAAATAGCTGGCTAAAAATTCGCTCTCTGTCTTTTGAATCGGCCATTAATAATTTGCGAAATTGCCCTTGGGGCAGCACCATCACTTGTCGAAATTGATCCGCATTCAAGCCCGTCAACAGCTCGATTTCGCGAGTTGCCTCGGTGACTTTTTGACTGACAATAACCTTTAACTCGTTACCTTCTTCATCAATAGACCATAGCTGCGCTTGAGCTGACTGTTTAGTTACGCCCTCACCTTTTGATTTCAGGCGAGATTGCTCAGGAATTCGTTTTAGGCGATAAAATTGGCCTTTGATAGCAAAACTCAGTTCAACATAGGTGATTGCTTGGGCTGGAGCGTTATCACAACACATCTGACTCGCATCGCGCTCATCCCCGGTGGTTTTCCCATACAAGGCAAAACAAATCGCATCTAAAATGGTCGTTTTGCCTGCCCCTGTGACGCCATTGATTAAAAATAATGGCTGCTCACCTAGGCTTCTAAAATCAACGAACTCTGTACCTGCAAAGGGGCCAAATGCTGACATTTCAAGAGTTAAAGGCCTCACTTAGCACCCCCTTGCTGAACATTATCAATCACTTGTTCCACTAACGCTTTCTCATCTTTGGTGAGCTCTCGCTGCATGACTTGCCCGAAGAAGTCTTCAAACATACTCAGCTCATTAGTATTAAGCTGTTGTGGTGCAACTCCTTGATCAGAGCGCTGCGCCATAAGCCCAGGCCTTTCAAGATGCAATATATTGGGAAACACTTCTCTTAACTTACCCATCACATCTAATATCGCATGGGTATCAGTCAATTTAACCAGTAAGTAATCTTCACGGTTAGGATCACTGATTCCATTTTTCAATATAGTCTCAAATTCACCTTCTATACTGCGCATATTTCGCAGCGGTTTTAACGGCACTTGCTCAAAAGCACAAGGCTCACTTGCGCTGATATCAACAATAGTCACTGATTTGATCTGTTTCTCTTCTGAAAATGAATACTTTAGTGGCGACCCTGAGTAGCGAATACGCTCAACACCCTTAAACTGGCGACCATGTAAGTGACCAAGGGCGACGTAATCAAACGCCTCAAAGTGCTGCCAAGAAACCCGATCCGCCCCGCCGATAGACAGCGGACGCTCAGAGTCTGACTCACTCGCACCATCTAGAAAGCAATGACTTAATACAACATTGCGCTGACCTGGCGTAAACTGCTTAACGATATTTTCAGTCAGCACTTGTATACCTTGATCATGCGTACTGACATTAACCTGATAAGCACTGCGCACATGGGCAGGGTCTGCATAGGGCATTCCCCAAAACGCCACTTGTGTTTCAGTATCGCTAAGCACAACACTGGAAGGCGTTTGCTCAAGCTCACCTAGAATGTGCAAGCCTGCATGTTTCAGCTGGCGAGATGCAAAGCCTAAACGCTGGGCACTATCATGATTGCCTGGAATCATAATTAAACTAATATTGAGATCATGAATGATTTTATGAACAACACTGTCTAAAAGCGCAACGGCCGTGGCAGGCGGCACAGATCTATCATAGATATCTCCACTAACCACGATGGCTGTTACTTTTTGAGCAATTGCTATTTCAAGGATTTGATCGAGAATATACGCTTGATCATCTAATAAAGACACATTGTGAAACGTGCGGCCAATGTGCCAATCTGAGGTATGTAAAAATCGCATGTATCTATCTTATACTGCCGCACTGTTGTCTATATGTTTCAAGGAAGCCTTGGTATTGATCCATATCCAACACCCTTGGCGGGGACAAATGATCAGCCACAACACGGTCATAACAGCGAGAGCTTTTATCGATTTGTTTTCTTGACTCATCGCGGGTAAATGAAACACGGCTATAGTGCATCTTATTATCTATTAAGTTGTACGTTTTAGTGATAGTGCCAGCACAGGCAAACGCTTGGTAATTACCGGGTTTAAAAGACAAGGTCGCTGTATCAACCTCTTCATCTTCATCACCGTCCAAAAAGGTTAGCATTTTGCGCACAGTCGCATTGATATCAACTTCAAGTTCAGAGGCTGAAATTAAACGCGCTGCATTAACTCCCCCCATACAACGATCACCACCATCTTCAATTGTGGTTAAAAAATCACGGGTTAACTCAGCACCTGGAATGCGCCCTAGAAAATAGATAGAAGTTAATGGATTGTGTGATTTTTTATCGTATACCAGCAGTAACTCCATAGAACCATCCAGAGAGCCGATCGGCTTATACGCCATGTAACCTGGCGCGCCATCTGCACGCTGCGCATAGTATGCACCTTCAGAAGTTTTACTCACTTCTGACTGACGCTTGTTAGAAGCACATTTTTGCATATCAAAAGCACCACCGTCTTCTTCCCAGTTTTTAAGCTCGGGCAAGCACAGCGGATGATATTTAGGCACTGACGATGGGCCATCAAAACTTGGCGCCGCTTGCAGATTTCCTACATTCGCAATAAACAGCGTGGCCATTAGCACCACAGACTTCCTTAAATACACTTTATTTTCCATGAATTACCTTTTCAAATCTTGCAATGAATTGAAATCAAACAGCTTCGTCAATTGATTGCTTGTAATAATACCTGTTCATAGACATTTGAACAGGATTTATTGATCACCAAATGCCTCCTACAACTTTTTGTTATTTAACAAAGCGCTGTAAAGAACAATAGCAAAGTGCGAGACTGTTATTGTGAGGTGTTTTTCGCACCCGCCTCAAGCACCAACAATTGCTTTGACATCAACCAAAATGCCAACACACCTGATAAGGCTGCGGCGAAAGCCACTCCTATAATCATCCCTTTTAACTGCCATAGCTGACTGCCTAGGTATGCACAAGGCAGCAAAAACACAAACAAACGCATAACATTTAAAGACAATGATTTCATAGGCTTATGTATCGCATTTAAAGAAGAGTTACTTAAAATCGTCACCCCAACCAAACCGTGAGTTAAAGGAATAATTGCCAAATACAAACTGATCACTTGAATAACTTTAGGGTCAGATGCAAATAACCCTGCCAATAGATCCGCACAGCTCCACAGCAATAGATAAACAACTCCCTGCCAAATAAGCGCAAAGGAGATCGAATGAGTATACGCTTGGCGCACCCGCAACAACTGCCCCGCTCCAAAATTTTGACTGATAAAAGGTGGCAACGACATCGATAGCGCCAGCACTAAAATGATAGCAATCGATTCTATACGGCTCCCTACCCCAAAAGCGGCCACGGCTTCTGCACCATGCTGAGCCACCATCGCTATCAAAATAGACGTTGAAATCGGTGTCATCATATTAGATGCAGCTGCTGGCAAACCAATAGAGAGTATCTGTTTAGCAAACTCCCTCATCTGAGAAACTGCACAACCCCAGCCGAGCAAATCGTAACTAAACTTCAATTTATAAAAAACAATCACGCAGCTAATTGAGCTTGCCAATACACTAGCAATAGCTGCACCTGTGATACCCATTGCAGGCACAGGGCCGTAGCCAAAAATAAACAACGGATCTAGCAGCGCATTTATCAAAGCCCCTAAAGCCATAATTTTCGCAGGTGTCTTGGTATCTCCTGAGGCACGCATTACAGAGTTGCCGATCATCGGCATAATGATAAACAAGCAACCTAATAACCAAGGCTGCATATATTGAGCAATTAGCGCTAATTGTGTGCTATCAGCACCCATCGCTTTAAAGAGAGGATCGAGAAGTACAATGAGGATCAACGCCAGCACATAGATCAACACCGCTGAAAGCATCAAAGCGACACTGGCTTGCTGTCTCGCTAAAGATTTCAGCTGCTGCCCTAACGTTTTAGCAATGACCGCAGATACCCCGACGCCTAAACCAATCGCTAAGCTGATCACCATAAAAGTGACCGGAAAGGTAAAACTAAAAGCAGCGAGGGATTGCGTCCCTAACAAACTGACATAATAAGTATCAATAAGATTGAAAGACATCAACATGACTAAGCCAAACATCATCGGTAAAGTCATATTCTTTAAAGTTTTGTTTACAGGTGCCTGTAACATTGGAGAGCTGGTCATAGTGATCCATTTTTTTTCGACAGCAGATCCTAGCAGAATCACAAAAGTAATTGAACAACTGAGGCTGCGAGAGTGTGCATAATGCAAAATCGTAAAAACCAAAAATCTGAAACAAAATCTACATCAACAGTGAATACAATAGGTGCGGTTCTATTTTATTAACTGGTACAATACCTTATAAGATTAATTCCAAATGGAGAACACAGTTTGAGCAACTCACACGGCTACTATTTAGAAGACCTTTCAATTGGCATGTCTGACAGCATCGAAAAAACTATCACTGCTACAGATGTTGCCACATTTGCCGACCTTTGCGGTGATCACAACCCCATCCACTTGGATGAAGAGTACGCCAAAACAACCACCTTTGGGAAAAGAATTGTCCACGGCATGTTCAGCGCTGCACTGATCTCAGCAGTTGCGGGCACTAAACTTCCAGGCGCTGGCGGCGTTTACTTGTCACAGACATTAAAGTTTCGCAAGCCTATCTTTATTGATGACACCGTCATCACTAGTTTGACGATCACCGATATTAATGAGCGCCGCGGACGTGTCACTATGGATGCCAAAGTAACTGTTAACGATACAGTGGTTGTGTCTGGGGAAGCGGTTTATATGGTCGATAAACGCCCTTAACTTTTTATTTTTTAGAATTTTTATTTCCTCTTTATTTTTCAAAAATTTAAAGAGGAAGTTGTTTGTGCGTTTTTTGTACGTGCAAAGATCATGCAAACACCGTGCAAAAGTTCTCTCTAATAACTCTTCTATCTATCACATTTTATCCATCAATAAATAGCCCTCTTGGCTCAATCCTAAACGCTAGATAATGTGTCTAGTTACACCATTAGGAGCGTATAACGCGCGCATACGCACGCGCATTAGAAGAGAGTTTAAAAACCTAGGAAGGGGTCCGAAAAAGAGTTGAAAATTTAAAAAAACAGCTATAACTAATTGATAAATAAACAATATACCTATTCTTAAAAGAGTTTTTCTGCAATTTTTTAGGTAACTTTTCATTAAAAATTATTGTCATATAAACGATGACTTAACTTTCTGGTACTTTTTATGCAAGCAATTGTTACTCTTTTTTGTAGCACAAAACAGACTGTTATATTATTTTAAAATCAATAACTTATAAATACAAATGGTGCTATGGCACTCTTGTAACTCTTTTCCGACGCTCAAAAAAATATAAATATATTTTAAACCGCCTGCAGAACTCAGGATTAGAAGCAAAAAAGCGTTGTAACTGCATGATTGTGAGCGGATTTTAAGCGTTCATTAATACTCTAAAGCCCTTAATATGGCAAGTCTTTAGCTGTGAACAACTAATGCTAAAAAAAGGGCTCATAAACAAACCGTAGGCGTGGTGAGATGATTACGCCTGATAATTTCAGATAGGATTTTACGAATGCCCCCTGTGTCAGAGTAGTTGTCACCCCCTAAAGTTAGAGCACATGGGCGGATTGAGAGATTGATGGCTAGTTATTCGGACGAGAGAAAAGAAGCAGTATTAAAGAATCTGCTACCGCCACTAAATATGACCGTTGCAGAAGTAGCAAGACAAGAAGACATTGGCTTACAAACCCTTTATAATTGGCGAGATAAAGCAAAGAAATTAGGATTGCCAGTGCCAGGAAAGAAACCGACATCAGAGCAGTGGTCAGCTGAAACAAAGCTGGCCGTTATTATTGAAACCAGCGCCATGACTGAAGCCGAACTTGGTGAATATTGCCGTGCCAAGGGACTTTATTCTGAGCAAATAAAACATTGGAAAGAAAGTTGCCTTGCTGGTTTTCAAGTATCAAAAGAGCAGGAAAAAGCGGCGGCAAAGCAATCCAAAGCTGATAAAAGGAAGCTCAATGAAGGACAGCCATATAATTTAACTAACAAGCAAAACGCCCTAGTAAATATTGGCCCTCCTCCACTACCAGAAACATCCAAAAAATTCTCGAAAATTCAATCATTTTCCGATGTTTCAGACGAATAGATCCATGGGATGTATGTAGTGGTACAGTAAACCCAATAGCGATATAGCTATAAACAGAAGTATTAAACTGGAAACAATTTTGAACAAAGACCAATACCTTTGATCCAGCCTATTTCAAGTTTTTTAGCATATTCTTTAAGACTGGCCCTGCAACCTACAGCGCGACTA